>DATMER010000001.1:0-76202 GCA_035556715.1 Thermoanaerobaculia bacterium
TCAGAACTGGTAGGTCAGAACTGGTAGGTCAGAACTGGTAGGTCAGAACTGGTAGGTCAGGACTGGGTGATCCGGACGTCGTCGACGCCGGCCTCGACGAGGCTGGCGGTCGAGGCGTCTGCTGCCTGGATCAGGATCTGGACCGACTGGCCCGCGTACGCGGACAGGTTCGCGTTCGCGACCGCCCACGCACCGTTGCGGTTGCTGGCCGCGCCGTTCTGGTTGAACACCTGCGTGGTCCCGCCGCTGTGCACGACGCTGACCCGGAAGAAGTCGGCCGAGGACGAGTTCGAGCCGTGCGCCAGGTAGTAGGACAGCGAGAGCGTCAGCGATCCGGTGGCGGGCAACGCGATCGCCGGCGACTGGATGGTGGTGACGCCGCCGTCGACGTCGTACGTGCCCGCGTCGGTGCCGGCGAGCCGGCCGGTGACGAGGTCGTTGACGCCGCTGACCGTGGTGCCGAGCTGCTTGGGGCCGCTGTCGTTGGTCGCCGCCGGATCACCGCGCTCCCACAGGCCGGTGGTCGCCGTGTCGGTGCCGCTGGGGTTCGTCGTCCAGCCCAGGCTGGTCTCGAAGTTATCGAAGAACACCGTCACCGGGCCGCCGGTGGGGGTCACGGTCAAGGCGATCGGAGCCGTGCGAGTGGTCGCGCCGTTCACGCCCTGGACCGAGAAGTTGTGGGTGCCGGTGGCGGTCGTACCGGCCACCGTGATCGTCAGCGCGCTGTTGGCGCTGCCGTTGGCGGGCGGGGTCACCGAGGCCGGCGAGAACCCGCAGGTCACTCCGGCGGGCTGGCCCGAGCACGACAGGGCGACGGCGCTGCTGAAGCCGTTCGTCGACGTCACGGTGCAGGTGCTCGATCCGTTGCCGCCCTGGGCCACGGACAGGCTCGACGGGCTGCAGGAGACCGAGAAATCGGGCGTCGGCACGCCCACGGTCGGGGTCACGGTCACGCAGTTGCTGGCGCGGCCGAAGCAGCCGTTCGAAGTGCCGGCCGGGACCACGTTGTAGAAGTAGCTCCGTCCGGCCGCCACCTGCGTGTCGGTGAAGGAGAGGCCGGTCGTCTCGGCGATCTTGGCCTTGCCGAAGTTGCAGCCGGCGTGCCCCTCGGTGCGGAACACCCAGTAGCGGGTCGCACCCGCGACCGAGCTCCAGGACAGCGAGGACTGGAAGGTCCCGGCGGTGCCGGACAGGGTGGTTGCCGCCGACGGGCCGGAGGCGCAGCCGCTGTTGACCGGGGTCGGCGTCGCGCAGGCGATGCCGTGCCGGTTGAAGGCGTTGAAGATCGCCGTCATGTGCGGCGTGCCGTCGTTGAGGGTGCCGTTGTCGTCGTCGGCCGTCAGCCACTGCATGTAGCCGTTGGTCGCGCCGCAGCCGGAGGACGTGCTGCCGCAGGTGCAGGCGTGCCAGGCGCCGATGTTGCCGCTGCCGGTGTAGAAGAGCTTGTTGCCGATGATGAAGGCGGTCTGGCTGTCGAAGTTGAAGGGGGCCTGCTGGAGGTCGCGCGCCACCAGGTCCCAGGCTGCCTGGCGGGTGGGCGCCGCGGCGCAGTGCACCTGCCGGCCACAGGGGCCCGTGCCGGCGATGCAGGAGGAGCAGACGAAGCCGAGCGCGGTGTCCGGCGTGTTCGGGCTGTGCTTCAGGTAGTCGGCGTCGCGCACGCCCGAGCAGTCGGTGTCGCAGTGGGCCGCGCCCTGCTGCGCCTCGTTCGTGTTGAAGCCGGTGCCGTCGATCGTCATGCCGCAGCCGTCGTTCAGGGTCTGGAAGAAGCCGTGGCCGACGCAGGAGGCCTGCAGGCGGTAGATGCCCGCGATGTCGGCGTAGCCTTCGGACGAGTTGGAGAGCGCTCCGGCGGCGTCGTTGTCGTCCATGCCGTGGCCCCACTCGTGGTCGAACACGGCCCCGATCTCGCCGGTGTTCCGGCAGCCGCCGCCGGAACGGTAGAAGTTGATCGTTCCCGCCCCCGGGCTCCAGAAGGCGTTGCAGGTGTTGTTGAGGTTGACGTTGGTGGTGAGGCGGTTGTTCAACCAGGTGTTCGTCGGCAGCCAGCCGCGCGCCAGCTCGGCGATCTTGTTGACCTCGTAGAACGCCGAGCGCGCGGCCGCGGTGTTGCCCGCGCCGCCGCCGCCGGTCGTGCAGTCGTGCTGGTTGTTGACGCCGCCGAGGCCGATCGTGCCGGTCGTCGCGCTGTTGGTGACCGCGCCGCAGGAGTCGACGATGTCGACGTAGCGGCCGGTCAGGGTCGTGGTCGTGGTGCCGCTCGTCCAGTTGAAGATGCCGCCGCTGTTGGTGAAGTTGTTCGGCGCGGCCAGGCCGGTGTCGGCGAACGGCATGGGCCAGCCGCTCTGCATGATGCCGCAGGTCTGCGGAGTGGGGCAGATGCCGGTGTTGGTCAGCGGGTAGACGCCGCCGTTGACCGAGTGGTTGATGTAGTGGTTCGTGTCCTGGAAGGCGAGCACCTCGCCGCTGTGGGCGTCGACGATGACCTCCCAGACCGCGTCGTCGGGAACCCTCTGGAACTCATAGGTCCACACCAGGCGGTGGCCGTAGCCGAGGCCGACCGGACCGGCGAAGGCTTCGCCGTCGAGCAGATTCTGCGGGGCGAACGGGATGATCTCCAGAGTGGGCTGGCGGAGGATCTCGTCCATGACGGACTGCCCGCCGGCATAGGTGAAGCCGGCGGCCAGGGCGGCGCTGCCCTGCACCGTGGCCTTGGCGTCGAGCCCGTTCACGTCACCCCAGGTCTCGGTGCCGAGGATGACCAGGTTGCCATGGCTGATGGAGGCGGCCACGCGGCCGTGGCGGACCGGGATGCCCTGGTAAGTCTGGGGGATGCTGACCTGCCAGAGGTTCGGGGTGACCGCGACGGCCTTGACCTCGCCGAGCTGGTCCATGTTGATCGACAGCAGCGTCTTGTGCTGCTCGATGAAGCTGCGGGTGGCCTGGGCTACGACTTGCGCGTCGATGGCCTTGACCGTCGTGCCCAGCCGGGCGCTGACGTCCGCCAGCGTCAGGGCGTTGCCGACGCCGTTGCCCGGGATCAGGGGGAAGGCCCCGACCAGGCTGGTGGCGGCTCCGGAGCGCGGGTCGATGTAGGCCTGGATCGCAGGCTCGCCGGCAGCCGCGCGGGCTGCATTGAAGCTCTCCCAGACGCTCTGGTTGGAAAGCAGGGGCAGGACCTGCTCGAGCGGCGCGTGGGAGGTGCTGATGTACAGCTCCGGCTTGAAGAACTCCTTGCTGTCCAGATAGGCGCCCGGCTCCTTGGGGTCCAAGGCCCCCGCGGCGCCCGCCAGGAGCAGGACCGCCAGAGCGGTCATCCCCGCGGTCATCCCCGCGGTCTTCCCGGCAAGTCGGAACACGGCAATCTTCCTCGGCTCCATGTACGGTCTCCTCTACGGTTAACCCCCGGCTGACGCCGGCGGCAGGTGATCCGATGGAAGGAGAGACAGGAGGAAGCAGAAAGCTGGAAGAAGCTCTCCTGAAAAGTCTGGTGTCTGCGGGCCGTTTTGCGTGACAGCGCTGCTATGCTTCCCGAACCTCATGCGCGAAAACGAGAGCGGAGCGGGCTTTGCCCGGCGGCTGACCCTGTTCGATGCCACGATGATCGTGGTCAGCGGGATCATTGGCTCGGGCATCTTCATCAACCCCTACGTGGTGGCCCGCACGGTGGAGACGCCGCTGCTGATCCTCGGGGTCTGGGCCGCGGGCGGGCTGATCGCGCTCTTCGGCGCCTTCGTCTTCGCGGAGCTGAGCACGGTGGTCCCCCGGGTGGGTGGCCAGTACGCCTTCTTCCGCGAGGCCTTCCACCCGCTGGTGGCCTTCCTTTACGGCTGGTCGCTGCTGCTGATCGTCCAGTCCGCGGCCACGGCGGCGGTGGCCGTGGCGCTGGGCCAGTACTCCTCGCGGCTGGTCGACCTCCCCCCGCAGAGCGGGACCGCGCTCGCGGTCGCCATGCTCGTGGGCCTGGCGGGCTTCCACGCCCTGGGCATCAAGCCCGGGGCCATGCTGATCAACGTCATCACCTTCGGCAAAACCGTGGCGCTGGCGATCCTGATCGTGGGCGCCTTCACCTTGACGAAGGGTTCTGGATTGGACTTCGAGCCGGCCGTTCCTGCCGGCATGTCCGGCCTGCCGCTGCTCTCGGCCTTCTTCGCCGGGTTGGTGCCGGCCATGTTCGCCTACGGCGGCTGGCAGAACTTGAACTTCGTGGCCGAGGAGGTGCGCGAGCCGGAGCGGAACCTCCCGCGGGCCATCCTGATGGGGGTCGTGTGCGTGATCGTGGTCTACGTTGGGGTGAACGTGGCCTACGTGCACGTCCTGGGAGCGGAGGGCCTGGCGGCGACCCAGACTCCCGCGGCCGACTTGGCCGAGCGGCTGGCGGGAGAGACGGGCGCCAAGGCGGTGAGCCTGCTCATCGTGGTCTCGACGTTTGGCTTCCTGAACCTGGCGCTGCTCTCCGCGCCGCGGGTCTACTACGCCATGGCAGCGGACGGCCTCTTCTTCCGCTCGCTCGCCCGGCTCAGCCCGCGCTTCCACGCGCCGACCGCGGCCATCCTGCTCCAGGGCGCGCTCGCCGGGGCGTTCGCCCTGACCAACTCGTACGACCGTCTGCTCGCCTACGCGGTGTTCGCCGACTGGATCTTCTTTGCCCTGGCCGGGGTGGCGCTGATCGTCTTCCGGCGCAAGCGTCCCGACGCGGCGCGGCCGTACCCTGCGCCGGCCTATCCCTGGGTGCCGCTCCTGTTCACGCTGGCCGGCGTGGGCATCGTCGTCAACCTGTTCTTCGCGGACCTGCGCAACGCCCTGGCCGCCACGGGGGTTCTGGCCCTGGGCGTGCCGGTCTACCTGTTCTGGCGCTGGAGGGGGACGCGATGAAGGGAAGCGTCTACATGCACTGGGCCAAGGAGCACGCGGCAGCGCGCTACAACCTGGCCAACAGCGGCATCCTGGGGATTGGCACGGAGGACCTGGAGCTCGAGCCCGGCGACGTGCTGGTCAACGGCCCTAACCGCGACGGCTACGAGCCGCTCCTCGAGGCGATCGCGGCGCAGTACGGCGTGACGCCGGAGCAGGTGGTCCCGGCCGAGGGGACCTCGGGGGCGAACTTCCTTGCCTTTGCCACGCTCCTGGAGCCCGGGGACGAGGTGCTGGTGGAGCAGCCCACCTACGAGCCGCTCCTGGCCGCGCTGGAGTTCCTGGGAGCGCGAGTCCGGCGCTTCGCCCGCCGCTTCGAGGACAGCTACCGTCTCGACCTCGACGGCTTGCGGTCTGCCATGTCGGACCGGGTCCGCCTGGTCGTGATCACGAACCCGCACAATCCGAGCGGCGTGCTCCTCCCGACCGAGGAGGTCGCGGAGGCCGCGCGGATCGCCGGAGGCGCGCACGTTCTGGTGGACGAGGTTTACCAGGACATCGTGCAGAGCGGGAGCCACGTCCACCTGGGACCGAACGTCCTGGCCACGAACAGCCTGACCAAGTGCTACGGCCTCTCGGGTCTGCGCTGCGGCTGGATCCTGTGCGCCCCGGAGCTCGCGGACCGGATGCGCCGCGTCCGCGACTTCATGGGCGCCGTGGGATCCGTGCCGAGCGACAGCCTGGCGCTCGCGGCGTTCCGTCAGCTCCCGCGGCTGGAGAGCCGGACGCGGGAGATGCTGGAGCCGAGCCGGCGCCTCGTCCATTTCTTCCTGTGGGAGCACCGGGACGTGCTCGACTGCGTGGTCCCGCAGCGCTCCATGTGCGTCTTTCCCCGCCTGAAGAAGGAGGAGGACAGCCAGCCTCTCCACGACCGGCTGCGCGAGATGGAAACCTCCATCGTGCCCGGGCATTTCTTCGAATCGCCGCGGCACTTCCGGCTGGGGTTCGCGGTGCGCACCGAGGACGTGGCTGAGGGGCTGCGGAACCTATCGCGGGCTTTGCGCTGATCGCAGCCGTCGCTTGAGCGCCTCCGGATCGTTCGCGAGGGGCTCTGCCAGCAGGGGCCGGTCCAGCAGCTCGGCGAGGGCTTCCGGAAGAGGGATCTCCCGTCCCAGGACCGGCTCCAGGCTCTCCTTGAACTTGGCGGGGTGCGCGGTGGCAAGGAAGAGACCGGTTTCGCCCGGGAGAAGCTTCCTCTCCAGGACGGCGCAGGCCACGGCTCCGTGGGGGTCGGCGAGGTAGCCCCGGGCGTCGAGGTCGCGGATGGCGGCGCGGGTGCCGTCGTCGTCCAGGCTGCCCCAGCGGAGGGTGGAGCGCAAAGCCTGCCAATCGCCGCCGAAGAGGTGGGCGATCCGCTCCCAGTTGCTCGGGGCTCCCACGTCCATGGCGTTGGAGAGAGTCGCCACGCTGGAGCGGGCGCGGTACTCCCCGGACTCCAGATAATCGGGGACGGTCCTGTTGGCGTTCGTGGCGGCCACGAATGCGCGCACCGGGAGACCCATCCGCCAGGCCCAGAGTCCGGCGCAGAGGTTCCCGAAGTTGCCGCTGGGCACCGCGATCACCGGCGGTCGCCCTATCCTCGCAACCCCTTCGAAGAAGTAGAGGGTCTGGGCCAGCAGGCGGGCCACGTTGATGGAGTTCGCCGAGGTGAGGCCCAGGTCCCGGGACAGCTCCGTGTCCGCGAAGCAGACCTTGGCCAGGGCCTGGCAGTCGTCGAAGGCGCCATCCACGGCGAGCGCGAGCACGTTGTCCCCGAGGCTGGCGAACTGCCTCTCCTGAAGGGGGGAGACTCTACCCTTGGGATAGAGCACGACCACGCGGATGCCCGGCAGCTTCCAGAAAGCCCGGGCCACGGCCGCTCCGGTGTCGCCGCTCGTGGCGGTCAGGATGGTCAAATCCCGCCCGAGCATGCGGGCCAGAAAGCGGGCGCCGAAGTCCTTGAAGGCCAGGGACGGGCCGTGGAACAGCTCCAGGGCGAACGTGTCTCCGGCCGGGACGACCGGCACCGGGAAGTCGAACGCCTCCCGCGCCACCCGGGCGATCTCGTCCTCCCCGTACTCGTCGCCCAGCAGCCGGACCAGGATCTCGACGCAGCGCTCCTCCCAAGGGAGGGAGAGGAGCCGGTCGACGTCCGGGAAAGTGGGGAGGGTGACGGGGACGTAGAGCCCGCCGTCCGGGGCGAGGTTGCGCGTCATGGCCTCGGCGAAGCTCGCCGTCGCACGCGGATCGCGGGTGCTTTGAAGGATCACAGGACCCGGGCTCCGCGGAGATCGAGGACGCAGATCCGGGCCTCGGCGGCGACTCCCCGGTCCCGGAAGCCGTCCACCAGGGCCGTGGCCACCGCGGGAGCGTCCGCTTCTTCCGAGACCGCGAAGACCGCGGGTCCCCCTCCTGAGAGGCTGCAGCCCAGGGCTCCGGCTTCAAGGGCGTTCCGCTGGGCTTCGCGGAACCCAGGGATCAGGTGCGCCCGCCAGGGCTCGGCGAGCAGGTCCCGCAGGGTGGACCGGAAGAGCGCCCGGTCGCCCGTGTGGAGGGCATGGACGAAGCCGGCCAGGTTCTGGGCGTGCTCCACGGCCAGGGAGATCGGCACCTCCCGGGGGAGCACGAGCCGGGCTTCCCGGGTCGCGAGCGACAGGGCCGGGCTCGCCACCACGATCCGCAGGTCCGCGGGAAAGGGGAGGGAGAGCGGGAGGCCCGAGCACGGCACCAGGAGGAGCCCGCCGAGCAGGGCCGGCGCTACGTTGTCCAGGTGCACGGACCCGGAGGCCAGCCCCTCGGCCTTCCCCACGACCTCAAGCAGCGCTTCCCGGCCCAGCGGCTCGCCGCACCAGGCGTTGAGGGCCGCCGCCGCGGCCGCCACGCTCGCCGCGCTCGATCCCAGGCCGCTGCACACGGGCAGACCCTTGTGAAGAGTGAGGGCGAACGGCGGGAGAGGAGCGCCGAGCACCTCTTCGAACAGCTCCCGCGTCCGCACCACCAGGTTTTCGGCCGGATCGGGCGGCAGCCGGTCCGCGTACGGTCCGGTGACAGCGAAGCTCGATGTCCCCGCATCCTGGATCTCGACCACGTCGCCCCAGAGGCTGCCGTCCACCGGAGCGAGGGATGCCCCGAGGACGTCGAAGCCGGCGGCGAAGTTGCCGACCCCGGCCGCCGCGTAGGCGCGCAGGGCTCTCATTGAGGCGTCCATGGCCGTTCGGCCCTCACCCCCCGGCCCCCTCTCCCGGTCCCCCGAGCACACCCTCCCCGGGAGAGGGGGAGACTGGCTCTAGGAGAGGGGAGGGTGGTGACGCCCTCTTCCCCGCGCAGGCGGGGGAGAGGGTCGGGGAGAGAGGGGATGGGATCAAATCGTCGTGAGCACCTTCCCCAGCCGGTCCACCGCCCAGTCGATCTCCTCCTTCTTGATCGTCAGCGGCGGCGCGATGCGGATCACGTGGTCGTGGGTCTCCTTGCAGAGCAGCCCTTCGTGCTGGAGCGCCTCGCAGAAGCGGCGGGCGCCGCCGGCCTCGTGGTGCAGCTCGATGCCGATCCACAGGCCCACGCCGCGGACCTCCTTGACGTGCTTCGAGTCGATCCGCCGCAGCTTCTCCATGAAATAGGCGCCCATCTCGGCGGAGCTCTCGACCATCCGCTCGTCGACCAGGGCGCGCAGGGCGGCGCGGCCGACCGCGGCGGCCATGGGGTTGCCGCCATAGGTGGAGCCGTGCTCGCCCGGCTGGAACACGCCCATGACCGGGTCGTCGGCGAGGATGCCCGAGACCGGGTAGAAGCCGCCGGAGAGGGCCTTGCCCACGATGACCACGTCCGGACGGATGCCCTCGTGCTCGTAGGCGAACATCTTGCCGGTGCGGCCGAGGCCGGACTGGATCTCGTCCACCATCAGGAGACAGTTGTTCTCCTTCGTGATCTCGCGCAGCCGCTTGAGGTAGCCCGCGGGCGGCACGATGATGCCGGCCTCGCCCTGGATCGGCTCGACCAGGACGGCCGCGACGTTCGGGTTCATGGCCTGGGCGACCGCGTCGGCGTCGCCGTAGGGGAGGACCCGGAAGCCGGGCGTGAAGGGGCCGAAGCCGGAGCGGTAGAGCTCCTCGGTGGAGAAGCTGACGATGGTGATGGTCCGGCCGTGGAAGTTGTTCGCGAAGGTCAGGATCTCGGCCTGCCCCTCGGGCACGCCCTTCACCTTGTACGCCCACTTGCGGGCAGTCTTGAGCGCGGTCTCGACGGCCTCGGCGCCGGTGTTCATGGGCAAGAAGCGCCCGAAGCCGGTCAGCTCGCAGATCTCCTGGTAGAAGGGGCCGAGCTGGTCGTTGCGGAAGGCGCGCGAGGTGAGGGTCACCTGCCGGGCCTGGCCGATGGCCGCGTTGACGATCTCGGGGTGGCAGTGCCCCTGGTTCACGGCCGAGTAGGCGGCCAGGAAGTCGAGGTACTTCTTCCCCTCGACGTCCCAGACCCAGCAGCCCTCGCCGCGGGCCACGACGACGTCGAGCGGGTGGTAGTTGTGCGCGCCGTAGCGCTCCTCCAGGGCGATATAGTCGGCCGTCGCCCTTTTCTTCTCTTCGAGCGCTATGGGGCTCATTATGGGGCTCATCGCTCCTCCCGGAATTCCAGAAAGTGGGGTGTGATCAGGACTGGTTGACAGGCGGCGCACAGCCGCCGGGAGCCCATTCTACCCGGAACCCCGGCGCGGCTCCAACCCGTCGAGGTGTCTCCGCGCTGATTCTGCTGCTATCATGCGCCGTTACCAGCCCGAACCGATTTCACGAGGCGCTTTCACATGCCGCACCAGCCGTTTGACCTTTCCAGCATCCCGCGCGACTCGCGGCGGGTCCCGATCGCGGCCCGGGTCACGTTCAAGTTCGAGCGCTTCTCGGGCTTCATCAGCGAATACTCCGCGAACATCTCGCCCACCGGGATGTTCATCACTGCCAACAATCCGGAGCCGCCCGGAGGCGTGCTGGACTTCGAGTTCCAGCTCGGGGACGGCTTCGAGATCATCCAGGGGAAGGGCGAAGTCGTGTGGACCCGAGCCGTCGCCGAAGGACCTCACCGGCCTGCCGGCATGGGGATTCGTTTTCTGGATCTGAGCGAAGGGAGCAAGGACCTCATCTACCGCATCGTGGATCAATACATCCAGGATGGGGGCACGCCCTTCGACGTGACGCTCCGGCCGCCCGATCCGGTGCAGCCCTTCCCGATGACTCCGGTCCCAATGACCCCGGTCGTCGCGATCCCGGCCGACCCGGACAGCCCGTTCCCGGACCTCCCCGATTCCGGGGTGCTGCCGCCCGTGGACTCGTCCGCCTGGCTCCCTCCGCTCGACGGGCTGGATCCGATGCCGGTGGACGACGACTTCCCGCCGTTCATGCCGCCGCTGCCGCCCATGGACGATCCCGAGCCACCGCGGCCGACCGTCAATTTCGGGGGGTACGCGGCAAGCGCGGCCCAGCCCCGGAAGAGCAGGGCCCTCCCCCTGGCGGCCCTCGGCCTGCTGCTGGCCCTGGCCGCGGCGGCGTACCTCTTCCGCGACACCCTGACCGGCCTTTTGGGTCCGGACGAGGAGGCGCGATCGGCGAGCGCCACGAGCCCCGCGGGGCCTTCCGCCGAGCGGGCGTCCGCTCCGCCGCCCCAGGAGACCCCCGAGTCCGTGACGCCCATCACCGAGGAGGATCTCACGCCGCTGCCCGAGGTGGTCCGCCGCCGGGAGGAGGAGGCCGCCACGGCTCCGGCTCCAGCCCCGGTCGCGACGACGACCCCCTCGGCCCCAACCGGCCCGGCCCTGACCGTGCTCGAGAAGATCACCTTCGAGCAGGCCTCCGGCGGGACCGACGTGATCCTCTGGGGCGACGGCGCGATCCGGCCCGAGGTCTACAGCCAGTCCCGGATCGGCGATCCGCCCCGCGAGCTGATCGTGCTGACCGGCATCTCGCGCCAGTTTCCCTCGCCGCGCGTGGCCGTGGGCACGGGCGAGGTCAAGCAGGTCCGGGTGGGCTACCACCAGAAGGCGGGCGGCAACGAGCTGCACATCGTGATCGACCTTGCCGATCCCAAGGTCCAAGTCACCCGGATCGAGGCGCGGGACCAGCATCTGAGGATCCATTTGCAGAAGCAGTAGGCTGATGGCCACCAAGGAAATCGACCGGCTCAAGCGCCAGCTCCTCCGCGAGCTGGTCCAGGAGAACGTGGACCTCGCCGAGGGGCGGCTGCCGCGCGGGTTGAAGCGCCGGCCGAGCTTCGGGTTCCGCGTCCTGGTCCTGGCGCTCGTGCCTCTGGGGCTGTTCGGCTCGGCGCGTCTGATCCCCTCGCTCGGAAGCCCGGGCGAGATCCCGGGCGAGATCCAGGCCAAACCGGTGCAGGCCGCGGCTCCAGCCGTCCCGGCTTCGCTCCCGGCAACTCCCGCCGCGGCTATCACCTCGCCCGTCACCTCGCCCATTCCGCCGACCCCGATCGACGCGGCCGTCTTCCCCCTGGCGGTGCGCAGGATCGCGCTCGATCCCGGGCACGGCGGGGACAGCCTGGGCACGCGGGCTCCTCTGGGCCTGGTGGAGAAGGAGCTGACACTCGACATCGCCGGGCGGGTGCGCAAGCTCCTGGAGGCGGACTCCTTCGAGGTCGTGATGACCCGGGAGCAGGACCGCTCCATCTCCCTGGAAGACCGTGGGCTGGCCGCGAATCGCGGTGGGGCGGACATCTTCGTCTCCATCCACCTCAACTGGATCGAAAACCGGAAGGCGCGGGGGGTCGAGACCTACTACCTGGGGGCGACCGACGACCCGTTCCTCACGCGGCTCGCCGCGAAAGAGAACCTGGAGTCCGGCTACTCCATGGCCGACATGCGGCAGCTCCTCGACCGGATCTACGCCGACGTGCGGCAGGACAAGTCGCGCAAGCTGGCGGAGACCGTCCAGACGTCGCTCTTCCGCTCTCTCGGCAAGGTGAACCCCGGGCTCGAAGACCGCGGCGTCAAGGCGGCGCCGTTCATCGTCCTGCTCTCCACCGAGATGCCGGCCATCCTCGCCGAGGTCTCCTGCCTCTCGAACGAAGAAGAGGCCCAGCTTTTGACGAAACCTCTCTATCGGCAGTACATTGCCGAAGCCCTGGCGGCGGGGATCCGCTCCTACGCGGATAACGTCGAAGGAAAGCCGGGCAAGCCGGACGGCGAAAAGGCGGGCGAGAAGAAAGGAACCTGACTCATGTCTGAACGAAACCAAGAGGTCCTCCACGTCGGGATCGACCTCGGCACATCGCGGAGCTCGATCTCCTCCTCCAACGGCGAGCGCCACGTGATCGAGAGCTACGTCGGCTGGCCGCTCGACATGGTGGCCCGCAAGGTATTGAAGAAGCCCGTCCTGGTCGGCAGCGAGGCGCTCCAGAACCGCTCCATGCTCGACCTGCACCGGCCGCTGGAGCAGGGGCTGATCAAGGAAGGGTCCGACAAGGACGAAGCCGCGGTGCGCGAGCTGCTCTGGCACCTCCTGTCCCTGGTGGGAGTCGACCGCGAGAGCCGCAACGGCCGCAAGGTGCGGGCAGTGGTGGGCGTGCCGGCCGAGGCGCTGCGCGTCAACAAGCAGCAGGTACGCAAGGCCCTGCAGGGAGCGGTGGACAGCCTGATGATCGTCTCCGAGCCCTTTGCCGTGGCCTATGGGATGGAAGCGCTGCTCCACACCCTGATCATCGATTCCGGCGCGGGCACGACCGACCTCTGCGTCATGAACGGCCGCCTCCCCACCGAGGACGACCAGAGGACCCTGCCGCAGGCCGGGGATTGGGTCGACGAGCAGCTCCTGCGGCTGGTCAAGGCGCGCTACCCCGAAGCGAGCGTCTCCATTCACATGGTGCGCCAGTGGAAGGAAGAGGGGAGCTTTGTCGGCAACAGCAAGACGCCGGTGGTGGTGACCGCGCCGGTGAACGGCAAGCCTACGCAGCTCGACATCACGAACGAGATGCGCCAGGCCTGCGAGGGCATCCTGCCGCCGGTGGTGGAGTCGATGCTCGACCTGCTGTCGCGGGCCCAGCCCGACTACCAGGAGAAGATCCGCAACAACGTCGTGGTCTCGGGCGGCACCGGGTTGATCCGCGGCCTCGGCCCGCGCCTGGAGCACGAGCTCCAATCCGTGGGAGGAGGCAAGGTCCGCGTGGTGAAGGACCCCATCTACGTGGGCTCGGACGGCGGCCTCGCCATCGCCATGGACGCCCCCGAGAACGACTGGGAACGCCTCACCAAGTAGAAGGACGAGGGGCCTACTCTCCGCCCTGGACCTTGCGGTACTCGCTGCGGTAGCCGTGGCCATCGACGTCGGCGATCTTCCCGTCGTCCTTGAGGAACCGGAGCGCGGACGAGCGTCGTGTAGGGCGGGTTGTACCCCAGGACGCGGACGATGTCGCGCTTGTCGAAGACCTCGGGCAGACGGGGCAGAGCCGCGCAGACGTCGTCGAAGGTGGCGCCAGGCGGCCGCGCCGCCTTCTCGGGCGCGGCCGGTGGAGAGGGTTGAGCGTTCGGGATGGCGGCTTGTCCGTCTCCCGCCCTGGCGGCCTGCCACAGACTCTCGAGCGAGCGGACCCGGGCCTCGTGAGCCGCGTGGATCAAGGCGACGTCCGCCTGAAGCTGCGCCTCGAGCGCGCGCCGGCGCTTCTGCACGCCTGCTCGAAGACTTCTGGACCGACGTGGACCGCTGGAGATCCTGACATGCGCACCGTGACTTTGGAGGTTTCCTCCCGGCAAGAGACCAACCGCCGTTTGCTGCGGGCTTTCGAGGGGCAGCAGCAAGGAGAATTCATCAGTTTCGAGACTCCTGCGCTCTTGTTCAAGGTGCTGACACAGAAGCGGTGGGAGCTTCTTTCGGTCATGACTGGCGCCGGGCCGATGACGTTGCGCGAGGCGGCACGGCGGGTTGAGCGGGACGTCAAGGCAGTGCACGGAGACGTGCATGCCCTGCTGGGTGTTGGCATCCTCCACAAGACCGAGGATGGTCGAATCGTGTTCCCGTTCGACGCCGTGCGTGTCAACTTCATGCTGAGCGCTGCCTGAGCCTCCTCCCACCCTCCCCCCTCCCGCGGGGCCATGTTGGCGGGTCTTCCCGCGCCTTTGCGTATCTCCAGATGAACGTCCAGCAACCCAGGAGGGGTAGCGATGCGCGCCATGGAGATCTTCAGCAACGAGCCTGACGTCCGCGCCTTCTCGGCCGGGCAGCCGATCTTCGCCGAGGGGGAGCGGGGCGATGTGATGTACGCCGTGCTGCAGGGGGAGGTCGAGATCCGCAAGGCGGGGAGGGTGCTCGGCACGGTCCGCCATGGTGACGTCTTCGGAGAGATGGCCATCGTCGGCACGAAGTCCCGCTCGGCCGCCGCCGTGGCGAAGAGCGACTGCCGGGTCGCGGCGATCGGGCAGAAGAGGTTTTCCCGGATCGTCGAGCAGACCCCCAACTTCGCGCTGAGCCTGATGCAGGTCCTGAGCGACCGGCTGGGCCGCAATCTCGCGACCTAGTCGAAGCGGGCGAGCGTCAGTCGGTCGTGCCGCGGTAGAGGCGAGCGGCTACCCCCCGCCTCCGCTCACCGCCCCAACCGCCGCCGGCTCCTCTTCTTTCTTCTTCTGCTGCTTCTTCGGGTCCGGCCCGCCGCGCTCGACCACGTAGAGGGCGTCGGCGCTCGTGCCCTCGCCGCTCTCGGCCTGCAAGGTCCACTTGTCGCTCAGGAGATAGCGGATGCGGAAGGTGTTGATCGGCTCGAAGAGCCCGATGCCGTAGGTCACGTAGAGCCGCGGCGAGAGGTACTTGCCGACCACGAGGGAAGCCTGCTCCAGCGAGCCGTCCGACTCGATGCGCGCCTCTTCGAGGCCGTAGCGGGCGGCAAGCTTCTTGGCCAGGAGGTTGCCCCCGCGCAGGCCGAGAGCCGTGGCGGCATTCGCCAGCCGGTCCCCCTCCTGGGGCGAGACCCGGTTCAGGGGCCGTCCCATCAGGAGGTAGGCGAGCTGCTCGCTCTGTCCCATCGGAGGATCGGACCAGAGCGTGACCTCGGGCGTCTCCAGCGTCCCCTTGGCGTTGATCCCGGCTACCGTGCCGTCGTCCGCCCGGCGGAAGGCGCGCACGTCCAGGCCCGGGTTGTTGATGGGGCCTCCGGCGAAAATGATCCGCCCGCGCTCGATGGTCAGGTCCTGGCCGTAGGCCTTGAAGGTCCCTTCCTTGAGCTCGAGCTCGCCCACGCCGCGGGTGACCCGGCCCGGCTCCTCGATGGCGAGCAGCGATCCGGTCGGCTTGGCCTTGAGCCCCAGGACGTTCATGTTCACGTCCTTGCCCAGGATGATCCGCACCCGGGCCGAGAGCGCCATGTCCTTGTCAGGGAGAGCTTCCTGACCGGCGTTGACGAAGACCACGTCTTTCGAGGCCGCGACCGGCCCCTGCTCGCCGCGTTTCTCCATCTCGATGTCCGCCGAGGGGACGGTCACGTCGCCGGCGATCTTGAAGAGCTCGCGGTCGTAGGTGACCTCGAGGTCGGGCGAGACCACGAGCTTGATCTCTTCGGTATCCATGGCCTGGACGTTGTTGCCCGAGATGGCCAGGCGGATCGGCGTCTCGGGACCCGGAACCCCGGCCCGGCCCTGGACCCGGAGCGTCCCCTTGCCGGAACGGACGCTGCCGTCGATGTCGAGGGCGCCGGTGCCGTTGCCGGTCGCGGCGAGCTGCAGGTCCCGCAGCTCGATCCCGAGTCGGGGGATGTCCGCCTTGCCGTTGCTCAGGCGCGCCTCACCCACGAAGCGGGGCGTGCCCACAGTGCCGGAGAGGTCATATCCCCCGACCAGGCTGCCGGCCGGATCGTTGACGTCCGGGACGAAGCCTTCCAGGAAGGCCAGGTTGGCGAGGTTGACGTCGACCCGTCCGGACAGGGGCTGGCTCTGGAGCGACACTCCCTTGGCCATGCGGGGGATGTTCACCCGGGCGCTCATGTTGCCCACGTCCACCAGGGCGATCTGGGCCGTGGCGACCCCCTGGCCGCCGGCACCCGCCTGGGCGCGGATGACGCCCTGCTCATAGCGGAAGGTGAGGGTGCGGCCTTCGTCCCCGGGGAACCGGAGCTCGCCGGGGCCCGGCCGGAGGTCGATGTCCGCCATGGCCAGGGCGGCGCCGCTGCCCCGGGCGCGGACATTGCCGTTCAGGTTGCCGGTGATCTCCAGGTCCGGGGGAAGGAAGGGCTTGAAGCGGTTGAGAGGGAAGTCGGCCACGGTGGAGTCCACGTTCCAGGGGCCGGCCTTGGCCCAGCCGCCATTGGCGCACAGTTGCGCGCCTCCGGACTGCCAGCAGAAGCCTTGGAGGCCCACCGACTCGGTGGACGCCGCGAGGGCCGCCGGCTGCGCCAGGCTCCAGTTGCCGACCTGCTCCGAGCGGAGGTCCAGGCGGCGGATCTGCCCCCGCCAGTCGGTGAAGGAGTTGGGATTGGTGAGCCCGCCCGCGAGGGCCAGGTCCACCCGGCCCTGCTCGTTGTTCGCGGAGAGCACGACCTCGTGGCTGGAGCGCCGCCCCCGGCCGCGGACCGTCAGCTCCTCGATCCGGCGCTCGCCCGAGAGGATCCCGGTGGAGCGGACGTCGAGGACGACGTTGCCCGAAGGCGAGAGGTCGACGTCGGCCACCACGGCGGTCTCGCTGACGGTCGTGGTCCCGACGCGAACCCCCTGGCCTTCCGCCGTAGCCTGGATGCGCGGCATCTTCATGGGGCCGGACACGCGCCCCTTGGCCACCACCGAGCCGCCGCCCTGCGGGACGGCCACGCCCAGGTTGGGCGCCGAGAGGTCGAAGGCGAGGTCCAGGATGTCGCCGATCCATCCGGAGGCGGCCAGCTTGGCGTCGCTCCAGGTGAGGTCGAGCCGGGAGAGCTGATAACGGTCGCCGGCCAGCCGCAGGTCGGCCACGGCTGCCACCGGCTGTTCCCGCAGCGTCCCACCCAGGCGGGAGATCTGGACCGTGCCGACCGGCCCGGCCTCGGCGAGCTGCCCGCGGGTGGTCGCCGCGAACGAGAGCCTGCCGGGGAACTGGGCTGCGAGCTGGCCGGGATTGATCCCGTCTCCCCTCAGTACCGCATTCCAGCGCACCACGGGCTCCCAGCCCACCTCGCCCCGGCCCTGAAGACGGCCGGCGAGCAGGTTCCCCTGGAAGCTCTCGAACCGGAACCGCTGGCGGTCACCGGTGCCCTCGAAAACCCAGGTCCCCTGCGGGACCGGTCCGGCCACGACATCTGCCCGGACCTCGGCGCGGTACTGTTCCAGGTTGCCGGCGACCGTGGCGCTGCCCTTGCGGCTGGCGGCGACCGGCTCTCCTCCGCGGAGGGGCCAGGCCAGGTTCTGCCAGCTCGCCTGCGCATCCATGTCCATGTTCTCGCCGTCCAGCTTGACCGTGCCTTTGGCGGAAATCCGCGTAGGAGTGCCGGGCAGGGCGACATCGGCACTCTGGATGCGCCAGACCTCTCCCTCCTTGGCGAGCGAGTAGTCGGCCCGCACGGCGCCGAGCTGCTCCACGACACCTTCGACCGTCCCGAAGCTGGTGAAGTCCTCCAGGTTGCCCTTGATCGCGATCTGGCCGCTGGCCGGGATGTCCGGCAGGTCGGCCTTGATGCGCCGGGGGTTGAAGTCCGAGAACTTCGCCCGACCATCGAACCTGAGGTTGTACATCGGCTCGTAGAGGGTCGCGTTCAGGCTGGCGGGGAAGGGGGCCCCGAGCGTCTGCTCCACCTGGAGGTCCTTGAGCGTGCCGGTGAGCTGGCCATTGCCGGAGAAGGGGGCCATGTCCGGAGCGCGGAAGGTCCACTTGACGTCGAGGTCGACCGGGTAATCACCCTGCGGGCGCACCGAGCCCTTGACGTCGGCGTCGAACATGGGCGACCGGACGATCAGGCTGTCGACCCGGACGTCGTTCCGGATCGCCGTGGTCTCCAGGGCGATGCGGTCGATGACGAACGGCTTCTCTCCCGGCGGGGCGTTCTTGGCGCCCATGCTCAAGTCGGTAACCCGGGCATCGCGTACGATGATGTTGAAGCGCAGGTTGACGTCCGGCAGCGGTCCCTTCTCCGTCTCCTCCTCCGAGGGGGTGGTGAGGATGCGGATGCCGTCCGCGTAGAGCCGCTGGATGTCGAGCTGCCGCTGGAGCAGCTCGCGCAGCTTCCACTCGAGCTGCACGCGCTTCACGGTCATCTCGAAGCCCTCGCGCTCGTACCTGAGCCCGCGGATGTCGAGCGGTCCGCGGAGCGGGCCGGTCATCTCGGCCACTTCGAGCTTGCCGGGCATAAGGGCGCCGAGGCGGGTGAAGAGCCACTGGGTGCCGCTCTGCGTTCCGGCGAGGAACCAGAAGGCCGCGGCGAGGACGGCGACGAGGGCGATAAGGGCGACAGAGGCCCGGATCAGGATCTTCTTGACTCGTGGGCGATTCATAGATCGGGTCCTACCGTGAGGTGGAAGCGAAGCGGCCGGTCGGGCTCGGTGAGAGCCCAGGCGACGTCGGCCCGGATGGGTCCGATGGGGGAGACCCAGCGCAGCCCCACACCCGCTCCCCTCTCCAGCGAACCCGAGAAAGACTCCATGGCATTCCCCGCGTCGTAGAACGCGGCGATGCCCCACTTTTCGAGGAATTTCCACTTCTCCAGGAAGCGGTACTCCAGCTCGATGCTGCCGGTGAGCAGGGTCTCGCCGCCGATGACGTTCCCCGCCTCGTCCACGGGGCCGAGCGCCTGGTACTCGAAGCCGCGCACGCTCTGGTCTCCGCCGGCGAAGAAGCGCATGGTGGGCGGCAGCTCCCGGAACTGGTCGGTGTCGGTGTAGCCCACCTGGGCGCGGGAGATGAAGCGGAAACGGTCGGCGAAGCTGGTGATCAGCTTGCCCTCGGCCTCGGCTTGCAGAAAGCTGGCGTTCGAGAGGAGCGACTCGTCGGCGCCCCGGATGTCGAACTGCAGCCGCTGGCCCGAGGTGGCGGAGATGCGGTCGTCCGCCTTGACCCGGCTCCAACTCGCCTGGGGAAGCAGCAGCTCGGAGATCCCCTCGTCCAAGCCGACCTCGAAGTCCTCGCGCTGGAAGTTGAGCCCGAAGGCCTCGCGCCAGCTCCCCCGGGCCTGGGTCAGCCCCACGCCGACGAGGGCGCTCTGGCTGCGGCTCGTCTCGGGCCTGAGGTCGGCGTAGCCCACCTGGAACGTCAGGACGTCCGTGCGCGGGTAGGGGCCGGGGATCTGGTAGTTGGCGCTGAAGCTCTTCTCGATCTCCGAGACCCGGGCTTCCGACTGGCCGCGGTGGCCGCGGCGGTTGATCCGCCGGAGCTCCAGCCCGAGCGTCCCCCGCGGCCCGGTATCGGTGCCGTACCCGGCTCCCGCGGTCCACCGCTGGCGCTGGCTGGCGATCAGGTTGACCTCGATGGGCACCTCCAGCCCCTGGGCCTGCTCCTGCCGGGGCAGCACCTCGACCCGCTGGAAGTAGGGGCTGTCGGAGAGGGCGTTCTGGGCTTCCAGGAGCTTGTTGACATTGAGCGGCTCCCCCTGCTTCCAGGTGACGTAACCCCTGAGCAGGTTCGGGTCGAGGAAGTCCTGGTTGAAGGTCACGGGTCCGAAGCGGTAGCGCGGGCCGGTGTCGTAGAGCAGGACCACCTCGGAGGTGTAGCTGGAGAGGTCGACCCGGATCTCGTTGGTCTGGAACCCGGCGTCGAGGTAGCCGTTCTCGGCGGCGTACTCCTCGAAGGAAGTCTTGCCCTCCTCATAGTCGGGATGGAAGAGGGTCTCTCCCTCCGTGAGGGGGAACTCCCCGACCAGCTCCTGGAAGCCGGAGTCGTTCGCCCCCTCGCCGAGGACCTGGAGGTCCCGCCGGGTCACCTTGATGGCCGGCCCGGGCTCGACCGTGTAGCGGGCGACCCAGGTCTCTCCATCCCGCTCCAGGGCCGGCTGGACCCCGGGCCGGTAGTAGCCGAACGGCTGCAGGGCGGTCTGGATCTCCTCCGGAGCCCGGGCGTGGAGGCGCCGGATGCGGTCCTCCTCCAGGTCGTCGTCGTCCCGGGCCTCCTCCAGGCTGAGCGTGGCGAGGACGTTGCGCCGGAGGTCCCGCTCAAGGCCTTCGATCTCGATCCGGACCCGCTCGGCGGCCGGGGCCGAGGCGGGAGCGAGGAGGGTCAGGGCAAGGCAGATGCAGAGAAGTCTTGAAATCATTGTTGAGCGACCGCGCCGCCCTGCCCCTCCGGCACCCGTACCGCCCCCTCCTCGGGCTGAGCCCGGGTGACGCGGAACTGGCGCGAGTGGACGCGGGTGAACTCGGCTCCGAAAAAGAAGATCAGCGAGGAGTAATAGACCCAGAGCAGGATCACCACCAGCGAGCCCGCCGCCCCGTAGGCCGAAGCCACGCTGGTGCTGCCGAGATAGAGGCCGATCAGCGTCTTCCCGGACACGAAGAGCAGAGCCGTCAGCAGCGAGCCCAGCCAGACGTCGCGCCAGGCGACCTTCACGTCCGGCAGGATGCGGTAGGTCATGGCGAAGAGCAGCGTGATGACCGCAAAGGAGACGGCGAAGTTGGCGACCTGGAGGAAGTCCACCGGCAGGTCCAGCACCCTCTCCAGGTAGCGGCTGAACCCGGTCAGGCCCGCGCTCAGGACCAGCGAGACCAGCAGGAGGAAGCCGATGCCGACGATCAGGGCGAAGGAGTGGAGCCGCTTGCGCAGCAGGGTGCTGAGGTTGGCCCCGGGTTTGGGCGCCACCGACCAGACCGTGTTGAGGGCGTCCTGGAGCTGGCCGAACACCCCCGTGGCTCCAAAGAGGAGCGTGATAATGCCGATCGCGGTCGTGATCCGGCCCGAAGCGGGGCGGGCCGCGCTCGCCACCACCTCTTCGACCAGGCGGGTGGCGTCGCGCCCCATGAGCCCTTCGAACTCCTGGAAGATCTGCCCTCGCACCGCTTCCTCACCCCAGACCGCTCCGGCCAGGGCAATCACGACCACCAGGATCGGGGCCAGGGAGAAGATCGTGTAGAAGGCGAGGGCCGCGCTGTGAGTCGAGCAGCGATGAAGCCCCCAATTGGTGATCACCTCGCGCAGGGTTTTCCACCAGCTCATCCGGAAACCAAATGGCAAGAAGCGTGCCAGTGCGTGGGGCGGGACGAGGCTATGCTATCCTACCTGCATGCCTGTGCATTCTGACGAGAGGCGGATGGCCGCCTTGCTGAGCGATCTCATGCTTCGGAGCGGGACGTCCGCGGCTGCCGTGGAGAGCCGGCTCGGTTGGGAGCCGGGACGCCTGAACGCCTTGCTGGGGGGGCAGAAGGGGCTGAGCTTCGAGGCCCTCCTCGAGATCCTGCCGGTGCTCGACTCCACGCCCGGCGACTTCTTCGCCCAGCTCTGCTCCACACCGCGGGAAGCTTCCGCGGGGTCGGGGGCCGACCGGATGCTGGACCGCAGGTTCGAAGAGAGCCGGCGGGTCGTGAAGGCCGCCATCGCCCGGCGGCAGGCCTGGAAACAGGAACGGGCCGCCGCGTTCTGACCGCGGCGGGCCTCGGTTAGGCAGGTTCAGGAAGCCATCAGGAAGCCATCAGGAAGCAGTACTGCGGCCGAGCTCCTCGATCTGCGCGCTGAGAAGGCGAATCACTTCGAAAGCCTGGCGTCCGTTCTGCGCGAGCTGCCGCAACTGGATCAGCGAGGCCAGAGCCTCGCGGTCCACCCCCAGAGCCCTGAAGATCGGCACGGTCGTGGCTACGACCTCCTCGAGCTTCTCCGAATCCCCCAGCTTGACGTGCACCGCCGCCAGATCGAGGGAGACCAGCGCGGCTTCGTACAGGAGCTTGCGCTCGCAGAAGCCGTCCCGGGTGCGGACCAGGGCCGCCTCGGCTGCTTGCAGGTGGCCGAGATCGCGCAGCATCTGTCCCTCCTGCCAGCCGGCGCGCAGCAGGATCATCGCGTCGTTGAACTCGCGGTAGAGGCTGCGCGTCTCGAAGAAGAGCGACAGCGCCTGCTCGGGCCACTCGAGGTCGATGTAGCAGCGCACCAGGTTGTGGCAGGCGGCGAGCAGGAGATGGGCATCCTGCTCCGCATCGATCAGGGGGATCGCCCGGTTCAGGATGTCGACCGCGTCCCCTGGCTCGCCGGCGTAGATGCAGGCGATCGCCTTGCGCACCAGGATGCTGGCCAGAGAGTTCGTCTGGCCGATGGCCCGGTAGATCTCTCCCGCCTCCTCGCTGAGCTGGATCGCCTCCCGGAAGCGGCGCTGGAAGATGCGGAGCGAAACCAGGGACTCCAGCAACTTGGCTCTCAAGAGAGGGTCTCTGGTCCCCTCGTCGCAGAGGCGCTGCGCGCGGGCGAAAGCCGCTTCGGCCTCCCGGAGGCGGCTCTTGACCCGCAGGGCTTCCGCATACTGGCGCCAGCCCTGGCATCTCAGGTCAGACAGCCGCTCCGGGCTGCCGCAGTGCTCCGCGGTGCAGGATTCGGCGGCGAGGCAGGCCAGATGCGCCAGGTGCAGGCTCTTCTCAGGATCCTGAAAGCGGGCGGCGCGGCTGTCCTCGATGAGCTGCCTGACGAGCGCGGGGCTGGCAAAGCGCCCGTCCGCGCCCACGCGCCGGATCTGCTCCTCCGCAGACAGGAGTGACAGCTCGGTCCACAGCTCTGCGGCCGAGATCTGCGAGGGCAGCTCCTTCGCGAAGAAGGCTGCCAAGGCGTGCTCGGCTCCCGCGAAGGCCCGGCTGTAGTCGTACTCCCGCGCGACCGCCGATGCGGCATCCGCGTTCTCTACCTGGTTGGGACGGAGCTGCAGCAGCCTCTCCAGGCGGCTGCGCTCCCAGCCCATGCTGTCGAGCCGCTTGCGGCAAGTGCCACAGTCGGACAGGAGATGCCGGATGAAGAGCGTATTGGCCGTGGCAGCCGCCCGCGTGGCATCCCGAAGAAACACCTCGAGCTCCGCAGGGGTCGGATGATGGGTGAACATTGTGTATCCTCCAAAAAACACACAGAACAACATTCCTGCTCGAGGACGAGAGCCTGCAGCCTCGGCGTTGATCTCGTGCACCATGCTCTTACTTCACAGGTGCAGATTTCACTGGAAACCGGGACACTGGTGACGGCGGCGACCGCAGGCCGCCGCCGCCGGTTCAAGACAGAGTCTGCCGGGATGGGAGCTTCTCGATTCGAGAGCTCAGGTTCCGTAGCAGGTCGAGCGCCTGGCGAGTCTTGTGCGAGAGCTGCTGCAACTGCAGAAGGGAGGCCAGCACCTCCCGGCCCACGCCCAGCGCCTGGAAGATCGGCACGCTCTCGGCAAGGGTCTGTCTGAGCTCCGCCTCGGCTTGGAGCTTCACGTACACCGCGGCCAGGTCGAGCGAGACCAGGGCCGCGTCATAGTGGAGCTCGCGGCTCACGAACCCCTGCCGGACCTCGAGCAGAGCAGCTTCCGCGGCCCGCAGGTGGCCCAGGTCGCGCAGCAGGAGCCCCTCCTGCCAGGAGGCCCGGAGCCGGATGAGTGGATCGTCGGACCGTTTGTAGAGGTCCCGCATCTCGGAGTAGATCGAGAGCGCGTGCTCGGGCCGGCCCAGATCGATGTAACAGCGGATCAGGTTGTGGCACGCGGCCAGCAGGAGATTCGGGTCTCTCTCTGCGTCGATCAGAGGGATCGTCTGATTCAGAGTCCGGACGGCCTCCTCGGCTTCGCCGGAGTAGAGCAAAGCGATCGCCTTCTGCACCATCGAGCCGGCCAGCGCATTGTTGTCCCCCAGATCCGCGTAGATCTCTCCGGCTTCATCGCACAGCTCGATGGCCTCGGCGAACCGCCGTTGCGCCGTTCGCAGGGATGCTGCCGCGAGCGTGCAGAACTGCGCCCGCAGCAGCGGGTTGCGGGTCCCTGCCTTGAGATGGTGCTGCGAGGTCGCGACCGCCTTCTCCGCCTCGTGCAGGCGTCCGAGCACCCGCAGGGCATTGCCGTACTGCCGCCAGGCGTGGCCTTGCAGGTCGGATTTCTTCAGATCGCTGCCGGCCGCCTCGGCGGAGCAGGCCGCCGCCGCCAGTCTGGCAAGGTCCGCGAGGTGAAGCATCTGCGCCGGGTCCTTGTAACGGACGGCATGGCTCGCGTCGACCAGGTGCCTGATGAAAGCAGGAAAGGCGAAGCGGTCTTCGGCCGTCACTCTCGCGGCCTGCTCCCTGGCGGGCAGCCTGGAAAGCTCCGCGAGCAGCTCCTCTGGAGAGGACGAGCCATGCAGCTCCTTGGCGAAAAACGCGTTCAGCGACCTCTCGGCTCCCGCAAACGAGGCTCCGTAGTCGCGCTCGCCGGACTGCTTCGAGACCGCTCGCTCGAGGTTCTCCTGGCAGGGAGCGCAAGCTGCCAGCAGGTGCCGCACCAGCCTGGTGTTCCGGGCAGAGCTGCCCGGCTCCGTGGCGTTGCGGAGAAATCTGTCGAAGTCTTTGACATCCAGGTGGTCTGCCGACATGGGGGTCCCCCTTCCAGGCAAAGCAGACACGAAGTGTGGCTCCATCAACCCAGGTGTGGCACCCGGGCGAAAGCGGGACAGGAAACCGAGGGGGGAGATGATCCAGGGGAGCGGGGGGCGGGCCGCCGCCCCCCGGTACTGACCGAGCGTTTCAGATGCCGCAGGGACGGGGCCTGCCGCCCGGATCGATGCACGAGCCGCTGTTCGGCATAAGGACGACGCCGAAATCGATTTGGACGAACGTGGAGGCTTCGAAGGCGGACCGGGGCTGCTGTGGCGACGCGTTCTCGTTCCCGAACATGAGGCTGCCCAGCCAGGACAGGGCTACGTCGAACCAACCGGAGCGAGTGTCCAGGGACGGGCCTGAAAGATCGAAGGGACTGGCCTGGGCGGGGACGGACGCGAGGAGGAGCATGAGGGCGAAGACGGTGGCGCTGACGGTGCGAGACAATGAACGAAACATAGGATATCCCTCCTAGAAACGCGGGGCCTCATTGAGTTGAGAACCCGCTGAGTCAACCAGATTCGCCGTAGCCGATTGTCTGTTCTTAAGGTGTGGCGCTCTCAAAAAAGCGTGACACCTGCGTGACTGCGTAGTTGTGATGGGGAGCAGACATCCTCGGCCAGGCGAGATAGGCGCCTATTCTACGGAAATTTGAAGCCAATGCAATAGCAGCGCTGGTTTTTAATCAGCGCTGTCTATTGCAAAACAGAAATGTTTATCTGTTCGTGGTGCGGTTCGCCAAGGGGGCAAGACGGCTGTTGAGGACCCGGATCAGCTCGAGGGCCTGCTGCTCCTGGCCCGCGGCATGCTGCAGCTGGAGAAGGGCAGCCAGAGCCTCGCGGCCGACTCGCAAGGCGGTGAAGATGGGGACCGCCTCCGTGACCGTATCCTTCAGCTTGTCCACGAAGCCTAGCTTCACGTAGACCCAGGCGAGGTCGAGCGAGACCATCGCCACCTCGTGGGCCAGGTTCCTTTCCATGAAGCCCTTGCGTGCCTGCAGGAGGGTCGCCTCGGCGGCGCGTAGATGTCCGAGATCGCGCAGGAGCTGACCTTCCTGCCAGCCAACGCGCAGGAGAATGAGGTCATCCTCGAACTCCTTGTAAAGATCGCGAGTCTCGAAGTAGAGAGACAGCGCCTGCTCGGGCCGCTCGAGGGCGAGATAGCTGAGCACCAGGTTGTGGCACGCGGCCAGGAGCAGGTGCGGGTTCTTCTCCGGATCGATCAATGGAATCGCGCGATTCAGGACGGCGACGGCATCCTCTGCCTCGCCTGCGTACTGGCAGGCGATCGCCTTCTGCACCAGAGAGCTGGCGAAGTTGTGCATCTGGCCGAGCTCTCGGTAGATGTCCGCCGCTTCTTCAGCTGCTTCGATGGCTTTCGGATAGCGATTCTGGATCATGCGGAGGGATGCCTGCTGCTCGAGCAGCCGCGCTCGCAAAGGTGGATCGCTCGTACCTGCGTCGAGATGGCGTCGCGCCGTCGCGAAGGCCTCCTCAGACTCCGGCAGCCGCCCGCAAATCCGCAGTGAGTTACCGAAGTTTCCCCAGGCACGACCCCGAAGATCGGAAAGCCGACCGTCACTGCCGGCTGCTTCACGCGTGCATGCTGCCGCGGCGAGCACGGCCAAGTTGGCCAGGTGCAGCATGTCGTCCGTACTCTTGTAGCGTTTGGCGTGGCTACGCTCGGTCAGCAGCTCGATGAGTGAGGGGTTCGCATACCGGTCGCTGGCGATCAGACGGATCTGTTCCTCTTTCGGCAAAGCCATCAATTCGGCCAGAAGCGTCTCCGGCGTGCTTTCAGGGGCACGTGCAGGGGCGAAGAAGTCGGACAATGCCCTTTCTGCCCCCTGAAAGGCAGTGCTGTAGTCATAGCCGCTGCGGGTTGAGAGACCGGCGACCGATCGCTCCGCACAATCATTGCACCCGCTCAGGAGGTGGCGCACGATGCGGGCATGACGCGGGTTACCGGGGGAAGGAGACCTGCTCCGCAGGAAATCCTGAATCTCGGTATCTGTTGGATGCTCGCGCCAGATCCCACCTCCGAGACGTGAGTCCACGATTCTGTCCTTTCTCGCATCTCTTCGATGCGTCGGCGGGGACGGCGCAAGCCGTCCCCGCCGGAGAGGCCCTGCTTACGGGCAGGGGCGCGGATTGCCCATCGGGTCAATGCACGGCCCGCTGTGTGCCGTCATCTTTTTTGGAGTCTGGGGCTTGGTCCGCATCCCCAGAATCCGGTTCAACCACACCACCGCATCCTCCGTCCAATTCCTGATCGTGCCTGACACAGCCTTGCCGGAGTCATTGGACCTCGCCTGAGCGGCGGGGACCACGGCGAAATTGAGGCTGAGCGTAACAACAGAGACTACCACAACCCGAGAAAGTAAGCGAAACATGTCAAATTCCCTCCTTGGATAAAAAGCGAACGACCGAACCGGAAGGGGCCGGCGTCCGCGAATAAACAAAACTTCAAAAGAATCAAGGTGTTTCGTCTTATAAGTGCACCGGCCCGGAGGAACCGGGACATCCCCAAAAAGGTCTTTTCTGAGAGCTTGGCCTTCCGTTTGGGCAAGTCGTTCTCCGCCATGGACTTGCCGCATTCGTGTCCTCTCCAGAGGACAGAGCGGATGGAGGTGCGTTTACCCCTGGATCGAGTCAAGTTGCACAAAATAAAAGAGATGTGGACGCATATGTCGATCGGCTCGGGTCCTGGCACAGGCCTTGTAGTAAGGGACTATGGCCATTGGAGCCGCCGACTCCGATCAGACAGCCTGAGAGTTGGCACTTGGAAAGGAGTTGAGCTATGAACAAGATGAGGAACCGACGAAAGGCTGTTGCCTGGCTGCCCTCATTTCTGATGCTTGCGCTGCTCGCGGGCTGCGCCTCGAGCGGAGCGCGCGAACCCTACGTGACGAAGCGGGACCGCACCTGGAAGGGGGCGGGGATCGGCGCCGCGGCCGGAGCGGCCGGGGCGGTGCTCATGGGCAAGCGGGAGGCCGACGAAATTTTGGCCGGCGCGGCCATCGGCGCCGTGGTCGGCGGCGGGGTGGGCGCCTACATGGATGCCCAGCAGGAGAAGCTGGCGCGCATCCCGGGCACCGAGGTGGAGAGGGTGGACGAGGACACGCTGCTGGTCCACTTCGAGAACGATGTGCTGTTCGGGGTCGACTCTTCCGCCCTCGACTCGGACGGCCGGATGACCCTGGAGGATGTGTCCGGAGTCCTGGAGGAGTACGCGAAGACCGCGGTGGTGGTCCAGGGCCACACCGACTCCACGGGCAGCGAGGAGCACAACCAGGATCTGTCGGAGCGCCGGGCCGAGTCCGTCCGGAGGTACCTGGCAGGCCTGGGTGTCGATCCGGACCGCTTGGCCATGATGGGTTTCGGCGAGACCTCGCCGGTGGCGAGCAACGACAGCGATTCGGGGCGCCAGCAGAACCGCAGGGTGGACATCCTGCTCCGGGCCAAGGCCGGTCCGGTGCGGGACGCCACCGGGCGTTAACCATATCCGGCGGGTCCGCCTCCGCGGGGCGGGCCCGCCGGGCTCATTTCTCCGAGCCGCTCTCCTCTTCCGCTACCCAGAGAAGCGACAGGTCGATCTCAAGTGCCTCGAAAGGTTCCGCGCAAACCCTGTCCTGGTTTTGGTACGTCGCTGCGATCAGCCAACTCTCCTCGTACCGCCGCATCACCTCCAGGGTGCGGGCAACGGGATCGATGACCCAGGCATGTCCGACCTCGGCGTGCGAGTAGATCGGCAGCTTGGTCACCCGATCGAATCCGGCTGTCGAGGGAGAGAGGATCTCGCAGACCCAGTCTGGGGAGAGATTGTAGGGGCCCTTCCGAGGGGCCACGAACCGTTCCTTTCTCCAACCCGCCAGATCCGGAACGAGGAGCTGCTCTGCGAACTGGATCTTCGGCTCGGCAAGGATGACCCAGCCCCCTGGACCGCCAAGTCCCTGACCGAAGGGACCGAAGAGGGCCCAAGTAAGAACGGTCGCTACGTAGACATGAGGATGGTCCGGACGGGGATGGACGATCAACTCGCCATCGACAATCTGACCGACGACATCTTCCGGCAGGTGATCCAGATCGCGGACGGTTGCGGGACGGCGGGACCGGGCAAAGGTCGCCATGGGGACAGTGTAGCGCACGTCCGAGCGGGTCTGACCGACGGAAGAAGTATCAGGAGGAGGGCACATGGTTGCCTATCATGGCACAACTCTTGTACCCTTACCACGGGAAAGGAGAGTGCCGATGCCCAGGCTCGCCCATCCCTCTGCCTACGAGTTCATCCCACCGAAACCCACCTTATCCAAACTGTCGCAGGCGGCCCAGGGGTGCCGGGCGTGCGAGCTCTACAAGCTGGGGACCCAGGCGGTGCTCGGGGAGGGACCTCGCCAGGCTGCGGCCCTGTTCATTGGCGAGCAGCCCGGGAACCAGGAGGACCTCGCGGGCCGGCCCTTCGTCGGACCGGCCGGCCGGGTGCTCGACGAGGCTTTCGCCGAGGTGGGCATTCCGCGCGAGGAGATCTTCGTCACCAACGCGGTCAAGCACTTCAAGTGGGAGCCCCGCGGCAAGAGGCGCATCCACCAGAAGCCCACGCTCGGCGAGGTCAAGGCCTGCCGGCCGTGGCTGGAGACCGAGCTCGCCCTGGTCCAGCCCCAGGGGATCATCTGCCTGGGAGCCACCGCCGCCCAGTCGCTCCTCGGGCCCCAGTTCCGCATCACCCGCGACCGCGGCCAGTTCTTCGACTCCGAGTGGGCGAGCTGGATCACGGCCACGATCCACCCCTCCGCCATCCTGCGCATGCCCGATGCCGAGAAGCGCGAGGAGGCCCGCGAGCTCTTCCTGGAGGACCTGAGGAAGGTTGCCGATCGCCTCCGGGCCTAGCTACTACCCGTCCCGCGCGCCGTTGAGCCGTCAAACATTCCATTGAGCCGCCGAAAATTTTTTTGAGCCGTCCGGAGATACTCTGGACCGCTAAATCTTCCGCTGAGCTGTCCAACGGTTTTCTGACGCGTCCGGTGTAACTTTTACGCGTCGCGCGGAATTCTGACGCGCCGAAAATTTTTTTGAGCCGTCCATTTTTCTGCGGACGAGTCGAAAGCTCCGCTGAGCCGTCCAGCGGAACTTTGAGCGATCCAGAGAAATTCTGGACGGCTAAAAATTCCGCTGACGCGTCCAGCGAACGAGACGACCGCTCCGCGAGCTGCTCTGCTCCTGCGTGACGCTCCGGACCGGGGAAACGTATGAAACGTCGGCGGTGTGTGTCTCAGCTCACCTTCACCACTCGCCGCGGCTGGCGGGCGATTGGAGCCATGGCCGGGACAGCGGTCGCGGCCGGTTCCTTGAGCCGGCGGCTGACGCCGATGCCGCTCGAGCGGAAGCTCATGGCCGGGGGATCGAAGGGCAGCACCAGGCTCATGATCTTCTCTCCCTCGCGGAACAGGAGCCGCCGCTCCTCGAGCCAGGCCATCTCGCGATCAGGGTCGAAGCCGGACAGATGCCCCAGATCCATCGCCAGAGAGCCCATCATCTTGGGCTCGTTCAGATAGGACAGGAGCTGCCGGGTCACCGGGCTGAGCGGGTACTCCCTGGCCTCCCCGTCGCGCGAATCATGGATGTAGCTCTGCCCCTGGCGCTCCAACACGAACAGCTTGGCCGGCAGCTTCCGGTCGGTTCCCTGCCAGCGCTCCCGCCAATAGGCGATCTTCTCCTTGAGGCGGTCGATCCATCTGCTGAGCGCCTGGAGGTACTCGGCTTCGAAGTTGTGGTCCATGAAGTCGTAGGCGATGTTGACCAGCGCTTCAGAGGGGAACGGGTAGACCATCTCATAGTAGTCCAGCGGCCGCAGGTCGAGACCGTACTCCGCTGCCTTGACGAAATAAGGGCTGTAGCGGTTGAAGTGGATCGAGAAGAGCGCCTGCGGAGCGGGCAGGTGCACGAGCGCCGGCAGATCGTTGAGGTACTTCTCGTAAGTCTCCTCCCCTTCGCCGGGCGACCCCACCAGCAGGTTCCAGCCGGGATAGACATCGTGGATGGCGCAGTATTTCATGACCTGCAGGTTGTGAAAGGCGCTTACCCCCTTGTCCATGAGCTTCAAGGTCGTGCTGGACAGCGACTCGAAGCCGGGAGTGATCCGCTTGACGCGCGCCCGGGCCAGGGCCTCGACCTCGCGCTCGCTCAGGTTGGCCTTGAGCTGGTAGAAGATCGAGGTCCCCTCGGGGGTGTCCAGGTAGGGGAAGACCTCCTGCACGTACTGGCGCTGCAGGATGTTGTCCACGCACATGAAGACCTTGGCCCGGCCGGCATGCTGGAACAGCGAGCGGATCAGGTCCAGCGCCAGCGGCGGCTTCATGGCTCGATAGCTCATGGTGATCTTGTTGAGCCCGCAGAAGGTGCAATGCGCCCTCTCGCCCCACCAGCAGCCGCGCGAGGTCTCGAAGGGCAGCACGGCGTCGATCTCGTGGTCGGGGAACCTCTCGGCGAGGAGGTCGAGGAAGGGTCCGTAGTCGAGGGGGATCGGGGTGTCGATGTCCAGCTCCTCGCCCACCGGGCTGACGACTCGCCCCTGGTTGCCCTTGGAGAACACGCCGGCCAGACCGTCGTTCAGGTCCATCCGGCCGTGGAGGCAGTTCTCGACGAACCGGGGGAAGCTCTGGAGCGAGGGGCCGGAGAACACGTAATCGACCACGTCCACGTTGCGGACGAGCTCTTCGCCAGCCGGCGACTCGCAGTTCGCTCCTCCCATGGCGATCAGGATGCGCGGGTTGCGCGCCTTGAGCCGCCGGGCCAGGGCGATCGAGGGCATGTTCTCGAAGAACATGGAGGTGAAGCCCACCAAGTCGGAGCGGTCGAGCTGATGGTTGTCGATGACGCGGTCGAGCACGGCTCCCAGGCCCTTGCGCTTGGCGAGGATGGTCTCGCGAAAGGCCAGGTTGGCGGGATCGTGGCCAGGATAATAGCGGGCGAAGTACGGCCCGGTGTTGTCCGGCAGGTGAGGGAAGGCCTCCTGCCGGAAGAACCACTCGGCAAAGCCCGAGTTCAGGTGCTGCCCCGAGCTGCCGATGCGCTCGTACAGCTCGAGCCCCACGTAGCGGGCGAACTCGTGGTTCGCGTATACCACGCGGGTGTCGACCTCTCCTCCGTAACGGGCGTCGACCACGAACTTGAGCTGCGTGAGCCCGATAGAGGGCATGTGATAGGCCGCGAACGGCATGTTGAGCAGGGCGATCTTGAACACGGTGCCTCCTCTTTCCGGGTCTGCCCGGTCAGACGGCCATGGACTCGGCGTCAACCTGTTCGATGTGGACGCGCAGATGTTGTCCGACGATCCCCGCCCACGGCTCGTCCAGCAGCACGTGGTGGGACGCGGGGATCTCGTATACGGTCAAGGGCGCGGCGGCGAATGCGCGCCAGGCTGCCACGGAACCGTCGCGGTCCAGGGGCAGCTGGTCCTCCGGCGACTCCTCGATCCCGGTGCAGCGGAAGAAGACCAGCGGGCGCCCCAGCGGGAGCGGCTGATAGTCGAGGAACGCGCGCAGGTTCAGGATCTCGACCTGCAGCAGGCGGCGGAGGTGGTTGGGCTCGATCCCTGCGCTCGAACCGCGGGCGCCGGCCACCACCGCATCCAGGAAGCAGGCGAGCCGCTCCTCCGGACTCTCCCTGCGCGCCAGCTCGTCCTCACGGACCTCGATCTGCAGCATGGCGGCCTTCCACATCAGCAGTTGCAGGTCGTCGTACCCGTTGCCGCCGATCGGGGCATAGGTGTCCATCAGCGCGAGCAGCCCCACCCGCTCGCCGGCGAGGACGATCTGTCGCGCCATCTCGTAAGCGATCGCACCGCCCATGGAGAATCCCCCCAGCAGATAGGGTCCCGACGGCTGGACCCTGCGCACGGCCTCCAGGTGATGGGCCGCCAGCTCTTCGAGCCGCGAGCAGGGGATCTCCGCTTTTTCGAGACCTGGAGCCTGGAGCCCATAGACCGGCCGCGGCCCCAGGTGCCGGGCGAGGCCCTGGTAGCAGAGCACGTTGCCTCCCAGCGGATGGACGATGAAGAACGGTCGCGCGTCCGCCTCTCCGGCCAGCAGCGGGACCATCGTCGGCGGCAGGCCGTTGCCCGGCAGGGCCGCTGCCGATGCCGCCAGGGCCATGGTCTTTTCGACGACCCGGGACAGGGCGGACACGGTGGGGTTCTCCAGCAGCCGGGCGAGGGGCAGGTCGACTCCGTACCGCTCCCGCAGCCGGGCCGCCATGCCGAGGGCGACCAGCGAATCGCCACCGAGATCGAAGAAGCTCTCATTCGGGCCGACCCGAGGCAGCCCGAGCAGCTCCTGCCAGATCCCGGCGATCCCGGCCTCGATCGGAGTGCCCTCCGTACCGGGCCCGGATGGCGGCTCCGGCCGGACTGCCGGCGCCGCCGGAGAAGGCGCGATCCGCGGCATGGCCGGGCGCCGGCTGTCGCGCAGATGGTCCGCGAAGTCGTGGGTCGAGACGATCACATGCGGGGCGCGCTGGTCGAGGATCCGGAACAGGGAGTCCGCGCCTTCCGCGGAGGAGAGCGCCGTGGCCAGGCTTGCCTGCCGGCCTGTCTGAAGGGCAGCGGGCGCCGCGGTCTCCACCGCCATTCCGGCTTCGCGCCAGGCGTCCCATCCGATGGCGACCGTGAGCGCACCGCCGCGGGCGCTCCGCGCCTGGGCGAAGGCGTCCAGGAAGGCGTTGGCAGCGCAGTAGTCGACCTGCCCCAGGCCGCCGAGCAGCGAGGTCTGGGAGGAGCAGAGAACCAGGAAGTCGAGAGGTGCGCCGCGGAACGCCTGCTCGATCATCAGGGTGCCCTGTACCTTGGGCGCGAGGACGAGGGCGGCCTCTTCCGGTCGTTTCCATTCCAGGATGCCGCCGCCGGGCACACCTGCGGCATGGACGATGCCATGGACAGCCCCAAACCGCTCTTCCGCCCGCCGCCGCACCTCATCCATGCCCTCGCGCACGGTGACGTCCGCGCTGATCGCCAGGACCTCCGCCCCCCGCTGCTCCAGGTCCTGGAGCCGCCGCAACCGCCGGCTCAACGGGTCGTCCGGCGGATGGGAGCGCAGCCAGAGGCCCCAGTCGGACCGCGCCGGCAGGGCGGAACGCCCCACCAGGACCAGGCGGGCGCGCTCTCTCTCGAAGAGGTGCTCGGCGAGCGCCAGGCCGATGCCGCCCAGGCCCCCTGTCAGCAGGACGACCGCGCCGGGACGGAGACGCGCAGGGTGGCCCTGCGGCTCGGCCAGTCGCACTGGCTCGAGGTCCTGGGTCCAGCGTCTCCCTCTCCGCCAGGCAACGTCCGGCTCGCGGTTGCCGGCGCCCATCTCCCGCAGCAGGCAGCCAGCGAGCTCGTCCAGCCCCGCGATCTCCGGCGGCTCCAGGTCGATGCTCCGGCACGAGACTCCCGCCAGCTCCTGGGGGATCACCCGGCAGGGACCGAGCAGCAGAGCCTTGAGAGGCTCCACCTCCTCCCCGTCGGCAACAGCATGAAGCCCGCTCGCCACCGCGGTGATCCGCACCGGCTGCGAGGTGCCCTCCGCAGCCCAGGCCTGGGCGAGGAAGAGCAAGCTGTAGAAGGGGTTCTCCCCCTGCGCTCCGGCGCCGCCGCCATAGCTCCAGAGATGGAAGACCTCCCCCGGCAGCTCGCCCCGGGCGCGAAGGTCGGCGAGCAGGGCGTCATAGTCGGCACGCACGCCGGGGTGGACCGTATAGGCGCGGCTGTCCCGGCGAGCGAACCCGGCACCAGGAACGACGGTCGTCACCTCGGTTCCAACTGCGGCAAGGCGGGAGGCCAGCCGCGCCCCCAGGCCGGGTTCGTCCAGGAAGAGGAGCTGGCGTCCCGTCGTCGGTCCGGCTCCGGCGGGTGGGGCCGAGGGTTTCCAGTAGGGGACGTAATACCAGTCCCCGGGCTCCCTGCGCGCCGGTCTGGCCGTGGGACGGGAGGCCTTGGTGCCGTCGGCGGATGGACCCGCGGCCCAGTAGGGCCTGCGCTCGAAAGGATAGGTCGGAAGGGATACCCGTCGCCGGCGCTCTCCTCCATGAAGGGCTTGCCAGCCGACCGCGACCCCGGCCAGCCAGAGGCGGCCGCAGGTCAGATGGCAGAGCGCCGCCTCGTCAACAGCCTCCGCGGCCGCAGGGAGCGAGGGAAGAACGGCCACCTGCGATGCGCGCCGGGCCTCTCCCGCCAGAGTCCGGCCCGGGCCGACCTCAAGAAGCACTCGCGAGCCGTCGGTCAGCTCCGCCAGGGCGTCGGCGAAGCGCACGGTGCTGCGCAGGTGGCGGACCCAGTAGGACGGTGCAGTCATCTCCTCCGGCTTCGCCCAGGAGCCGGTCACGTTGGAGAGGAGGGGGATCGACGGCGGCCGCAGATCGACCTTGGCCACCTCCGCGGCGAAAGCCTCCAAAACGGGGTCCAGCATGGCGGAGTGGAAGGCGTGCGAAGTGGCGAGGCGGCGGCAGGCAACGCCCCGCTGGCCCAGGCGCGCTTCCAGAGCGGCCACGGCGCCGGAAGGACCCGAGATCACGCAGCGGCTGGGGCCGTTGACCGCCGCCAGGGAGAGCCGATCTCCGAGCAGCGGCTCCACCTGTTCGGACGGCAGGGGGATGGCCAGCATGGATCCGGGAGGGAGGCTCTGGATGAGCCGGCCGCGCGCGGCGATCAGAGCGAGCGCATCGGGCAGGGACATCACGCCGGCAAGGCAGGCGGCGACGTACTCTCCCACGCTGTGTCCGAGGAGGGCCTGCGGCTGGACACCCCAGGCCATCCATGTGCGCGCCAGGGCATATTCGATGGCGAACAAGGCCGGCTGGGCGAGCTCCGTCCGGTCGAGCGGCTCGTCCAGGAAGAGGGCCTCGCGCAGGTCGCGGTCGAGGTGGGGACGCAGCAGCTCGAAGCAGCGGTCCAGCTCGTCCCGGAACACCGGCTCCTCACGGTAGAGGCCGCGCCCCATGCCGGCATACTGCGCCCCCTGGCCCGGGAACAGGAAGGCGACCGGCGGGTCCCGGCGCTCGCAGAACCCGGCAAGGGTGCGTTCGGGAGCCTGCCCCCTCAGCCCTGCCAAGGCCTCCCGGAGATCCCGGCAGAGGACGATCCGGCGGTGGGGAAAGGCGCGCCGTCCGGCTTGGAGGGTCCAGGCCACGTCGGCGAGCGGCAGCTCGGGGTGCTCCTCCAGGTGGCGGGCGAGCGCGGAGGTGGCCGCGTCCAGGGCGCTCTCCGTGCGCGCGGAGAGCGGCAGCAGTTGCCAGGAGGAGGCGGGACCGGTGCGGAGGGGCTCCGGCGCCTCCTCGACCACCACGTGCACGTTGGTGCCGCCTACGCCGAAGGAGCTGACGCCGGCCCGCCGCGGTCCTCCGTCCGTGGTCCACTCGCGCAGGCGCGAGCAGACGAAGAAGGGGCTGGACGCAAAGTCGATCGCCGGGTTGGGCCGGTCGAAGTGCAGGCTGGGCGGCAGCTCTCGGTGCTCCAGCGCCAGCACGGTCTTGATGAGTCCCGCCACTCCCGAAGCGCCGTTCAGGTGGCCGATGTTGGTCTTGGCCGAGCCGATCGCGCAGAAGCCTCGGCGGTCGGTGTCGGCGTGGAAGGCCTCGGTCAGGGCGGAGATCTCGATCGGGTCGCCCAGGGCGGTCGCGGTGCCGTGGGTCTCGATATAGCTGAGGCTGTCGGCCGGGACACCGGCGCGGTCCAGGGCGGCGCGGATCACCTGCGCCTGGGCGCCTGCGCGCGGTGCATTGAACCCCACCTTGCCGGCGCCGTCGTTGTTGAGAGCCGAGCCGCGGATCACGGCCCGTACCCGGTCGCCGTCCCGCAGGGCGTCGGCCAGGCGTTTGAGCACCACCATGCCGGCGCCGTCGCTGTCCACGGTGCCAGCCGCCTGCGCGTCGAAGGCGCGGCAGCGACCATCCGGGGAGAGCACGCCGCCGGGCTGGTAGAAGTAGCCCGCCCGCTGCTGGCCGTTGACCGAGACGCCTCCGGCCAGGGCCATGTCGCACTCGCCGGCGAGCAGGCTCTGGCAGGCCAGATGGACGGCGACGAGCGAGGTCGAGCAGGCGGTCTGCACGTTGACGCTCGGCCCCCGCAGGTCCAGCTTGTAGGAGGTGCGGGTTGTCAGATAGTCCTTGTCGTTGCCCAGGCCGGCGAAGTGGTTCGACACCGGGTCCGAGATCGCACCAGCTTCGGCCAGCAGCGCCACATAGTTGCTCTTGCTCGCTCCGCCCCAGACGCCGATCGCCCCCGGGTAGCGCTCTGGGTCGTACCCTGCCTCTTCCAGGGCCTCCCAGGAGCACTCCAGGAACAGCCGATGCTGCGGGTCCATAAGCTCGGCCTCGCGCGGGCTCACGCCAAAAAACGCCGCGTCCCAGCTCTCGACGTCGTCGAGCACCCCGCCGGCCGCCACCCTGTGGCCGGCGGAGGCAAAACGTCCCCCGGCAGAGCGTTCCTCGAAGAATGTGATCGACTCGACGCCAGCGCGCAGGTTGCGCCAGAGCTGCTCGACGTCGCGGGCGCCGGGGAAGCGGCCGCTCATCCCGACGACGGCGATCGCCATCCCAAGGTCCCCGCCGGCCGTGGCGGCGGGCACCTCCTCGGCCGTGGCGGGCTTGCCGGTGGCGGGTCCGGTCTGCTCCAGCGCCTGCTCCAGCCGGTCGGCCAGGGCGCGCACGGTGGGGTGCTCGAACAGATCGACCATGGACAGATCGATCCCCAACTGCTCCTGCAGGCGCGCCCGCACCAGGGTGATCAGCAGGGAGTGGCCACCGAGGTCGAAGAAGTTGTCGTGCAGCCCGACCTGATCCAGGCCGAGCAGCTCGCACCAGAGATCGGCCACGGTCTTCTCGAGCCTCGTCGTTGCACCCTCCGCGGGTGTTTGGAGCGCGCCGGGCTTCGGGGGTGCCGGCAGCGCGCCGCGGTCCACCTTGCCGGCGGAGCTCCGGGGCAGGCTTGGCAGCTCCAGGTAGACCGCCGGCAGCATGTAGGCCGGCAGGCGCTCCGAGAGCCAGGAGCGCAGCTCGGCGGCCGGGGGGGCCTGGTTCTGTTCGCCGGCAATGTAGGCCACCAGGTGACGGACGGAGGTACCATCCTTGCCTTCACGCAGGTCGCGCAGCTCCACCGCTGCCTCCCGAACCCGCGGATGGGTGAGCAGCGCAGTCTCCACCTCGCCCGGCTCAACGCGGAAGCCGCGGAGCTTCACCTGACGATCGCGGCGGCCGAGGAACTCCAGGCTGCCGTCGGGGAGGAAGCGAGCCAGGTCACCGGTTTGGTAGAGCCGGCCGCCCGGCGGGCTCCCGAAGGGGTCGGGGACGAAGCTCTCGGCGGTGAGGGCCGGGCGTCCCAGGTAGCCGCGCGCCAGATCGGGTCCTCCGAGGTGGAGCTCGCCCGACAGGCCGGCAGGCACCGGCTCGCCCAGGGGGTCCAGCACGTAGACCGAGCGGTGAGCCAGGGGCCGGCCGATCGGGAGATTGTGGCGGTCGCGATCATCACCGGCAGGTACGGCCTCGTGCAGGGTCGCGGTGACCGCCGCCTCGGTAGGCCCATAGCCGTTTTGAATAGGTACGTCGCCGAGCGGCGTCTGCCGCCACAGGTGGAGAGCACCGGACGGGGCCGCCTCGCCCCCGATTCCGATCACCTTCAGGCAGTGTCCCGCGAGATCTCCCTTGCCGGACGCCCACTCGCAGGCCATGTCGTGCCAGTGGGAGGTGGACAGCTCCATGGCCGTCACCTGCAGATCGACCAGATGACGGGCCAGCTCCGCGGCTGTCGCACCGCGCTCGACCTCGAGCACCGCTGCGGCGCCGCTGACCAGAGGGCACAGAAGCTCCTCCAGCGAAAGATCGAAGCTGAACGAGGCGACCTGGAGCAGCCGTTCTCCGGGGCCGAGCCGCAGCCGTTGCACCATGTCCAGGCAATGAGTCGCGAGCGTGCCCTGGGAGACCATCACCCCCTTGGGCGTGCCGGTGGAGCCGGAGGTATAGATCACGTAGGCGAGCGCCTCCGCCGGCGGAGCTGGTGGTGGAGCCGCCGCGGTCTCCCTGGTCTCCTCAAGGCGTTCGATCACCAAGGCCGCGCCGCTGTCCTCCAGCATCCAGTCCCGGCGCTCCTGCGGAAGCTGCGGGTCGAGGGGCAGGAAGGCTGCGCCGGTCTTGAGCACCGCAAGAATGGCGACGGCGAAGTCGCGGGGGCGCTGGAGGCTCAGGGCGATCACCCGCTCGAGGCCCGCGCCGGTTGCCAGCCACCGCCCGGCCAGGCGGTCCGCCTCGCGGTTCAGCTCGGCGTAGCTCAGCCCGCCCCCGGGCCAGACCAGGGCGGGAGCGCCGGGCGTCTGAAGCGCCCAGGCCTCGAACAGGGGCGCCACCGCAACGGGCCGCGGCAGATCCGTCGGGCCGGTGCTCCACTCCCGCAGAACCTGATGAGACTCCGTCTCCGACAACAGGAGGACCGAGATGGCTGGCTGCCGGGGATCGGCAACCAGAGCCGCCAGGAGGCGCTCCAGGTGGAGCCCCAGCCTGCGGACGGCAGGAGCGTCGAACAGGTCTGGGTTGTAGGAGAGACCCAGCTCCAGGCCACGCATCGACTCCATGAACTGCAGCGACAGATCGAAGAGCTCGGACGCCTCTCCGAGATCGAGAAAGCCCAGGGTCAGGCCGGGCAGGTCGAGGGCGGCCCATGGAGTGCTGTGGCTCGAGAGGGAGACCTGGAAGACCGGGTTCCGGCTCAGGTCGCGCTCCGGTTGCAGCTCCTCGACCAGGCGCTCGAAGGGGAGGTCCTGGTGGGCATAGGCTCCAAGGGCCATTTCCCGCACCCGTTCCAGCAGCTCGGCAAGGGTGGGATTTCCGCCCAGATCGACACACAGGGCGAGGCTGTTGACGAAGAAGCCGATCAAGTCCTCGATTTCGGGCCGGTTGCGGTTGGCGATCGGAGTGCCCACGATCGGGCTCGTCTGTCCCGTGCGCCGGTGGAGCACGACGCCGAAAGCGGCCAGGACAGCCATGAAGAGGGTGGCGCGATGCTCGCGCACCAGGGCCTGGAGGCGCACCAGCAGGTCCGCCTCCAGGTTCAGGGACAGGCGCCGCCCGCCATAGGTCTGGAGGGCAGGCCGAGGCCTGTCGGTAGGCAGATCGAGCACCAGCGGTGCTTCCCGGAGCTGCTGCCGCCAGTAACCGAGCTGGCTCTCCAGCACGTCGCCCGAGAGCCACTGCCGCTGCCATTGCGCGTAGTCGGCATATTGGATGGACAGCTCCGGCAGCCGGGAAGGGGCGCCGGCGAGCAGGGCGCGGTAGAGCTGTGCCACTTCGCGCATCAGGATCTCGAGAGACCAGCCGTCGCAGACGATGTGGTGCAGGGCGAACGAGAGCACGTGGCGGTCCGGGGCGAGCCGCAGCAGGCCGGCGCGGAAGAGCGGTCCGTCGGCCAGGGAGAAGGGCCGGCCGGCCGCTTCGCGGGCGAGCAGCAGGCCCTCCGGCTCGCGTGCGCCGTCGGTCAGCACCGAGAGGTCCACGACCGGCAGGAAGAAGGGACGGGGTGCGTGGAAGACCTGGACCGCGCGGCCGTCCTCGCCGGTGCGGAAGGTGGTGCGCAGGGCTTCGTGACGGCGCTCGACCTCGCCGAGCGCCTGGGCCAGGAGACCGGCGTCCAGCCGGCCGCTGAGCCGCAGCGAGGCGGCGACGTTGTAGAAAGGGGTCTCGCCCCGGCCGAGCTGATCCAGGAACCAGAGGCGCTGCTGGGCGAACGAGAGGGGCAGGTCGCGGTCGCGCGGCACCGGGGTGATAGCGGGCAGCTCCAGCCCCTGCTCGGTCCGCCGCAGGTCTGCGATGCGCTCGGCCAGGTCGCGCAGCACCGGGACCTCGAAGATGGCTCGGGTGGGCAGGCCGATGCGGAAGGTGGTGCGCGCGTGGGAGGTCACCTGAGTCGCGGTCAGCGAGTGCCCGCCCAGGTCGAAGAAGTTGTCGCAGGCGCCAACGCGCTCGATGCGCAGGACATCGGCCCAGATCCCGGCGAGCACCTCCTCGACCGGCCCGCGCGGTGCCTCGAACCCGCCCGGCTCCGTCTCCAGGGAAGGCTCGGGGAGGGCGGCGCGGTCCAGCTTGCCATTGGGCGTGTGCGGCAGGCGGGGCAGGACCATGAGGGCGGCCGGCAGCATGTAGTCGGGCAGCTTGTCCTGGAGGAAGCTCCGCAGCTCGCGTGGGGAGGGAGCGGCTCCGGCTTGCGGCGCCACATAGGCGACCAGCCCGAGCTCCCCGGTCGGCCCGGGCCGCGCCACGACCACGCACTCCCCGACCGCCGGATGGGACCCCAGCGCTGCCTCCACCTCGGCCGGCTCGATGCGGAAGCCGCGGATCTTGATCTGATGGTCGAAGCGCCCGAGGAACTCCAAGGCTCCAGCCCGGGTCCAGCGCGCGCGGTCTCCGGTGCGATACAGCCGCTCGCCCGGACCATCAGAGGGGCTGGGGACGAAGCGCTCGGCCGTCAGGTCCGGCCGGTCGAGATAGCCTTGGGCCAGCCCTTCGCCGCCGATGTAGACCTCCCCTGGCACACCCATCGGCACCGGCTGCAGGTGGATGTCCAGGAGGTGGATGCGGGCGTTCGCCAGCGGCCGGCCGATGGGCACGGTCCAGGCGCCGGGCGCGACCTCCCGCAGGGCCTGCCAAGTGGTGAAGGTGGTGGCCTCGGTCGGACCGTAGACGTGGAGGAGCCTCTGCGGCGGACGCCCGGCGAGCACCGCGGCCACGCGGGTGGGATCGACGGCTTCGCCGCCGAACAGCAAGTGACGCAGCGGCTGGAAGCAGCCCGGCACGTCCGCGGCCATCCGGTTGAACAGTGCCGTTGTCAGGAAGAGGGTAGTGATCCCCCGCTCGGCGATCTCGCGGCCGAGCTCCTCGGGCGACAGCGTCACCTCCCGGGGCACCATGGACAGTCGCGCCCCGTTCAGCAGCGCACCCCAGATCTCGAACGTGGCCGCGTCGAACGACGCGTTGGATGCCTGGGCCACGACGTCGTCCGGAGCGATCCGGACGTAATCGGTGTTGCGCACCAGCCGGACCACGGCGCGATGGTTGACGCAGACCCCCTTGGGCACCCCGGTCGAGCCCGAGGTGTAGAGGACGTAGGCCAGATCGTCGGCATCCGCTTCGGGCAGCCTGCCGGCGGTCTCCTCAGCCGGCTCCGGGTTGTCGAGAAACAGGGTGCGCGCAGCGGGCCATGGCAGCCGGTCGAACAGGGACCGGAGCGAAACCAGGATGTCGGCCCTGCCGTCCGCCAGCATCCAGGCCAGGCGCTCGGACGGGTAGGAGAGGTCGAGGGGCAGGTAGGCGGCTCCTGCCTTGAGGATCCCGAGCAGGGCGATGACCAGACCCGAATCGCGTTCCAGCAGGACTCCCACCCGGTCTCCGCGCCGCACGCCGAGCCCCACCAGGCGGTGGGCGATGCCATCCGAGCGCCGGTCGAGCTCGCCGTAGGTCAGGGTAGAGCCTGCGTCGACCACCGCCGGGGACTCGGGATGCTGCGCGGCGCGTTCGGCAAAGAGCCGCAGTATGCCGGCCTCGCGTGGGAAGTCCGCGGCGGAGTCATTCCATTCCTGGGCGAGCTGGTGACGTTCCGGCAGGGTCAGCAGCGCCAACTCGGTGAACGGCCGGTCAGGTTCCATGACGAGGCCAGCCAGCAGCAACTGCCAATGGCGATCGATGCGAGCCACGGTGGCCGCGTCGAACAGCGCGGTGCTGTACTCCCAGAAGCCCCGCAGCCCCGCTCCTTCCTGCATCACGTGAAGGCTCAGCTCGAACTTGGCGGTCCCGGAATGGGCCTCGATCAGGCGCAGCCGGAGGCCGGCCCGGTCCTCCTCCGGCACGGCGGGAGGCTGCAGGGCGAAGGCCACCTGGAAGATCGGGTTTTGATCCAGCCGCCGCTCGGGGCGCAGCTCCTCGACCAGCTTCTCGAAGGGGAGATCCTCGTGAGCATAGGACTCGACTGCGCTGGCACGGACCCGCCGCAGCAGCTCGCGGAAGACCGGCCGGCCCGACAGGTCGGCGCGCAGAGGCAGGATGTTGACGAAGAAGCCGAAGACGCCCTCGGTCTCGGACCGTCCCCGATTGGCAACGGGTGAGCCCACGACCAGGTCCTCGCGGCCGGAGTAGCGGCCGAGCAGAGCCTGGAATGATGCGAGCAGCACCATGAACAAGGTAGCTTCGGCGTCGCGGGCGAGGAGGAAGAGGACGGCAGCCTGGCTTTCGGGCAGTGCGAACGGGAGGATCCGGCCGGCCTGCCCCGAGGCACGTGAGCGCGGCCGGTCCGTGGGCAGGTCCAGCTCCGCCGGCGCTCCGGCGAGCAGGCGCCGCCATGCCTGAAGCTTGTGCTCCAGCACCTGGCCTTGCAGCCATTCACGCTGCCAGGCCGCGAAGTCCGCGAACTGGATCGGCAGGTCGGGCAGGCAGGCGGGCTGGTGTTCGAGCACCGCCTGGTAGAGATCGAGCAGCTCGCGCACCAGGATGCCCAGGGACCATGCGTCGGTGATCGCGTGGTGGAGGTTGAGGAAGAGGACGTGCTCGTCCGCGGCCAGCCGCAGGAGCAGGGCCCGCACCAGAGGCGGACGGCCGAGATCGAACGGCCGGGCGGACTCGCGCCGCACGAGCTCGAGGGCCGCGGCTTCGGCTCCGGCGCCGAGCTCCTCGAAATCGACCCGCGGCAGGGGGAGCTCGAGCCGGGGAGCGATGATCTGGACCGGCTCTCCCTCTTCCACGGCCAGGGCGGTGCGCAGCGCCTCGTGGCGGTCCGTCAAGGTGGCGAGAGCTCCGGCGAGCAAGGCGTGCTCCAGCCGGCCGGCCAGCCGCAGGGCGAGCGGCACGTTGTAGCTGGCGAGCCCCGGCGACAGGCAGTCGAGCAGCCACAGGCGCTGCTGGGCGAACGAGGCCGGGACGACGTAGAACTCGTCTCCCGGCGGCTCGAAGACCAGAGCGGCGGTGGCATCGGAGCTAGGCGACAGCATCGGATCGTCCTCCAGTCATCCTCCCAGCGGGCTCAGGCCCGTGCCCCCACGCGCCGCGCCGTGCGGGTGGTGGGCACGAGCGCCGGGGCCGTCGGAATCCGCCCGGGCCTGCCTGCCTCTTCGACCGCGCTTGCTAGGCCTGCGACCGTGGGCGCCTCGAAGACCGCGCGGGCGGACACCTCGATCCCCAGCCGGTCGCGCAGGCGGGCGACCAGGCGGGTGACGAGCAGCGAGTGCCCTCCGAGCTCGAAGAAGTGGTCGTGCACGCCCACGCGCTCCAGCCCGAGCAGCTCCTGCCACAGCGTGGCCAGCGCCTCCTCGACCGGCGTGCTCGGGGCTCGGTAGGCCGCGGCCAGCTCCGGCCTCTCCGCGCCCGGCTCGGGCAGGGCGCGGTGGTCGACCTTGCCGTTCTCGGTCAGGGGGAGACGCTCTAATGGCACGAGCTGAGCGGGCAGCATGTACTCCGGCAGCAACAGCTTGAGCGCAGCCCTGAGCTCGGCGTGAGCGGGCGGCGGGCTGTCAGACACGTACCAGGCCACGAGCCGGCGCTCGCCGGCGGGATCGGCGGTCGCGGGCCGCAGCTCCACCGCGGCTTCTCGCACGCCGGGATGGCGGCAGAGGGCCGCCTCGATCTCTCCCGGCTCGATGCGCAGGCCGCGCAGCTTGACCTGCCGGTCGATGCGCCCGAGGTATTCGAGATCCAGGTCGGGCAGCAGCCGGCCGAGGTCGCCGGACCGGTAGAGGCGTGAGCCCGGGACCGCGGAGAAAGGATCGGGAACGAAGCGCTCAGCGGCCAGGTCCGGGCGGCCGAGATAGCCGCGGCAGAGCCCCGCGCCGCCAACGCAGATCTCCCCGGGCACGCCGAACGGCATCGGCTGCAAATCGGGACCGAGCACGAGCAGCGAGAGGTCGGCCAGCGGCCTGCCGACGCGGCTGCTCCGCAGGTTGCAGGCATCGGCGGCTCTCATCTCGCGCCAGGTCACGTGCACCGTGGTCTCGGTGATGCCGTACATGTTGATGAACCGGACCCCGGCACCGGGCCGGCGGTCGAACCAGGGACGCAGGCTGCCGGGGTCCAGAGCCTCGCCGCCGAAAACCACGGTGCGCAGGTCCGGCAGGGGCTCATCCCCCAGTGCCGCCAGGGTCTGGCGGAAGGCCGAGGGAGTCTGGCTCAGCGTCGTCACCCGCTCGTCGCGCAGCAAGGCGCAGAAGGCCGCCGGATCGCGGACCGTGGCGCGCGGCACCACTACGACACGTCCGCCGTGCAGCAGGGCACCCCACAGCTCCCAGACCGAGAAGTCGAAGGAGTGCGAGTGGAAGAGGCTCCAGACGTCGCTGGGAGCAAAGTCGAAGATCCGGCGCGCGGCGGCGAACAGGCGCGCGACGTTGCGGTGGGTCACCAGGGCTCCCTTGGGCGCGCCGGTGGAGCCCGAGGTATAGATCACGTACGCCAGGTTGTCCGGGTAGACGGCCGGGATTTCCGCGGAACCTCCGGTGGCCGGCAGGTCGCCGTCCAGGCAGAGCACGCGCGCGGGCAGCGCCGGGAGCCCGGCGGCAACCGATTGCCGGGTGAGCAGCAGCGGGGCGCCGGCATCCTGCAGGAGGAACCGCAACCTCTCGTCCGGCATGTCGGACTCGACCGGCAGGTAGGCGGCCCCGGCCTTGAGAATGCCGAGGAGGCCGACCACCAGATCCAGGGAGCGCTCCAGGCAGATCCCGATCCGCACCTCGGGGCCTGCGCCGAGCGCCCGCAGGGCGAGCGCCAGCCTCCCGGCGCGTCGGTCGAGCTCCTCATACGAGAGCCGCTCGGCGCCGCAGACCACGGCCACGGCCTCGGGCCGGCGTCGGGCCTGCTCCTGGAACCGCTCGTGCAGGCAGCGCTCGGACGTGTCCGGGATCATTCGATGCTCGACGATGAGCTGGTGCCGCTCGGCCGTGGATAGCAGGGGGAGGTCGCCCAGGTGGGCCGCGGGCTGCGCGGCGGCTCCCGCCATCACGGCCAGCAGGTGCTCTCCCATGCGGCGGACAGTGGCGGCATCGAAGAGGTCGGTGTTGTATTCGATCTGCAGGATACCCAGGCGGCGGGCGCGGAGGCCCGCGAAGAGGATCAGATCGGTCTGGCAGGTGCCGTTGTCCACCCGCATCGGGGTCGCCCTCAGGTCGACCAGAGCCAGGTCCGGCGTGGGTGTGTTCTGGAGCGAGATCATGACCTGGACGACGGGGCTGTAACTGGGATCGCGCCGCGGCTGCAGCTCCTCGACCACGCGGTCGAACGGAAGCTCCTGATGTTCATAGGCCTCCAGCACGGCCTCGCGGACCTGGTCGACCAGGGCGCGCAGTGACAGGCCGCAAGACGGGCGGACCCGCAAGGCCACGGTGTTGACGAAGAAGCCGATCAGAGACTCCAGCCCGGCCGTGGGGCGGCCGGCCACGGGGAAGCCAACCACCAGGTCCTCCTGATGAGTGTAGCGGTGGAGCAGGGCCGCGTAGGCCGCCATCAGAATCATGAACAGGCTCGCGCCGGTCGCCTGGGTGAGCGCGTCGACGGCGCCGGGCAGCTCCTTGGGCAGGGTCAGGGTGATCCGGGCGCCACGATAGGTGCGCGCCGGCGGGCGCGGCCGGTCCGTGGGCAGCTCGAGCCGCTCCGGCGCGCCGGCCAGGTGCCGGCGCCAGAAGGCGATCAGCGCCGCGAGCGAGGCACCGCTCAGCCGCTGCCGCTGCCAGATCGCGAAGTCGGCGTACTGGACCGGAAGCGGAGGCAGTGGCGAGGAGAGGCCCCGTGCGAAGGCGGCGTAGAGCGCCGTCAGCTCGCGGTGGAACACTCCGAGCGACCAGGCGTCCGAGGCGATGTGATGCATGGCCACGAGCAGCAGGTGGTCCTCGCTCTCCAGGCGCAGGAGCCGATAGCGCCAGAGCGGCCCGTGAGCCAGGTCGAAGGGGCGTCGCGACTCCTGGCGCGCCAGCTCCAGGGCGTGCGGCTCGCGCTTCGCCTCCGGCAGCGCGCTCAAGTCAGTGACCGGCAGCGCCCGATGCAGCGGCGGCAGGGAAACCAGGTAGGGCTGACCGTCGATGGCGGTGAACGACGTCCGCAGGGCCTCGTGCCGGCTCTCGACCTCTTGCAGAACCTTCTCCAGGGCGCCCGTGCGCAGCAGCCCACGCAGCCGGAAGCAGAGCAGGGGAAGGTTGTAGAACGGATTGCCCGGCTCGATCTGGTCGAGGAACCAGAGGCGCTGCTGGACGGGCGCAGCCAGGACCGGCTCGTCCAGAGAGAGCCGCGGTACCACCTCGGCCGCAGCGGCCGGCTCTCCGCTCGCAACGAGCAACCGGGAGTAGAGAGCCCGCTGCTCCGGCGTAAGGGCGGCGAGCCTGCGATAGAGATTGCGCACGCTCAAGCCGGGACCTCCGCGAGATCCGGCTGCGCCGCCCGGGCTCGGCCGGGGAGCTTGTCTGTCAGTAAGACCAGGCTCACCAGGCGCTGTCCGTCCTCGAAGATCAACCCCCTGGAGCGCAGGGCCGCGAGCTCCACCTCGATCCCGGCAGCCGCCATCCCCTCCAGACGCGCCGGCAGATCGGATAGCGCAGCCGGTTCCTCCAGGGCGGTCAGCACGAGCCGGCCGGCCTCGCCAACTTCATGCACGACCACGTCCCCGGAGCGCGAGTCGTAGACCGTCGTCCCCCCCTCCCGCTCGAAGTGGAGCGCTGGGGGCTCGCATCCGGCCCAGCGCTCCCGCCATCCGGTCTGGGCGCGCCGCAGCCGGCCGATCCATTTCGCCATCGCCACGAAGTAGGACGCGGTCACGTTCCGATCGGCGAAGTAGTAGGCGAGGTTGGCCAGAGAGGCGTCGTCCAGAGGGTAGGTGAAGGGATACAGGTCTAGCGGCCGGAGGTCGAGGCCGTATTGCGCGGATTGCACGAAATAGGGGCTGAAGCGGTCGAAGCGGACGGGGTAGACGCCGGAAGGGGGCGCGAGATGAACCAGCCGCGGGATGTCCTCCACGTACTTGGCGAAGACCTCCTCCCCCTCGCCCGGGAACCCGACCAGCAGGTTCCAGGCCGGGAAGACGCCGCACGTGCGGCACAGCTTGAGGAACTGCACGTTGCGCACGGAGGTGGTGCCCTTGCGCATCAGTTTCAGAGTCGAGGTGCTCAGGGCCTCGATTCCCGGCTGCACGGAGTCGACCCCGGCTCGCGCGAGCCAGCGCAGGTCCTCCTCGTCCAGGTCGGCCTTGACCTCGTAGAAGATGGAGGCACCGAGCGGCGTTGCCAGCCGGGAGAAGACCTCGCGCGGGTAGTCCACGGGCATGATGTTGTCGACGCAACTGAAGCGCCGCACGCGCGGGACGTGCTCGAGCAGCCGCTCGATCAGGGCCACGGCGCGGTCCGGCCTCATGGCCCGGTATTTCATCGTCGAGCCGTTCAGGCCGCAGAAGGTGCAATGGGCTCGCTCCCCCCACCAGCAGCCGCGCGAGGTCTCGAACAGCAGGATGGGCTCGACCGCCTCCTCCCGGAGGTTCCGCTCGAAGTCATCGAGGAAGGATCCGTAGTTCAGCTCCACCTCCTCTTCGATGTCCAACTCATCGCCGAGGATGGCGACCGAGGGCTGGCCGCCGCGGCAGTTGCCCTTCGTGAACACACCGTTGAGACGCTCGGCCGGGGCGAGGTCCCCGGCCAGGCAGCACTCGACGAGATGCGGGAAGCTGTGCAGAGCAGGCCCCGAAAACACGTAGTCGATCGCCTCGACGTGACGCGTGATCTCCGCGCCCATGGACGCCTCGGCGTTGGCGCCGCCGAGAGCGGTGATCAGGCCTGGCCGGCGCTGCTTGAGCTTGCGGGCAAGAGCGAAGGAGGAGAGGTTCTGGGAGAACATCGAGGTGAAGCCCACCACGGCGGCTTGACCGAGCCGGTGCCGATCGATCAGCTCATCGAGCAGCGATCCCAGGCCGGGGCGTCTGGCCAGAGCCAGCTCCAGGGCTTCCTGTCGCCGCTCCCGGGCCGGGAAGAAGCGGCGCCGGTAGGCCTCGGTGTTGTCCGGCAGACCAGGGAAGGCGAGGTCGCGGAAGAGCCAGTCGCCCAGCCCGGAGTGGGAGGCCTCGTCACAGATCGTCCGATAGAGGTCGAGACCCAGATAGAGGCAGAGGTCGTGTGAGAAATAGTGGATCTCCACTGCTACCGATCCCCCGAAACGGCGCTCGACCACCGAGCGAAGCTGGGTCAGGGCGATCGAGGGCAGCTCGATCGCGGAGAACGGCATGTTGACCAGCGCGATCCGCAGGCGTTCCATCTCAGGAGACCTCCTGGCGCCCTTTAGCCCAATCCCGGGCTCTACGGGCGTGCTCCTTCCAGGCCAGGGCGCCGCGTTGCTGCCCGGCCCGCGGCTGAAGGTTGTCGCGACCAGTACCCGTCCGCCGGCCTTCCAGTCGCGCGGCAAGCAGTCGCAAGGTCGGGCTCTCGAACATGTCGACCAGCGACAGGTCCGCCCCCAGCGAGTGCCGCAACTCTTCCTGGACCGCGGCCATGGCCAGCGAGTGCCCCCCCAGGTCGAAGAAGTTGTCGTCGTCGCCGACGGCGCCGACACTCAGCACCCGGCGCCAGGCGTGCTCGATCGCACGCTCGACCTCGCCGCGCGGCGCCTCGGGTGCCGGTACCGCCGCGCGCGGAGGGGCTGCCTGAAGGAGGGCGTCGCGGTCCACCTTGCCGTGCGGCGTGAGCGGCAGCTTGTCCAGTGGCTGCAAGGTGGAGGGCACCATGTAGTCCGGCAGTCTGCGGCGCAGGAAGTCGCGCAGCTCGGCGATCAGAGCGGGCTTCGCCCATCCCGGACGCGGAGCGAACCAGGCGGCGAGGAAGGCGCCACCCGGGCCCTGGCTGGCCAGCACCGCCGCCTCCCGCACGGCGGGGTGCGCGGCCAGCGCGGCCTCGACCTCGCCCGGCTCCACGCGGAAGCCGCGCACCTTGACCTGAAGATCGATGCGCCCCAGGTATTCAAGAGTGCCTTCCGGGAGCTGGCGAGCGAGGTCGCCGGTCAGGTAGAGGCGCGCCCCCGGCTGCCCGGCGAACGGGTCGGGAATGAAGCGGGCCGCGGTCCCGGCGGCGTCACCGAGGTAGCCGACTCCCACGCAATCCCCTGCCACGGCAAGCTGCCCGGGGACGCCAATGGGCACCGGTTCCAGCCCGGAGTCGACCACCCAGAGGCGGGCGCTGGGGAGCGGCCGGCCCACCGGGGCGCCCATCTCGCCGTCCAGCCGATGGAAGCTGACCACGTCCGTGCACTCCGTGGGGCCATAGGTATTGACCAGCCGGGCATGGCAGCCGGCTGAAGCTCGCCATGGGGCGAGCCGCGCCATGGCGATCGGCTCGCCTCCGAGGAACACCCAGCGCAAGGAGGCCAGCTGCTCCCACTGCCCCCGATCGACGAGCGGATAGAAGGCGCTCGGTGTGCAGTTGATGCGGGTCACCCTGTCGCGCTCCACCATCGCCGCGATCCTCGCGGGCTCGTAGGCCGGCCCGAACTGCAGGCGGGCGCCGGCGGCGAGAGGACCCCAGAGGTTCTTCTGGGTGAGGTCGAAGCCCACTGAGCTCAAGACTAGGAAGACGTCCCCGGCCGTGACGCCGAACTCCTCCAGGTACCAGCGGACCAGGGCGTCGAATGCGCTCCGGACGACCCCGGCTCCCTTGGGCCTGCCCGTGGAGCCGGAGGTGAAGATCACATAGAGGAGGTCGTCGCCGCTCGCCGTGAAGGCGGGGTTGGACCGGGGGTAGCCGGCGAGCCGCTCTCCCTCGCCATCAAGGAGGAGCAGCCCGAAGGCGCAGGGCTGCGGCAGGCGACCGGCCAGGGGCGCGAGAGTGACCAGCCGCGACACCCGCGCCTGCTCCAGAATCAGGGCCCACCGGTCGGCCGGATAGGAAGGATCGAGCGGCACGTACGCTCCCCCGGCCTTGACGATCCCCAGCATCCCTACCATCAGCTCGGGAGACGGGGGCAGGCAGAGGCCTACGAGAATCCCCGGCCCGATCCCGAGCTCGCGCAGCCGGTGGGCGAGCTGGTTGGCACGGGCATTGAGCTCGCCGTAGGTAAGAGCCGAGCCCTCCGGCCCGACCACCGCCAGGGCCTCCGGAGTCCGCGCGGCCTGCCGTTCGCAGCGCTCCACCAGGTCACTCTCTTCGAGGGTGAGCGCCGCGGGAGCATTCCACTCGCGCAAGGCCTGCTGCTCGGCGGGGGTGAGCAGCTGCAACTCGGCGACAGGCCGCTCGGGCTCGGCGGCCATGCCGGCGAGCAGGACCTCCAGGTGCGCCGCCATGCGCCGGACGGTAACCTCGTCAAACAAGGCCGTCTTGTAGTTGAACGTGAGGCGGAGCTCCGAGCCGGCGCGGGCGGCGAAGAGCGTCAGGTCGAACAGGGCCGGCCCGGGGTCGACCGCGAAAGGCTCGACGGCCAGCCCCGGCAGCGAAGGCAGCGGCGGCTCGTCCTCCACACTCAAGGCAACCTGGAACAGCGGGTTCGACCCCAGGTCGCGCTCGGCGCGCAGCTCTTCGACCAGGATCTCGAAAGGCAGGTCCTGGCAGGCATAGGCAGCGAGGGCATCCTTGCGGACACGCTCCAGGAGCTGGCGCCAGCCCGGCCGGCCGGCGAGGTCGGCGCGCAGCGCCAGCATGTTGACGCAGAAGCCGACCGTGCCGTGGAGCTCCGGCCGGCCCCGGCTCGCGACCGGAGAGCCGACGGAGAAATCCTGCTGACTGCAGTAGCGCGACATCAGCGCCTCGAAGGCCGCGAGCAGCGTCATGAACAGCGTGGCTCCGCTGCGCGCGCGGAGGGCATCGACGGCTGCGGCTGACAGCATCAGGTCCCAGCGCGCGCCGCGGAAGGTGGGCTGCGCCGGCCGGGGACGGTCGCCGCGCAGCCGGAGCGCCGGCAGCCCCTCCAGCCGCCTCCGCCAGTAGGCGCGCTGCCGTTCCATGGCGGGCGTCCGCACCAGCGCCTGCTGCCAGAGGGTGAAGTCCGCGTACTGGGCAGGCGGCGACAGTTGGCACGGGAGCCCCCGCTCCAGGGCGCCGTAAAGCGAGCCCAGCTCGTCGAAGAGCACCCCCATGGACCAGCCGTCCAGGACCAGGTGATGAACGGTCAGGAGCAGCAGGGACCGGCGGCCGGGTTCCAGGCGCAGCAGGACGGCACACAGGAGAGGCCCGGCCGCGAGGTCGAGCGGACGGCGCGCGCCGGTCTTCGCCAGGCGAGCAGCCTCGCGATCCCGCAGAGCCGCCGGCAGCGCTTCCAGATCCACCTCGGGCAGCGGCACGGAGGCCGCTGGCGCGATGCGCTGCACCGGACCCGCGTCGGTCATCGCGAAGGTCGTCCGCAGGGCTTCGTGGCGAGCGACGACCCCCTCCAGGGCGCAGCGCAGCGCCACGGCCTGGAGGGGACCGCGCAAGACTAGGGCCCGCGCGACGTTGAGGAATGCCCCGCCGGGGACGAGCCGGTCCAGGAACCAGAGGCGCTGCTGCGAGATTGAAAGCGGCGCGGTCCAGACCTCTCCCGGCCGTCGCCCCGGCGCCGCCGGGACCGGGGGCAGGGGCTCGGAGTCCCTCTCTCCTTGCGCGACCCGGCTGGCCAACTCGGCGAGGGTCGGGTGCTCGAACAGCGCGCGGAGGGGCAGCTCCACGCCGAAGGTCCGGCGCACCTCGGCCACCAGCCGGACCGCCAGCAGCGAATGACCGCCCAGATCGAAGAAGCTGTCGTGCCGGCCGATCCGGGTACGGCCGAGTGCCGCGGCCCACACGTCGGCCAGCAATTCCTCCACAGGACTCCGAGGCGCCGCGTATCCTTCCCCGGTCGCTTCGCCGGTCGCCAGCCCGGCGGCAGCGGCGCGATCCACCTTGCCGTTGGCCGTGAGCGGCAGATTGTCTACGAGGGCCAGGCGCGACGGAACCATGGCCTCGGGGAGCCGTTCGCGCAACCAGGCCTTCAGCTCGGCAGCGGAAGGTCCTGGCTGTTGCACGGCTGCGCAGGCGGTCAGGGTGCGGCCGGCCGCATCCTCGACCGGGACCACGGTCGCCCCGCGTACGCCGGGGTGGCGCGCCAGCATGGCCTCGACCTCGGCGGGCTCGACGCGCACGCCGGAGATCTTCACCTGCGAGTCCAGGCGTCCGAGGAAATCGAGGCAGCCGTCCGGCAACCAGCGCACGAGGTCACCGGTGCGGTACAGCCGCTCGCCCTCGCCAAAGGGGCTGGGCACGAAGCGCTCCGCCGTGAGGTCGGGAAGTCCGGCGTAGCCGCGGGCGATGCCGTCGCCCCCGGCATACAGCTCACCGGGTACCCCCACAGGAACGGGCTGCAGATGGTGGTCCAGCACCCACACCAAGGTGTTGGGGACAGGGCGGCCGACGGGGACCGACGACTTCAGCGCGGCCGGGTGGAGCACGCGATGGCAGCAAGTGAACGTGGTCCCTTCGGTGGGGCCGTAGCCGTTCACGAAGACCATGCCCGGGCGAGAGGCAAGCAGCCGGCGCACGGCCCCGGGCGCGACCACGTCGCCGCCCGCCAGGACCTGCCGCACTCCTTCGAGCCCGTCCATCTCCTGGTCCATCCAGGCGTGGAAGAGCCCGGCCGTCAGCCAGAGCGCGGTGACACCCGATTCGCGGACCACTTGTCCCAAGCCGGCCAGGGTAGCCTTCTCGCCCGGGAAGAGCACCAGCCGGCCGCCGGTCAGCAACGGGGCCCAGATCTCCAGAGTCGAGGCGTCGAAGCCGGCCGGCGCGAGCTGCAGGAAGGCCTCGCCCGGGCCGGTCTGGAGGTAATCGGCGCCGTCGATCAGCCGCACCACGTTGCGGTGAGTGACCGCCACCCCCTTGGGGGTCCCGGTCGAGCCCGAGGTGTACATCACATAGGCCAGGTTGTCAGGATCGAGGCCGGCCGGAGAAACCTGCGGGAGCTCTCCGGCTGCGTCCCCGGCGTCCAGGCAGAGGACGGTGACGGGCCGGTTGGGCAGCCGGTCGGCAAGGGAGCCGGTGGTCACCAGGAGCGGCGCTCCGATGCCGGCCAGCAGCGAAGCCGATCGTTCCGCAGGCTGGGAGGGGTCGAGCGGCACGTAGGCTCCTCCAGCCTGGAGCACGGCGAGCACGGCCACGATCAGGTCCGGCGAGCGCTCGATCAGCAACCCGACCGGCACCTCGGGGCCGACCCCCAGAGCGCGAAGCCGGCGCGCCAGCCGATCCGCCCGGCAGTGCAGCTCGCGATAGGTGAGCGCTGTGGACCCGCAGGTGAGGGCGACGGCCTCGGGCGCGCGCGCCACCTGCCGGGCGAACAGCTCGGGCAGAGTCGCATCCCGGGCGTACGGCACGCGTCTCCCGCACCACTCCCCTAGGAGCTGACGACGCTCTTCCCGGGCGAGCAGCGGCAGATCGGAGACCCGGGTGGCCGGCGCTTCGATGGCGGCGCTCAGGAGTGCTGCCCAGCGCTCTCCCATCCGATCGATCGTGGCCGCGTCGAAGAGATCGGTGCTGAACTCGATCTCGGCCTCCAGGGCGCCGCCGGCCTCCCGCACGTAAAGCGTGAGGTCGGTCTTGGCCGTGTCGGTCGTCACCTCGATCGGGCTTGCTTCAAGGCCGGGCAACCGCAACGGCAGTGCCGGAGGCTGCAGCACGAGCATCACCTGGAACAGGGGCGTTCGGCCCAGGTCTCGCGCCGGGGCCAGCTCCTCGATCAGCTTCTCGAAGGGGAGATCCTGGTGCGCGTAGGCGGCCAGGGCCATTTCGCGCACCCGCGCCAGCAGCTCGCCGAACGCCGGATCGCCGTTCAGCCGGACCCGCAGCGCCAGGGTATTGACGAAGAACCCGATGAGCCCCTCGACCTCGGCCCGGTTGCGGTTGGCGATCGGAGTGCCGACGGCGAGGTCCTCGCTGCCTGCGTGCCGGGAGAGCAGGGCGGCGAAGGCGGCAAGCAGGACCATGAACGGGGTGACGCCGCGGGGCCGGCCGGCCTCCTCGATCCGTTGCGCGAGGCCAGGAGGCAGGACGAGCGGCCGGCGCGCGCCGCGGAAGCTCTGCACCGGCGGGCGCGGGCGGTCGCCCGGCAGGTCCAGGGCGGGCAGCTCCGCGAGCGTCCCCGACCAGAAGCGGAGCTGCCCGGCCAGCACCTCGCCCTGGAGCCAGCGCCTCTGCCAGACCGCGAAGTCCGCGTACTGCAGAGGCAGCTCGGGAAGCGGGGAGGGCCGGCCAGCGGCGAAGGCCGTGTAGAGAGCTTCCAACTCGCGCTCGAAGACCGCTCGCGACCAGCGGTCGAAGACCACGTGGTGGAGCTGCAGGTTGAGCCGCCAGTCCTCCTCCCCGAGGCGCGCCAGCTCGCCCCGGATCAGCGGCCCGCTCGTCAGGTCGAAGGGCCGGGTCAGCGCCTCGCGAGCCCGCTTCTGTGCCACTTCTTCCTGCGTATCGATTTCGAGCAGCTCCAGCGGGAAGGAGGGACCGATCATCTGAACCGGCTCGCCGTCCTGCTCGGCGAAGACGGTGCGCAGCGCCTCGTGGCGCCGGACGATCTCCTCAAGACTGCGGCGCAGGGCCGTGGCGTCAAGCCGTCCCCGGATGCGGAATGAGGCGGCGATGTTGTACAGCGGGCTGCCGGGTTCGAGACGGTCCAGGAACCAGAGCCGGCGCTGCGCGAAGGAGAGCGGCAGGGGGCCGCTCCGGGACACCGGTGCCAGAGGCGGAGCCGGCGGGGCCGAGCCCGCCCCGGCCAGGGCCCGCGCCAGACCCGCCGGGGTTGGTGTCGCGAAGATCTGCTCCAGCGCGATCTCCACGCCCCAGGCCTGGCGAACCCGCGAGACGAGCTGCGTCGCCAGCAGGGAGTGCCCTCCCAGGTCGAAGAAGCTGTCGCCCGGTCCGACCTGCTTGACGCCGAGCAGCTCCCGGAACAGTCCTGCCAGGGCGTCCAGGCTCGCCGCGTCGTGGGGCGGCCCGGTCCCCGGCTTCTCCTTCCGCCGCGCCACCTTTCTCCAGGGTCCTGCCGACCCTTCCGGCCGGACTCCCAGGCGCCAGAGCCGGCCGGCGGCGTCGAGCAGGACGGCTGTGTCCGGCTGCGGGTCGGCGGGGTGCCGCATCGAGGCCACGACACGCTGCGGATCCACCCCGGGCTGGCGCCGGGCGAGGGTGCTCAGGGTGGTGCCCGGCCCGACCTCCAGCAGGATGCGGCGCGAGTCCCGCGCCAATTCCGTGACCCCCTCGGCAAAGCGCACGGTCTGCCGCAGGTGGCGCGCCCAGTACGCCGGGTTGGTGGCTTCGGCGGCCGTGACCCAGGTGCCGGTTACGTTGGAAACATAGGGGATCGAGGGGGACGAGAGCGCCAGCTCCGCCACGAACCGCCGGAACGGCTGCTGGATCGGATCGACCAGAAGGCAGTGGCTCGCACCCTCCACCGGCACACGCCGGTGCTTGACTCCGCGGGCGGAGAGCGTGCCCTGGAGCTCCTCCAGGGCATCGGCGTAGCCGGCCACCACGCACAGGTCCGGGGCGTTGACGGCCGCGAGCGAGAGCCGTTCGCCCAGGAGGGGGGCTACCTCTTCGGCCGGGAGGGTGACGGTCAGCATCCCCGCACCTTTCAGCGTTTCGAACAGATGGCCGCGGTGGACCAGGAGGGCCACGGCGTCCTCCAGGCGAAAGACCCCGGACAGCGTGGCGGCCACGTACTCGCCGAAGCTGTGCCCGATCAGGGCCGTGGGCCGGAGGCCCCAGCTCGCCCAGAGCCCCGCCAGAGCCCACTCGACCGCGAACAGGGCAGGCAGGAAGATGGTGGGCCGGGCCAGCGCCCGCCGCGCCTCCTGGGCATCCTCCGGAGCCGGGAAGAGCACGGTTCTCAGGTCCAGATCCAGCCGAGGGGTGAACAGGTCGCAGCAGCGGTCGACCTCCCGGCGGAAGGCCTCCTCCGTCAGGTACAGCTCCTTCCCCATGTCCACGTGTTGCGCCCCGCCGCCGGGGAAGAGGAAGGCGACCTCTGGGGGCGCCGCGGATCTCCTGGAAGAGCGGCCGGGCATGCTCAGCTCTCCCTCGCTCCCTGGCCGGGCCCGGGTGCACCGATGAGAACCGCCATGTTGCCATGGGGATGGCGGTTCTCGGCCATGAGGCCGTGGGCCGCCGCCAGCTCTTCGAAGGCAAACGTCCGGGACAGGGTCGGATCGATTCGGCGCCGGTCGATCAGCTCGGTCACCCGCAAGGCCTCCTCGTCCCCGAAGGCGTGGGATCCCTGCAGACGCTTCTGGCGGATCCAGAGGTAGCGCAGGTCCAGGGTGCCGTTGTAGCCCGTGGTGCCGCCGCAGAGCACGACCATGCCGCCCGGAGCGCAGACGTAGAGGGAGGTGGGCAGCGTATCCTCACCGGGGTGCTCCACGACCAGCCGCGGGCTGGCTCGCTCGCCCGCGGCCTCCCAGACGGCCTCGCCGAAGGCGCGTGCTCCCTCAAGCCAGCGGTCGTAGGCCGCGGCATCGTCCCAGCTGGGGAGCTGGCCCCAGTGAGTGAAGCGGGTGCGGTCGATGCAGCCCACGGCGCCGATCCGCAGGCAGAACTCGAACTTCTCCTCCGAGCTCACGACCGCCACGGGCCGGGCCCCGGCCGCCCGGGCGATCTGGATGGCGAGCGAGCCCAGGCCTCCGGCCCCGCCCCAGACCAGGACCACGTCCCCCTGAGACAGGGTATGCCCGGCGTGGCCGTGCAGCATGCGCCAAGCGGAGCCCCCCGCCGCCATGTAGGAGGCCGCGTCCTCCCAGGTGAGCCGCCGCGGCTTGCGGAAGCACTGGTGGGCCTGCGGCTTGGCGAACTGGGCGAAGGTACCCCAGTTGCTCTCATATCCCCAGGCGCGGAAGGTGGGGCTGTGCACCGGGTCGCCGCCGGCGAGGACGGTCGGGCAGCCCGAATCCCATTGGGAACCGTGGATTGCCACCTCGTCGCCCACCTCCAGCCCACGGACGCCCGGCCCCAGCTTGTAGACGATGCCGCTCCCCTCGCTGCCCGCGATGTGGAAGTCCTCGGCCGCGCCGCGCCGCCGGCGCAGCGCGATCACGTCGAGCGGGCGCGCCTGGCAGGCCCACAGGCCGTTGTAGTTGATCCCAGCGGCCATGACATAGACCAGCACCTCGCCTTCCTCAGGCTCGGGGGTCTCGATCACCTCGGCCTGGAAGGCCTGCCGCGGATCGCCGTAACGCTCGCGGCGCACCAGCCAGCCATGCATGAGCGCCGGCACCATCCCGAGCGGCGGGCGCTCCCCCACGGGGTAGAGATCGGGCTCGGCGGCGCGCTTGGCCATGGCTCCTCGTGCCGGCTCAGCCGGCCAGCGCCTCCGCGGCCGTGGCATCCTGCGCGGCCAGGCACCGCAGCTCGCCCAGGTGGCTCAGGCTCTCCATTACCGACGGGACATCGACCCCGAAGTCGAGCAGGCAGCCGACCTCGTCGACGCCGACCTCGCGCAGCCGCCGGACCATCTCCAGGCACTTCCCAGGGGTGCCGAGCAGCGAGCCGGTATGGAAGTAGCGCTCGAACTCCATCTGCAGCAGCTCCTCCAGGTCCTCGGGCGAAACCGTCCCGCGATCGAAGCCCTTGTGCAGGCTGCGGGAGATGGAGGACAGAAGCTCGGTGTGGGAGCGCAGGTAGTGGCAGAAAGGCCCCCGGACCTTCTCCTTGACCCGCTCCAGGTCGGCGCCGACGAAGGTGTGGATCATGACCGCCACCTGTCCCTGCCCGGGGTCGTGACCGTGCCGGGCCAGGCTGTCCCGGTAGAGGTCGATCCGTTCCCGCAGCTTGTCCAGGCTCATGCCGATCAGCGAGGTCAGGACATTGGCGCCGATCCGGCCCGTGGTGATGAAGGTATCCGGCGTGTTGGCGCAGGTCACCCAGATCGGCACCTCGGGCTGCACCGGCTTGGGGAAGATCTCGACCTCCACCTCGCCGCCGCCGCCATCCGGGAACGCGACCTTCTCGCCCCGCCAGAGCCGGCGCAGGACATCGATCCGCTCGAACATCACCTTGCGTCGCTCGGGGAAGTCGCGGGGGGCGAAGATGAAGTCGTTGGGATGGAAGCCGGAGGCGAAGGAGAGCCCCACCCGGCCCCGGGAGAGGTTGTCGACCACGGACCACTCCTCGGCCACCCGCACCGGGTGGTGGAGGGGGAGAACCACGCTGCCGGCGCGGAGCTGCAGGCGCTCGGTGACCATGGCGAGGGCCGAGCTCAGGACCGACGGATTCGGGTAAAGCCCGCCGAAGCTGTGGAAGTGCCGTTCCGGCGTCCAGATCGCATCGAAGCCCATGCGGTCGGCGAACCGGGCCCCTTCGATGATCAGTCGGTACTTGTCCTCGGGGAACAGGTTCTCGTCGCCCGAAAAAAAGAAGAGGCTGAAACGCATGGGGCTCTTGCCGTTGCCGGAGAGGGGGGCCGGCTCGAACTGCAGGACCACGGGCTCCGGCCGCTCCGGCTGCGGCTCTGGAGCGGGAGCCGGGGCCTGGAAGACCTGCTCCAGCAGGCGCGCCCGCTCGGCGAGCTCCTCCGGGCCGGGCAGGCGCTCCGCCAGGATCTCCGCCAGCTCGGCCACCGTGGGGCTCTCGAAGAAGGTGCGCACGGACAGCCGGACACCGAAGACCGACTGTACGCGCGCCAGGACCTGCAGGGCGGTCAGGGAGTTGCCGTAGAGACGGAAGAAGTTGTCGTGGACCCCGACCCGCTCGACGCCGAGCAGGGTCTGCCACATGTCCGCCAGGACCTCTTCCAGCTCGTTGCGCGGCGCCAGGTACGAGCCCGGCTCCAGGGGCGCCGCGTAGCGCTTGTCCACGTAGGAGCCCGCGGAGGACGCGGGCGCAGCCGGCTCCGGCTCGAGAGCGGGCCGGAGCGGGACGGGCGCCGGAGCCATCTCCTCGAAGTCGATCCAGTAGCGCCGCCGCTCGAAAGGATAGGTGGGCAGGGGGATCCGGCGGCGGCGCTCGCCCGCGTGGAACGCCTCCCAGTCCACGGCCACGCCGGCGGCCCAGAGCCCCCCGAGCGCCTCCATCAACGCTGCGGCATCCGCGGTATCGGCGGCACCGCGGGGGTCCTTGGGATGGGCCAGCGACGAGTGGATCGCATGGCCGGCGCCCCAGGCCGGGTGGCTCCGCGCCGCGGCTCCCAGCGCCTGGCCCGGCCCCACCTCCAGCAGGATCGCTCCCGGGTTCGCGAGCAGCGTCCCCAGGCCGTCGGCGAGGCGCACGGTCTGCCGCAGGTGGCGGCTCCAGTAGGCGGGGTCCGTCGCCTCGGACGGCGAGATCCAGCGGCCGGTCACGTCGGAGACGTAGAGGGTCCGGGGGGGCGAGAGCCGTACCTTCCGGACCTCGGCGGTGAAGGCTTCCAGGATGGGGTCCATCATGGCCGAGTGGAAGGCGTGGGAGGTGCGCAGCCTCCGCGGCTGGACATCGCGGGCGATCAGCTCCGCGCGCAGCCTCTCGATGGCCTCGGCCGGACCCGAAGCCAGGCAGAGGTCCGGCCCATGGACCGCGGCGAGCGCGAGGTCGTCCCCGAGCAGGGGAAGCAGCTCCTCCTCCGGGATCGGCACGGCCAGCATGTCGCCGGACGGCAGACCCTGCATCAGCCGCCCGCGGGCTGCGACCAGGGATGCCGCATCCTCCAGGGTGAAGACCCCGGCAAGGCAGGCTGCAACGTACTCGCCGAGGCTGTGGCCGATCATGCCGCGGGGCTCGACGCCCCAGCTCTGCCACAGCCCGGCCAGGGCGTAGCCCACGGTGAACAGGGCCGGCTGGGCGATCTCCGTCCGCGCCATGGCCTCGGCGTCGGCCTCCCGGTCCAGAAGGAAGTCGCGGAGGTCGAGGCCGAGGCGTGGTTGGAACAGCGCGGCACAGCGGTCGACCAGTTCGCGGAAGACGGACTCGCTGCGGTAGACCGCCGCCGACATGCCGGGGTGTTGCGCCCCCTGGCCGGTGAACAGGAAGAAGGCCGGCCGCGGGCGGCCGTCGTCGACGCCGGCTGCTCCGGCGTCTCCGGACAGGGCCGCCACGGCTTCGGGAACGGTGCGGCAGGCCACGGCCCGCCGGTGCTCGAAGGCGCGCCGCCCCACCTGGAGGGTATAGGCTACGTCCGCCAGCTCGGTGCCCGGATTGCGCTCCAGATACTCCGCGAGGTTGCGGGAGGCCGCGGCGAGGGCGGCCCGGCTGCGGCCGGAGAGCACCAGCAGATGCCAGGGACGGACCGGGGTGACGGACGGCGGCGGGGGGGGCGCCTCCTCCAGGATCACGTGGACGTTGGTGCCGCCGAAACCGAAGGAGCTGACCCCGGCGCGCCGCGGCAGGGCCGTCCACGGCGCGAGCCGGTCGTTGACGTAGAACGGGCTGTCCTCGAAGTCGATCTGCGGATTGGGCTGCGTGTAGTGCAGGCTCGGCGGGATCTCGCCGTGCTGCAGGGCCAGCACGGTCTTGATCATGCCCGAGATCCCGGCGGCACACTCCAGGTGGCCGATGTTGGTCTTGACCGATCCGAGGGCGCAGAAACTCCGGCGCGGAGTGCTGCGGCGGAAGGCCCGGGTGAGGGCGGCGACTTCGACCGGATCGCCCAGGGCCGTGGCCGTGCCGTGCGCCTCGACATAGCTGATCGCGCCCGCGTCGATCCCGGCGTCGGCCAGGGCCTCGGCGATCACCTCGGCCTGGCCGCTGACGCTGGGGGCGAGGAAGCCGGCCTTGGTGGCGCCGTCGTTGTTGACCGCCGATCCCTTGATCACGGCGCGGACCGCGTCGCCGTCGGCGAGGGCGTCGGCGAGCCGCTTCAGCACGACGATGCCCACGCCGCAGCCGAAGACCACCCCGGCGGCGCGGGCATCGAAGGCGCGGCAGTGGCCGTCCGGAGAGAGGATGCCCCCCTCCTCGTGGAAATAGCCGCTGTTCTGGGGCAGGGTGATGGACACCCCGCCGGCCAGCGCCAGGTCGGTCTCCTCGGAGAGCAGGCTCTGGCAGGCCATGTGGACCGCCACCAGCGAGCTGGAGCAGGCTGTCTGCACGGTCATGGCCGGGCCGCGCAGGTCGAGCTTGTAGGAGACGCGCGTGGCGAGCGAGTCCTTGTCGTTGCCCGTGGACAGCAGGGTGGCGTCGATGCCCCGGGCCCGCAGCCGGTCGCGCAGAGGATGGAGGTGGAGCAGATAGCTGCTCAGGGTCACGCCCGCGTAGACGCCGGCCGGTCCCCGGAGCCGCGCCGGGTCCTGCCCCGCGTCCTCCACGGCCTCCCAGGCGCACTCCAGGAATACGCGCTGCTGCGGATCGATGACCTCGGCCTCGCGCGGGGAGTAGCCGAAGAAGCCGGCGTCGAACAGGCCGGCCCCGTCGATCACGCCGTGCGCCTTGACGTAGTTGGGCGCGCCGTAGATGGCTGCGGGAATGCCGGCCTCGCGCAGCTCCTCGTCCGAGAAGAAAGAGATCGATTCGATCCCCTCCCGCAGGTTGCGCCAGAACGCCTCCAGGCTGCCGGCACCCGGGAAGCGGCCGGCCATGCCGATGACCGCCACCTCGGCGGGCGCTTCGATGAGGCCGCTCATTGCGAGGCCCTCTGCATGGCTGTCCGCCGCGCCCGGCGCCGCGAGCCGCGCTCCAGGCGGGCGTCGACCGCCTCCTCCGGCCGCCCCGAGACGGAGCGGGCGGCGGCGGCGACGGACGGGTTCTCGAACAGGAGGAAACGGCCGCCAGGGAGGCCGAAGCGCCGCTCCATGGCGCGCGCCACCTGCAGGGCGGTCAGGGAGTCCCCTCCGAGCTCGAAGAAGTTGTCGTGGATACCCACGTTCTCGATGCCGAGGGCCGCGCTCCAGATGTCGGCGACGGCCTGCTCGACGGCATCGCGCGGCGCCGCATAGGGGTTGAGCAGTGCTGGCCGTGCGTGGATTGCCTGCCGCATGGGCCGGGCCTGAGTCTCGGGGTCTGAGCGCCAGGCCCCGGCCGGCTCCGCGCGGCGGGCCACGAGAAGCGCTACGTCGCTGGCCTCGCGCAGGGCTGCCGAGCGCGGGAGAGCCGCGGCCTTCTCGAACCCGGTGCGGAGCAGGGCCGCCTGCCAGGCCTCGGCGGAGAGCAGAGGCGAACAGGTGCGCAGCGGGGTGTCCTCGAAGCTCCACCAGCCGTCGGTCAGCCCCCAGATCAGGTCGGCCCAGCGTTGCGGCCGCACGCTCTCCAGCAGGAGGAGGAAGCCGCCGGGCGCGAGCAGCGTCCGCAGGTGGGCGAGGGTCTCCTCGATGCGCGGCGTGGCATGGACCACGTTGGCCCCCAGCACCAGGTCGAACGAGCCCGGTGCGAAGCCCTGCGCCACGGGATCACGCGCGATGTCGAGCACCCCGAACTCGAGGTGGCTCCAGCCGGCCGCCGCGGCTCGCTGCTCCGCGGCGAGCACGAACGAGCGCCCGAGGTCGGTGACGCAGTAGCGGATACCTGGACCCGCCACGGCCGGGGCCAGGCGCGAGGTCAGCACCCCCTCGCCGGCGCCGACCTCCAGCAGCCGCAGCTTCCTGCCATTGCGCGCAGCGGCGCCGGCAACCACCTGCCGCAGCAGGGCGGCCGCGACCTCGTACCGGCCTCCTCCCTCGCCCTCGCGGGAGGCCTGGCGCAGCAGGTCCGAGCGGCCTTCAGGGTAGAGCACCTCCAGACCCGAGACCTCGCCGCAAAGCACCCGCGGGATCTGGCGGGCGCACTGGTCGAGCAGGCCGTAGAGCCCCTGGAAGGCGGGTGCCTTTCCCTCCAGCCGTTCCCGTAGGGGCTCCGGTGGACCCACCTCGTCCGCGCCCAGGAAACGCACGCTCTCCCCGTCCATCAGGGCAAGCCTGTCCTCCGCCAGGACGCGCAGCAGGAGACGGAACAAGGGCTCGTGCTGGGGCTGGAGCCGGAGCCGGCGGCGCAGCTCGGCCAGAGCCCAGGCCCGGCCCGGGGCGAGCTCGACGCCGCTCTCCCGCAGCAGGCGGCAGACGTAGCGGGTGCACAGCTCGGCGACCTCCGGCGGCGGCATGGAGCCGAGGCCGGGGACCGTCCCGGACGCGAGCCCGGCTTCCAGGCGCTCCAGCGCCTCCCAATCCAGCATCTCTTCGGACCGGCGGCGCGCCTCCACCCAATAGCTCTGCCGCTCGAAGGGATAGGTCGGCAGCGGCACCCGGCGTCCGCCCCCCGGGCCCCGGGTCTTCCAGTCGACCTCGACCCCGGCCGTCCAGAGCCGTCCGAGCGCGTTCAGCAGGGCGTCGTGCGCCGGCGCGGCATCCCCCTCCCGCGGGAGCGAGGGCACGGCGACCGGGGTCTCGCCGGGCCGGGCGTTGCGCAGCGCCAACGCCGCCAGGGTCTGGCCGGGGCCGACCTCCAGGAGGACTCGCCCGCGCTCGCGCAGCAGCTCGCGGAGGCCGTCGGCGAAGCGCACGGTGCGGCGCAGGTGCTCGACCCAGTATCCGGGGCTCTGGGCCTGCCCGGGCTCGATCCAGGTGCCGGTGACGTTGGAGAGGAAGGGGATCCTGGGAGGCGCCAGGGGCGCGCGCCGCAGCTCTTCTTCCCATGCCGCGAGCATGGGCTCGACAGCCGGCGAATGGAAGGCACGCTGCACCGCGAGGAGCCGGTGCTCGACCTCCCCGGCAACGAGCCGCTCCCGCAGCCGTGCCATTGCTTCGGGCGGACCGGATGCCACGCACTGGCCAGGAGCGTTGACCGCGGCCAGCGCGGCCTCCGGCGGAAGCAGAGGCGCGAGCTCCTCCTCCGGCAGGCGGACCGCCAGCATCTCACCGGGCGGCAGCGACTGGGCCAGGCGGCCGCGCAGCGCCACCAGCGCCAGGGCCCGGGGCAGGGGGATGACCCCGGCCAGACAGGCCGCCACCAGCTCGCCGAGGCTGTGCCCGAGCAGAGCCTGCGGGCGCACGCCCCAGACCATCCACAGGCGCGCCAGGGCGTACTCGAAGGCGAACAGCGCCGGCTGCGCCAGGGCGGTATCCACTAGACGGGAGGCCGCCTCCGCCTCCTCCCCCGGCCCCGGCAGCAGCAGGCGCCCGACGTCCAAGCCCAGATGGGGGGCGAGGAGGCCGCGGCACTCGTCCAGGGCGTCCCGGAAGGCCGGCTCGAGAGGGTACAGCTCCGCGGCGGCGCGCAGGTCGCGCGCGCCCTGGCCGGGGAGCAGGAAGGCGACCCGCCGCTCTCCGGCCCGATGCTCGACGGCCGGTGCCTCGCCGAACCGGTCCGCGGCCTCGGCCAGGTCGTGAACCACGGCCGCGCGGCGCCAGGGCAGAGGCTTGCGCCCGGCCTGCAGCGTCCAGGCCGCGTCGGCGAGGCGCAGCCCGGGCTGGCTCCGCAGATGCCCGGCCAGGTTGGCCGTGACCGCGTCGAGGGCGGTGCGTGTGCGGGCCGAGAGCACCAGCAGCCGGGCGCCGGGGGCCTCTGCCGGCGGATCGATCGGCGGCGCCTCCTCCAGCACCACGTGCGCGTTGCTGCCGCCGATGCCGAAGGAGCTGACCCCGGCCCGCCGCGGGAGCCGGTCCGTCTCCCAGGGCACGAGACGGTTGTTGACATAGAACGGGCTGGCCGCGAGATCGAGCTCGGGGTTGGGCCGCTCGAAGTGGGCTGTCGGCGGGATCTGCCGGTGCTGCAGCGCGAGCACGGCCTTGATCAGGCCGGCCACGCCTGCGGCCGCGTCCAGGTGGCCGATGTTGCCCTTGACCGAGCCCAGGGCGCAGAAGCCCCGGTCGGCGGTATCGGCGGCATTGGCGGCGGCATCGGCCCGGAACACACGGCTGAGGGCGCGGACCTCGATCGGGTCGCCGACCTGGGTGGCGGTGCCGTGCCCTTCGATGAAGGTGATGCTGCCGGGCTCCACCCCGGCGAGGGCGAGGGCCATGTCCACGGCCTCGGCCTGGCCGTCGGCACTCGGGGCCGCGTAGCCCGCCTTGTCCGCGCCGTCGTTGTTGACCGCGACGCCGCGGATCACGGCGCGGACCGAGTCCCCGTCGGCAACCGCGTCCTCCAGGCGTCTCAGCACCACCAGCCCCACGCCGCTGCCGCGCACCGTGCCGGCGGCGGAGGCGTCGAAAGGCCGGCAGCGCCCGTCCGGAGAGAGGATGCCGCGCTCCTGGAAAAGGTAGCCGGCGCGCTGCGGCAGGCGCACTGAGACGCCGCCCGCCAGGGCCAGGTCACACTGGTAGGAGAGCAGGCTCTGGCACGCGAGCCAGACTGCCACCAGGGAGGTGGAGCAGGCGGTCTGCACGTCCAGGCTGGGTCCCCGCAGGTCCAGCTTGTACGAGACGCGGGTGGCCAGGAAGTCCTTGTCGTTCGCGATGACCGACTGCAGGCCGCCGTCCAGGGAGTCCCCGTCCTGGTTGGGGAGGAGGTGGAGGCGCAGGTACTGCCCGAAGCTGGCGCCGGCGAACACGCCGACCTTGCCGCTCCCTCTGCCCTGCGCGTGACCAGCATCCTCCAGGGCCTCCCAGGCGCACTCCAGCAGCAGCCGGTGCTGGGGATCGAGAAGCTCGGCCTCGCGGGGGGTGAAGCGGAAGAGGGGGGCATCGAACAGGTCCACGCCGTCAAGCACGGCGCCGGCGGGCACGTACGCCGGGTCGGCGATCAGGCGGGGGTCGACCCCCGCGGCATTCAGCTCCTCCGGAGTGAAGCGGGAGATCGAATCCACGCCCTGGCACAGGTTGCGCCAGAAGCTTTCGAGGCCGGGCGCGCCGGGGAAGCGGCCCGCCATGCCGACGATGGCGATGCTGCAGGGGTCCAGGGGCGGAGAGTTGCTTGCCATGTACGACCCCCGGATGCGAACGGCTCAATCCGTCCTCAATGTGACCGCCGGGTGGATGCGGGTGACCCGGCGCGCAGGCAGGTAGCAGGCGAGCAGGGAGACCAGGGCGAGGAGCAGCGGCACGCCCAGGAACTGGAGCGGGCTGTGGGAGCTGACCTCGAACAGCAGCCCCTCCATCAGCCGGCTGGCGAACAGGGCCGTGGCCAGCCCGAGCCCGATGCCGATCAGCACCAGCCGCAGACCGTGGTTCATGACCGTGGCGAGCACCTGACGCGGCTGGGCCCCGAGCGCCATGCGCACGCCGATCTCCCGCTCCCGCAGCGAGACGGCATGGGCCATGACGCCGTAGATCCCGAGGATGCAGAGAACCAGGGCCACGGCGGAGAACCAGCTCAACAGGCGCGAGGTGAACCGCTGCCCGGCGATGGAGGCGGAGACGATCTCCTCCATGGTCTGGAACTCGGCCACCGGCTGGTCGCGGTCGATGGCCATCACGGTGTCCCCCACCGTCCGGGCCATCTGCGCGGGGGGGAGCGGCGTGCGCACGAGCAGGTGATTGAACGAGGCCGGCGCCATCGCCTCCTGGGACTGGCGGGTGTGGAGGTAGAACAGAGGCGAGTTGGGAACATCCAGGCCCTGCTGCTGGACGTCCTCCACCACGCCGATGATCTCCATCCGGGTCTCCCCCTGCTCTCCGAGGAGCAGGTACTTGCCGAGCGGGTTCTCGCCGGGGAAGAGCTGCTTCACCAGGGTCTCGTTGATCACGGCAACCAGCGGCGCCTCGGCCGGGGTGGCGGGGTCGAAGTCCCTGCCCTGCAACAGCCTGGTCCCGAGCGTCTCGAAGTAGCCGGGGCTGACCATCATGCGGAAAGCCATGGGCCGCTCCTCGACCGGCGGCAGGGACCGGCCGAGGACGGCGATGGGTGTGCGCGGCGCTCCGCGCACGGGCAGGTAGTCCGAAGCGGTCGCATCCTCGACGCCGGGCAGGGTCCGGACCCGGTCCAGGATCTGCTCGAAGGCGACCTTCTTCTGCGCCAGCTCAGGGTAGCTCTTGTCGGACAGGGAGACGCGGATGACCAGGAGGTCGTCGGGGTCGAAACCAAGGTCCACCGAGCGCAGCCGGCCGAAGCTCTGGATGAGCAGGCCCGCTCCGATCAGCAGCACCAGGGCCATGGCGACTTCGGCGACCACGAACAGGCCCTGCGCCCGGCCCTGCTGCCGGCTCGCGCTCGCTCCGCGGGTGGAGCCGGGGAGCAGCTCGCCCGCGTCCACGCGCAGGATCTGGCGGGCCGGCGCTACCGAGCAGAACAGGCTCGTGAACAGCGCCAGCAGCAGCGTGAAGCCGAGCACCCGGCCGTCGACGGCGACCTCGTCGAAACGCGGGAGGTTGCCGGCGCTCAGGGTAGGCAGAGTTTCCAGCATCCACGTCGCGAGCAGCAGCCCGACTGCCGATCCCAGCAGGCAGAGCACCAGCCCCTCGGTGAAGAGCTGGCGCAGGACCTGCCCGCGGCTGGCTCCGACGGCCACGCGGATCGCGACCTCCCGACGCCGCACCACTGCCTGGGCGAGCAGCAGGTTGCCGATGTCGGCGCAAGCGATCAGCAGCACGCACCCCACGGCGCCGAAGAGTAGGAACAGCGACGACCGGAGCTGGCCCACGAGCTGCTCGTTCATGGATACCAGATACAGCCCGAACGGGGCGTCGAGGCGGTTGGGGGAACCGTCCCGGTAAAGGCCGCTGATGCGGTCGGCCTCCTCCTGTGCACTCTCGGCCGAGACCCCCGGCTTGAGCCGCGCCATCACACTCAGGAAGCCGGCTCCCTGCTCGATCGTCTCGGGGCTCAGGAAGTCCAGCTCCTCCACGCGCGGCGCCCAGAGCTGGGTCTCGCGGAAGGGGAAGCGCAGCACCGGCGGCATCACGCCGATCACGGTGAAGCTCCGGCCGCTCAGGCTGAGGCTCTGTCCCAGGATCCGGGGGTCGCCGCCGTACTGCCGCTGCCAGAGGCCGTGGCTCAGCAGGACGACGTCCGCTCCTCCTTTCCGGTCCTCCGCGGGCAGGAAGCGCCGCCCCAGCACCGGCTCGATGCCCCACACGTCGAAGAACGTGTGGCTGACCCGCGCGCCCTGGAGCTGCAGGGGGCGCTCGAGCCCGGTCAGGTTGAAATACTCGTTGCGGAAGGCGGTCACCGCTTCGAAGACCCGGCGCTCCCCGGCGAGCGCCTGGAACTTGGGGAACGAGACCTGCGTCTGCGGCAGGCCCAGCTCGGGAGCCGTGGCCCAGACCTGGACGAGGCGTTCGGGATCGGGGTAGGGGAGCGGGCTGAGGACGACGGCGTCAAGCACGCTGAAGATAGCCGCGTTGGCGCCGATCCCGAGCGCCAGGATCGAGATGGCGATGAGCGCGAAGAGAGGCTGCTTGCGCAGTCGTCGGACGGCGAAGGTCAGATCCCGGATGATGGCCATCATGAACTAAGTCCGTGGTAAGAACGAAACTTAGTACGCCGGGCTCTCTGGAGTCAAGGTGGGCCCGCGGCATCCAGCCGGCATGCCGGACGGATCCGGCTCCTCAAGCGGCTGCGCGCTGGAGCGTGGCCTCCTCCGGCACCGGGGCCTGCCGCTCCAGCCAGCCGGCGGCCTCCTCCCACAACGTGTCCCGGAAGCGGTCCCGGAAGAAACCGAAGTGGCCCACCGGCGGCAGACCCGCCGTGTGCGGCACCACGTGGCGGTGGACCACCCGGGCCTTGCGATAAAAGTGGAGCAGGGCCACGGCCGCCGCGCGCGGCGCGAAGTCATCGTCCTCGAAGCTATAGGAGAAAATCGGCCGCGAGAAGCGGTCGAACCCAGCGCGGCGCTCCTCATGACCGTCCAGGAGGAAGAGAGGCCGGCGGCCCCAGGCAGCCCACTCCCGCGCCACACCCGAGGGAAGGTCTTCCTTCATCCCGAGCCACCCGGGCATGTACCCGAAGGCGCGGCTCACCACCGGGAACACCAGGTGCCAGTAGAGCGCGACCTTCCATCGCTCCGGCGAGGGCCAGTGCCCCCAGTAGCCGCTCTGGGAGGCCACGGTGAGCAGGGCGTCGATCTTCTCGTTATTCTCCGCCAGGCCCACGAGCTGTCCGCCCACGCTGTGCCTCACCGACAGCAGGCTCGCGGGCTGCACGTGGCGGGCCGCCCAGGCGATCACCCCGGCGAGATCCTCCTCGCCCCACTCGTGCATCCTCGCCTGGAAGCCCCGCAGGCTCTTCGGCCGCGACTCCCCGATTCCCCGGTAGTCGTAGGCGAGCACCGCGAAGCCACGCCCGGACAGGAAGCGGGCGAAGCCGTCGTAGTAGCTCCGCGGCACGGCGGTCGCCGAGCTGATCACCACCAGGGTCTCGTGCCCCCACGCGCCCCGGCCTTGAGGCTCGTACAGCGTCGCGGCCAGCTTGAAGCCGTCCCGGGCCGGGAGGCGCAGCCCCCGGTCGATTCCCTTCTCGCGGTTCTCGCTCATGGAAGCCTCCTTTTTTAGACGCGCTCGACGATGGCGGCGATACCCTGGCCGCCTCCGATGCACAGGGTGACCAGGGCCGTGCCCAGCCCGCGCCGCTCGAGCTCGTCCAGGGCGGTGCCGAGCAGCATCGCCCCGGTGGCGCCGAGCGGATGGCCGAGGGCGATGGCCCCGCCGTTGACGTTCACCTTCTCCGGGTTGATCCCCAGGTTGCGGATCGTCTGCAGGGGGACAGCGGCAAAGGCCTCGTTGATCTCCCAGAGGTCGATGTCACCTGGCTCCATGCCGGCCTGCTCCAGCGCCTTGCGGGAGGCCGGGGTTGGAGCGGTCAGCATGATCACCGGCTCGCTGCCGGCGGTGGCCAGGGCGCGGATGCGAGCCCGCGGCTTCACTCCGCTCGACCGGACGTAGTCCTCCGAAGCCAGGAGGACGGCCGCGGCCCCGTCCACCACGCCGCTGGAGTTGCCCGCGGTGTGGACGTGGCGGATCTCGCCTGCTTCGGGATAGCGCTGGAGGGCGACCTGGTCCCAGGTGGCGCCCATGGCCACGAAGGACGGCGACAGGGAGGCGAGACCCTCCGCCGTGGTGTCCGGCCGCGGATGCTCGTCCTTCTCCAGGACCACCTGCCTGGTCTCCGGGTCACAGACCGGAATCCGGCTGCGGAAGCGACCTTCCTCTTCGGCCCGGGCGGCCCGGCGCTGGGACTCCAGGGCGAAGGCGTCGATCTCCTCCCGGGTGAACCCCTCCAGGGTGGCGATCAGGTCGGCGCTGATCCCCTGGGGGACCTGGAAGTGCTTTTTGCGCAGGTGGAGGTTGCCGCCGTCCTGGCCGGCGCCGTCCGAACCGATCGGGTTGCGCGACATGCTCTCGACTCCGCCCGCCACCACCAGATTCTGGTAGCCGGACGCCACTCCCATGGCGGCGAAGCTCACCGCCTGGAGGCCCGAGCCGCAGAAGCGGTTGAGGCTCACGCCCGTGACCTCGATGGGCCAGCCGGCCGCCAGGATTGCGTTGCGGGCCACGTTCGCACCCTGCTCGCCGGCCTGGGAGACGCAGCCGGCGACCACGTCGTCGACCTCGGCCGGGTCGATCCCGGAGCGCCCTGCCAGACCATTGAGGACCTGGGCGAGAAGCTCCTGCGGATGGATGCCGGACAGGGCACCCTTGCCCGCCTTGCCGCGACCTCGCGGCGTGCGGACGGCGTCGAGGATGTAAGCGTCGGACATGTGATCTCTCCTAATTGGCAAGCACGAACGATCGTGCGTTTTTCGTCAGGGCGGAGTGGTGCTAATTTTTCATGACGGTCAGGGATCAAGCCTTGTAAGAGGACAGAAGCCGTTCGAAGGAGGCGCGGGCTCGCTGACCGGCCCTGGGATCGCGCATGAGGCGCTGGGCATGGTGATAGCCCAGGACGATGGCGTCGAGGTCGAAGGCGAACTGCTCGGGATCGAGGTCGGACCGGAAGTGGCCGGCCTCGACCGCCATCCGGGCAGCTTTCGCCATGAACGCGGCCCGGTCGCGAAAGGCCTTGGCGAGGAGCTCGCGCTGGGGCCCCGGCCGGTCGTCGAGCTCGGTCGAGACCCCTACGAGGATGCAGCCCCCGGGCATTTCCGGAGCGTTGGACCAGGCCAGCCAGTTCTCGAACAGGGCGCGGATGCGCGGCTCGCCCCGGGGCACAGAGAGGGCCGGACGGATCACGTTCTCGGTGAACCGGTCCACAGCCGCCTGGAGGACCTGGATCTGGAGCTCGTCCTTGGACCCGAAGTGGGCGAACAGGCCGCTCTTGGACAATCCGAGCTCGGACGAGAGCGAGCCGATGGTCAGCCCGTCCAGCCCGTCGCGGCTGGCGATGCGGACCGCCTGGTCAAGGATCCGCTCGCGAGTTTCAGCCCCCTTGCCCATGGAAGTAGTTTACGAACGGTCGTTCTATTTTGTCAAGCCCCCGATGAAATCGGTAGGCGATGGCGGGACCGTGTGGTCCCGCCAGAGATCAGGGTCACTTATCCGGAGGAGGGGGGTAGCAGATGAAGCAGCCGCCGCACTGGGAGAACGGCGTCTTGATGCCCCAGGCCACCCGGTTGTTGCAGCAGTCGTATCCGTACTGCCCCACGACCGTGGAGTGGGCGGCGTTGTTGTAGTAGGTGCAGTTGGATGCGGCGTCCACAGAGGGGACGGACACCGCCGCTCCGAGGGCGAGGAGGGAGAGCAGGACGACAGCGAAGACGGCCTTGCTCAGACTGGAAGCTCTGTTGCTCATGCGAGTCTGCTCCTTTCGTCATCCGGACGCGGCCCTCCCGCGTCCAGGCTGGCAACCTTATCGCACAATGGCTATTGAAGCGCGGAATATCAGATCAGCTTCCCGCCGCCCGCCGCACCCGGAACGCCGCCAGGGCCTGGAGCTTGTCCTCTGGCCATTCCGCCAATGCTGAGGCCATGCGCCGGACGACCTTGCCCCAGTTGGCCTGGGCCGTCCACTTCTTCCCCTCGACCGGCTCGGTCAGGACTCCTCGTCCGGCCAGCCGACTGGCCAGGTCGGGCCGGGGGCTACCCTGGCTGTCGACCGCCACGACCTCGAAGTCCGCCCCCTTCCTGTAGATGGCCAGGATGCCGAAGACCTCCTCCTCGCCGGGCACCTGGAACAGGGCCACCTGGCCGCGGGGGCCTTCCTCCAGCTCCATCAGGACGCCTTCCACCAGCGGATGGCCCGAGGCGAAGTAGTCGAGGGTCTCGCGATCGACGGCCTCGGCCCGGTCAAAGGTGCCGAGATAGCGCGAGCCCGGGGGCACCCCGGGAATGTGGTCCACCAGGGCCTCCCATCCGAACTCGATGCCCCAGATGCTCCGGCCGCTCTGCTGCTCCAGAAGGAACCCGAAGCGGCCCGCCGCCCGCAGCACCACGCTCTCGTTGAGGAGGTCCAGGTCCGGCGGCACCCGGGCGAGGATCTCCTCGGCCATCTCGGGACGGTACGGGTCCCGGTGCAACTCGTGGTAGGCGGCGCTCCGCACCCGGTCGTGCGCCTCCTGCGCCTCCTTCAGCACGTCCGCGAAGGTGGAGGGGTCCACCTCCTCGGGACCGTGGAGGGCCTCGCGCTCCACGGCCCGGGCCACGTGCCGGAGCTCCCGCTCCAGCCCGCCGAGCGGCTCCTCGAAAAGGCCGATCGCCTCGTAGAGACCGGCCACGGCCCGGCCGAGCCCCGCCGGCGGCCGGAAGTAGACGATCTCGGTGGGGATCGTCCGGCCGATCCGGTCGAGCCGGCCGATGCGCTGCTCGACCACGGCCGGGTTCCACGGCAGGTCGAAGAGCACGAGCCGGTGGCAGAACTGGAAGTTGCGCCCCTCGCCTCCGGCCTCGGTGGAGATCAGCACTCCAGGCCCCTCCGGAAGGCGGAACTGGCCCACCTCGATGTCCCGCCGCTCGGGCGCGAGATCCTCATGGAAGAGGCCGGCCCGCGCCCGCCCCTCCCTCTCGACGGCCGTCTTCAGCCTGTCCAGGGTCTCCTTGTGGGCCACGAAGACCAGCGTCTTCTCCCCGGCCTGCTGCCAGCGAGCCGCCTGCTCGGCCAGCCACTTCACCCGGGGATCGGAGCGCTCGGCCTCGGCGACCAGGCCGGCCAGCTCCGGATCGTCCCGGTCTGAGGTCGGTAAGGCCGCGGGGGCAGACAGAGCCCGCACGATTCGGTCCGCCTTCCGGCGCTCGGCGACCACGTTCTCGGCCGGCTGGGCGCGCACCCTGCGCTCCAGGCGGAGCAGCGCCTCCCACCCGGGAGCACTCCCTTCATCATCGATCTCGACCGGGACCCCCATCCGCGGCGGGAGCCCGCCGATGTCCACCCGCCGTGTCGAGCTGGTGCAGGGGGGCAGGGGCTCGCGCCGGGCCAGCCGCTCCGCGAAGCTCTCCGATTCGGGAAACTCTTCAGGACGAAGGAGCTGGAGCAGACGGAAAAAACCGTTGGCGTCGTCCTCCAATGGAGTCGCGGTCAGGAGGAGGACGTGCCGGCCCACTCCGGCGATGGGGGCGACGGCCCGGTAGGCCTCGTTGCCGGGATGACCGGGCGGCCGGCGCAGGTGATGGGCCTCATCTACCACCAGAAGATCGATCCCCGCCTCGACTGCCTGCTCGGTGAGCCGGCGTCGGGACGCGAGCAGGTTGAGCCCGATGACCGAGCGCCGGTGGATGTCGAACGGGTTGAAGTCCGCCCCATGATCGCGGGCCACGTCGGCGAGGCGCTTCTCGTCCAGGAGGGCGAAGGCCTGGTGATACTTGCGCCAGAGCTCGCCCAGCCACTGCAGGGTCAGGGTCTCGGGAGCGACGATCAGCGTGCGGTCCGCGCGGCCGGTCTGGAGGAGGCGGTTGAGGATCAGGCAGGCCTCGACCGTCTTGCCGAGGCCCACCTCGTCGGCAAGGAGCCAGCGCACCGGATCGCTGTGGCAGGCGCGCTCGGCCGCGTAGAGCTGGTGGGGAAAGAGCTGGATGCGTCCACCGAGGAAGGAGCCCAGGCCTCCCGCCTGGCGAAGGCGCTGAAGGCGCAGTCCGTCCAGCCGGTTGACGAAATCGTCGTAGCTGTCCACCTGCCCCCGGGCCAGGCGTTCAGTAAGAGGGAGGTCGGCGGGCAGCGGCCAGAGGTCGGAGACCGGGACCTCGCGGCCGTCCTCCAACTGACAGGTTGCTCCTTCGCAGAACGCGATCACCACCGTCTCCCCGGTCCCCTCCAGGCGCGCCTTGGTCCCTGGCCCGAGGGAGTGGGGAACGAGAGCGTCCGAGCTGTTGGAGAAGGCGAGAGTCTGGCCGCTCTCGGGGAAGCGCACCTGGACGTTGCGGGGCCGGACCTCGACCACCTCGCCGGGTCCCAGCTCGGGATTGAATCGGTGCGTCAGTCGGTCGCCGGGCTTCCACATCGCGGCGGATTGTAACCGCGGGGGGATGCTGGGCATTCCTCTATGGGTTAGGCGTACTCGTAGAGAGGAATCGTGCGGGAGGGTTCAGGCGAATCCTGGAGCAGGGCCTCGATGTGCCGTACAGTCTCCGGCGTCAGGAGGACATCTCCACAGATGGGGCAGACCTCGGCTGGAACATGATCGATGACGACGATCCGACCGTGGTGGCGTACGGTGTGGGTAATCTCACGAGCCTCATACTCCCCGGGGCATCCCTGGATGCTGCATCTCATGGCTTTCTTCCTCTCCGGGTCGGGGCCATCTCCTGTTGGGCGTGTTGGGTAAGGCGGACATCTTCCTGGATTGCTTGTTCGGCGATCCATCTCTCGACGGCTTCGATCTCGTCCTTTCCCACTCCTCCTCCTGGCCTGGGTTCTTGCTGGGAAGAACAGTGTACTGCTTTTTTGCGATCTCCTTGCCAGGGTGGCTTGCGAGATACTCCCCTCCATGGCCACGATCCTCTGCCCCGTCCGAGGCTGCGCCGCTCCCCTGGAGCGACAGGAGCAGTCCTGGTCCTGCCCGCGGGGACACTCCTTCGACATCGCTCGGAGCGGCTACTGCAACCTCCTCCAGCCCCAGGACCGCAAGTCGAAGAGCCCTGGCGACCCCAAGGAAGTCGCCCTGGCCCGGCGACGCTTCCTGGAGGCAGGACACGGAGACTTCCTCCTCCAAGCTCTTCTGGAAGAGATACCGTCCGGGCTCGCGGTGCTGGACGTCGGCTGTGGCGAGGGGTTTTTCCTGGGCTCTCTTGCCCGGGAGCGGGAGATGGAGGCGCATGGCGCCGATCTGTCGGTCCCCGCGATTGACCTTGCCGCCCGACGATTCCCCGGAGTGAGCTGGTGGGTGGTCAACGCCGACCGCGCCCTTCCCTTCGCGGACGGCTCCTTCGGCCTGGCGCTCTCCATCGCCGGCCGCCGTCCGTCGAAGGAGCTGCGGCGGGTGCTCAGGGGAGATCTCCTCGTCGCGATCCCCGGAGAGGACGACCTGATCGAGCTGCGGGAAGCGGTGCTGGGGGAGGGGAGGCTCCTCGGAAGGGTCGAGAGGACGGTCGCCGAGTTGGCTGGGGACTTCGAGCTGACGTCCCACCGCACGGCGCGGCATACGGCGCGACTGGATGAAGCGGCGATCCGGGACGCCCTCGCCTCTACCTATCGCGGGGCACGGGATAGCCAGAGGAAGAGGCTGAAGGAGATCAGGGGGCTAGGCCCCCTCTCCCCCGCGCAGGCGGGGGAGAGGGATGGGGAGAGGGGGGATGGGATCAAAGTCACGCTCAGCTTCGATCTGCTCCGTTTCGCTGTGTCAGAATGACTGAATGATGCCGGAAAGCCCGCAACCGCCCGACCCGCCCCTGGAGCCCGTCGACGAAGCCTCCGACGAGAGCTTCCCGGCGAGCGATCCCCCTTCCTGGCAGCCTCTCCATTTGGGTCCTCCGGGTGACCATCCTCCGGCAGAGAAGAAAGAGGCCTGAAAAGCAAAAACCCCGGCCTCTTGCGAGGCCGGGGCTCTTTTGGTCTGTGTCGGTGGCGTTGGGTTCCCCGTTCGGGTCACCCTCCGTCATCTTTGGAGGAGCCTCTTACGAGGACGCCACCTCCAAACCGTGACAATCGTTCAAGGATCACCTCCTTTCTGGGCGTATCCGTCTTCGGCGGGGCCCAACCCGCCCGGTCCCATTAGCCGCCCAAGCTGCTGAGGACCGCCACGTCACACCCCCGAAAGGAAGCGCGTGGAGCCGGAACGACGACAT
>DATMER010000002.1:0-5075 GCA_035556715.1 Thermoanaerobaculia bacterium
CGGTCGCGTGAGCTGGGCCGGCGCCGTCGGATCCTCGATCCGGCGGCGCCGGCCCCGGGACGGCTACCGGATGGCGACCGGCGCCACCGTCGAGCCGGACAGGCCCTGGGCCTTGAGCGGCTGCATGACGAAGGCGAACTCGTAGACCTTCTTGGCAGCCACCTCGTCCAGCTTCATGTTCTCCAGCAGGTGGATACCGTTGACCACCAGCATGATCTGGTGAACGGGCAGCGAGACCTGCGGATCGGGGTTCGGCGCCACCTCCACGGGCCAGTTGTCGCTGCCGACCAGCAGCGGATCCTGCTTGGCCAGCCACTCCGCGGCCCGCACGCCGATGCCCGGGCAGGACTTCCCGTAGCGCGCGTTGTCCTTGGCCCACAGCCGGCCCCAGCCGGTGTTGATGAGGACGGCGTCGCCCGGCTGCAGCTTGAGGTTCTGCTTCTGTAGTGCCTGCTCGAGGTCCTGCACGGTGATCTCGTAGGTGTCGGGCAGCATGTCCACGCCCTTGAGCGCGGCGACGTCGATGAGCACGCCGCGGGTCATGAGGTGGCCGACCTTCTCGATGCCGAACTTCGTGAAGCCGCCGCGGCCGGAGATGTCGTCGACCCGGGCGCAGTTGTAGATCTTGTCCTCGTGCGTCTGGTGGGTGAAGCCGTCGAACTGGGTGCCGACCTGCCCGATCTCACTGACGAGGACCTCCTCGTTGCTCCCGCGCCGGTTGGAAGGCTGATTCATGAACGTCCGCTTGGTGTGCACGTCAAAGCGGCGGGTGCCGAAGAACGGCATCGAGGCGTTGAGCACGTGGCCAAGCTCGATGATCTCGCCGGACTTGATGAGCCGTGTCGCCCGCATGACGGACTCGGACTTCATGTGGTTGCCCGAGCCTCGCTCGTCCGCCGCGCCCCACTTGGAGGGACAGCGCTGGGCGTCGCCGGGCGGGCTCCAGCTCTGGGCATCGGCCGGGGTATCGGCCAAGGCGAGCGCGATCACCAGGACCAAGCCGATCACGATGGGTCGCATGGGGGGCCTCCTTGCCGCGAGGGGGAAGGTCAGAGCCGTGTCGCCACGGCAATTTGCGAGCGGCGCGACAGTAGCGCAACTCGAGGGCGGACGCAACGCTCGGCGGGGACCCTACGAAGCGCGGGCCAGGAGCGCTGAGCCGAGCACCGACACCAGGACCAGGAGCCAGTCTGCCCTGTGCTCGAGCCCCGGTCAGCGCTCGGGGGCCTCCGCGCCGGTGCCCCCGTTCCCCATCATCTCGTAGAGACGCTCCTGGGAGCGCAGGGCGGGGCGGCCGTTCGACCGGACGCGCTCCGAGGTACCGTCGGGGAGAATGCGGCGCGCCTTCGCCGTGTCGGCGAGCTGGGTCTCGAGGATCTCGCGGATCTGCCGGTGCAGGGCTGGGTCCAGGACCGGGAAGGCTACCTCTACCCGCCGGTCGAGGTTGCGGGGCATCCAGTCCGCCGAGGCGAGCAGGTACTCGGGCTGCCCGGCGTTCTCGAAGCAGTAGATGCGCGAGTGCTCGAGATACCGGTCCACGATCGAGATGACGCGGATGTTCTCGGAGAGATTCGGAGCCTCCGGGCGCAGGCAGCAGATGCCGCGGACGAGAAGATCGATCCGCACCCCGGCCGCGCTCGCCGCGTACAGCTCCTCGATCAGGCTCCGGTCGACGAGGGCGTTCATCTTGGCGATGATGCGCGCCGGCCGGCCCACCCGGGCATGCTCCGCCTCGCGGCGGATCCGTTCCACGAACGCGTCACGCATTGCGGTGGGCGCGAGGATGAGGTGGTGGAACCCGGTCGGGCGCGTGTAGCCGGTGAGGAGGTTGAAGAGCTGAGTCAGGTCCTCGCCGAACTGGCGCCGGCTGGTAAAGAGCCCCACGTCGCTATAGACCCCCGCGGTCCGGAGATTGTAGTTCCCGGTGGCGAGATGGCAGTACCGCCGGATGCTGTCCGACTCCTGCCGGACGACCAGACACGCCTTGCAGTGCGTCTTGAACCCGGGGAAGCCGTACACCACGTGGGCGCCCACTTCCTCGAGCGCGCGGGCCCAGCGGATGTTCGCCTCCTCGTCGAATCGGGCCTGCAGCTCGACGAGCACCGCCACCTCCTTGCCGTTCTCCACCGCGGTCTGCAAGGCGTGCGCGATCGGCGACGCGGGGCTGACCCGGTAAAGCGTCATCTTGATGGCCAGCACCTTCGGATCGCTGGAGGCCTCCTGCACGAACCGGGTGACGCTGTCGAAGCTCTGATACGGATGGTGCACGAGGATGTCGCGCTCCCGGATGGCGCCCCAGATATCGGAGGTGCTCTCCAGCGCGGCCACCGGATGCGGCGGTCGCGGCGGGTCCTTGAGACGGAGGATCTCGAGCGCGGAGTAGAGCTGCAGGAGATCCGAGAAAGCGGCGAAGCCCGCGCCCTCGTAGACGTCGTCGGCCTGCAGCTCCAGCTCATCGAGCAGCAGGGCCAGGATCTCCGGCGGGAGATCGCCGTCGTGCTGCAGGCGTACCGCGTCTCCCAGCCGACGCTCGCGCAGGCTCCGCTCGATGCCGCTCAGGAGGTCCGAGGGCCGGGTCGGCAGGTCGGGGAGATCGGCGTCTCGGGTGACTCGAATCGCGTGGCTCGAAACGATCTCGTAGCCGTTGTAGATGGTCGGCAGGTGCAGGCGAATCACGTCCTCGAGGAGCATGAACGCGCGCTTGCCGTCCGGGTCGGGGAGCGCGATGAATCGCGGCAGCGCCTGGCTCGGGATGTGGATGATCGAGAGCTGGCTGTGCGGGAAGCCGGACGGCGCCGACGGGCGCATCGACGCCACCAGGCACAGCGAGCGGTTCCCGAGGTACGGGAAGGGATGCCCCGGGTCCACCGCGAGCGGGGTCACCACCGGGAGGAGCATGCGGCGGAAATAGTCTTCGAGGAATCGCCGCTGCTCCTCGGTGATCTCCTTTGGACGCAGGAGCAGGATTCCCTCGCGGGCGAGGAGCGGCTGGATGTCCTGGAGGAATGAGCGGTGCTGGGCGTCGACGAGCTCGTGCACGCGGGCCGACACCGCCGCCATCGTCTGCAGCGGGGCGAGCCCGTCGGGGGTCGGGGTCTGCTCCCCGGCATGGATGCGCCGCTTCAGCGCGGCCGCGCGGACCATGAAAAACTCATCCAGGTTCGAGCTGAAGATCGAGAGGAACTTGAGGCGCTCCAGGAGCGGCACGCTCGGGTCCTGCGCCTCTTCGAGGACACGCCGGTTGAATTCGAGCCACGACAGCTCCCGGTTCACGAATCTATCGGAGCCCATGTGAGTTCCTTTTCCTGGTGGCCTCGTGGAGAAGCAACCCGTCCCGCACTCCCCGGGTGCACACCACGAGACGGAGATACCCTCCGCTGACCATCACATCCTCGATGACCATGGCGCCGGCCAGAATGATGTCGGCGCGCTCGGCCTTCAGTCCCCGGATCTTGCGCCGCCCCCGAAAGGACAGGGCCTCTAGACGCTCGCGAATGGCGGTGACATCCGACTGCTGCAGCACGAGCCCGTGCCGGTGCTTGCGCTCCCCCGGGTTGGCGCGCAGGTGCATGCTGGCGAGAGTGCGGACCGTTCCCCCCAGGCCGACCAGGATCTCGCCGTGATTGGCGGGCGGCATGGCGGTCCGGAGCCGCTCCCGGATCTCGGTCCGGAGCTCGCGCACCTCTCGCGGGGTAGGCGGATCGTGTTTCAGGAAGTTACGGGTGGTCCGCACCGACCCCAGCGGCAGGCTGGCGCTCGAGACCACGCGGCGGTGGCGCACCCGACTGAGCTGCAGGCTCGCTCCCCCCAGGTCCGCCACGACGCCATTGGTGAAGGGTAGGCTTTCGAGGGCCGCCATGACCCCCAGGCGTGCCTCCTCCCGCCCGCTGAGCACCTGCACCTCGATGCCCTCGTCCCGCCGCAGGGGATCGAGGAGTCGCTCGGGATTGCGTGCATCCCGGACCGCCGAGGTTGCGATGGCAACGATGCGCGGCCCTTGCCCCTGGGGCGAGTAGCGGGCGAAGAAGCGATGCACGGCTCGCAGGGTCTTGGCGATGGCCCGTCTGGGCAGTGTCCCGGGCGCGCCACCTCCGAGCCGGGTCGGCACCCGCTCCTGGGCGAGGATGCGATACCCCGAGCTCGGGCGGATCTGCGCGAGAAGAAATCGAACGGCGGTCGAGCCCAGATCGACGATGGCGACCAGGTCCGAGGTGGGGCTACCGCGCAAGCCGGCTCCGTTTGTTCGTGCCACAGGCTGACTACCTCACAGGGAAAGGACCTCAGGGTAGCATGGGTCCCGACGGCCAGGCTGGCTGAGCTAGTGGAAGCCTAGAGACCTTAATATTCGAGGCTTTACAAACCACCGGAGCTGACCGGGGACGGAGGGTCCGTCCGGCAGGTGGACCAGGGCCGCGCCGCCTTTCTTGAAGGCGAAGCGGTCGTCCCCCTGGTGCATGCCGAGCAGGTGAGCCAGGAGGCCTGAGAGCGTGGGCTCGTGCCCGACCAGCGCGACCGTCGCGTCAGGACGGTACTTCTTCAGCGCGGTCACCAGGACGTCGACGTCGTCCTGCCCGAGCGCGGGCTCGATCTTCGGGGTCACCCGCTTGAAGGCGGCCGCAGCGATGTCAGCGGTTGCGCGGGCACGGGCGAGGGGGCTCGTCAGCAGGACGTCAGGTCGCCCGGCGATCCGGGCCAGGCCTCGGGCCGCTTGCCGGAAGCGGGCCCGGCCTTTTCGCGTGAGAGGCCGGTCGTGATCACGGGTGCCGCCGTTTCCGTTGGGGACGGCGGGGGCGTGGCGAATCAGCAGGAGGTTCACGAGGCGCTATGGCACGGGAGCAGCGCTCCATGCCTTCCGGCCACGGCGCTCGAGCCTCGGCCACTCCTCGAAAAACGCGGCGCGCGTCTTCTTTCGACGCTTGCGCTGCCGTTTGAGGAGCTGCTGCTCGAGCGCATGCTTGGCCTCTCGGCTGCCGATGACCTCGTGTAGATACTCTTCGAGTACCACGGCGTCCTGGTGTTCTCCAAGAATGTCTTGAACCGTCTTCGCCTGATCCAGGAACCGTGCGCCCCGACTA
>DATMER010000003.1:0-170103 GCA_035556715.1 Thermoanaerobaculia bacterium
GCGACGGAGAGACGATGAGCTCATGAAAGGCTCCTTTCCAGGGGACCGCGCCGCCGCGGCCCCCATGACCGCGCGGGCGGGAGCTCCCCCGCAAATCCGGAGGGTACCGGGAGAGAGGGAAAGGATGCCATGAAGCGGAACCCCGAAGCTTTGGGAATGGCGCTGAGCGCGATTCTGAGCCGCAGAGGGCTGAGTCCGAGCGGCCTCGTCCGCAAGACCGGGATCAGCCGGAACCAGGTGGAGGACTACCTGAAGGGAAGGAAGGTCCCCCGGCCGGCGAGCCTTGCCAAGATCGCGAAGGCCCTGGATGCTTCGATTGAGGAGATCAAGGACCTCGCCAACCTGCTCGGCGCCGCCTCCGGCGGACCGGCGGCAGCCCGGTCCCTGCGGGCGGCAACGCTCCTCGCCGGCTCCGGGGAAATGCTCCTGCCGGGAAGGTCCATTCCCGGCCCGAGCCATTTCGTGGACCCCGCGGCCGAGCGCCGGGCCGCACCGGGACTGTGGGAGAGGCTGCGGCCCTGGTTTGCGGCGCAACGGCGGGTCATCGTGCTACGGGAAGAGGCGTACCACAGCTTCGCCCTCTGCGAGCTGCTCTGCCACAACAGCGAGGATGCAGCATCAGACAAAGCGGACCGTGCTCTGGAGCTGGCCGACCTCGCGGTGCTGCTCGCCCGCCTCGTGGGCTTGCCCTTGCGCCCACGTCTCCTGGGGTATGCGTTTCACCATCTCGGGAACGCGATCCGGGTCAAAGGGAGACTGCCGGAGGCGGAAAAAGCCTTCGACCAAGGGGAGGCTCTCTGGGAAGCCGGTGCCGACGGGGATCCGCAAGGTTTGCTCGATGGAACGCGGCTGCTGGACTTGAAGGCCTCTCTTCTCCGAGATCAGCGCCAGCTCCCCGAATCCCTCGACTTGCTCGATCAGGCCCTCTCCGCGAACCCCGGCGGCGAGAGGGCCGGGCGCATCCTGGTCAAGCGCGCCAAGACCCTGGAGGAGTTAGGGAGGTACGAGGAGGCCGTGGCCAACCTGCAAGAAGCAGGGCCGAAGATCGACGGGGAGCGCGAGCCGCGGGTTCTCTTGACTCAACGCTTCAATCTCGCCGAGAACCTGTGGCAACTGGGCAGGTACGCCGAGGCCGCCCCCCTTCTGATAGAGGTGAAGGAGCTGAACCAGCGCCTCCGCAAGGGGCTGGACCGAATTCGATACCGCTGGCTCGAAGGAAGAATTGCCGCTGGGTTGGGCCACATCGAAGAGGCCATTGCCGCCCTGGAGGAGGTGCGGTCGAGCTTCGCGGCGGAGGGCATTCCCTACGACACGGCTCTGGCCTCGCTGGAGCTTTCCATGCTCTACCTGAAGCAGAACCGGACGGCCGAGGTCAAGGAGCTGGCCCGGCAGATGGTGGCCATCTTCCGCGCCAACAAGGTGCACCGCGAAGCCCTAGCCGCCGTGCTCGTCTTCCGCGACGCCGCCGAGCGCGAAGACGTCACCGCCGACCTTGCCCAGAGGCTGACCGACTACCTGCGCCGGGCAGGGAGCGAGCCGGGGTTGCGGTTCGGGGCGTAAAAAAAAGGGGGCGTGCGGAGCACGCCCCCGAGGTATAATCACAAAGTCAAACCGTTTAGAGACCGGTGAGATCGGGAACAACCGCCGGGGCTGGCGCCTCCAGCCCTGGCGGCGTCTCCGGGTCCGGCGTCTCCTTCACCTTCCGGGTCCGGCCGCGGAACGGCTGGATACCGAACTCGACGAGCTTCTCCGAGTCGATCCCGTAGTGGTGCTTGACCGCGAGGCGCAGCACCGTCGCCAACCGCTGCGTCTCCGTCATCTCGTACTGGAACTGGCGCGTGACCTCCTGCTTGTTCGCCAGCAGCGACGCCTGCTCTTGGGCGAGTTGATTGACCTGCACCACCTTGCCGCCGTAGATGGCGCGGCTCCCCTCCAACTGCGGAAGATCCCCGGCATTGGCCGCCAGCGCGTCATTCAGGCGCTGCAGGCTTCCCAACGACTCCAACTTGCTTCCAGGCATGACCCTGCCTCCTTTCAAAGCGGCACCGGGATTGGCACCGCGAATCCGTCTGTCCCTGGGGGCCTGCATGAAGTGCGCACATTGTCTCCAGGTCCCAGATGCTTGTCAAGCCCCCTTCTCCTTGACATCTCATGCAGTCTGCGGTAGGTTGCGCAAAGTATTTAGGGGGAAAGCAAAATGGGCCTCGATCGTGAGACGCAGCACCGGCGCCAGAAAGAGATCCTGAACATCCTCAACGGGCCCGAGCGGGTCGAGACCCAGATCGAGCTCATGCACCTGCTCAAGGAGCGGGGTTTCGACGTGACGCAGTCGAGCGTCAGCCGCGACATCAAGCAGTTGGGGGTCGCACGGTCGAACGGCCGCTACGTGATCCCGAGTTGGGAGCGGGGCGACAATCCCCTCAAGAAGGTGGACGACTTCATCCGCAAGGGGGTGGCTGCGGGGCCATACCTGACGATCCTTCACTGCTACCCGGGCGCGGGCAGGGCAGTGGCCCAGGCGCTGAAGACCGCCGAGTGGGACGAGATCATGGGCATCGTGGCCGACGACGACACGGTGTTCGTCGCCACGGCCCACAACTTCGATCAGAAGCTCGTGCTCGGGAAGCTCAAGAGGATTCTGGACAAGTAGTCAGTCCCCCTTCGGGGGCGGGGCGGCCGGCCTTGCATCACGGCAGCTCCGACAGCAACCGCGCCAGCTTCTCCGGGTCCGCGGGCTTGGTCAGGTGGACGTCGAAGCCCGCTTCGCGGGCACGGCGCAGGTCCTCCGCCTGGCCGTAGCCGGTGAGGGCGATCAGGCTGGCCCGTCCGAGGACCGGGTCCTGCCGTATACGGCGGGCGACCTCGTAACCGTCCAGGCCCCCGGGGAGCCCGATGTCGCAGAGCACCACCTCGGGGAGGAAGCTCCGCGCCTTCTCCAGCCCTTCCCGGCCATCATAGGCGACCTCCACCTGGTGCCCGGAAAGCTCCAGGAGAAGCGCCATGCTCTCGGCCGCGTCGGCATTGTCCTCGATCAGCAGGCAGCGGCGCGAGCGCCGGCCGACTTCCGCGGCGGCTCCGGTGGCGGACACCGGGGCCTCCTCGCGCTGCTCCTGCAGGGGGAGGCGGATCTCGACCTCGGTCCCGTGCCCCAGGCCGCGGCTGTGCGCAGCCACGGTGCCGCCGTGGAGCTCGACGAGCTTCTTGACCAGCGCCAGACCGAGTCCCAGACCGCCTCGGCTGCGGTCGATCCCGGCGTCTGCCTGGCTGAAGGGCTCGAAGAGCCGCCCCAGCATCTCCGGGTCGATGCCGAGCCCGGTGTCGCGCACCGAGACCACCGCCTGTCCGGCTTCCATGCGGACGGTCACGCCGACCCGGCCTCCGTCTTCGGTGAACTTGATCGCATTCTGGAGGACGTTGCCCACCGCCTGCGACAGCCGGGTCGGGTCGCCGGCCACCCACAGGGGCTGCTCCGGCAGGCCGGTCTCCAGCGTCAGGCCGGCGGCGTGGGCGGAGGTGCGGTGGTCCTCCGCGACCGACCGCACCAGGGCCGCCAGGTCGAGCCGCTGCGTACGCAGGAGGATCTTGCCCTGGGAGATCCGGGAGACGTCCAGCAGGTCGTCCACCAGGCGAGTGAGGTGGGCCACCTGCCGGTCGAGGGTATGCCGGGCCTTTGTGGTCTGCTCGGGCGTGACATTGGGCTGCTCCAGGATGCGCAGGTTGTTGCGGATCGGGGCGAGGGGGTTGCGCAGCTCGTGGCCGAGCATGGCCAGGAACTCGTCCTTGCGCCGCGCCGCCTCCTGAAGGGCCTGCTGCGCCCGCTTCTGCTCCGTGATGTCATGGGCGATGGCCGAAGCCTCCACGATCCGGCCGCTGCTGTCGCGGACCGGCGAGACGGCGAGCAGGATGTGGAGCCGGCTCCCGTCCTTGCGCATACGCTCGGTCTCGAACGGATTGACGCGCTCGCCGCGCCGGAGCCGCTCGAAGATGGAGTCCAGCTCACTGGCCCGATCCGGTGGGGCCAGGAAGCTGATCGGACGGCCCACCGCCTCCCGCTCGGAATAGCCGTACATCCGCTCCGCCCCGGCGTTCCAGCTCACGACCGTCCCGTCGAGGGTCTTGCCGATGATGGCGTCGTGGGAGGACTCCACGATGGCGGCGAGCCGCGCTCGTTGCTGCTCCGCCCGCTTCAGCTCCGTCACGTCCAGGAAGGTGACGACCACGCCGTCGATGACGTTCTCCACGGTCCGGTACGGCAGCACCCGGAGGATGTACCAGGCCCCCCCGTCCGCGAGCTGCACCTGGCGCTCCCGAACCGACAGCGTGCGCAGGACCTGCTGGACGTCGGGGACCAGGTCGCCGTCGCCCGAGAAGCGGGGGGCGATGTCCTCGATGCGGCGCCCGACGTCGGTCTCGATCAGGCGGAAGACGTCGGTGGCCGCCGGGGTGAACTTCTGGATGCGCAGGTCGCGGCCGATGAAGATGGTGGCGATCTGGGTGCTCTGGAAGAGGTTGAGGAGGTCGCTGTTGATGCGGTCGACCTCCTCGACCTTCTTCTTGAGCTCGGCGTTGATCGTCTCCAGCTCCTCGTTGACCGACTGCAGCTCCTCCTTGGAGGTCTGGAGCTCCTCGTTGGTGGACTGCAGCTCCTCGTTGATCGAGAGCAGCTCCTCGTTGGAGGAGACCAGCTCCTCGTTGGAGCTCTCCAGCTCCTCCAGGGTCGCCTGGAGATGGTCCTTGGTGCTGCGCAGCTCGGACTCGAGCCGCTGGATCGTGGCCACGGCCTGGGGAGATACCTCGGGCGGGATCTCAGACACATCCGGCGGAGCTTCCCCCTCGCTCTGCGGGCTGACAAGCCCCCTGACCTCCTGGAAGACGACCATGTAGAGCCCCTGGTCCTCGCCCATCTCGAACATCGGGCGCACGGACAGGTTGACCCGCAGCGCCAGCCCGTCGGCCTCGTAGGGCACGGCCTCGTGCACGGCCGAAGCGCGGGACGTGACCGCCTTGTGGAGGGCCGTGCGCAGGTCGAGCCGCAGCCCGGGCCGGGCCAGGTCGAGGACGTTCAGGCTGGGCGCGCCCGCGGGCGGCTCCAGGTAGCGGCCGGTGCGGGGAGAGAAGTAGACGATGTCGCCGCGCTCGTTGACCAGGACGCAGGCCGGCGAGTAGTGGTCCAGCAGGATGCGCTCGAAGGTCTGCGCGAGGCCCTGGACCTCGGCCTGGGGCGGGCGGATCTGCCCCTCGACGTGCGGACGGCTCATGGTGAAGCGGTTCCGCTCCACCATGGGGAAGCTCACCGGCGGCCGCAGGATCACGTCCTTGGCCTGGAAGATCCGCAGCCGCTTGTCCACCGCCCGGAACAGCTCGGGCCAGGCGGCCACGCTCTCCGACGGCCCCAGGAAGAGGAACCCGCCGGAGCGCAGCGCGTAGTGGCAGAGCGGCATCAGCTTCTTCTGGAGGTCGGTCTCCAGGTAGATCAGCAGGTTGCGGCAGGAGATCAGGTCGAGCCGGGAGAACGGCGGGTCGGTGATGATGTTGTGCGTGGAGAACAGGCACACCTCGCGGATCTCTTTCGCGACCTGGTACATGTTTCCATGCTTGCGGAAGAACCTCTCCAGCCGCTCGGGTGCGACCTGCTCGGCGACGCGCTCCGGGTACCAGGCCTGGCGGGCAGTCTCCAGGGCCTGGGCGTCGATGTCGGTGGCGAAGATCTGGACGTGCGGCGGCTCCTCCAGGTTGGCGGCATGCTCGCGCAGCAGGATGGCCAGCGAGTAGGCCTCCTCGCCCGTGGAGCAGCCCGGCACCCAGACCCGCACCTGCTCGTCCATCCCCTTCCTCTCGAACAGCTTCGGGATGACCTTGCGCTCCAGGCCGGCGAAGGCCTCGCCGTCGCGGAAGAAATGGGTGACGCCGATCAGCAGGTCGCGGAAGAGGCGGTCGAGCTCGTTGGGATCGCCGCGGAGGAGCTCGAGGTAGCCATCGGCCGAGTCGGCCCGCAGCTCGGCCATGCGCCGCCGTATCCGGCGGACCAGGGTGCTCTGCTTGTAGCGGCTGAAGTCGTGACCCGTGCGCCGCCGCAGGAGGGCGCAGATGCGGGGCAGGTTCTCTTCCACGTCATGCCTCAGCCCCTCGGGGCTCTCGCCGCCGCGTACGTCCCGGAGATGCCGGAGGTGCCCCAGGAGCCTCTCGGGCATCTCCTCCACCGGCGCGACGTGGTCCACCATGCCGGTGAGGATGGCGCTGCGGGGCATGCTGTCGTAGCGCGCCGTGCCGGGCGCCTGGACCAGGGTCAGGCCGCCGTGCTCCCGGATCGACCGCAGGCCCAGCGCGCCGTCGGCCCCGGTGCCCGACAGCACGATGCCCACGGCGTCGTCCCCCTGGTCCTCGGCCAGGGAGCGGAAGAAGGTATCCACGGGCATGCGCCGGCCGCGCATCCGCTCCGGCTGGGTCACCCGCAGCACGCAGTCGTCGATCGTCACCGTGACGTTGGGAGGGATCACGTAGATCCGGTCCGTGGCCACACCGGTGTCGTCGGAGACGAGCTGCACCGGCATGGAGGTGTGCCTGGAGAGCAGCTCGGGCATGAGCGTGTCGTGCCGGGGGTCGAGGTGCTGCACCAGCACAAAGGCCATGCCGCTGTCCGCGGGCATGTTCGAGAAGAAGGCCTGGAACGCCTCCAGCCCTCCGGCGGACGCGCCGATCCCCACGATGGGGCACGGGTTGCGGCCCTCGCTCTGCGCCCGCCCGGCGCCCTGCTCCGGCTCTCCGTCCACACCTGCCATCGGACTCCTTTTCGCTTCCACTGCCCTGAAGCCTTGGTACGATAGTACGCATCCAAAAAGGATGCCAGACGGGAAGGAGCAAGGGACGCCGGTGAGCACCAGGGCCAATCGGGTAGTCGCCGCCGTGATCGAGAGGGACGGACGGCTGCTGCTCTGCCGGCGTCCGGCGGGCAAGCGGCACGCGGGGCTCTGGGAGTTCCCGGGCGGCAAGCTCCTGCCGGGCGAGTCGGCGAGCGAGGCGGCGCGCCGGGAGCTGGCCGAAGAGCTGGCGGTGGAGGTGCTCTCGGTGGGCGAGCGCCTCCTGGCCCTGCCCGATCCCGGCTCCCCCTTCGTGGTGGAGTTCTACCCGGTGGAGATCGCCGGCGAGCCGGTCCCCCTGGAGCACGACGCCCTGCTCTGGGCGCTACCCGGGGAGCTGGCCGGCCTGGACCTCGCGCCGAGCGACAGCGTCTTTGCTTCGCGGTATGCTCCAGGTCCATGACGATCTCATCGCGCGAAGACCTCGCCGGGATGTGCCACGTCGGGCAGGTGGTCGGCCTGACGATCCAGGAGATGAAGGCTGCTGCCAGGCCGGGCATGACCACGGCCGAGCTCGACCGCGTCGGCGCCGACTTCCTGCGCCGGCACGGAGCGCGCTCCGCGCCGCGGGAGGCCTACGACTTCCCCGGCTTCACCTGCCTGAGCCTCAACGAGGAGGTGGTCCACGGCATCCCGGGGCCGCGCCGCATCCAGCCCGGCGACGTGCTCAAGATCGACGTCACGGCCGAGCTCGGCGGCTACGTGGCGGACGCCGCGGTGACCGTGACCCTGCCGCCTGTTGCTCCCAAGGCCCGCAAGCTCCGAAGATGCGCCGAGGCGGCGTTCGAGAAAGCCCTCGGCGCAGCCAGGGCCGGCAACAGGGTCTCGGAGATCGGCCGCGCCGTCGATACAGAGGTGCGCCGCCACGGCTTCCGGGTCCTCCGCGACCTCGCCGGCCACGGCGTGGGCCGCCAGATCCACGAGCCGCCGTCGGTCCCCAACTACTTCGACTGGCGGAACCTCGACGAGCTCGAAGACGGGATGGTGCTCGCCATTGAGCCGATGCTGTCTGCCGAGGCCGCCCGGATCGTGACCGAGGCGGACGGCTGGACCATCCGCACCCACAACCGCTGCCTCGCGGCTCACTACGAGCACACGGTGGTGGTTACGAAGGGGAAGCCGCGGGTTCTGACGGCGGTGGCGTGAAGACCCCTCCTCTATCCTCCCCCGCTCCGCGGGAGAGGACGCCACCTCCCTCAGCTTCGAGTGAGGGCCTCAGGGACTGTACGACCGCTCCAGGTTCGCCTTGATCTCCTCCAGCGTGAACCAGGCCGGCTTGAACTCGCCGCGGGCGTAGAGGGGCGCCTGGTCCAGGTAGTGCGGCGACTTCGGGTCCCCGCTCTGCCCGAAGTAGACGATGGAACGGGCGCGCACCGCCGGCCCGAACTCCACCACGCTCACGTAGGAGTTGCCCATCACACCATAGCGCCGCTTTGAAGTCGCCGTGGCCCCCGGGCTCACGGCCGAGGGGCGCCGGGTGTAGAAGTTGAACACGATCCCGAGCCATCCCGGCCCGCCGGGCACGGGCAGGCTCGGGCGCTCGTCGCTGAACGCCTCGGTGCCGTTCCAGTGCGTCCGCTGCAGGCGGTTGATCTCCCCCCAGGCGACGCGCCAGGTCCCCCAGGCGCGCTCCAGCTCGGTCCGGGCATCCTCCAGGGTGGCGACCCGGCCCCACGTTCCGGTGGCGCCGGAAGGTCCGCGTCGGCGGTCGAGCCATTCCACGAACAGGGTCATGGCCGCCGAGTCCAGCTTGGCGACCCGGTCCCACGCCCGCAGCTCGGCGATGAGGGGGGCGAGCGCTTCGGCCCGGGGCGCGTCCGCCTGCCGCAGCTTCTCCCACTCCGCGACCAGTTGCGGGACCTGCGTCTCGGCCTCGTGGACCCGCGTGTCCACGGCGGCGCGCGCCCACTCCTCGAACGTGAACTTCTCCTGGCCGGCCAGGATGCGCCGCGAGACCTGGGCGCGCCCGTTGTCGGTCTCCGGGCCGATCATGTACCTGGGAAAGCCCGCGGGATCGGGGTTCCCCGCCGACGTGGTCGCGAACGGCGTGGAGTTGCAGTTCTGCACGAAGCCGCTCGCCGGGTTGGTGAGCTGGGGCAGGTCCTCGAACGGATGGAAGCCCTGCCACTCCGTCTCCGGGTCGCTGCCGTCGACCGGCTTGCTCCAGTCGTACTTCGCGGAGCGGCGCGGAACCGTGCCGTTGTACACGTAGAAGATGTTCCCATCCCGGTCCGCGTAGGTGATGTTCATGTACGGGATGGCCACGCGGCGGAGGGCCTGCTTGAACTCCGCGAGGGAACGCGCGCGGGTCATGTCGTACCACTGGTCCATCCACCCGCCCTCCTCCATCTTGGCCAGCTTGACCGCGACCGGCTTGCCCTCGTGCTCCGACAGGATGGGGCCGTGGTGCGTCTTGCGGAAGGTGAAGCGCCTCGCCTCCGTTCCCTTCTCCGTTTTGACCCGGATCTCCTCGGTCCACCGCGTGGCGGTCCGGTGGCCGTTGCCGTAGCGGTAGGCGAGCGGGTTGGACGGATCGTCGAAGGTCTCGGCGTAGAGGTCCCCGGTGTCCGGGTAGTCGTCGGTGTGCGCCCAGCCGAGCGCCTCGTTGAAGCCCATGTAGGGGAACGGCAGGCCGTAGCGGCCGACGCCGGAGAAGTTCCACCCCTCGTCGCTGTGGAGGTGGGCCTCGTAGTACTGCCCCACGCCGAAGAAGCCGACGTGCGGATTGATCAGGAGGAGGGGGCGCCCCGAGGCGCTCTTGGCCGCGGACACGGCCCAGGCGTTCGACCCCTGCGGCCTCTCCCCTACCTCTGCAGTCGCTACGCGCAGGTTCTTGAAGTCCAGGCCTGCGTAGCCGAGGAACTCCCCCTGGTGGTACTTGAAGCGCATGAGCGCGAGGGGGTACCAGGGCTCGAACCGCTGCAGGACCCGCGGCTTCACCTCCGGGTGCTTCGCGAGGTAGTGGTTGAGCCCGGCGGCGTAGGCGTCGTAGATCGCCTTCATGCGGGGCTCGGCCCGCTCGTACTCCTCGCGCGACTGCCGCGGGATCTCCAGGGCGCGGGCGATCTGGTCGTCCCGCAGCGCGGATTCGCCGTGCACCTCCGCGGCGCGGCCCAGGGAGCGGACGAAGTTGTCTTCCAGGTGGAGGAAGTTGTCCTCGGCCTGGGCGTAGGCCATGCCGAAGGCGACGCTGGCATCGGTCGGGCCGTAGATGTGCGGGACGCCCCAGGTGTCGCGGTAGATGGTCACCGAGCGGGCGACCGCGGTCCAGTCCTGGGCGGCGACGAGCGCAGGGATGGCGACGGCAAGAAGAAGCAGGGAAAGGGCTCGCATAGGCGAGCCCGATCCTACACTACGAAGAGATCAGGGATGATTCAGCGGCTGGCGGCCTCGCCGACCACCAGGATCTCCTCGGCGACCATGCGGCCGTTCAGGTTGCGGACCTCGATCTCCACGCGGTCGCCGCGCTCGAGGTTCTCGGGCTGATAGCGCCGCCCCTCGAACTCGACCACGGTCGTCGTGTCGTAGTGCACCACGACAAGCCCGGACCGGCCTGTCGATGGCTCCAGCTCCAGGGTCTGGTCGCGGGTGTCCACGTAGCGGACCGTCCCCCGCAGCTCCGTGGTGCGCACGTCGCCGTCGTTGGGGTCGTCGTAGCGGTCATCCGTGTCGTAGGGGTCGTTCTGGGTCCCGCTCCCGCTGGTCACATCGTAGAGCACCTGGATCTCCTCGGCCCTCAGCCGGCCGGCGCTCTCGTCGACATCGGCCAGGATACGGTCGCCGGATTCCAGGGCGTCCGGCCTGAAGGTCCGGCCCTGGAACTCCACGGTCGTGCTCTCGTCGTAGTAGAGGACGACCTCATCGCCTTCGCCGTCGTTGCGCAGGTTGTTGTTGTAGCTGGAGTCCTCGCGGTCCACCACGATGTACTGCTCGCGGGTGTCCACGCGCTCCACGGTGCCGCGCACGTTGTTGACGCTCTGGTAGGGATCGTCGGTGCGGGTGCCGCCGCTGCCGCCACCCAGAATGTCGCCGATGCCCGAGGAGCCGCAGCCGGTGAGCAGCACGGCGGCCACGAGCGCGGCGAGGAAACTGATCCGTTGTGTTCTCATTGGCTGTACCTCCGTCAGTCCGTGTCCCACCCTTCACACCCGACGGAGGTTAGATTGCAGGACCCGTGCCGACCCCGGAAGGGGAAACATGTTCCGTGCTCAGAGCTCGTTCGCGGCGTCGCGGAATACGCCTGCCAGCTTCTGGGCTGTCGCCCTCCAGTCCCCGGGCGCGCGATGGACGCTGGAGGCGATGAACGCCTCCGTGGCGGTGATGGTGCCCGGTGCGTCGGCGTCCAGCCTGGCGGGACCGAACTCGTCCTCCACGCTGCCGCGGCCTTGGGAGTCGGTGTAGATCCCCAGGCCGCCCGCGCGCTGCCTGAGAAGGGGGGCTCCCGTGCCCCAGCCCAGGATGACGTGGATGTCCACCGCTCTGCCCAGAGCATCAGCGCAGTCCGCGCAGATCTGGACCCCGATCTCGAACCCTTTCCAGTTGAAGCAGGAGTAGGAGCAGGCGCCCTGCACCGGCGAAGACCCAAGATCCCGGGCGGCGGCAACCTCCTCGCCCGTCCAGTTCTTCTTGTCGTAGTCGAGGCCGAGCGAAGCGCCCTCGGAGAAGGCCAGCAGGGAGTTGTGGACCTGCCCGCCGGCGTCCTGCCACCAGATGGTCCCCGGCAGGAAGAGCGCCAGGTCACGACCGTTGGTCTGGTTTGCGAGAATCCCCTCCAGCTCATCCTTCTCGTCCTGGGAAAAGGGTTCCTTCCGACCCCGTCCGGTGCCTTTGAAGACCAGTTGCTCGGGCGCAACGAAGATGCGGCACTGGTGTTGGATCGCCTGGTCCAGGAGAGACATGAGCAGACGGGCCTGAGAAGCGAAGCTCATCTCCGTGTTGGAGGCCGCAAGGTTGGGAGAGTAGGTGCCCGTGCGCATCGAGATCCAGCCGACCTCGTCCTTCGGCAGCAGGACCACTCCCAAAGGTGTGGCAGGCGTTGGCGGCGTGAAGAAGCGGTCGATCGTGCCTTCGATGTCGCCGAGCGACAAGGAAGTAGGAAGCGTGCTCCGAATGTCCCCCACGGTGCGCGGGTCCACTCCTTCCCCCAAGAGGTAGAAATCGAAGCAGGCTCGCTTGGCTTGGGCGAAGCTCTTGGCATAGAACCGCCCCCGCTGGGCACGCAACACCAACCGATTCTGCTGGTCGAACACCAGGAACAGGACATGTGACATCTGGGCCTCCTGCTCTTAAGAGTGGAGGCAGCTCGCGGTAGATTGCAGATCAGTCGACCTAGTCGATCGGGAGCTCACCCTGGGCACCTTGCTCGAACCAGCGAACGAGGTAGGGAGGCTTCGCGGCCCAGGCCGGCAGCGGCTGGCCGAGATTCTTCAAGTCCTGGGCGGCGCCCTCCTCCGGGTGGTGGAAGACGGAGGTCTCTACCCGAAGCGGCAGCGTCGCAACCCTCAGGTGCGGCGGGAATCCCTGAGCCCGCGGCCGGCAGCGAGACCCGCAGCGTAAGCGCAGGCGAGACCGACCACCACCACCCCGCCCCAGAACGAGACCGGGAGGAGGTAGGAGGCGTTGCTGCCGTCCGTGGCGATCAGGTAGACCCACTCGTCCAGGGCCATCGCCAGGCCGGCGCCGAACACGAGCAGCGCCACGTCCATGCGGCGGGTCGAGCCGCGGAAGAGCGCGAGCGGGACCCCGCCGATCGTGATCAGGAGGAGCCCCGTGAAGAGGTGGTGGATGTTGTAGCCGCCGACGTTGAAGTCGCTGTCCGGAGAGAGATGGAGCGACACCCTGAGGGCCACGAAGGTGACCAGGACGGAGGCCAGCAGCAGAAGAGCGTTGCGCCGGACAACGGGGGCGGGAGTCATGGGCACCTCCTGAAGGTTGAACGCGGGAACGGCCTTATTGTAACGGACCGCCCCTCTCGCCCCGAGCACGGGCGGGGGACTCCCTCTCCCGCGCAGCGGGGGAGGGCCGGGGAGGGGGTTTCCGCTCCACGCACAAGGTACAGGCCTCGGGCCACCGGGGAGAGGGGTCTACCCAGCGGGGAGAGGGCTCTACCCAGCGGGGAGCTGCCTCCGGGCGCCGGGTAGAGGGCTCTACCCACAGGGGCCCGGGCTCTACCCGCCGGGTAGAGGGCTCTACCTGCAGGGTAGAGGGGTCTCCCCGCTGGGGACAGGGCCATACCCATCGGGTAGTTGCCTCTCCCCAGCGGGGAGAGGGGTCTACCTGGTGGGTAGAGGGGCGTCCCCAGTTGAGGAGCAGTTCCCCCGCATGCTCCGATCCCGACAGGTGTTCCTTTGGCTTCCCCGGGTCTCTTGTTGTTCCGGAATCCGTTGGCCATCCCTCCCCTTCCCTCCCCCGGCAGCACAGAGTTAGCGCCTTTGGGGGCCCGGAGGGAGGGCAGGGACGCGAGCCCCGCGGCAGGAGCCTGTCGATGCTTATGCTGGGATCAACCGGACCTTGCCTGGACCTTGAGGAGTTATCTCGTAGGCGGCCATGATAGCAGCCCAAGAGGAGCGTTGGATGTCCCTTGCTGTAGCATCCTCGGAATGGCCCGCATCGACGATGCCGCGTACCTCCGCGCCGACCAGTACCGCACCGTGGAGAACCTGGACGCGCGCATCCGTTTCCACGATCGCTTCAGCACCAATCCCCAACGCTGGCCCCGGTGGGTCTTCGAGCGGCTGCACGCCGGACCGTCTGCCCGCATCCTGGAGGTCGGATGCGGCTCGGGGTCGCTCTGGGAGGAGAACCGGTCCCGCGTGCCGGCAGGATGGAAAGTTGTGCTGTCGGATTTCTCTCCGGGGATGGCGGCCCAGGCGCGGAATCTCTCCTTCCCGGTGGCCGTGCTGGATGTCCAGGCCCTCCCCTTCCCCGAGCTCTGGTTCGACGCGGTGATCGCCAACCACATGCTCTATCACGTGCCGGACCGGCCCAGGGCTTTGGCCGCGATCCGGCGGGTGCTCCGGCCCGGGGGACGCCTGTACGCGGCGACCGGGGGACGGGACCAGTTCCACGAGCTCATTGACCTCGTGCGCCGGTTCGATCCCGGGCTCGTCCTCTGGGAGGGACGGGGGCCGGATTCCTTCCTGCTGGAGACCGGACACGAGCAGCTCGCGCCCGGGTTCTCCGATGTCCGCCTCCACCGCTACGATGATTCTCTTGTGGTGACCGAGGCGGAGCCGCTGGTGGCGTACGTGGCTTCCAAGGTCGCGCTGCCGGAGAAAGCGGCCTTCACCCGGTTCGTGGAGGAGGAGATGCGGCGGCTTGGAGGAAGCCTTCGCATCAGCAAGGACTACGGGCTTTTTGAGGCCGTGGTCTGAGAGACGGACAGCAGGATCTTTTCCAGCAGCTCCACGGAGCGCAGGTGCTGCTCGATGCGGCTCTTCCGCTCCTCGCCGAGCAGCCAGCTCCGGAAGAGACGCCAGCGGCCTTCTTCCAGGTAGCTATCGGCCGCCCGGCTCGACCTTCGATCCAGGCTGGCGCGGTCCAGGAGGTTGCCGTTGCGCCAGACCGTGATGTCCATCTCGTCGCGGCAGGCGATGCGGCGACCCTCCAGCTCGACCGGCACCTTCAGGATTCTCGCGGACACGCTCGCCAGGAAGCCCAGGTTCAGCCGGATCTCCTCCACTCCGAAGCGGCCGGTCTTGTTGTAGATGTCGGTGGGCAGCGGCCACCAGCTCCGCAGGCTCGTGGTGGTCTGCAGGAGGGCCAGGTTCCCCAGCGTGACCACCTCACCCGTACCCCGCCGCCGGGTGGCGAAGGAGGCGACCAGGTCGGTCTCTCCAAAAGGATGGCCGCTGGCGGGCTCCACGCTGGGCGGAACGCCTTCCATCAATCCATAGAGCCCGCGCATCTGCGCCTGCTGGTCCCCGGGCCGGGCCACCTTCGTGGCGAAGTCGATGTCCTGGTCCTCCAGGTCCAGCAGCCGCGCCAGGAGGTCGACGTAGTGGTAGCCGGAGTGCAGCAGCTTGCCGTAGCCGTACTTGTAGGGGTGGTCCTCCCGCTCCAGGTACTCCGTCGGAGTGTTCCAGACGCCCTCTCCATGGTAGATCGAGAGGTAGGTCACGGGCACGCCGAACCGGCGGACCCAGCCGCCGACGTAGCGCCTCACGGTCTCGTAGGCGCGGTGGTAGCGCCGCGGGGTCATGACCGAGCAGCGAGCCGGGGACTCGCGGGCGAGGTCGATCAGTTCCCGCAGCTCCGCCGTGAAACGAGCAGAGTCCATCATCCCCTCGGACATCGGGATCGTGATCGGCTTGTCGACCAGGCAGTCGCGCCCGTGGGCGATGCACCACTTGAGGTACGGGTAGTGAGCCTTGGGCTCGGTCGAGAGGACGACCTTCGGCGACGGCAGCCCGGCGCACAGGCCTTCGAGCACAGAGTCCGACTCGGAGGTGTACCAGAGGCCCTGGTCCCTGCGGTCGGGCACGTACTCCATCCGCAGCGGCTTGACGGGCAGCGAGCGGACCAGCTCTTCCAGTCGGGACCGGGCGCTGTCCAGCTCCAGGACCGACCAGCTCCGCGCCAGGCCCGAGCGCAACGCCTTCTGGATCATCGGCAGGTGCTTGTAATGGGCGTGCGGCCCCACTCCCACGAGGATCAGGTCGGCGGACATGTCAGGCGCAGACGGAGAGGAGCTGCCGCAGGTCCTCGGTCTCTTCGAAGCCTTCGCGCAGCGCCGCTTCCCAGAGGGCGCGGCTGTGCTGGCCCGAGACGTGGAAGGGCGGGCACGCTCCCATGAGCGCTTCGAGGAGGCTGCGCACGCGGGCTTCGAACACGTCCTGCTCTCCGAAGGCCGCCACGTCGATGCAGAGGAAGAAGTCGGACTTGTTGGGCCGGCCGTCGGGCCAGCGCGTGCCCGCAATCCTGTGGTTGGGCTCGCCCCCCACCAGCGGCCCCGCCAGGGTCGCCAGCAGCAGGTTGACCAGGGTCCCCTTCAGGTTCCCGCCCATGGGGAGGATGCCGCCCTGGAGGATCTCCGAGGGGTCGGCGGTGAGGGCGCCGGCCGCGTCCACACCCACGGGACGGTCGAACCGGGTGCCGCTCTCCAGCCGCTCGAGCACCTCGCCGCGGGAGACCTCCGAGGTGGCGAAGTCGGCGCAGAAGATGGCGCCGTCCCCGAGCGGAAAGGCGTAGGCCAGGGGGTTGGTGCCGAGGAGGCGCTCCCGCGAGCCCGGCGGTGCGACCGCGGGCGACGAGGTCGTGGTCACGAAGCAGAAGACTCCCCCGGCCGCGGCGCGCTCGGCGTAGTGGGTCAGGTAGCCGATGTGGCCCGCGCCGAGCACGGCGGCGCAGCCGATTCCGTAGGATCGGGCGAGCGCGGCGGCCGCGTCCGCGGCTTCCACCGCGATCGGATGACCCAGCGAGCCCTCGGAGCGGAAGACGCGGATCGCCGGGGCCGGCTCGCTCATCGAGCAGGACCGCCGGGGCGACAGCGCCCCCTGGTCCAGGAAGCGGCAGATCTCGGCCACGCGGCGCACGCCCTGGGCCGGATATCCGCGGGCTTCGGCTTCGAGGAGGACGCGGGCCGTGACCCGGCCGTCGGCGGGATCGACGCCGCGGCGCTCCAGCGTCTCCAGGATGTGCTCTTCGAGGACCCGGTACGGGATGCGCCGATGCCGCCAATGCCGCCAATGCCGCCGATGCTGCATGTCAGACGATCTGGCGGTCCGTGAGCCGCAGCAGCTCCGAGACGCTGATCATCTCCTCGTGCCCGGTCACCGAGGTACGGTCCGCCGCGAACCCGTCCAGCAGGCGGCGCATGGCCGTGACCGACGACCTCAGGAGCTGGTTGGCGTAGATGACGACGGAGACGCCGAGCTCGTCGAGCCCGTCCGCGCTCTGGAGACGGTAGGAGGTCGGGAGCAGGATCACGGGAAGCCTGCCCTGCCAGGCTTCCAGGAACTCGAGGGCGCCTGCCGACGATTTCGACGGGCTGCTGAGGAAGAGCGCGTCGGCGCCGGCCTCGGCATAGGCGGATGCCCGCTGGATGGCCGCGGGGAGGGGCTCGCCCGCGGTGAGCGCCTCGGTGCGGGCGATCACGAGGCAGCCGGAGCCGTGGAGCCGCTCCTTGGCCCTGTCGATCTTTTTGCAGAAGCCGGGCACGTCCTCCAGCGGGTGGGCCACGGGGGAGAAGGTGTTGCGCTTGGGGAAGAGCTTGTCCTCGATGCAGACCCCGTCGGCTCCGGCCCGCCGCAGGTCGTCGGCGGCCACCGCGAGGTTGGGCGGGCTGCCGAAACCGGTGCCGCAGTCCACCCAGACGGGGAGAGCGCTGACCCGCCGGATGGTGCGCAGGCAGGCCAGCAGGTCGCCGAGGCCGGCGAGCTCGGTGTCGGGAAGCCCGCAGGCCGCGGAGCAGCAGAGGCCGCTCAGCCAGAGGCCCTCGCCGCCCGCCTCGTCCACCACCGCGGCCGATACGGCGTCGTAGACGCCCCAGAAGTAGCGGGCCATGGGCTACTCGCCGGCCGTGGCCTCCACGCCCTCCGAGGTGCTCGTGGCAGCGACGGGGATATTGCGCAGCAGGAGGCTCGACGACGGGCACTCGTGCGGCGTCAGCCGGTCGCGGTAGTTCTCGATGGAGCGGGACTCGACCCAGTCCCGGGCGAAGTCGAACCCCTCCGCGCCGATGTTGCCGACCACGAGGTCGCCGCTGTGGCCGTCCCCCACTCCATACGAGCAGGCGTACAGGTCGCCGCTCGAGGAGAGATAGCCGGAGGTCATGCCGCAGGTACAGTCCGAGATCCGCCAGTTGCTGCGGTCCTCAAACTCGGCCTCGTCGAAGAAGACCGGCGTCGCCACCTCCAGGTAGGTGGGGACGCGCGAGCTGAGGCGGACCAGGTCGCGCTGCAGGGCGCCGAGGCGCTCGCCCGCGTGGATCATCTTCTCGTGGTTGTCGACGGCCGTGCCGGCCGCGAACATGGGCTTGACCTTGAAGGAGGCGATCGGGATCGAGCCGACGAGCTCGTAGGCGCCGAGGGTCTCGTCGTAGTTGGACTCGTTGATCGTGTAGCGCGCCTGCACCTTGGCGCCGGCCGCGGTCAGATCGGACATGTAGCGCAGCGCGGAGTCGAACACGCCCCGGCGGCCCCGGAAGCGGTCCACGGTCTCGGCGCGGGAGCCGTCCAGGCTGATCTGGACCGTCAGCTTCGAGGGGTCATCGAAGATCCCGACGATGTCCGGCACGGGGATCTGGCCGAAGCCGCCGGTGTTGACCTGTACCCGCAGCTTGCGAAGATTGGCGTGGGCCAGCACCGCCCGCGTCCTCTCCCAGACCGACTTGATGAGGGTCTCGCCGCCGGTGACCGAGATCTTCTCCAGCCCGTGGTTCTCGATCAGTTCGTCGATGAAGGCCCGGATCTGGTCGAGGGTGAGCTCCTTGTCCCCCAGCACCTCCCGGTACTTCATCCGGAAGTCCTCCGGCACGTAGCAGTGCTCACAGTGGAGGTTGCACTGGTAGGAGACGCTGATCCGCATGTGCTCGATGAAGACGTTGTTCTTCATTTTTGCCTCCTCGTCAATTGCGAGTATGCACAGACTGCCATTCAACCGGACCCCTGTCAAGGATAAGGCTCAGCGGAGCCGGGTCACGATCAGCGCGGAGGTGACCGCCGTAGTCCGGACCTCTGCACCCACCACGCGGGGGTTGGCGAAGGCGAGCTCCCGCTTCCGGTCGGTGAGGCCTTCCCAGTGCGCGGGCCAGAGCTCGACGGGCGTGAGGTCGTCCATCACAATCTGGCCTCCCACCTTGACGAGCTCGACGGTGCGGTCCCAGTTCTCGGGCTCCAGGTCCGCGGCGGGCATGGCGTCCATGAAGAGCAGGTCGAACGGTCCCTCCCCGCGCAGGGCCTCGTGCCAGTCGCCGGCGCGGACCTCCACGTCCGGCCGGCCGGCGAAGAGGCGGGCGGCGCCGGCCGCGAGCTTTGGGTCCAGCTCGGCGGAGACGAGACGGGCGCCTCCCGTCAGCCCGCTGGCCAGCCAGGCGGTGCCGACGCCGGCCCCCGCACCCTGCTCGCCGATCAGCCCGCCGGGCTTGCCCGCGGCCAGCGCCTGCAGCAGCCGGCCGACCTGGGGGATGCATGCGGTCGGGGGTCCCTGGTAATCGCCGGGGCAGCCTTCGGGCGCGAGCGGGAAGCCCAGCTCCCGGGCCAGCTCCATGGCCCTCTCCACGATCTGCGGGGCCCGGATCTCGGTGTAGAGTGCTTTCGGCATAATCTTTTTACAGAAGAGTTTGGCGGTTTTCTGGTCGAGGCGCGTAGATCCTGAGTGAGCCGGAGCCTCTTTCTCCCGCTCTTCGGATGGAGCTCCCCGGCGGTCGATCGAGCCGCCGTGGTTTCTGAGAGTCTCCTCGAAGCCGTCACCGAGCCGGCGTTGCCGCGGCAGTGCCGGAGGCTGGTGGCAATCCTCTGAGGTCTATCGTTTCTCTTTCCATATAGGGGCCGGTCCCGCGGGATCGGCCCCCTCTGTCACTCCCCGCGTAGATCACCTCGGAGAGCTCCGGCGCGCTGCTGGAGGCTCCTGGCCTCGTCGTGGAGCCCGAGGTCGAGGTACATCTGCCCGAGGTCTTCGAGCAGGTCGGCCTGCAGCTCCGGCTGCCCGGCCAGCTCGATCTCGACCCGTGCCACGCCGCGGTCCAGGAGCTGCCTGGGCGTGAGCGCCGCGCTCTGCGCGGGCACCTCGAACAGCTCGCGCAGGAACTCCGCCTGCTGGCGCGCGCGGTCCCTCTGCTCCATCAGGTCCGCGGTGTAGACGAGCCCCAGCGCAAGGCCGAGGGCGGCCGCGGCCAGGGCCGCGGTGAACGCCGCCGCGTGGCGCCGGACCAGCTTGCCTGTGCGGTAGGTCCAGGTGTCGGGCCGGGCGCTGATCGTGCGGCCCGCCAGGTAGCGCTCCACGTCGTCGATAAGCTGGGCTACCGAGCCGTAGCGCTTCTCGGGGTCCTTGCGCAGGGCCGTCAGGGTGATGGCGTCGAGGTCGCCGCAGAGCATCCGGCGCAGGCGCCCCGGCGTGGTGCCGCGGGCGCGGGCGATCTCCTCCGCAGCCTTCGGCTCCTGGCCGGGGGCTACGCCGCAGCCCCCCTGGCCGGTTACCTCGCTGGTTACCGCGCTCGATGGCCGGACCGGCTCCCGCTGCGCGATCGCCAGCATGCGCGCGGCGGGATTGCCGTCGCCGAGGTCGTAGGGGAAGCAGCCGGTGAGCAGCAGGTAGAGCAGCAGGCCGAGCTGGTAGACGTCGGAGGCCGTGGTCACCGGGTTGCCCCGCACCTGCTCCGGGCTCGCCCAGGCCGGCGTCATCAGGCGGATCGCGGAGCCGGTCAGCGCGTCGCCGCTCGTGGCCGTGGGGTCGAGCAGCTTGGCGATGCCGAAGTCGAGGAGCTTGGCGTGCCCGTCCGCGGTGACCAGGATGTTCGACGGCTTGATGTCGCGGTGGACGACCAGGTTGCGATGGGCGTCCTCCACGGCGTGCGCCACCTGCAGGAACAGGCGGAGGCGGTCGGGCACGGAGAGCCGCTCCTCGTCGCAGTAGCGCTCGATGGGCCGGCCGTCCACGTACTCCATGACCAGATAGGGGCGGCCGCCGGGGCCGGTGCCGCCGTCGAGCAGGCGGGCGACGCCGGGGTGGCGGGCCTGGGCCAGGATCTGGCGCTCGCGGTCGAAGCGCCGCGCGATATGGCCGGTGGCGATGCCGCTCTGGAGGAGCTTGACGGCCACCTCCTGGCGGAACTGGCCGTCGGCGCGCTCGGCCAGGTAGACCACGGACATGCCGCCGCGGCCGATCTCCCGCACGACGCGGTAGCGGCCGATCGTGGTGCCCGGAGGCACCTCGTCCCCCTTGGTCAGCTCGTCGCGGAAGTTCTCGCCGAAGGAGCCCTGCAGGGCGCCGCCGGACTTGAAGCCGGGGTCCTCAATCTCGGCGGCGTTGAGCAGGCGCTCCACCAGGGCGCGGAGCTGGGTGTCCCCCCCGCAGGCGCGGTCGAGGAACGCGGCGCGCTGCCCCGCCGGCACGTCGAGCGCCTCGTCGAGGATGCGGTCGGCGCGCTGCCAGAGGTCGTTGCTGGAGATCAAGCGGTCGCTCCCGGCGCTCAGGCGCGCAGCTCCTCCTGGAGCCAGGCCCGCGCCTTCATCCAGTCGCGCTGGGCGGTGCGCAGGGAGACGCCCATGGCGGCCGCGGTCTCCTCCTCGGAAAGGCCGGCGAAGAACCGGCACTCGACGATGCGGGCGAGTCGCGGGCTGTGGGCTTCGAGCCGCCCCAGGGCCTGGTCCAGCGACAGGAGGAAGTCGGCCTGGTCGTTGATGGCGATGTGCCCCTCCTCGATCGTGGTCTGGATGGCGCCGCCGCCGCGCTTGGCCGCACCGCGCCGCCGGGCGTAGTCGATGACGACCTGGCGCATGGCCCGCGCCGCCACCCCCAGGAAGTGGGCGCGGCTCTGCCAGTCGACCCGGTTCTGATCGACCATCTTCAGGTAGGACTCGTGGACGAGCACGGTGGTGTCGAGGACCTTGTCCGGGTTGCCCACGCGGTTGAGCTGGCGGCGGGCGACCCGGCGCAGGTCGTCGTAGATCATGGGCAATAGCAGGTCGAAAGCCTCGCGGTCGCCGTTGCCGTAGGCCACGAGCAGCGATGTCACGTCGGCAGGGTTCTCCGGCAAGATGTCTTCTCCACTCTGGAGCGGGCTTGAAGCCGCGCCCAGCCCACGCATTGTACTGCCGATCGGCCGGGACCCTCACCCCGGCAGCTCCAGCACCAGCCGGTAGGCCGTCACGTCGTGCGCGGGGTCGTTCATCACCCCGGCGGTGCCGGCGAAGAGGAGCTTGAACAGCCGCCAGGTCTCCAGGCTGGAGCGGCGGACGATCTCGTCCCGGTTCTCCACCCAGCGCTGGTGGCCATTCTTCGCCCACAGGTGGTAGTTGCGGCGGTCGTCCCAGGCCCCGATCACGTGGACGCGGGCCTCGTCCGCGGCGGCCATCAGCTCGGGCATGTAGACCATGCGGAAGGTACCGGGCCAGACGTACTTGGTGATGAAGCTGGAGGTCCCGAACGGCACCTTGCCCGCGGCGAAGTCCAGGTAGACCCTCCCCCCAGGCTTGAGCAGCTCCTTCAGCCGCCGCATCACCCAGGGGTAGTCGGAGAGGTCCTCGATCACACCCATCATGGAGACGGCGTCGAACTTCCTGTCCGGCCGGAAGGTAAAGAAGTCCTGGTAGAGCACCTCGGCGCTCAGCCCCCGGTCGCGGATGAGCTGCCCGGTGTACCCGAACTGGTCCCTGGAGAGCGTGAGGCCGATGACCGTGAGGCCATGATCCGAGCAGAAGTGGGTGAAGCCGCCCCACCCGCAGCCCACCTCCAGCACGCGCTCCCCCTCCTTCACCCGCATCGAGTCGAGCGCGAACCGGTACTTCGCGAGCGTGCTCTCCTCCAGCGTCTCCGCCCCGGTCTCGTAGATGCCGGGCGTGTAGGCGCGCCAGTCCCGGTCCAGGGCGTAGAGCTGGATGTTGCCGGAGTCGTAGTGCTTGGCGATCCAGGCGGGGTTCAGCCTGGTCCGGCCCAGCAGCAGCGGCTGCAGCCGCCGCCAGGCCTTGATCCAGAGGTTGTCGTCCGACAGCAGGCCGCGGAACCACATGGCCCGGACGATGTCACCCTCGATGTCGAGGTCGCCGCGCACGTAGGCCTCGGCGATCGCGAGCTCGTTCAGGGTGCGCAGGGCCTTCTCGCCGCTGCCGTTGCGGACGTACAGCTCGAACGCCGGATCGCCGTCACCGATCTGTCTCACACTTCCGTTCACCCGCAAGGTGAAGGGACAGGGGATGCCTCCCTTATTGGGGAACAACTGGGGGAACAGGTGGTCCAGGCCGCTCATCTTCGCCTCCCTCCAAAGCACGCCGCGAGGCGAAGACCGAGCAGTCCCACAAGGGGGCGCGGCCCCGTCACGGCAGATAGGATTTCAGATGCTCGTGCAAGGCTACCATAGCCCGCGCGCAGGACAATCTCTAATGGATGGCTAAAAGTCTTTGCGTAGGGAGGGCGCGGGTCTTAAGATACTCGCTCCAAAGGAAAGCCCAGGACCCGGCCAAGTGCAGCCCGAAAGGATAGGACCCTACCGCATCGACGAGCAGATCGGCTCCGGTGGCATGGGGGTCGTCTACCGCGCGTACGACGAGCGCCTGGACCGCTGGGTGGCGGTGAAGCTCATCCAGCCGGGCAGGCACGAGGACAAGGTAGGCCGCGAGCGGCTGCGCCGGGAGGCGCGGGCGAGCGCCCGCCTGAGCCATCCCGCGATCGTCCGCATCTACGACATGGTGCAGACGGACGAGGGGGACGGCATCGTCATGGAGCTGGTGGAGGGCAAGACCCTCGCCCAGATCGTCCGTGAAGGCCCTATGGACCTGGGCCCGGGGCTCGCGCTGGCCCGCGAGATCGCCGCCGCCCTGGCCGAGGCCCATGCCCACGGAGTCGTCCACCGGGACCTCAAGACCGAGAACGTCATCGTCACCCCCTCGGGCCGGCCCAAGATCCTCGACTTCGGCCTGGCCAAGCGGGTGGAGCACGCCGAGGCCGAGGCCGCCCTGACCGTGGACGGCATGGTCCTTGGCACCTGCCGCTCCATGGCGCCCGAGCAGATCGAGGGGCGGCCGATCGATCCGCGGACCGACCTGTTCTCCTTCGGCACCCTGCTCTACGAGACCTTCACCGGCACCTCGCCGTTCTACGACAAGAGCCTGATCGAGACTCTGAAGCGGGTCTGTCTCCACCGCCAGGCGCCGGCCCGAGAGACCAACCCGCGCGTGCCCGAGGAGCTTTCCATCCTCATCGACCTCCTGCTCCAGAAGGACCCGGCGCAGCGGCCCCAGAACGCCCGGGACGTGCTGACGGCCCTGGAGCGGATCGGCGGGGGCTTCGATCCGTCCACCTCCGCAGCCTTCTCCACCGGCGCGACGGGATATCCCAGTTCCAGCGCGGGCAGCAGCGTAACGGAGGTCCGCCCCTCGTACTCGGCTTCCGTGGATGGTCCGCCCACCACGGTCGCCAACCGCCGCGCCAGCGGCGAGCGCCGGCAGGTCACGGTGGTGCGCTGCGGCCTCGTGACCCGCGCCGGCCAGGCCCTCGACCCTGAGGAGCTGCTGGAGCACACGCCCCACCTCCAGGCCCTGGTCTCGGAGACCGTCCAGCGCTTCGAAGGGAACCTGCATCCCTCCCTGGGCGGTGAGCTGCACGCCACCTTCGGCTATCCCCAGGCGCACGAGGACGACGCCCGCCGGGCCGTGCACGCCGCCCTGGAGATCGCGGCCAGGATTGAGAGCACGGGGGGGCCGCCGGTCCGGGTGGGCATCCATACGGGCACGGTGGTCGCGGCCCGGGCAGCCGGCGCCTGGCGGGAGGAGCTGGCCCTGGGAGACCTGCCCAACGTGGCTGGCGCGGTGCAGGGCCTCGGCGGACCCGGCTCCGTGCTGGTGAGCCGCTCCACGTACCGGCTCATCGAGCGCTACTTCGTATGCGAGGAGCTGCCGGCGCCGCAGCCGGCGCGGGTCTGGCGGGTGCTGCAGCCGCGGGATCTCCAGAGCGGCGAGGACGAGACTACGGGCGTCGCGCTGATCCCGCTGGTCGCCCGCGGCCAGGAGCTGGAGCTGATGCTGGAGCGGTGGTCCATGGCCCGGGAAGGCAAGGGTCAGGCGGTCCTCCTGGGGGGCGAGGCCGGCATCGGCAAATCGCGCCTGGTCCGGGAGCTCCGCCGGCAGCTCGCCGCGGACATGCCCGTCTGGCTGGAGCTCCACGGCTCCCCCTATCACCGGAACAGCATCCTCTTCCCCTTCATCGACCTGCTCCGGCGGTGGCTGGACCCGGGTCGGGAGAGCGGACCCCAGGACCTCCTCTCCCTGCTGGAGGACGCGCTCCGGCGCTACGACCTCCCGCTGGACGAGATGGTGCCCCTGTTCGCGGCCCTCCTTTCCATCCCGCTCACCGAGTGCTACGGGCCGCTGGGCCTGAGCCCCGAGGCACAGCGCAAGCGGACGCTGGAGGCCGTGCTCGCCGTGGTGCTGGAGATGGCCGACCGCCGGCCGGTGGTGCTCGCGGTCGAGGACCTCCACTGGATCGACCCGTCGACCATGGAGCTGCTGGGACACATCCTCCAGCAGGGAGCGGCGGCGCGCATCTTCACGGTGCTGACGTACCGCCCGGACTTCCAGCCCCCCTGGGGCCAGCGGTCCTACCTGACGCAGCTCAGCCTGGGGCCGCTCTCGGACCGCCAGATCGAGCAGATGATCGAGCGTCTGGCCGGCGGGCGGCAGCTCCCGGCCCCGGTGCTGGCGCAGATCCTCGAAAAGGCGGACGGCGTCCCCCTGGTCATCGAGGAGATGGTCAAGATGGTGCTGGAGTCCGGTCTGTCAGAGGAGTCGGGATCGGGCCCAATCCTTCGGCCGCTGGAGATCCCGGCCACCCTGCGCGACTCGCTGATGGCGCGCCTGGACCGGCTGGGGTCGGCCAAGGAGGTGGCCCAGCTCGCGGCCACGCTGGGCCGGGAGTTCTCCCACGATCTCCTGGTGGCTGTGGCCCCCTGGGATGAGGTCTACCTGGAGCGCGAGCTGGCCCGCCTGGTGGATGCCGAGCTCCTCTACCGCCGGGGCCTGCCGCCGCGCGCCCGTTACCTGTTCAAGCACGGCCTGATCCAGGACGCGGCCTACGAGTCGCTGCTGCGCAGCCACCGGCAGGAGTTCCACCAGCGGATCGCCGAGGCGATGGAGCGGAAGTTCCCGCAGATCGCCGAGGGCCAGCCCGAGCTGGTAGCCCACCACTACACGGGCGCGGGCAAGGTGCCGGAGGCCCTGGGCTGGTGGTACCGGGCGGGCGAGAAAGCGTTGCGCGGCTCGGGCCACAAGGAGGCGGTCGGCCACCTCACCCGCGCCCTGGAGCTGCTGGAGTCGCTGCCGGAGAGCCCCGAGCGGGACCAGAGCGAGATCGGCCTGCGGGTGTCGCTCGGCGTAGCCGCGGGCTCGGCCATGAGCTTCGCGGAGCCCGACGTCCAGCGCGCCTTCGAGCGCGCCCGCGACCTCTGCCGCCGGGCCGGCCAGACGCCGCAGCTCTTCCCGGCGCTGCGCGGGCTCTATATCTTCTACGTGCTCACGGGCAGGCCGCGGACGGCGAGGGAGACGGCACAGCAGCTCCTCCGTCTCGCCGAGGCCGAGGAGAACCCGGTGAAGCTCCTGAGCAGCCACCAGGCCATGGGCTTCACCGCGATGGTCCTAGGGGATCTGCCGCAGGCCCGCATCTATCTGGAGAAGGGGCTCACGTTCTACGACCTGGAGCGCGCCCGCTCGGCACCGATCCTGGCGGGTCCCCAGCCCGGAGTGGAGTGCCTGGGCAACCTCTCCTGGGTGCTCTGGTTCCTCGGCTATCCCGACCAGGCCGTGGAACGCAGCGCCGAGATGCTGGCCATGGCCCGGGAGCTGGGCCAGCCCTTCTCCATCGCCTGCGCGCTCTTCTTCGCGGGCGAGCTGCGCGCCTTCCGCCGCGAGCCCGAGGCGCTGCGCGGGATCAACGACGAGCTACTGGAGCTGTCGTCGAAGCAGGAGTATCCCTACTGGCGCATCATGGGGACAGCCCAGCGGGGCTGGCTGCGAGCGCAGGAGGGCCGCGCCGAAGAGGCAGTGGCGGACATCCGCGCCGGCTCCCAGTTCGGAGGCCTCCGGCGCGACCCGCACGTGTTCGCCTTCCTGGCCGAGGCCTACCGCTCGCAGAAGAAGACCGCCGAGGCCCTGGCCGCCCTCGACGGCTCCGTCGACATGGTGGACGCCGGCCAGACGCTCTACCAGGCCGAGCTCCATCGCCTGCGCGGGGAGCTGCTGGCCGACCAGGGCGCGCCGGACGAGGACGTCCTGGACCAGCTCGCCTGCGCCCTCGGGGTAGCCCGTCAGCAGAGTTCCCGCGCCCTGGAGCTGCGCGCCGCCACCAGCCTCGCCCGCCACTGGGCCGCCAGGGGGAAGAAGGAGGAAGCGCGCGAGGTTCTGGAGCCGGTCTACGCGGCGTTCACGGAGGGGTTGGATACGCCGGATCTGCGGGAGGCGCGGGAGGTGCTGGGCACGCTGGCCTAGTCCTCGTGCCCGCCCACGCTTCGGTCGGACGGGACCAGGTCCACGGCGCGGCTGGCTAGGATCGCCGGCAGGTCCTCTTCGGTGGCGAAGAGCGGCGGGGCCACCGGGGGACGGGCGCCCGCGCCGTCCCCCGGACGGCCGAAGTTCACGATCTGGTTCCAGACACGGTCCAGCTTGTCGCCGAAGATCACCAGGAGGTCGCCCGGCCGGGCCTCCTCCAGGGCGCGCTGCACGGCCTCCTCCTCGAAGAAGATTCCGTCGGCGATCCGTTCGGCCGGGAAGCCGGCAGCCACGAGACCCCCGCGGAGCATCTCCCCCACCACGCCGGGCTTGCGCCCGCGGAGGTTGTCGTCCTCCCGCAGCAGGATCAGATCGAAGGCTGGGGCCGCGGCCTGGGCCAGCTCGAGGATGTCCTCGTCCCGGCGGTCGCCGGGGGCGGACAGCACCCCGATCCGGCGGCCGTGCACCGACAGCTCGCGCACGGTCTGGGCCATGGCCCGCATGCCGTGGGCGTTGTGAGCGTAGTCCAGCAGCACCCGGAAGGGGTGCTCGTTGTAGAAGTTCATGCGGCCCGGAGTCTGGAAGAAGTCGGTGGTGAACGTCCGCAGCCCCTGGCGGATGTTGTCCAGGCTGATCCCCAGGGCATGGGCGATGGCCGCGGCGAACATGGCGTTCTGGATGTTGTGGATGGCGTGGCCGTCGATCGTGGCCGGGATCTGCCGCGCCCAGAGCAGGGGGATCTGCTCTTCCCCCTCGTAGAGCACGATCATCCGGCCGTTCAGCCCCTCCTCCAGGGCCACGGCCCGGCCCTTGTTGCGGATGTGCTTCCTGACCAGCTCGTTCTCTCGGTGCAGGGTCACGTAGATGGGCTGGCCCGGGCTGTGCCCGGCCATGGGCGCCACCCGCGGATCGTCGGCGTTGAGCACACAGAAGTTCTGCGCCACCTCGACCACCACCCGCTTGATCTCCGCCAGCTCGTCCAGGTCGTTGACCCCGCCCATGCCCAGGTGGTCCGAGGCCACGTTGAGGACCGCGCCCACGGCGCACCTGCGCCAGCCGAGGCCGGCGCGCACGATGCCGCCCCGGGCCGTCTCCAGCACGGCGGCGTCCACGGACGGATCGCGCAGCACCAGGTGGCTCGCCCACGGGCCGGTCATGTCCCCCTTCACGGTCAGGTTGCCGTCGATGTAGACCCCGTCGCTCGTGGTCATGCCCACGGTGAAGCCCGAGAGCTTGAGGATGTGCCCGACCATGCGCGTCGTGGTGGTCTTGCCGTTGGTGCCCGTGATGGCGGCGATGGGGATGCGGTACGGCGTGCCCTTGGGGAAGAGCATGTCGATCACCGGGCCGGCCACGTCGCGGGACGTGCCCTCGGTGGGCGCCACGTGCATGCGGAAGCCGGGCGCGGCGTTGATCTCCACGATGCCGCCGCCGACCTCCTTGTAACTCCGGCTGATATCCGGCGAGATGAAGTCCACGCCGCCCACGTCCAGGCCCACGGCCTTCACGGCCCTTTCGGCCATGATCCGGTTGTCGTAGTGGAGGACGTCCGTGCGGTCGATCGCCGTACCGCCCGTGGAGAGGTTGCCGGTCGAGCGGAGGTAGAAGACCTGCCCCTCGGGGAGCACCGAGTCCAGGGTCAGGCCGGCCTGCTCCAGCAACCGCTCGGCCTGGGAATCCGCCTCCAGGCGGGTGAGGACCTTCTCGTGGCCCACGCCGCGCCGGGGGTCGGTGTTGACCGTCTCGATGAGCTGCCCGATCGTGTGGACGCCGTCCCCCACCACGCGGCCGGGGACGCGCTCCGACACGGCGAAGACCTTGCCGCTGACCACCAGGATGCGGTAGTCCTGCCCCTCCAGGAAGGTTTCGACGATCACCACGGACGAGCGGTCGTAGGCCTCGTCGAACGCGGCCCGCACCTGCTCCCGGGTCTTCAGGTTGATCGACACGCCGCGCCCGTGGTTGCCGTCGAGCGGCTTCACGACCACCGGGAAACCGAGCTCCTCGGCGGCCTCGATAGCGCCTTCGACCGTGCGCACCCGGTGCTGGCGCGGGACCGGCAGCCCGAGGTCGTGGAGGATCTGGTTAGTCAGCCGCTTGTCCGAGGCGATCTCGACCGCGATGTGCCGGGTCTCGCTGGTGACCGTGGCCTGGATGCGGCGCTGGTACCTGCCGTGGCCGAGTTGGACGAGCGAGCGGTCGTTGAGCCGGATCCACGGGATGTCCCGCTCTTCTGCGGCGCGGACCAGCGAGGCCGTGGACGGCCCGAAGGCGCGGCGCTGGGCCAGGCGCACCAGGGACTCCAGCTCGGTCCGGTAGTCGAGCTCCGACGGGTCGTACGCCTCGCGCTCGGGCGGCAGGAGGTGGCGGATCAGGCGCAGGGCCAGATCGGCGGCCTCCAGGCCCACGGTCTCCTCGTCGAAGCTGAAGACGACCCAGTATTGGCCCTTGGGGAGGTCGCGGCTTCGCGTCTTGCCATAGGAGACCGGCGTGCCGGCCAGGCACTGGAGCTCGAGGGCCACGTGCTCCAGCACGTGTCCGAGCCAGGTCCCCTCGTCCTCGGTCATGCGGCGCACGAAGCCGCCCGGCTCCGCGTAGGAGCAGGTGTGCTCCTGGAGCGTGGGCATCAGCTCCAGGAGACGATCCACGAACCCGGGGAGCCTGTTGGTCGGGTAGTCCTCCAGCTCGCCCAGGTCGACCTTCAGCCGGATGACCTTGCGCAGGGCGTAGAGGTTGGGGCCGCGGTAGACGCGGGTGTCGAGAATCTTCATCGGACGACCTCTGCCGTCTCCTCCTCCTGAAGTAACGGCCTTTCGGACAGGGGCGGCAAACCGGTTCTGCTCCGCAGATCATAACGGCAGCCGGACGTCAGGAAGTCGAGCTTGAGGCCGAGCATGGCCAGCGCCTGGCCGCGGCGCACCTCGGGGCTGTCCGTATAGCGGAACGTCGAGGCATCCAGGACGGTCACGGCGCCGCTGCCGATCACGCGCAGGACGCCGCCGTCGATCATCGCGGCCGTGTCCTCGTCGACTCCGATGCCGAGCGGCCCGGGGTTGTAGGACAGGGCCGTGACCAGGCGGCCGAGGCGGTCGCGCTGCCGGAAGTGCTGGTCGATGACGAGCTCCGGGGCGAGCCCCAGGCCCTGGGCCATCTGGACCAGGCGGCGGCGCGGCGTGCCGCCGCTGTCGCCCATGGCGATCATGTGCTCGGAGAGGACCGCCGCGCCCGCGCTGGTGCCGGCCACGACCATGCCCTCGGCGTGGCGGCGGCGGATCGTATCCGCGAGGGCGGTGCCGCCGAGGGCGGCGGAGATGCGGAGCTGGCTGCCGCCGGTGATGAACAGGCCGCTGGCGAACTCCAGGAGGTCGAGCATGCCGGAGCCGGAGGCGTCACCCTGGAGGGCGTCCTCGCGGCTGCGCACGCGCAGGACCTCCACGGTATCGGCGTGCAGCGACTCGAAGACGGAGACGTAGCGGTCGCCCGTCTCGGCCAGCTCGGATGCCGTGGCCATCACCACGAGGTTCGCGTCCGGCCCGCCGGCCGCTTCCACGAAGGCGCGCAGGATCACCCGCTCGCGGATCTTGTCCTCCGCGCCGCCGATCGCCATCAGGAGCCCCGGCCGTGCCTGTCCTGTCTGCAGACCTGCCGGAGCCGAAAAGATCGCCATGTACAGTCCCCTTCCTCGCGTATGCGCCCTCGCACACGCCGGACACGATTAAACTCCGCCCATGTAGGCATGGAGATCGTAGCATGACCCCTCCTCTGATAGGCTTCCGGCAAGCAGCGTCAGCTCGGAGATCTGGATGAAGCTTCTCGACTCGCGCCGGTTGACCGGCCCCAACCTGCTCTGGGACCTGGAGGGGGCGGTCCTCGACGTGGCCCTCTCCGACGAGGAGTCCGGGCCGGTCACCGAGGCGTGGGTCCGCCAGGCGGGCCGCATCCTGGAGGCCGCGGGATGGGGGGCCGAGGAGCTGTGCGTCCGCCGCTTCCCCGGCGGGGCCAACCTGGCCCTGTCCGCGCAGATCGACCGCCTGTACACCGCGACCGAGATCAACGAGTGGGCCTGGGAGGCCGCGCTGGCGGCGGTCGAGCCCTCCGATGCGGAGGTGGCCGCAGTGGCCGTCCGGCTGCGGGAAGCCACCGAGCGGGAGCGCCATCCCGCCCTGCTCGCGCTGCGCGACGCCGCGGGCCGCCGCCGCATCTCCCTTCTCTGGGACGCCGACTACGTCACGCTCGGCCTCGGCTGCGGCTCCCTCACCTGGAGGATGGACGACCTGCCCACCCCGCGCGAGGTCCCCTGGAACCAGGTGAGCGACATCCCCGTGGTCCTGGTGACCGGGACCAACGGCAAGACCACCACCGTGCGCCTGCTGGCGGCGATGGTCCGTGCCGCCGGAGCCATGCCCGGCACCACCACCACCGACCGGGTGGAGGTCGGCGGAGAGGTCCTCGACGAGGGCGACTGCTCCGGTCCCGGCGGTGCCCGCACCCTGCTGCGCGACCGCCGCGTCGAGGTGGCCATCCTGGAGACCGCCCGCGGCGGCATCCTGCGGCGCGGGCTCGGCGTGCGCCGCGCCGACGCCGCCGCGGTGACCAACGTGGCCGCCGACCACCTGGGCGAGTTCGGGGTCAACGACCTCGCCGCCCTCGCCGAGACCAAGCTGGTGGCCGCCCGCGCCGTCAGGCCCCAGGGCCGCGTCGTGCTCAACGCGGACGACCCCGAGCTCGTGGCCCGGACCTGCCGCTTCGGAGCCCCTGTGGTCTGGTTCTCCATCGATCCCGACCGCCCCGGCTTCGACGACCTGCTCGTGGCCGGCAGCGCGGGCTGCACGCTGGAAGAGGGCGAGCTGGTGCGCTACGGCGAGCAGCGGCGCCAGATGATCATCCGGGTGGACGAGGTGCCCATCACCTTTGGCGGAGCCGCCCGGCACAACGTGGCGAACGCTCTGGCCGCCATCGGGCTGGCAGGGGCCATCAGCCTGCCGCTGGACGCCATGGCCGACGGGCTGCGCGGCTTCCGGAGCACGCCCGAGGACAATCCTGGAAGAGGAAACCTGCTGGAGGTCAACGGCGCCCGCGTCCTGGTCGACTATGCCCACAACCCGCACGGCCTGGCCGCGCTGCTCAGGTTCGCCGCCGCGCTGCCGGCCCAGCGCCGGCTCATCGTCCTCGGCCAGGCCGGGGACCGTGAAGAGGCCGACATCCGCGAGCTGGCGCGGGCGGCGTGGGCCATCCGGCCCGACATGGTCGTCATCAAGGAACTGCCGGAGATGCTGCGCGGCCGGCAGCCCGGCGAGGTCCCGGCGATCCTGGAGGACGAGCTGCTCCGCCTGGGCGCATCGTCCGCCCAGCTTGTCCGCGCCGAGGACGATCCCGACGCGGTCCGCAAGGCGCTCGCCTGGTCGCGGCCGGGCGACCTGCTGCTGCTCCTGGTCCACTCGCGGCGCCAGGAGGCGCTGGAGGTGCTGGAGCGGGCGCTGTTGGTTACCTGACCAGCAGCTCCTCGCGGACCGGCGCTTCCTTGCGGGCCGTCTCGTCGCGCTCCGTGACCTGGCTGCGGAAGCTCACGATCAGCTCCCAGACGCGCTCCAGCTTCTCGCCGAAGATGACCACGAGGTCGCCGGCCCGTGCCATCTCCAGCGCCTGGAGGGTCGCCGTCTCCTCCTTGTGGATCTCCGGGCAGATCCGCTCGGACGCGAAGCCGGCGGAGAGCAGCCCCTTGCGGAGCAGCTCGCCGGTCTGGCCCTGGGACCGTCCCCGGAGATCGCCGTCCTCCTTGCAGAAGACGTAGTCGAAGGCGGGAGCCGCGGCCGCGGCCAGGGCGACGACGTCCTCGTCCCGGCGGTCGCCCGGCGAGGCGATCACCCCGATGCGCCGGCCCGAGACCGCCAGCTCCCGCACCGTGCGCGCCACCAGCTCCATGGCCGGAGCGTTGTGGGCGTAGTCGAGCATCACCTTGAACGGGTGGCCGGTGTAGAGGTTGAGCCGTCCCGGCGCCTGGGCGAAGTCGGTAGTGAACGTCCGCAGCCCGTCGCGGATCAGGCTCGGGCTCACCCCCATGCCGCTGGCGATCGCGGCGGCGAACATCGCGTTGTGGACGTTGTGCACCGCGTGCCCCTCCAGCGAGGCCGGGATCTGGTGCGCGCAGAGCAGAGGGATCTTGTCCTCCCCCTGGTAGAGGGTAAGCACGGCGCCATTGAGCCCCTCCTCCAGCACCACCGCCCGCCTGCGTTCCCGGATGTGGCGCCGCACCAGCTCGCTCCGGCAGTCCGTGGTCACGTAGATCGGCTCGGCCCGGCTGTGCTCGGCCATGGCCGCCACGCGGGGGTCATCGGCGTTCAGAATGCAGAAGTCCTGCGCCACCTCCGCGACGATCTGCTTGACCTTGGCCAGATCGTCGAGGGTGGAGATGCCGCCCAATCCCAGGTGGTCGGAGGCCACGTTGAGCACTGCGCCGACGCTGCACTTGCGCCAGCCGAGCCCCGAGCGCACGAGGCCCCCCCGCGCCGTCTCCAGCACCGCCGCGTCCACCCGCGGATCGCGCAGCACGAGCTGGCTCGACCACGGGCCGGTCATGTCCCCGCGCACGGTCAGGGCGCCGTCGATGTACACGCCGTCCGTGGTGGCCATGCCCACGGTGTGCCCGGCGAGCTTGAGGATGTGGCCCACCATGCGCGTCGTGGTCGTCTTGCCGTTGGTGCCGGTGATGGCCGCGATGGGGATGCGGCAGGGCGTCCCTTCCGGGAAGAGCATGTCGATGACCGGGCCGGCCACGTCCCGCGGCGTCCCTTCCGTAGGAGCTACGTGCATGCGGAAGCCGGGCGCGGCGTTGATCTCCACGATCGCCCCGCCCACGTCCTTGTAGCTGCGCGTGATGTCCGGGCAGAGGAAATCCACGCCGGCCACGTCCAGACCGATGGCCTGCACGGCCCGCTCTGCCATGAGCCGGTTGTCTTCGTGGGTGTCTTCGGTCCTGTCGATGGCCGTGCCGCCGGTGGAGAGGTTGCCGGTGGAGCGCAGCCAGACGTTGCGTCCCTCCTCGGGCACGGACCCGGGGCTGAGCCCCTCGCGCTCCAGGCAGCGCCGAGCCTGGGCATCGATCTCGATGCGCGTGAGCACCTTCTCGTGGCCCACACCGCGCCGCGGGTCGAGATTGACGGTCTCCACCAGCTCGGCCACGGTGTGGCGACCGTCGCCGGTCACGTGGCCGGGGACCCTCTGCGCCACCGCCACCACCCGGCCGTTCACCACCAGGATGCGGTAGTCGTTGCCCGGCTGGCAGGCCTCGATCAACACGCGCCCGGAGTGCTCCCGGGCCTGCTCGAACGCGGCGCGCACCTGCTCCGGGTTCTTGATGTCGATGGCCACGCCGCGGCCGTGGTTGCCGTCGAGCGGCTTCACCACCACGGGGAAGCCGATGTTCCCGGCCTCCTCCACGGCTTCATCCACATCGTCCACGATCACCTGCCGGGGGACTGGCAGGCCCAGATCCTCCAGGATGCGGTGGGTCAGCCGCTTGTCCGACGCGATCTCCGTGGCGATCTGCCGGGTCTCGCTGGTGATGCTGGCCTGGATGCGGCGCTGGTACTTGCCGTGTCCGAGCTGGACGAGCGAGCGGTCGTTGAGCCGGATCCAGGGGATGCCCCGGTCTTCCGCGGCGCGGACCAGGGCGGCGGTGGTAGGCCCGAGGGCGCGGCGCTGGGCCAGGCGGATCAGGTGCTCGAGCTCCTGCCGGAACTCGAACGGCGACGGGTCGTGGGCCTCGCGCTCCGGCGGCAGCAGGTGGCGGATCAGGCGCAGCGCCAGCCGGCCCGCCTCCAGCCCGACGGCCTCCTCCACAAAGCTGTACACCACGTAGTACTGGCCTTTCGGGAGCTCTTCCTGGCGCGTCTTGCCGAAGGTAACCACGGTGCCGGCCAGGCACTGGAGCTCGATGGCCAGGTGCTCCAGGACATGGCCGAGCCAGGTGCCCTCGTCCTCCTTCATCCTCTCGATGAACCCGCCCGGTACGCCGAGGCCGCACGTGTGCTCCTCCAGGGTGGGGACGAGGTTCAGCAGCCGCCCGGGGAATCCGGGCAGCTTGACCGTGGGGTATTGCTCCAGCTCGCCCAAGTCGATCTTGAGGCGGATCATGGGCCAGAGCGCGTAGAGGTTGGGGCCGCGGTAGACCCGAGTTTCCAGGATTTCCATGGAGTGCTCTTCCTAGAGGTTTTTATCGAGGGAAACTCATTCTTGAAGAGCATGAGCAACGACCATGCCAGTTGATCCCGGTCTACTCCCCGTCCCGCATCCCCACCGGCACCGGGTCGGCCGGCGCCTCCTCGACGACTGCCGGCTCCATGAGCGGGTCGATGCGCATGGAGGACTGGGGCGCGATGCCCACGCGGCGGCGCAGGTCGTAGCGGCAGCCGGAGGTCAGGAAGTCGAGCTTGAGGCCGAGCATGGCCAGAGGCTGGCCGCGCTGCACCGCGTAGCTGTCGGTATAGCGCAGGCCCGAGGCGTCGATGACGGTCACGCCGCCCGCCCCGAGGACGTTCATGACGCCGCCGGCCTCGATGACCGCGGCCGTGTCCTCGTCGATGCCGAGGCCCAGGGGCTCGGGGTTGTAGGAGAGGGCCGTGAGCAGCCGGCCGAGGCGGTCGCGGCGCCGGAAGTGCTGGTCGATGACGAGGTTCGGAGCGAGACCCAGCCCCTTGGCGAGATGCACGAGGCGCCGCCGCGGGCTGGACCCGCTGTCCCCCAGGGCGATCATGTGCTCGGCGAGCAGGCCCGCGCCGGCGCTGGTGCCGGCCACCACCATGCCCTCCTGGTGCCGGCGCCGGATGGCCTCGGCCAGCGCCGTCCCGCCCAGGGCCGAGGAGAACTTGAGCTGGCTGCCGCCGGTGATGAACAGGCCGGTGGCGTACTCCAGGAGGTCCAGGTGGTCCTGGCCCGCGTTGAGGGCGTCCTCCCGGTTGTCGATCTTGAGCACTTCGACCGTCTCGGCCCGCAGGGCGAAGAACAGCTCGGCATAGCGCTCGCCGGTTTCCGGCACCTCGGACGCGGTCGCCAGGACCACGAGGTTGGCGTCCGGCCCTCCGGCCGCCTCCAGGAAGTACCGCAGGATTACACGCTCGCGCGTCTTGTCCTCGGCGCCGCCGATGGCGATCAGCAGGCCGGGGTGCGTCAGGTGGGGCGAGGGTAGGGTTTCCATATGCTTTCTCCTATGGCAAACCCGATGCCAGGCCGATGGTAGGCTCCGCCTCTCCGGAGGAAATCCCATGAGCCTCGCATCCCGGCTGCTGGCCGTCTTCCTTCTCCTCGCCGCCGGCCGCCTCGCCGCCGCCCGGCTCGACAGCGTCGTCCTCGAGCGGCTGCCGAACGGCCTGACCGTGATGGTGCTGGAGGACCCCACGCTGCCGGTCGTCAGCACGCAGGTCCTCTACAAAGCCGGAGGCCGCAACGAGCACACCGGGGCCACGGGGGTCGCCCACTTCCTGGAGCACATGGCCTTCCGCGCCACGGAACGTTTCCCGGACACGGACGTGGTCAGCCGCATCTACGCCGTGGGCGGCGAATGGCACGCCTACACCTGGATCGACCAGACCACCTACTTCGAGACCGTCCCGCGGGAGCACCTGCCGCTCGTCCTCGACATCCAGGCCGACCGCATGAGCCGGCTGCTCCTGCCGCCGGCCGAGATGGAGGCCGAGCGCGGCGCGGTCCTCACCGAGCTGCATGGCTACGAGAACGACCCGGCTAGCGTGCTCCATGACGCCGTGGCCGCCGTTTCATTCACTCAACACCCCTACCGCCAGAACGTCATCGGCTGGACGAGCGACGTCGAGCGGATCACCCATGGAGATGTGGCCGCTTTCTACCGCCGCCACTACAACCCGGCCAACGCGGTGCTGGCGATCGCCGGGGACGTGAAGGCGTCCGAGGCGCTCGCGCTCGTGCGCCGGGCCTTTGGTGGCATCCCGGCAGGAGAGGCGACTCCCCTCCCCCACACGGAAGAGCCTCCCCAGCAGGGGGAGCGCCGGGTGGACCTCCCGGGCGGCCTCCCCGGCGGCGGAACCGGGCGCTGGTTCCAGATCGCGTACCGGGCGCCGGCCGCGTCCGACCCCGACCTCCCCGCCTTCCTCCTGATCCAGGCGCTTCTTACGGGATCGTCCGGCGCCAGCTTCCTCCAGGACGGTGATCCCTTCCCCGCCCGTCCCGGCTCGCGGCTGCACGGAGTAGGAGAGGAGATCGCCTCGGCCTTCTCTCCCACGGCGCAGCCCTACCTCTTCAGCCTGCGGGGGCGCGGCGGCCCGGAGGTCGAGCAGGAGATCGAGGAGAGGATCGCGGCGCTCCGGGATCGTCCCGTTCCCGCCGGGGAGCTCGACCGGACGCGGCGGTCCCTGCTGACCGAGCTGGAGCTGGACGCGGAGAGCACCGAGGACGCCGCCCACCAGATGGCCTTCTACGAAGGGATCGGCGCCTTCGGAGTCCTCCAGCGCCTGCCCGGCCTGATCGCAGCGGTCACGCCCGAGGACGTGCGGCGCGCCGCCGCCTCCCGCCTGCAGCCCTACCAGCGCACGATCGGCTGGGTCCATCCGGTTCCACCGCCCAAGCCCGTCGCCTCCGCATCCCCGGCCGTCCCCGAGGACAGGCCCCTGGCCGCTCCGGTCCCGGCCCCGCCTTCCGCGCCGCGGGTGAAGGTTCTTCCGAACGGGATCGCCCTGATCGTGCGCCGCGTGCCCCGGGTGCCCGCGGGATATCTGCGGGTGGTGACCCAGGGGAACGGCCTCGGCTTCCCGGAGACTGGACTGAACGTGGCGGCTGACGAGCCCCTCTGGCGCCACACCTCGCTGGGTCTCCGGTTCCGGGTCGGAGAGCTGGACGGCGCGATCGTGGAGATCCGGAAGGCGCTGGAATCCGCTGTCCCTGAGCCCATCGAGGAGCCCGACGATCCAGAAGCCCTCCTGGAGAGGACCCTGCGCGGCGCGCTGGGGATCGAGCCGGTCTCCGGCGGCTCACCCGTAGCCGTCGTAGCCATGGGAGACTTCAATGAGGACGAGGCGCTGCGTCTCCTGGAGTCCGCCTTCTCCAGCCTCCCCCGGCGCCGGCCCCTCCCCAGGGCCACACTCAAGGTCAAGCAGCCCAAGGCGTGGATAGCGCTCCCGGGCAAGGCCCAGTCCCAGATCGGCTACGCCGTGCCGGTCCCCTCCTCGCCTCTGGCCTGGCGCATGCTCCTCTACGTGATGGCCCACGACTACGAGGGGAGGCTCGGCAAGGAGCTGATCTCCCGGCGCGGCCTCGCCTACTACCTCGGGACCCGCCATCACACGGACGGCCAGGCCGGCTGGCTCTCCATCACCACCGGAGTGAACCCCGACAAGCTGGACGAGGCCCGCGCCCTCTTCTTCGGAGGCCTCGACGCCCTTCTCCAACATCCGCCCACCGAGGCCGAGGTCGAAGAGGCCCGCCAGCACCTGATCGGCCGCCGCCTCACCGCCCCCATGAGCAATGAGGAGATGTCCGCAGCCTACGCCCGCGAATGGATCGAGCGTGGACGGCTGCTCACGGATGCGGAGTGGGAGCGGGAGGTGCGGGCGGTGACGCGGGAAGAGATCCTGGAGATCGTACCGGCATTCCTGGCGGGGGTGAGGGGGACGGTGGATGTGCGACCTACGGCACCCTGATAGACTCCCGATGAGGAGTTTCTATGAGTGTCAAGACCGTACCGTCAGACCGGCTGGAGGCCGAGATCTTCGAACATCTGGACCTCGCATCGGGAGATGCCCTGGTCCTGATCGAGGGGAGCGACTTCGTCCTGGTAAAGCGCGCCACGGTACCGGCGCTGGTGGAGAGGTTCGAGAAGCTTGCGTCTGAGACGCGAGAGCACTTCGAGGAGCTTGGAATCGAGCCGGAAGAGGTCGAGCGGGCGGTGAGATGGGCGAGAGACTCGTCCTAGACACGAACGTTCTCGTCTCCAAGGCATCCCCATTCTCCGTCCACAGGAGTTCCTGAACCGTAGTCACCGGACCGACTGACACCTCGGCCGCCTGCTCACGGGCCTCTCCCGGCCACCCGGGAGAGGGGCCGGGGGTGAGGGCGGGCTCGCAGCGGACCCTCTGCGGTACCTTTGAGGCATGAGCATCTCCACGCCCCACCTGATCGACGCCCTGTTCGACGGCTCGAAGACTGCCGAGGAGAGCCCATCCCCCGCGCATGGCGAGCTGACGCGGACCGCGCTCTCGGTCGAGGCGGGACGCCTGCGCGACGGCCTTGGACTGCCGGTCCGCCTGCTGCCCATGCCCCGCGAGGGGACCCGCGAGGCGCTGCGGGAGTACACGCTCAGCTTGAACCAGATCATCGCGGGCGAGGTGTCGCACCCGCGGGTCTGGTCGTTCGTCCAGCACCACCTGCCCGCGGAGAGGGCAGCCGGGTTCGAGCCGCTGTTCAAGGCGCAGTTCCACTCCCTCTGGACGCCGGAGGAGCTGCGCGAGGTGGGCGAGGGGCTGCACGAGCAGTGGCGCCGGCGCGCGGGCCGGCAGGCGCGCTGGTCCCCGGCGTGGCGCACGATCCGCCAGGACCGCGACGTCTCCGAGGTCTGGCGCTCGCTGGAGGCCGGCGACTTCGACGTCAGCGGCCGGGGAAGGGACTACACGGCGGGCATGCAGTACTTCCAGGCGGCGCGGGCCTTCGGCATCGAGTGCCTGCTGGAGCTGCTCGGACTGCACGCCAACCGCGGCGGTATCTACCTCGATGTGCTCGGCGGCGACGGCTACATCACCCGGATCCTCGAAGCCACGCGCAAGATGCGGGAGAAGCGGCTGCTCGTCCTGCCCGTGACCCACACGCGGCTCGATCCGGGCGAGCGCGTGGAGACGTCGCCCCTGGAGATCCTCCTCCGCCGCGTGCTGGAGACGGTCGAAGGCGTGCTCGTGCTGCTGGTCACGCCGCCCGCGGGCGACGGCGCCGCGATCGGGGCGCGCCTCCTGGGCATGCACACCTCCGGAGTCGCGGTGGGCGATCCGTTCGAGCTGCCGGAGCGGGAGCTGGCCGCGCTGCTCGCCGAGCGCTCCGTGGCGTGGCTCGGCGGCCATCCTGTGGCGACTGGATTGGCCGCCATCCTGCGGCGCGTCGCGGACCATCTCACCGCCAGCGCCGGGCCGGGGCACCCGCCGCTGATGATCTCCAACGACATCTCCTCGCACATGTTCCTCTCGGCCGGGCTCTGGGGCTTCCCCACCCGCGAGGACGCCCGCCTGCTGCCGCGCACCTTTCACGAAAGCTCGCTCGACGGCGTGCTCTTCGCCTACGGCACCCACCACGTCACCGGTCTGGACCAGGCCGTCCGTGCCTCGCTCGACGTGCTCCGGCCGGGCGGCCGCATCGTGGTCCACGACTTCCTGGACGAGGGGCAGGTGGGCCGCTGGTTCCACGAGATCGTGGACCGGAACAGCCGCACCGGCCACGACTTCCCCCACCTCGGTCCGGTCCAGCTCGCAGTGTCGCTCTACCTGGCCGGCTTCCGCGACGTGGAGCTGTACGAAATGGAGGACCCCTTCGTCTTCTCCGTGCCCGAGCCGAGCCCGTCCACGGCCCGCCACGTGGCTTTTACCTACCTGCTCGGGATGTACGGCATGACGGAGAGCTTCGGCGGCCGGCTCGACCGCTTCGAGGAGCTCATCCGCGAGATCCTCTCCTACCCGGAGATCGGTAACGAGCCGTCGTTCGGGGACGACCTAGTCTACGTCCCGCGCCGCGCCGTGGTGGTGAGCGCCCGGCGGCCGGAGGATGGTCCCTGGGCGCCGCTCGGCGAGGGTGACGTCGCCCTGGTGCGGCGGCTCACCGAGCTGCTGCGGGACGAGCCGGAGTCGCTCCCGGCCGTCCGCCAGGCGCCGCCCGAGGTGTCCCTCGCCTGGCTCGCTTCAGACGGTTCGCGCTGGGGCGTGACGCCGGACACTCGCAGGCAGTGGCTGTCCTGGGTTTCCTATGGCCCGTTCGCGGGGAGCCGGTAATGCCGGCAGGATGCCGGCGCTCCCAGGGAAAGCCTCAGCCCCCGGCCGCCACCTGCCGCCGCACCTCCTCGACATGCTGATCGACCTGCGCCTGCAGCCCGTCGAGCGCGACGTTCCACTCCGCGAGCGTCCGCTGGAGCGGCTCGAACTCGGGGCGCGCCAACAGCTCGGCGAGCCGGGGCAGCTCGTAGCGTCCTCCCGAGGCCGCGGCACGGCGCATCAAGATCGCGAGGTTGTACAGCTCCATGGCCAGGAACGGTCCATGGCCCGTGACGAGAACGTAGGCGATCCGGGCCAGCCGGTGCCGGGCAGCTTCCTCGGCCGCCACCAGGTCGAGGTAGACGGCAAGGTTGCCGTGCGAGATGGACCGGCTCACGAGATCGGAGAACCGATTGCGGACCGCCAGCGCCTGCCGCTCCAAGCCGGCGGCCTGCTCACAATCCTCCCGCCAGTTCCATAGGTCGGCCAGAGCTGAGAGGGCCTTGGCCTCATTCGGAAGATCGCCCACATGGCGAAAGGCCTCCAGGCAGCTCTCGATCACCGACTGGGCCTCGTCGAGGCGTCCGAGCCGCAGCAGCGGACCGTGCTGGTTCAAGCGGGCCAAGGCCAGCTCGTGCTCCACTTCGCCCAGCGCTCCCAGGATCTCTTCGTGCTGGATGGCGAGGCGGAGGGCGGCTTCCCATCGCTCGAGCGCCACGTAGGCCTGGCGGGCAATATCCAGGCTCCCGATCAGAGTCCGCGCCAGAGGAACAGTATCGGGGGCTTCCGGAACCGGCTCACCCGCGCGATGCCATTCCCACCAAGCTTGGACCTCATGGAGACGGCTCTCGATCTCCGGCAAGGCTCGTTCCGCCTTACCCCGCATCACGTCGACGCGCAGCGCCTCGAGCTCGCCTGCGAGGACATACACCCGCGGCGAGCCGGCTCTCGCCGCGGCTCCGGCGCTTCGCAGGTAGGTTGACTTTGCGTCGTCCAGCCGGCCGATCTGGCTCAACGCCATCGCCCAGTTCTGGCAGATCCAGCAGACGTCGTTCCAGTGGGCTGCCTCCTCGGCCTCCGCCACGGCCTCCTCGTAGAACGGGACCGCCGCATCCGGGCCGCCGCCCTGCCGCAACGCATCCGCCAGGATGGCCCGCAGGCCCCAGCGGGCCTCGCCCGCCGGGGCTTGCCCGACGATCCCCTTGAGCTCGGCGATCATCCGGGCCAGCAACTGCGGGTCCCGCGTCGAATTCACGACCTGGCTGGCGAAGGAGCCCAGGCGGTCGAAGGCCCGAGCCCGGACGAGATAGGAGAGCCCCCGCCGGCCCGCTTCCACCGTCTGCTCCCGCGAGCCCTCACCTTCGGTCTCCCTGAGGGCTTCGAACTTCGCGGCGTAGCTCGCGCCGTAGGCCTCCCATACATACTCTTCCGTCACCCGACCCTTCTCCTCGGGATGAGCCGCCATCCAAGCATCGATCCGCTCGCGGACCAGCTCGTGAAACCCGTAGACAACCCTCCTTTCGACCGTCAGCAGCCCTGCCCCTGTCAGCTCCGCGAGCAACGGGAGGACCGAAGGCGCGTCGGCTGCCCCGCCCGTACAGACTTTCTGGATCATCGCCTCCGCAGTGGGCTCCGCAGCCAGCGTCACCAGCCAGAGGAGCTTCCGCACGCGAGGCGGAACACGGCGGATCAGCAGGTCCACGGAACCGATTGCGACGTCCTCCAGATAGGCGCGCTCCCGCTCACGATCGGCCTCCGAGAGATGGGAAGCAAAGACGCCGGGCAGATTGTCGAGCCCCCGGGTCTCCAGCTCGGCAAGGGCCTGCGACAGAGCCTCCCAGTCGCCGGCCAGCGCGCCTAGCCGGGTGAGGATCAGCGGATGGCCGCGGCTCACTTCGAGGAGCCGGTGCGCCAGCTTGCGGCCGTCCTCGTCGCCGAAGGCCAGACGGCGCAGGGCCTCGCTCCCTTGGAGGAACAGCTTCGCCTCCTCCCTGGGAAGAGGACCCAATGCCAGCCACAGCGCCCTCTCGGGATCGGCAAGCGCCGCCAGCCGGTGGCGCGAGGTCACGACCAGGCGCGAGCCGCTCCCCGGCAGGCCCTCCGCCAGATGCCGCAGGAGGCGGTCCCACTCCGGGTCTGCGCAGGCGTAACCGCCCTCCCCCGCCACCCGCTCGAGATGCGTCTCGAAGTTGTCGATCACCAGCAGCAGGCGCTCGCCGCGCATGGCTTCGAGCAGGTTCTCGCGCATCTGCCGCCAGCGCGCCTCGCCGCTCAGCGGCTTCCCCGACGAGAGACTTGGTGGGAGGTAGATCCGCGCGTAGGGATTCTGCTCGCAGAGCTCACGGTAGGGCTGGCTGTGCAGGGCGAGCCGCTCGTCGAGCCGCCGCAGGAAATCGTCGAGCGAGAGCGGCAGCGGCTTCGACTGGAAGGCGAACACACCGTCGAAGCGGCGATGCCAGAGATGGATCGCCTCGGCCACCAGGGCGGTCTTGCCCAGCCCAGCCAGCCCCTGGATCACGGCCACGGCCGGCTGCCCCTCCTCCAGGCACCGGCGCAGCCGGCTCAGGGGCCTGCCCCGGCCGACCAGCTCCGCGGGACGGTCGAGCTCGCGGCTGTCCGCCAGGAGCGGCTGCGGCTGCGGCCGGCGGAAGGCGAGAGCGGCGCTGCGTCCCTGGGGAACCGGCAGAGGATCCGCTTCGCGGCCGAAGAGGAGCGGCGTGGCGTGATCGGCCGGGGTGTACCCGGTCGCCTGCCGGTCCAGCAGCTCCCCCCGGGCGAGCGCCAGGGCGCTGGCTGGTGCCTTGGGCTCGGTATCGGCGAGCAGCCGGCGGTAGAAGCAGCCGGCGAGGTCGCGGGCATAGGCGTCGCCCACCTCGTAGCGCATCGCCACCAACTGGGGCACGCCCGCGCCGAGCAGCGCGAGGGCGGTGCCGGTATAGCCCGGCTGCTCCTCGATGAGCTTCTCCACCCGCTCCGGCTCGGCCTTGGGCGGGTCCGCCCGGTCCTCGACCAGCGTGCCCGAGAAGCAGGCGCTCAGGAAGACGACCTGGGGGATGAAGCCGCCCGCGGCCTCGAAGAGCTCCACCAGGCCGGCGCCCGTCAGCGCATCCGCACGCCCATCCTCCCCCACCAGGTCCAGGAGGCTGTGATGGCCGTGGCCGCTCCAATGCACCACGTGATAGCCGCCGGCCGCGCGGACCTTCTCGCGCAGGGCGTCGCGCGTGACGCCGTGGCAGAGGACGTCCACCGACACCCGGCGCTGCGGCATCACCTCGTCGTGGAAGAGCTCCAGGAGCTGCTCGCGCTCGAGCCGCATGGCGAGCGGGCGCGAGCCCGGCGCCTCGGCATAGACCAGGAGCACGCGCAGCGGCTCGTCAAGACCCGGAGGAGGAGGCGCGTACGCCGGGATCGCGCCGGGCGTCTCCATCCGTACCCCCAGGTTGCGCTCGAAGAGAGCGGCCTGCCCGGCCACGGGCCGCGCGATCTCCCAGGGCACCCGGGCGAACGCCGCTTCGAGACGGTCCTCCAGGGCCTCCGGCTGCCGGACCACGAGCGACCGGTGATGGACCCCCGCGTGCAGCGCCGCCGTGATCCCGGGGCCGAGGACCTTCTCCCCCAGGAAGACGCCGACCTGTTCAAGGAGATCCGAGGCCGTCGCCGGCCGGTCGGTGAAGCGCACGCTGTTCGAGTACGTCCGGACATACGAGCCCGTGTCGAACAGCCCCTGCCATAGCGCGGCGCTGTGCTCGGCGACCCGCACCTGGTTGGCGCCGAGCTGGCGGCCGTGCTCATCCGTCAGGCGGAGGTGGATGATGTCCGCCTCGAAGTCGGCATCCACGTCAAGGGTAAATACTGGGCCGGAGCTCCCGGAAGCCATGGCTCGTTGGTTTCCTCCGTTCTCCACGCTTCGTACCTCCTCCATGGGATGACGGATGTGACCGTTTCCTTTCAACCATAGCGCCACTGTGGCTCCGGCTTTTTTCGTCCACGCCGGATATCCGGTGAAATCGACTCGAACAGGTCCAATCGGCGCCGAAAGCCTGAAAACCGCGAGAACAGGCTAAAAACGGTGAGAACAGGCTGGAAACCGCGGTGAGAGCCTCTCAACGGCCCGGATCGTCTGAATCTGCCGCGGAGAGTCTCTAAACGGCCCGGAGAGTCTCTAAACGGCGTAAACAGCCTGAAAACGCGGCTGACAGACTCTCCGCGGCGTAGATCGTCTCGAAATCCCGCTGCACGGCTTCCGGCGCGGCGGAAAGCCTCGACGGGCGCTTCGAGAAGATCCTGACGAGATTCAGGTCCGCGTCGCGACCGTCCGGCCGGAGCGCGTGCCGAGGACTCAATCGACCAGTCGGCGAATGAGAAAAGGACGGGTGGGAGCCTGATCCCTGGTCGGTCTTTGTCTGGCACCTTCTTGGATTGCCCTGGCGGCCCCGGGCGAGGATGCACTCAGCTCCTCCAGGAATGGCTCGAAGCTGTCGGGCAGAAATTTCAGTTGACGGGAGGTATAGAAGAGGCACCAGGCGCGGATTCGCGGATTCCTGAGACCCTGCAGCAGCGCCTTGAGATCGTCATCCGAGAGCGGCGGCTTGGCGCGATGGTTGTTGAGATGGGTCCACAGCCACGCGGCCCGGACGATCTCGGGCTCTTCGAAGGGCGATTCCGCCAGCCGGTATCCGAGCTCCTGCACGCGCGTCTTCCCATCGAACGTCGCCAGGGCGATTGCTGCTCTGGCGGCGTCGCCGCCTATCTGTTCGCAGCGGGCAAGAACCTCCTTCTCCCACAGAACGATCTCCTCCCTCACTTCCTCCTCCAGAAGATCCAGCATCATCTCCGCTGCCACCCCCGGGGTCGCTTCGTCGAGCAGTGCCTCGGCGACCCGCCGGTGGGCCTCATCTCCGCGTCCCCAACGAAACGTCTCCAGGCGTACCCACGGATCAGGATCACGGCACGCCGCCAACGCGTACCCTTCCAAATCGGGGTGCCGTTCCGCATGGAACAGCGACTTTGAACCGACGAGAGCCCGAATGCGTTCTTCTGGCCTCTTGGACAGAGAATCGAATAGCTCGCGGTAAGGCTGCGAGGCTCTGTCCCAATGTCGAGCCGTGGACCAGACGAGCCTCTCCACATACTCCAAACGGGCAGTGCAGTCAGGATGAGAAAGGCAGCTACGCCAGAGATCGGGCAGCCGATCCCAGTGCAGGAGCAAACCCTCGTCCATGGCGTGTACGAAGGACGCGGGATCTTCCCTGGCCCAGGCGTCCAGGTTTTCCTTGAGACCTTGTGGAACCTCCTCCAAGTGCAGGAACAGGTAGTCCCAGGGAGCTTCCTCGTATGGGGTCTTGCCGCCCCCGCGCCGAGGTTCCTTCAGCAGAAGCTCCAGCATCCTCCAGGCGGAGGGTGGATCGACCTGGCTGTGGGGCAAAGAGGCGACAGCATCTCGCAAACCATACGCATCCTCCTGAGGAGCTCTTTCGAGCCCCTCGAAGATCCTGTTGTGGAGCCGCGCGGGCAGGAGATGCCAGTGCGCCATCATCTTCCGATAGCTCCATCTTTTTGCGCGAGCCTGGTCGAAAATGAGCTTGTCGAACGCTTCAGCCTCCTCCTCTCCTTCGAAAGCCAATCCAAGCGACAGCAGGTAGAACGCAACCAAGAGGTGATCGCCCCAAGGGTCGATGAGCTGAACCAGGTCAAAGAACCCCTCTTCAGACCTCGAGGGGATTTGGATCGGCGGGATGTCGGGGAGGATAAGAGCTATCTGGCGCAGCAGCGGCCGGTGTCTCGCGGCAGCAAGCTGCTCCCGAATCGCTTCGGCGATGATGGAGTGGCTCGGCACGAACGGCAGCGACTCGTCCCCGATATCGCCTTCGGAAGCGAGAAAGGGGCTCAGCCGTTTCAGACTCTCTTCGAACGAAGCCTCAGGATCGCCTTCGAGCCCCAGGGCCGAGTGAAGCTTGGTATGGATCTCCGAGGGAGAGCGCAGGCTCTCATGCTGGAGATCGGAGGCGGCGATCAGCAGAAGGACGAGCACGTCCCGATCGTCTCTCGGGGTGATCCGCCCCCCGATCTTTTCGCGGAGATCACCGCTCCACCCCGCCACAGCGCTTTCGGCATCGGCAGCTCCGGCTTGCAAAGGCAAGGACCGGATCAGCATGTCGATCTCGAACGGACTCTCGACATGCTCCACCAGCACCTCCGCGATCGCTTCGGGTTCGGCCAATCCTCGGGCTCCTGCCAGCAGAACGGCATGTCTGTAGAGAGGACCCGGATAATAGTCGCCATCGTTCAGCCGAATCACTGAACAGCCTGGGGCTTCCCTTCCCTGCGCCCTGAGGTCGGAAAGCCATCGTTGAAACAGCGGCTCCCGGCTGGTGACGAGGATCCGGCAGTCCGCCCGTTTCGCGTTCCGCTCCAGTTCTTCCACCAACCGCTGAAGGTCGAAGAAGTCGTAGCTGGACAGGCTGACGCCGTATTCGTCCTCGCTCTTGCCGAAGGGATCTTCGATGTAGACCAGTGCATCCGGCTCGAGGAACCGGCTCACGATGTCGAGCGCGTCCACGGGTGGTCGTCCAAGCTGGTTCTTGACAGCCCTGAGCAACTCGTCAACCCGGCGCTTCAGCTCCACCCTTTCGGCCATACCGATCGCGGCCCTGGGAATCGGACCTTCGGTAGGCTCAACACCGGTGGCCGTCAGCCAATGGACGGTCCGGTAATCCCGGAAGCCCTCCCAGAGGAGTTGGATGGAGGTGAAGGTCTTGCCCGCTGCCGGAGACCCGACAAGAAAGGTCAGCCGGTTTTCCCTCACGGACTGGCGGATCGAGCTGAAGACTTCAGGAGGGAGGAACCGCTCGTCAGGCATCAGGCCCGGCCAGGTGTCGAGATAGAAGGAGTCCAGGTGGGGCTTTCCGATGATCCGGAAGAAATCCGGCCATGTCCGCCCGGACAGCGCGATCGGCTCGATAGGTTGGTCGAAGAGCTCGAAAAGACCGGCGGCCCGTTCTGGAGGGAGACAGAGGATTTCCGGGGCCGGATGCGTCCGGGCGCTGGCCATCCAACCTTTGATCTTGTCGTAGTTCTGCTTCGTAGGCGAACAGGCAAAGACGACGACGAACAGCTCGAGACCGTACGCCTGGGCATCATGGATCTGGGCCTTGAGGCGGAGGGTGAAGTCCTCCGAGGCCAGATCGTTGTCACTTTTCACCTGAAACCCCACCCGCGCCTGGGAACGCGAGCCGACCAGCAGGACGTCGACACCGCGGTCGTTCAGGCTGTCGAGGTCTTCCGAGATGAACGGCTCAGGGAATGCAGACCTGTTGTCTTCGAGCCAGCGCCTGAGCCGGGGTACGTAGACACTCCGTCCCGGAAGGCCTTTGAGCAGCTCCGTGGCCCTCTCAGGGGACGTGCTTCGCACCCTCAGCAAGAGGGCTTTGACTGACTCTGGGAGCACCTTGGGGTCGGAAGCCATGCGTGATTTTACTTCCCGGCGGTTAGCTAGAGTTAGCCAGGCAGCCCGAGCGGCAAGAGGGTGGTGTGCTGTGCAAGCCGGGGACGCCCTGTAACGGGCGGGTATGGCCTCGTCCCCGCCGGGGGCACCTCGTACCCGCCGGGGACTGCTTGTACGCGCAGGGTACGCCCCTCTACCCGCAGGGGACGCCGCGTCCCCGCCGGGGACGGGCAGCTACCCGCAGGGTACGGGCTGCTACCCACTGGGTATGACCTCGTCCCCAGGCCGTGCGCCTCGTACCCGGCGGGGATGGGCTGCTACCCGCCGGGTACGGCCCTCTACCCTTCGCGTACGCGGTGCAACCGGTGATTGCGGGCTCTCCCCGAGGATTGTGAGGCGTCCCCGGCGCGTACAGAGCGCCCGCGGCGGGGACGGCTCACAACCTGTGGGGAAGGGACTAATCCTCGTCGCGGCCGTCCGGTCGAAGCGCGTAGCCGATGCCGCTGACGGTGACGAGATAGCGCGGCTCCGCCGTATCGGAGGGATTGGCTTCGATCTTCTGGCGGAGGCGGTGGACTAGCTGCTTGAGGAGCTGGCGGTCGCCGGAGCCGCGGGAGCCCCAGACGTGGCTGAGCAGACGCTCGGCGGGCAGGGTGTGGCCGGCGTTCGCGAGGAGCACCTGGAGCAGGCGCAGCTCCAGCTTGGTCAGGCGGACCGGCGCGCCTCCTCCCACGCTTACGGACTGGCGCTCCAGATCGAGCGCGAAGTCCCCGGTCGCGAGCGGCGCGGGCTTCTCCTCCCCGGCCCGGCGCAGCAGGGCCCGCACCCGGGCGAGCAGCGTCCGTGGAGAGAAGGGCTTGGTCAGGTAATCGTCCGCTCCCAGGTCCAGGGCCGCGACCTGGTCCTCCTCGGCCGAGCGGACGGTGAGCATCATGACCGGGACGCGGGACATGGCGCGGATGCGCTTGCAGACCTCCAGGCCGGAGAGGCGCGGCAGGTTCACGTCGAGGACCACCAGCGAGGGCTCCTCGCGCTCGAAGGCCGCGATGGCCTCCATCCCGTCCGACGCCTCCACCACCATGTAGCCGGCCTGGCGCAGGGCGTAGGAGACGAGCCCCAGCAGCTCCAGGTCGTCGTCCACGACGAGCAGCTTCATGATCCCGCCTCCAGCGGCAGCGTCACCCTCATGCGGGTGCCGGCCCCCTCGCGCCTCGCTTCCACGCTGCCGCCGTGGCGCTCCACGATGGACTGCACGATCCAGAGGCCGAGCCCCATGCCGCTCTGCTCGGGCTCCCCCTCCCCGGCCGAGCGCACGAAGCGGTGGAAGAGGGAGCGGCCGGCGCCGTTCTCCCCTTGGGGAAGGCCCGGCCCCTCGTCCTCGATCCAGAGGGAGACGGCGCGGGCGTCCACCTCGCCGCCGATGCGGATCTCCGATCCCGCGGGGCCGAACTTGTTCGCGTTCGCCAGCAGGTTCACGAAAACCTGGGTCAGGCGCGGCGCGTCCCCGACCAGCGCGGGCAGCGGGTACGGCAGGTCCAACTGCAGGCTCTGGCCGCGCTGGGAGATCAGCGGCGCGGTCAGGCTCACGGCCTCCTCCACCACCTCGTCGAGCGCCACGGGACCGCGGCGGATGGAGCCCTGGCCGGCCTCGATGCGCACGCTCTCCAGCAGGTTGTCGATGAGCTGGGTGAGGCGCAGGGTGCCACGCTCCAGGGAGAGCACGAGGGCCTCGGTCTCCGGGTCGGCGCCCTGGGCCTGGAGGCGGTCGAGGAGCAGCTCGATCGAGGCGAGCTGGGCCGAGAGCGGCGTGCGGAACTCGTGGGAGATGTTGGCGAGCACCGAGTCGCGCAGGCGCCGGGCGGCCTCGACGTCGGTCTCGTCGCGCAGCACCTGGAACTGGCGGTCCTCGGTCGGCGGCGAGCTGTTCACCACCACGGCGCGGCGGGTGCCGTCGGCGAGCAGCAGGTTCTCGGTGGCGCGGGTGGCGCCGCGGAAGCGGGCGTGGAGGATCGGGCAGTGCTCGTCGCACGGGCGGGTGCCGTCCGGCAGCACCGCCCTCAGCACGTCGCCGCAGAAGCGGCCCACAGCGTCCTCGGGCCGCACGCCCAGCAGGGCTGCCGCCTGGGGGTTCAGATAGCGGACACGGCGGTCGCGGTCCACGCTGAACACCCCTTCGGCGATACCGGTGAGGATGGCCTCGCCCTCGGCCTGGCGCCGCCGCAGCTCGGAGGTCAGGCGCAGCAGCCGGAGCCGCGTCTCCTCCATCGTCGCGGCGAGCGTGCCGAGCTCGGCACCGGGCGCGCGCGGCGTGGGTGTCGAGAGGTCGCCGCTGCCGATCCGCGCCGCTGCGGCGGTGAGGGACTGGACCGGCCGCGCCAGCCGGCGGCTGATGAGCCATCCCGCCAGCGTGGCGAGCAGGGCCGCCCCGAGGGAGAGCAGCAGCAGTGTGCGCACGAGCCCGCTCAGCGACGACGCGATCGGCCGCGTGGGGAGCGAGGTCTCCACGAGCGCCTGGACTCCGGAGACGGGAAGGATGGAGACATAGGCGCCAGCCTCGTCCAGGCGTCCGGAGGCGGGCCGACCGGTCGAGACCACCTGGTCGCGCAGGATGTAGCGCGCGTCGTCGGTCCGCGCCGCCGCCTCGGCCGTGGAGACGACCGTCACCGGCAGGCCGACCTGCTTGGAGACGCGTTCAATCAGCGAGCGGTCCAGCGCCAGCGCCACGCTCGCCGTCGCCCCCGGGAAGGAGACCACCGGCGCCTCGGCCGCGAGGAGGAGCGGTCCGCTGCCGGAGCCGGCCCGGGCCACGGGACGGCCGCCGACGGAGATCGTGCACCCCGTGAGCCCGCTGGTCTCCCGGAAGCGGTCGAGGAACGCGGCCAGGCCGGCGGCGTCCCTCTCCCGCAGGAGCCGTCCCACGGTAGGCCGCTCGCCGAGCAGCCGGGCCGAGGTCCGGACATCCTCCGAGGAGCGCTCCACGGCCTCCAGCGCGCTCTTCCCGGCCAGCTCCACCCGCGCCAGAGCCTGCTCGTCCGCCAGCCGCCGAAGCAGGCTCATGGCCGCGAACACCACGCAGACCACCGCCAGCAGGACGAGGCCGGCGTTGACTCCGATCAGGAGGGTGCTCAGGCGGGGAGGGCGCATGATGGGGAGATTACAAGAGACCTCACCCCCTGTCCCCCTCTCCCATCTCCCACCCGATCCCCCGCCGGGAGAGGGGGACAGGGGGTGAGGTCTCCTACCGGCTCATCCTCCACTCGATCAAGCTCTTGAGCGCCAGGGTAGCCAGAGCCAGCAGGGTCAGCAGCGAGGCCACCGCAAAAGCCGCCGAGAACAGGTACTCGTTGTAGAGGATCTCGACGTGCAGCGGCAGCGTGTTCGTGAGGCCGCGGATGTGGCCCGAGACTACGGAGACGGCGCCGAACTCGCCCATCGCTCTCGCGTTGCAGAGGATCACGCCATAGAGCAGGCCCCAGCGGATCTTGGGCAGGCTCACGCGGAGGAACATCTGCCAGCCCGAGGCGCCCAGGGTCAGCGCGGCCTCCTCTTCGTCGCTCCCCTGCGACTGCATCAGCGGGATCAGCTCCCGCGCCACCATGGGCGAGGTCACGAAGAGGGTCGCCAGCACGATGCCGGGGACCGCGAAGATGACCTTCACGTCGTGCTCCGCGAGCCAGGGGCCGAAGAAGCCCTGGGCGCCGAAGAGGAGGACGAAGATCATGCCCGAGATCACCGGCGAGACGCTGAACGGCACGTCGATCAGCGTGATCAGGAACCCCTTGGCCCGGAAGCGGAACTTGGTGATGGCCCAGGCCGCGGCCAGCCCGAAGAGGAGGTTCAGCGGCACCGAGATGGCCGCGGTGATCAGCGTCAGCTTCACGGCGGCCAGGGCCACGGGCTCGGTCACGGACGCGAGGTAGGTCTGCCAGCCGTCTTCCAGCGCCTTGGTGAAGACGAGCAGGAGCGGCACGAACAGGAAGAAGCCCAGGAACGTCAGCGCCAGCCCCAGGAGCAGCCAGCGGACCAGGCGCGGCTCGGTGAGGGCTGTGCCGCGCCCTTCGTGCCCACCCTTGGGGGCTGTGCGGATCGTGGTTACGGCACCGGCCATCGCGTCACCTCAGTCTCCTCGTTTCCTAGGCGTTGCCCGACAGCCGCCGGCTGCGGCGCCAGGACAGGATGTTGACCAGCAGAAGCAGGGAGAACGAGGCCATCAGGAAGACCATCGCGATCGCGGTGGCTCCCGCGTAGTCGTACTGCTCGAGCTGGATCATGATCAGGAGCGGCGTGATCTCCGACTCCATGGGCATGTTGCCGGCGATGAAGATGACCGAGCCGTACTCCCCCAGCCCGCGGGCAAAGGCGAGGACGAAGCCGGTGGCCAGGGCCGGCACCAGCTCCGGCAGGATCACGCGCCGGAACATCATGGCGCGGCCGGCGCCAAGGCTGGCCGCGGCCTCCTCCACCTCGGGATCGAGGTCGGCGAGCACCGGCTGCACCGTGCGCACCACGAAGGGGAGCCCGATGAAAGTCAGGGCCACGATCACGCCGATCCGCGAGTACGCCACCTGGATGCCCATGGGCTCCAGCCAGCTCCCCACCCAGCCGTTGCCGGCATAGATCGAGGCCAGGGCGATGCCGGCCACGGCCGTGGGCAGGGCGAAGGGCAGGTCGACCATCGCATCCACGAAGCGCCTGCCCGGGAAGGGGTAGCGCTCCAGGACCCAGGCCACCAGCACGCCGAACACGCAGTTGATCAGCGCGGCCAGGAACGCGGACTGGAAGCTCAGCTCAAAGGCGGCCAGGGCGCGCGGCGACGTGACCTTGGCCAGGAATTCGGCCCAGGTCAGGGTCGCGGTCTTCAGGAAGACCGTCGAGATCGGGATCAGGATGACCAGAGTCAGGTAGAGCAGGGTGAAGCCCAGGGAGAGGCCGAAGCCCGGGAGGGGACTCCCGCCCGGGAAGCGCCGGCCTTTCCGCGTGGACACGGGAAGAGGAGACGGCAGCACCTTGCCTTTCTGCGTCAGCCGCTTGTCTGCCGTCTCGACCATTTCCTAGCGTCCCTCGTAGATCTTGTCGAAGATGCCGCCATCCGCGAAGTGGGTCTGCTGGGCCTTGGTCCAGCCGCCGAACTCCTGGATGTTGAAGAGCTGCACCTGCGGGAACTGCTGGGCGTACTTCTGGGCCACAGCAGGCAGGCGCGGGCGGTAGTAGTGCTTCGCGGCGATCTCCTGCCCCTGGGGCGTGTAGAGGAACTGCAGGTAGGCCAGCGCCACGGCCGCGGTCTTCTTCTTGTTGGCCACCTTGTCGACCACGGTCACCGGCGGCTCGGCCAGGATGCTCACCGAGGGCGCGATGATCTGGAACTGCCCCTTGCCGATCTCCTTGACCGCGAGCAGGGCCTCGTTCTCCCAGGCCAGGAGCACGTCGCCGATGCCGCGTTCGACGAAGGTCACGGTGGAGCCGCGGGCGCCGGTGTCCAGGATCGGCACGTTCTTGAACAGCCGCTTGACGAAGTCCTGGGCTTTCGCAGGCGCTTGTGCGGGATCACTGCCGTACTTGCGCGTGGCGAAGCCCCAGGCCGCCAGGTAGTTCCAGCGCGCGCCGCCCGAGGTCTTCGGGTTCGGCGTGATCACCTTGACCCCCGGCTTCACCAGGTCGTCCCAGTCCTTGATCTTCTTGGGGTTCCCCTTGCGCACCAGGAAGACGATGGTTGAGGTGTAGGGCGCGCTGTTGTTGGGCAGCCGGGTCTGCCAGTTCTTGGGGATCAGGCCGGCGTTGGCGATGGCGTCGACGTCATAGGCGAGCGCCAGGGTCACCACGTCGGCGGGCAGGCCGTCGATGACCGAGCGCGCCTGCTTGCCCGAGCCGCCGTGGGACTGCTGGACTTTGAGTTCCTGTCCGCTCTTCTCCTTCCAGTGCTTGGCGAAGGCGGCGTTGAAGTCCTGGTACAGCTCGCGGGTCGGGTCGTAGGAGACGTTGAGGAGCTCGACCGCGAAGGCCGGGACGGCCAGCAGGGCGAAGAGCAGGAGCAGGATCTTGATTCTCATGAAGCGACCTCCTTGGAACGGACGATCAGCACCGGCAGCGTGGACAGCAGCGGCAGCAGCTTTTCGACCAGGCCGCCGAGCGACAGCGCGCCGTCGCGGCCGGGCAGCGGCGTGCCCAGGACGAGCAGGTCGTGCTTCCCCTCGGCCAGCTCGGCCAGGATCTCGTCGCGGACGTTGCCGTAGCGGATGCGCGTCGAGGCCGTGACGCCCAGGCGCCAGAGCGTGCGCGTGCTGCCGGCCAGGAAGCGCTCGGCGTGGGACTCGGCCGACGAGGGGGATGAGCCCTTCTCAGTCCGGCGCTCGCCCTCGGGCATCACGGTCAGGATCGTGGCCTCGGCCCCCAGATGGCGTGCCAGCCGGCCGGCGAAGGAGACGTCCTCCTTGCCCGGCTCGCCCACGGCCACGCAGATCAGCACGCGGGTGGGCGCCTGTCCGGCCTGTCCGGAGTAGCCCTCGGGCACGATCAGCAGGTGGTGATGCCCGGCGCGCAGCACCCGCTCGGCGGTCTCCAGGCCCTCGCGCGGCGGCGGGGTCAGCACGACCAGGTCGCAGGGCTGGCGGTCGGCCTCGCGGGCCACGGCCAGGGCCGCGGGCTCGGGCGTCGAGCGGGTCTCCAGGGCGGCGAGGCCGGACCCGAGGCGCTCGCGCATCTCCTGGCGGCGGCGGTCGGCCGCTTCTCCCTGGTCCGCGCCCGTCTCCAGCACCGTCACCTGCGCGTGGGCGAGACGGGCAAGCTCGCCGCCCAGCCCGAGAGCGGCCTTCGAGCCGGGAATGCCGTCCGTGACCAGCAGGAACTTCATCCCCGGGTGCACCAGCGAGTGAACGCGCTGCACGCCGACCCAGGTCGAGTCGCCGGGGTGGAGCGGGAAGCGGCGGGCCTGGTCCTGGGAGCGGGCGGCCTCGATCCAGACGCCGTCGTCGCCGAACGGGACCGGCGGCGCGATCGCGCGCACGCCCGGCAGCGGAGGCAGGCGGAGTCGCAGGCGCTCGAAGGAGCCCACGAACGCCCGCTGCTCCACGACCGCTTCGCCGAGCGAGGGGCACGACAGGTCGTCGGCAGTGCCGCGGAGCGCCACGTCCTCGGGCCGGAAGAGGACCTGCACCCGGCGCGAGGCATCCGCGGCCTCGGCACGGGTGGTGAGGGGGAACTGCACCGGTCCGAGCTGCACGCCCGCGGCCGTGTGCTCCCCCACCATCAGGTTGGCCGTGCCCAGGAAGGTGGCCACGAACTCGGTCTCGGGGCGCAGGTAGAGCTCGTCCGGCGGGCCGGCCTCCAGCAGCCGGCCGAAGCTCAGGACGGCCAGGCGGTCGGCCAGCTCGAAGGCCTCCTCCTGGTCGTGGGTGACGAAGACGGTGGTGATGCCGAGCTCGCGCTGGATCTCGCGGATCGTGCGGCGGAGGTCCACGCGGACCTTGGCGTCCAGGGCGCCGAAGGGCTCGTCGAGGAGCAGCACCTCGGGGCGGTGGGCCAGGGCGCGGGCGAGCGCGACCCGCTGCTGCTGGCCGCCCGAGAGCTGGCGCGGCATGCGGCCGCCCAGGCCGGCGAGGCCGACCATCTCCAGCAGCTCGTCGCGGCGGCGGCGGCGGTCGACGCGGGAGACGCTCCGGATGGACAGGGCGAACTCGACATTCTCCGCGACCGACATGCCGCGGAACAGGGCATAGCTCTGGAACACGAAGCCGACGCCGCGCTTGGCGGGCGGCAGGCCGGTCACGTCGCGGCCATGGAGCAAGACCCGGCCGGCGTCCACCTCGGACAACCCGGCGATCATGCGCAGCAGCGTGCTCTTGCCGCTGCCCGACGATCCCAGCAGGACGAAGAGCTCCCCCTCGGCCACCTCCAGCGAGACCCCGTTGACGACCGGGTGGCCTCCGTAGCGTTTGGTCAGCTCCTCCAGGACAATGGACATCGGCTCCTCCTCTCGTACGGCTCGGGCACTACGAGCTTCAAGATAGGGGGAGGCGGTGACAGTGTCAGTCGAAAGGCGGTGACAAAACTGGGCGGTTTCGGAACCGCCTCCGTATACACTCCGCCCCATGCGCCGCCTCGTCTCCCTGCTCGCCGCCTTCCTGCCCCTCCTCGGCTGCGCCTCGGTGCGCCCCTTCGACGAGATCCGGAGCACCGTGCCCGAGGACCGCTTCGTCCGGATCGGCGACCAGCTCGTCCATATCGAGCAGGCGGGCCAGGGCGAGGCCGTGGTCCTGCTCCACGGCTTCGGAGCGTCCACCTACGCCTGGCGCAAGGTGATGCCGGCGCTGGCCGCGTCCTTCCGCGTCATCGCTATCGACCTCAACGGTTTCGGCTATACCCAGCGGCCCCAGGCCTTCGAGAGCTACACCCGCGAGGGGCAGGCCGACCTGGTCCTGCGGGTGATGGACGCGCTGGGGATCGCCAGCGCCCATCTCGCGGGGCACTCCTACGGCGGCGGCCTGACCCTCTGGATCGCCTCGCGCCACCCCGAGCGCGTGCGGTCCATGGTGCTGGTGGACAGCTCGGCGCCCACGTACGCCAACGACCGGCGCAGCCGCGCCGCTTCCCTGAAGCCTCTCCTCGGCCTCTACCTGCGCTCGTTCGTGCTGCGCCCGGAGACCGTGCGCCGCGCCCTCCTGAACTCCTTTCACGACGACTCCTTGGTCACCCCGGAGCTGGTCCACGAGTATTACGAGCGCATCCGCATCGAGGGGGTGACCGACGCCTATCACGGCCTCACGGCCCCCCTGCGTACCCCGGCCGAGCCCATCTACCTGGAAAAGATCGAGGTCCCGGCGCTGGTCGTCTGGGGCACCGAGGACAAGCTGATCTCCCTGGAGTCGGGACGGAGAGCGGCAGCCCGGCTCCCCCACTCCGAGTTCGCGGCGATGGAGGGCGTCGGCCACGTCCCCATGGAGGAGCGGCCCGAGGAGCTGCTGCGGATCATCCTCCCCTTCCTGGAACGGCAGCGCGGATAGGCCATGTCCCTCGGGCTGATCGCCACCTGTGTCCTCGGACTGGAGGAGATCCTGGAGGCCGAGCTGCGCGCGCTCGGCGTCGAGGAGCCGGAGCGGCAGCGCGGCGCGGTGGCGTTCACGGGAAGCTGGAAGGACTGCTGGCGGGCCAACTGGCGGCTGCGCACGGCCAACCGGGTGCTCGTGGAGCTGGGCTCGTGGGAGGCGGCGGACGGCCCCTCGCTCGCGGCCGGAGCGCGGGCCCTGGTGGGCGGCCGGGTGCGCGCCCCGGGCCTCGTCCGCTCCGAGGTGGACGTGGCCCGCCTCCTCCATCCCGACCGCAGCTTCGCCATCCAGGCGACCTCCACGGCATCGGAGGTCCGCGACACGCGCTGGGCCGCGCTCTCGGTCAAGGACGGCTTGGTGGACGGCCAGCGGGACTCTTACGGCAAGCGCTCGTCCGTGGACCGGGCGGACCCCGACCTGCATCTCAGGGTGCGGCTGCACCGGGACCGGGCGACGCTCCTGCTGGACACCTCGGGGGAACCGTTGGACCGGCGGGGCTACCGGGCGGTGACCACGAAAGCGCCCGTGCGGGAGCAGATCGCCGCGGCCTGTGTCCTAGCCTCGGGATGGGACGGCCAGGGTCCGGTGGTCGATCCCATGTGCGGCTCGGGTACGCTGCTGATCGAGGCGGCCTGGCTCGCGCTGGGCCAAGCTCCCGGCCGGCTGCGCCGGAGCTGGGCGTTCGAGCGCCTCCCTGCCTACGACCGCAAGGCTTTCGAGTCGGTGAAGAAGGAGCCGATCCCCGCGGCCGGCCCCGGCGTCCGCCTCTACGGCAACGACCTCTCCGCCGAGGCTCTGAGCGCGGCGAAGACCAACCTGGAGAGGGCCGGGGTCCTCGGCCGCGCAGCCCTGACCCGAGGCCCGGCCGCAGATGTGTATCCGCCCCAAGCCGAGCCTCCGGAAACTCCCGGGCTCGTCCTCATCAACCCTCCGCACGGAGAGAGGATCGGGACGGACGCCGAGCGCTGGAAGGAGGTGGGAGACCTGCTGAAGCAGCGGTTCAAGGGATGGAAAGCCGCGGTCCTGGCGGGAGAGGACCGCGGCAAGCAGATCGGGCTGCGCCCCAGGAGGCGCATCCCGGTCATGAATGGTCCGCTGGAGGGCCGGATCCTGCTGTTCGACCTGTACTGACGATCAGAGGCTGCGCTTCTTGGCGCGCAGGCCGCGGCGGCTGCCGCCTTCCTTGCGCGGCTTGGTCTTGCCGCCGCCGCCGCCGAAGCCGCCGCCGAAGCCACCGGTATCGTAACCGCCACCACCGAAGCCACCGCTGTCGCGGTCGCCACCACCGCCGCCGTAGCCACCGCCGCCACCGCGATAGCCGCCGCCACCACCTCCATAGCCGCCACCGCCGCCGCCGCCATAGCCGCCACCCCGCGGCGCGCCGCCGTAGCCGCCGCCAAAGCCGCCGCCGCCGCCGCCGGGGACGCGCTCCCGCGCCTCGTTCACGTTGAGGTTGCGCCCCTGAAAGCTGTGCCCGTTGAACTTCTCGATGGCGCGCTGGGCCTCGTCCTCGGTGCTCATCTCCACGAACCCGAAGCCACGCGAGCGTCCGGTGACACGATCCATCATCACCGTCGCGGACTCGCAAGCACCTGCCTCCGCAAAGAGTTGGCGAAGGTCATCGCTCGTGGTCGCGAAGTTGAGGTTTCCGACGAAAAGCTTCCTGCCCATCAGTCTGTCGCTCCTCCGGCCCTCTGGCCGCTTGTCTGGTTCTGTTCCAAGGCGGTCTCCTGCCGCGAGCGACGGAGAGGGGCGCCTGTGACGCAAAGAGTTTTCAATATAGCAGAGTGTTCCGGGCCCACCAAAACGATCCCCCTCATGGGCAGACGTCCAGAGCGCCCGTATCCGTAACCGCGTCCGCCGATAGGCCCAGCGGGTTCAGGTACGTCTTGGCCTTGCCCGTCTGGGTGTCCGTGACCGTGAGCACGAACTGCACGTCGGTCGTGGCCGCGAAGAAGACCCAGTAGCGGTTGGTGATGTTGCAGCCGTCGAGCACCTTGACCAGCATCTCCCAGTTGTCGTCTTCGAAGAACCACAGCAGGGCCGAGTCGTCCGAGCTGACCGGCACCGAGGTGCCAAAGCCCTCGTTCCCGGCCGAGGTCTTCCACTCGACCTGGACGCGGAACCGGCCGCCGTTCAGGCACACCGTGTTGGCGTTCGCCACGCAGGCGCCGACCGGGCCGTTGGTGGTCGCGGTCGCCTCGTTGGAATAGGCCGACTCTTCATTGTCCCGGACCGCCTGGACGCGGAAGACGTAGCCGGTGGCGGGCTCCAGCCCGGAGATCTCGGCGCTGGTGCTGTTCGCCGGGGCCACCACGACCTCCTCGAACGTGCCGGTCAGGGTGCGCATCTCGATCCGGTAGCCGCTCTCGTTGGAGGCGTTGTCGGTCCAGGTCAGGTGGATGGTGGTCGTGGACAGCGCGGTGGCGGAGAGGGCGGTCGGCGCGGTGGGCGCCGCCGGGCCGTAGAGGGCGCGCAGGCCGGCCCGGTCGTCGCTGTTGAGCCGGCCGCCGCGACCGTCGTCATGGATGAAGGCGCGCATCAGGGCGTCGTCGCTGACCGGGTTCAGGCAGTTCGGATCCGGGTCGGGGTCCGGGCCATCGTCGGGGTCGCCGCAGGCGTGGTTGAGGCCGAGCGTGTGGCCGAGCTCGTGGGCGAACAGCTCCTCGGCCGCCTTGGCCGGGCTCGGGCTGCCCGCGAAGAAGCAGCCGATACCGTTGTTGATGACGATGTCGGCCTCGACGATCTTGTGGAACGGCGTGCCGTTGTGGTTGGTGAGCCTGATCTCGTACCAGGGACCGCCCAGGGCGAGCACGCCGCCGGCGGCGCAGTTGAACACGTTCGTGATGATGTTCGTGGGGTCGTTGAAGACGACGCTGTTGATCCCGTCGTTCGTTTCCAAACCGGCCTGGCTGGGCGTCTTGCCGTCGTAGCGGTAGTCGACCGGCGTCTGGGGCTCGTTGTTCCAGGCGGCGAGGGCAGACTGGAACTCGGCATAACCGCCGCCCGTCAATCCCTGCTGGCCCGTGTTGTAGGCCCGCCACTTGATGTTGCCGGAGATGTCGAAGTCGAACCAGCGCAGGCTGCGGTCGTCGTCGATGTCCTTGAAGAGGCGGAACGGGGCCGTGCTCTGGCCGAGGCCGCCGTCGACGTAGTAGTCAGCCACACGTGGAGACCGGGCACGGTCGGCGATCCAGCGGGCGAAGGCGTCGAAGTCGCGCGGCAGGTCGCGGCCCGGAGCCTCCTCGATACCCGCCGCGGTCCGCCGCAGCTCCCGCGCCTCGCTCAGGTCGCGCACGGCGAGACGGCGGCCGCCGGCCTCGACCTCGTAGAAGGCGCCGAGCAGGAGGTGCTGCACCCGCCAGGAGCCGTCGCCCGCCGCCTCCAGGAAGAGGAGGGCGCGCTCGCCGGGCACGAAGCGCGGCGCGCCGGAGATCTTGAGGGTCGCGCCGTTCCGTCCGAGGCCGCCCGGCACGCGGACGATCCCGAGACCGCCGGGGATCTGCCCCTTGAGCGCCTCCTCCACCTGGATCACGTACTCGGTGACCGCGCCCAGACCCGGGTTGCGCAGGCCGGCGGCGCGGTCTTTGGAGACGACCCGGACGACCGCGGCGACCGGGGAGCCGTCGACCAGCGCCTCGTCGGAGACCGGCACATAGCTCGTCGCCGCCAGCGGGGCCGCGACGAGCGCCAGGAGAGCGAGAAGAAGGCCCCGCACGGAAATGCTTCGGATGCTCATGCCATACCTCTTCAAGTGAATGTCGGCCGGGAGAGCGCAGAGGTCCTGCGAAAGGATGGGGACGGGGACTCCTGGGCCAAGGCGCGACTTCGTTTCAATGGGATCTTCCAGAGTAGCTATTGTACACCGGACTGGTGACATATAGCCGTGTTAGGATGATCGCGCTCTATCCGCTTGCTCAGCTTCGGGACGCTCCGAGGAGATACGATGCCGCATTCCGCGCCTTCCGCCGTCTTCCGTTGCCTTGTAGCAACTGCCTTCCTGATCGGCGCGCGGCCGTGTCTCGCCGCCGAGCCCTGGGCCGAGCCCTGGAACGGCCCGGCCTTCTCCGCCGACCCGGCCGCGCTCGCCCTCGCCGCCTCCGCGCTCCAAGGCGGCGAGGAAGGCGGCATCGACGTGCTCCTCCTGGAGACGGTCCGCTCCTTCGACGAGGCCGGCCGCGAGACGTTCACGCAGCGGATGGTCTACCGCTTCACCGAGGCCAACGCCCACGAGAGCTGGTCGACCGTCGAGCAGTCCTGGGCCCCCTGGCACCAGGAGCGGCCCGGCCTGCGCGCCCGCGTCGTCACCCCGGACGGCGTCGAGCACCGCCTCGACCCGGCCACCATCGCGGAGAACGCCGAGTCGCAGGGATCGGCCGACATGTTCGAGGACGGCCGGGTGCTGCGCGCGCCGCTGCCGGCCATCGGCGCCGGCGCGGTCGTGGAGCAGGAGGTGACGGTCCGCGAGACCTCCCCCTTCTTCGAGGGCGGCACCGTGGGCTCCGCGTACTTCCAGATCTCCGTGCCGGCGCGCCGCGTGCGGCTCGTGCTGGAGGCCCCCGCCTCCCTGCCGCTGCGCTGGATCTTCCGCGGGCTGCCCGGCGTGCCGGAGGTCTCCCCGCGCGAGGAGACGGCGGACGGCCCGAACGGCAGACACCGCCGGCTCATCTTCGAGGCCCGCGACGTGCCGGGCTACCAGCCCGGCGAGCCCGGGCTCCCTCCGGAGATGCCGCGCGTGGCCCACGTCGCCTTCTCCACCGGAGCGTCGTGGTCCGACCTGGCGCGGCGGTACTCGGAGATCGTGGACCGGACGATCCGCGGCTCGGACCTCTCGGCCTTCCTGCGGACCGCCAAGGCCGCCGGATCGCAGGTCGAGACGATCAACCTCCTCCTCTCCCGGCTCGGCCGCGAGGTGCGCTACACCGGCGTCGAGCTGGGCGAGGGCGGCGTCCTCCCCCGCTCTCCGGCCGAGACCCTGAAGCGGAAGTTCGGCGACTGCAAGGACAAGGCGGTGCTGCTCACCGCCCTGCTCCGCTCCCTGGACATCCCCGCCTACGTGGCCCTGCTCAACGCGGGAGAAGGGGACCCGGACGTGGAGGAGTCGCTCCCCGGCCTGGGCCGCTTCAACCATGCCATCGTCATGGTGCCGGGGAGCCCGGCGGTCTGGATCGACCCCACCGATCCGTTCGCCCGCGCCGGCGAGCTGCCGGTCCAGGACCAGGGACGCCTCGCGCTGGTCGCGAGCCCCACGGCCACCGGCCTGGTGCGCACGCCCGAGGCCACGTCCGCGGACAACCGCGAGGTCGAGACGCGGGAGTTCTACCTGTCCGACCTCGGCGGCGCCCGCGTGATCGAAACCACCGATTACTGGGGCATCGAGGAGCAGGACCTGCGCTCCGCCTACTCCACCGCGGACAGCGAGGACATCCGCGCCGCCCTGGAGGAGTATGCGGACGAGGCCTATCTCGCCCAAGAGCTGACCGATCTCGACTTCTCCGATCCCCAGGACCTGTCGAAGCCCTTCCGCCTACGCCTCGAGATGAGCAACGCCAGCCGGGGGACCACCGACGTGCGGGAGGCGGCCGTGGCCATCTTCCTCTCCTCCTTCGCCGAGCGCCTGCCGGACGAGCTCACGGCAGAGCCGGAGGAGGGCGAGGTTCTGGAGCCGCGCCGGCACGACTACGTCTTCACCCGTCCCCTCCAGGTCGAGGTGCGGTACCGCATCGTGCCTCCCGCGGGCTTCGAGCCGCGTCCGCTGCCGTCCTACCGGTCGCGGCAGCTCGGCCCCGCCAAGCTGGAGGAGCTCTACGCCCCGGGCGAGGACCGGGTCGTGGACATCGTGATCCGCTTCGACTCCGGCAAGCGGCGGATCAGCCCGACGGAGCTCGAGGCCCTGCGTGACGGCCTGCGCCGGCTCTCCGAAGAGAAGCCGGTCATGGTCACCTTCGACCAGGTCGGCGAGGCTCACCTCGCCGGCGGCCGCATCCGGGAGGCTCTCGACGAGTTCCGGCGGCTGGCCGCCCTCGCCCCTGACGAGGCCCTGCCGCGGACGCGCGTCGCCCGCGCCCTCCTGGCCGGCGGCCTGGGCGCCCCCGCGCGCGAGGAAGCCGAGCAGGCCACCCGCCTCGAACCGGGCTTCGCCTATGCCTGGACCACGCTCGCCTGGCTCCGCCAGCACGACGACCTGGGCAGGCGCTTCGGCAAGGGCTTCGACCGGGCCGGCGCCATCGCCGCCTATCGCAAGGCCCTCCAGCTCGACCCGGACAACGACGAGGCCCGGGGAGACCTCGCCATCCTCCTGGAGCACGACGCCGAGGGCGCGCGCTACACCGCCGGCGCGGACCTCGCCGCCGCCATCGAGGAGTACAAGGCGCTGCGGGGCGGCCTCGATAGCCTGGGCCTGCCCAACAACCTGGTCATCGCCCTGATGTGGGCGCAGCGCTGGGAGGAGATGCAGGACCTGCTGGACGGGATGGAGACCTCCGACATCCGGGCGGCTCTGCAGCTCGTGGTCGTGGCCGCCACCCGGGGCGCGGAGGCCGCGCTGCAGGAGGCGGAGCGCGCCTTCTCCGACGGCGAGGTCCGCGCCAACGCCCTCTCGAGCGCGGGGCGCAACCTGATGCTCCTGCGGCGCTACAACGAGGCCGCGGCCCTGTACGAGCGCGCCGGCCGGCAGTCCTCCAAGGCCGCGGCGCTCCTGGGCATGGCCGAGGTGCTCCGAAAAGCCCGGCGGCACGAGGAGACGCAATACACGTCCAAGGACCCTTCGAGCGCCTTTCGCCGGCTGCTGACCGTCTCCGCCGGCTCGCCCGGCGCGGACCGGATCGCGCCGCTCATGAGCCGGGAGATCACCCGCGGCATGAGCACCGAAGAGCGCCAGGCGTTCTGGGATGGGTATCAGACACGCCTGGAAGGGAGCTCCCGCGGCGGACAGGGCGCCGACGTGCCGGTGGCGGTGGCCATGGACCTCGGCTTCGCGGTCCTGCGCGAGACCGTCGCGGGCGACGACGCCCTCGGCTACCGGGTGGCGCTGGTCCCGACGGCCGCCTCCGAAAGCAACAGTCGCAGCGTGGGCTTCGTCGTCCCCGAGGACGGCGAGTACAGGGTGGTGGCCACGGACCAGGCGCTGCCGCTGCTCGGCGGCGAGGCCCTCCGGCGGCTCGAGCGCAACGACCTGCGCGGTGCCCGCCAGTGGCTCGACTGGGCCTTCGAAGAGCTGGACGGCGGGGATCGCTCCGATCCCTATAGGGTCTCCTCGTTCCTCTATCTCTGGACCAGGGGCGCCGAGGCCGACGCGGAGCAGGTGCGCTGCGCCGCAGCCAGCCTGCTGTCGCTCAAGAGCACGCTCTCCCGGATGATGCCGATCCTCATGGCCTGCCGCCAGGCGGCGCCCGAGGGTCCGCGGCGGGACGCCCTCGACCGGGCGCTCCTCGCGGCCTACCTCGCCCTGGACAAGCACGCGGAAGCCGCCGACACCGCGCTCCGCCTGGCCGGGACCCAGGACTCCGAGACCCTGTACCGGGTACAACTGATGTCGCTGACGGAGCTCCGGCGCTGGGACGAGCTGCGCCGGATCGCCGAGGCACGGCTGGCGAAGACGCCTGGCGACCTCCTCGCCCAGAGCAGCCTCGCCGAGGTCGCCATCCTCCAAGGGGACCTCGACGGCGCGGAGACGATCCTCCAGCGCATTCTGGACTCCGGCAAGGCGCACGCCGACCAGTACAACGAGGTCGCCTGGGTCGCCCTCGTCCGCGGCCGGATCGACGAGCGGACCCTGGAGATGGCCCAGCGCGCCGCCAGCCTCTCGCAATACCAGGACTACGGCATCCTCCATACCCTGGCCACGGTCTACGCCGAGCAGGGCAAGACCGCCGAGGCCTATCGCGTGATCCTCCAGGCGCTGGAGCTCAAGGAAGACCCCAACCTCGAAGACTGGTACGTCTTCGGCCGCCTGGCCGAGCACTACGGCCTGCCCGACGCGGCCCGGCGCTACTACGAGAAGGCCCGCGAAGGCGCAGAGGACGACTCGAACCCGATGGCCACGATCCACCTGGTTCGGAAGCGGCTGGAGGCGCTGGGCGCGGCCGAGCCGAAGAAGGTCGCCGCCCGGCCCGCCCGCCGGTGAACATCGTCGGCCTCTCGGCCTTCTTCCACGAGTCGGCCTGCTGTCTCCTCCAGGACGGCCGGCTCGTGGCCGCGGCCGAGGAGGAGCGCTTCTCCCGGGTCAAGCACGATCCCCGGCTGCCGGTCTCGGCCTTCCGCTACTGCCTGAAGGCTGGAGGGATCGGGATCGGGGACGTCGACGCGGTCGCCTACTACGAGTCGCCGGTCCGCAAGCTCGCCCGGCAGCTCTGCGCGGGCATCCCTCCTGGGGATTCCGATCTCGCCTGGCTCGATCCGGTGCGGCCCGAGCGGGCGATCCGCGAGGGGCTCGGCTACGAGGGGCCGGTCCTCTTCTACGGCCACCACGCCTCCCACGCCGCGAGCGCCTTTTTTCTCTCTGGCTTCTCTGCGGCTGCAGTGCTCACCGTGGATGGTGTGGGCGAGTGGGACACGACTACCTACGGCCGTGGGGACGGCTCGCGGCTGGAGGTCCTCGAGCGGGTCGAGCTCCCCCACTCGCTCGGCCTCCTCTACTCCACGATCACCGCGTACCTGGGCTTCGAGGTCAACGACGGCGAGTACAAGGTCATGGGCCTCGCGCCCTACGGCAGGCCGCGCTACGCGGACCGCATCCGATCCCTCGTCTCCCTGGGACCCGGCGGGCAGTTCACCCTCGACCTGCGCTACTTCGACTTCCTCCGCGGCAGCCGGATGTACTCCCAGGCGCTCTGCGACCTCTTCGGCGCTCCGGCTCGGGAGCGGGAGTCCGAGATCACCCAGTTCCATCAGGATGTAGCCCAGAGCCTCCAGGTGGTCCTGGAGGAGATCCTCCTGGAGAAGGTCCGCTGGCTCCACCGCCGGACCGGATCCCGGAGCCTCTGCATGGCTGGAGGCGTGGCCCTGAACTGCGTGGCGAACGGCCGCATCCTGAGGGAGGGGCCATACGAGCGCCTGTTCGTCCAGCCCGCGGCCGGCGACTCGGGCGGCTGTCTGGGCGCCGCGGCCCTGGCCCACGTGGAGCTGACCGGCGAGCGTCCCGGTCACGAGCCGATGCGGCATGCCTTCCTGGGACCGTCCTGGACCGCGGACGAGGTGGGGACCCTGCTCGCCGCCACCGGGCTGCGTGCCCTGGACTTCCGGGGGAAGGAGACCGAGTTGCTGGAGGCGGTCGTGGACCGGCTGACCGCCGGCAAAGTGGTGGGCTGGTTCCACGGCCGGATGGAGCTGGGTCCGCGGGCGCTGGGAGCGCGCAGCCTCCTCGCCGACCCGCGGGACCCCGGGATGCGCGACCGGCTCAATCAGGTGGTCAAGAAGCGGGAGTCCTTCCGTCCGTTCGCCCCGAGCGTCCTCCTGGCTCATGCGGCCGAGCACCTGGACCTGGATCACCCGTCGCCGTTCATGCTGGAGACCTGCCGCGTGACCTCCCGCCTGAAGCTGCCGGCCGTGACCCACGTGGACGGCTCCGCCCGCCCCCAGACCGTGGACCCCGAGGTGGCGCCGCGCTACGCCGCCCTGCTCCAAGCCTTCCGGCGGCGGACCGGCTGCCCGGTCCTGGTCAACACCTCGTTCAACGTGAAGGGCGAGCCCATCGTGGCCACGCCGGTCGATGCCCTGCTCTGCTTCGCGAGCACCGGGATTGACGCGCTGGTCCTGGAAGACTTCCTGATCGACCGGGAGGCGCTCCCCGAGAGCCTGCCCGAGCTGCTGGCGTCCTGGCGCCGGCCGCGCTCCGGGTTTGCAGTCAGCAGGGACCTCTACACGTTCGTATGAAGCGGGAGATCTACGAGCGTCTCGCGGAGATCCTGGCCACGCCGGACGGGCTGCGCGCGGTCCGCCTCCTCCAGGCTGCGGGGCTGCTCGCGCTGCCGACTGCACAGCCCTCTCCCGCTCCACCTCCGCGCCGACCCGAGCCCATCAGCATCTGGCAACCTGAGGGGGACGTCTGGGTCCGTCCCGACCCGCTGCTGCTCGGAGACCACTACGCCACCCGCAAGGTGTTGGCGAAGAAGGAGGCCGAGTTGCCGCTCCGGGTGGCCTTCTTCGGCGAGTCCGTGGCGGCGGGCTACCTCTACGCGCCCCACATCACCCCGGCCCAGGTCCTGGAGGAGCAGCTCCGGGCCGCGGGAGGTGAAGGCAACTTCGAGGTGATCGACCTCGCCCGGACCAACGAGACGCTCCCCTCCCTGGCCGCGACCATCCGCGCCTCGCTCCAGATCCAGCCCGACATGCTGGTCCTCTTCGTGGGCAACAACTGGAACCTGCTGGAGACCCCGGAGGTCTCACCCTACGCCCCTTCGGTGCGGGCTCGGCAGCGGTACGCCGAGGCCCTGCGGCAGGGGATCGAGGGGCCGGTCCGGCTCGCCGAGGAGAGGCTGCGGCAGGTGGCAGAGGGGACCTTCGAGCTGATCGCCCTGATCGCCGGGACGGTCGGCATCCCGGTGATCGTGGTGGTCCCGGAGGTGAACCTGGCCGACTGGGAGACGCGGCAGCCGGTGGTCCGGCTACCCGGGGACGGCGTGGCCCGCTGGCACGCTTTCTATCGAGAAGGGTCCGCGGAGGCCATGCTGGAGCTGGACGGCGGCACCTGCCCCACCACCTGGCGCCTCCTCGGCCGTTTCCAGGAAGAGGTGGACAGCGCCCGCTACGCCACGCTCGGGTTCCTCTCCGCCCCCCAGGCCACCACCCAGGCAAGGGAGCTTCTGCGCGAGCTGTCCCGGAAGCACGGATTCACCCTGGTGGACCTGCGGGAGGTTTTGCAGCCGGACCGCCGCTTCTTCCTGGACTACTGCCACCTCACCCTGGAGGGGATCGAGAAGGCCATGGCCGCGGTCTGCTCGGAGGTGATCCGCCTCTCGGGCATGGACGGTACTGGCGAACCCCTGCCGCCCATCCGGATCTCCCCGGAAGCCGAAGCCACCGCCCGGTTCGGCGCCGCGATCCACTCCGCCCACCGGATGCTCTCTCCCAAGCGCGAGATCCTGGAGCACTGGTGCAGGGCCGCGCTGGACGCCTCCCCCGGCATCGAGTCGGCGATGCTCGACCTCCTGGAAGCGCGTTGCGCTCCGGTCCCCGCGGTCCTCACCCCGGCCCAGCAGCGCAACCTCGCCTCCCCCTACCGTCTCCTCCTCCAGCACGGCTGGCGCTGGGACCATCTGGATGCCGATCTGATCGAGGTGATCGCGGCCGTCCTCAAGAGGCCGATCCCCGTCCGGCCGTTCCCGGAGATGGACCTGGCCGATCCCTTCTATCACTGGGAGCCGCTGGAGCGATTCTATCCAGAGGTCATGGACCTGGAGGACCTGCCGCGCCGGGGGACGTACCGGTCTCCCTGGCCGGTCTCCTCCTTCTGTCTGATCGGGAGCGGAGACGAGATCGAGCTGGAGCTGACCGCCCGTCTCCCCGAGGGAGGTCAGGGAGAGGTGGAGGCGGCGGTCAACGGAACCCGGATCGGGGCCTTCCCCGTGGGTGAACGCTGGACGAAGGGATCTCTTCGCGTGGCAGTTCCCGCCGGGCTCAACCGGCTCACCCTGCGCTGGCCCGACCCGCCGCCGGTCGAGGGAGATCCTTTCCGCAAGGTGATCGAGCGGCTGGAGATCGGGCTGGAGGCGGATCTGCACCCGGTGTTCGGGGAGGTGTTCTCGCTCCGGGTCCTGACCTAAGGCGCCTCCGCCTCCGGCGTCGCTTCCGGCTTCTTCCCGGCCGCGGCCCTGTCGAAGGGGAAGAACTCCAGCGGCACCAGGTAGCCGATCGCCACGGCCCTGCCTCCCCGCGGATCGCGCTCGTAGACGCGGATCGCCATGTGGATGTGCGGGCTGACCGCGTTCCCGGAGGAGCCGACCTTGCCGATCACGGTCTCGGGATCGACAACGTCTCCCGGCTTCAGCGCCGCCACCTGGTGCATGTGGCGGTAATCCACCTCGATGAAGACCTCCTTGCCCGAGTCCTCCTCCCGGTAGCGGTGGATCAGCGTGATGTGGGGGCCGCTGCGGTTGCCTCTGTCTCCCGTGGCGAGGAGGTCCGAGATCAGCTTCTCCAGCGGCTCGCTGACCGAGGTGTCGGTCTTCAGGATCTCCCGGGTGGCCTTGAAGACCGCCTGTTTGACCTTGTCGTTCGTGGCATAGGGCTTCTTGCCCGGCCGCCTCCCCTGGACGGCCTTGAAGGTGTCGCGGGCCGCCTGGGTGATCATGGAGATGCCGCCGAAGGAGTTCCTCGAGGCGTCCACGGTGGCCAGGATGTCCGTGGTATCGGGAATGTCCACCGGCGGGTCGAGCGTCCGCAGCTTGGCGTGCAGGGCGGCCTCCAGCTTCTGCCGGATGTCCTTCTGGGCGGCGCCCGCACTCGGGGTGGGCGCGGTGCCGGCGATCACGTTCTCCATCACGAGGCCGCCGATCACGCGGGAGGCATCCGACGCGGGCTTCGGCAGGTCCTCCCTCGCCGCGGCATCGGCGCCGAGGAACTCCACCATCTTGTCGCGGTCCTTCCATTTGCGGCCGAAGTAGCCGTAGGAGAGCTTGGCCAGCAGGTCCTCGTTCCCCGAGCCAGCATCGACGACGTCCAGGGACCGGACCTGGGTGTCGACGCGCTGGAAAAGGCGGCGGTCTGCCGACCCCTGGCGCAGGCCCAGGATCCGGGTGAGGTCCACGGTATCGGGCTGCACCGCCTTCACCTCCCGGCCGGCGGGCGAGTGGATGTCGTACTGCCCTTCGCCGTGGCCGTGGTAGGTGCCGACCGAGACATCGTGGGCCACTCCAAGAGCTTTCCGGTTCGAGGACACCGCCGACCGGTGGACCACCAGCTTGAGCAGCGTGTGCTCGTGGGAGAAGCCCGGGACGCCGGCCCCGATGTCGTTCAGGGCCGTGTGGTAGATCCACCAGCGCTCCTTGTCGTCGAGGAGGGTGTCCAGGTTCAAACCCGGCACCTGGACCTCGGCGGGCAGCACCCTGGCCATCTCCTGGTCGCGGTCCCCGCGGGCCTCCGCGAGCTCGGCCTCGACTTCCTTGCGGTGCCCCGGGTCCTGGGACTGGAGGAAGCGCAGGACCTCGGGGTCCGTGGTGCCCTCCAGGGTCGTGGCCTTCTCGGCGGCCACACGCTTTTCCGTGGCCTTCGTCTCCGCTCTCCTCGCCTTCGCGAGCCCGGCCTCCTGGGCCCGCCGCTTCCGCTTCTGGGCGCCGGTTTCCGGGGCGGGCGGCGCGCCGTCCGGCGTTGCCGGGGCGGGCGCGGGCTCCAGCTTCTGCCGTTTCGCGACCGCGTTCGTCTCCGCCTTCCTGGTCCTCTCCACCTTCGCCGCTGCGGCGGCCCGCTTCCTCTTCACGGACGGGCTCTCTTGGAGGTTCAGGAACGACACGTCGTCCCAGGTCTGGACGCGGACGCGCCGCGACCGGTCCACGCCGCCGTGCAGCGCGTCGGCCAGCCGCTCCAGGACGTCTCCCTGGACGTAGGGGACCGGGTCCGCGGCTCTCATCATGGCTTCCAGGGCGGCATTCGACTCGGCGAGCGTCTCCTTCCTTTCGGCGGCCAGGGCGTCGAACCGCGCCTGGGCCTCCACCCTCCAGGCCTCGAACTGCTGCTCCTCGGGGGTGGGCTCCGGCGCCGTGGGCTTGGTCCCCCGGGGAGGCTTGGGCGGCTTGGGGCGCTTCTTCTTCTCCTCGTCGCGCCGCTTCTTCGCCCACTTGGCCACCGCGTAGACGTGTACCGCCTCTTCGTAGTGGCTCCACATGGCGGTGGTCTTGTCCACGGCCTCCTGCCGCAGGCCGTCGGTGTTGGCGCGCAGGAGCTCGGCCACGCGCTCCTCGCTCTTCGGGTCCTGCTTGAACAGGACCTTCAGGAGCAGAACCGTGGTCTTGGGACCCGTCGCCTTGGAGGCGAGAAGCTGCTCGGCGATTCCGATGCTGTCGGGATGGGTCGCGAGGTACTTCTTCAGCTGCGTGGACTGCTTGCTCTTCGAGGTAAAGATCTTGCGCAGGTTCGCCTCATGGTCGATAGAGGGCTGCGGCCAGAGCATGGGCACGGCCGGACCCTGGGCTCCGGCCCGCGCCACGTGCCCCAGCTCGTGGGCGATCAGGGCCTGGCCTTCCGGACGGCCGGGGCGGTAGCGGCCTTCTCCAAAATGGACGTCGAGCCCCAGGGTGTAGGCTTGGGCTCCGAGACCTTCCGTCCTCCGGGCCGCCTCGGGGCCGGTGTGGATGCGGATCCGGCTGAAGTCGTGGCCGAAGCGGGATTCCATCGCCTCCCGGGTGTGGGGATCGAGACGCTGGCCGCCGTCTATGTCCTCCTCGGGCGTCCACCCCCGGGTCTCCGGGAGGCGGGAGCGCTGGATGGATGGATGGGTGATTCTTGAGAATCTTCGGAACCTGTCTCCCACCCTCCCCATGCGCTACTTCCCTTTCTGCCCGAAGGGGAAGAAATCCAGCGGGTGGAGGAAGCCGATCGGAATCACTTTGCCTTTCGGCTCCTGGTCATAGACGCGGATCGCCATGTGGATGTGCGGGCTGACCGAGCCGCCCGAGGTGCCCGCCTGGCCGATCAACGTTCCTTCCGTCAAACTCTGACCGGTCTTGACGCGCACATCGTACAGATGGAAGTAGTCTACCGCGATCCAGACATCCTGGCCCGCGGCATCCCTGTACTTGTGGAGGAGCGTCATCCCGACTCCGCCGCGATCCACCTTCGGCCTCTGCTCGAGGAGCCCTTCCAGGACCTGCTTCAGGGTAGTGGAGAACGTGTTATCGGCCAGAGTGATGCGTTTGACCGCCTTGAAGACTTCGGCAGCCGCCGATTCTGGCGAGTATTGCCAGCCCGGCGGACGCACCCCCTGAAAGACCTTGAAGGCTTCCTCGGTGATCTTGCCGAGCTTGGTCAGGTGGCCTGTGGAGGCGTCTACGTCGTTCAGGATCTTGACGTCCTCCGGGATCACCACCGGGGTCGGGAGCTTGCTCAGCTCCTCGCGCAGAGCGGCCTCCAGCTCGTTGCGCATATCCTCCAAGGAGCCGTGGATATCTCCGGATGGAGCCCTTCCGGCGAGCGTGTTTTTGAAGGTCAGCGCGGCGAGGATGCGGGACACGTCCGGAGCCGGTACCAGATCGGTCTTCTCCCCCTTGAGGAACTTGAGCATCTTGGCCGGGTCCGTCGCCGTGAAGCCGAAAAAGCCGTGGCTGAGCTTGGCCAGCACGTCGCTGTCCGAGTTGTCGGGCATCTGCCCGGCCCACCGGACGGTCGTGGACACGTGCTTGAGCTCTTTCTTCTGCCGCGTTCCCAGAATCCGGGTGAGGTCCACTTTCTCGGGCAGCCTGGCCTTGATGTCTTTTCCCGATTGGGAGTAGACGTCGTACTGCCCCTCGCCGTGCCGGGGATAGGTGGTGACTCCGCCCTGGTGATCGAGCCCGAGAGCCTTCGGGTCTTCAACGATCCTGGAGCGCTGTGCGGAGATCTCGTTGACAGCCGCCTCCATGGAGAAGACGCCGCCGAAACCGGTCGCGATGTTGTTCAGGGCCTTGTGGTAGATCGCCCAGCGCTGCTCCTCATCGAGCACGATAAGGCGGCCTACCGGTTGCAGCACCTGCCTGGGGAGCGAGGAAGTGAGTACTTTGTCCCGATGCTGGGCGGTGAAGCCCAGCCGGATCTTGGCCTGCTCCTGGAGCATCGGGTCCTGGGCCTGCAGGAGCTCCTTGACCCCGGGATCAGCGGCGCCTTGTGGGGTCCGCGCTTTGTCCTTGGCACTCTTCAGACGCTGCTCCCGTTCTCTCTGCTGCTTCGTCGTCTCCGTGATCCCGTAGGGGTTCTCCTTGAGGTTGATGAACATCAGCTCCCGGTACGTGCGGATACGCCTCCCGCGGGCATCGTCGATCGAGCTGTGGAACCGGGTCGAAATCTTCTCCAGGACATCTCCCTGGGCCCAGAGAATGGGCTCGGCGGCCTTCATCATCGCGACGATGGCTGCGTTGGACTCCTTCACGAGCGTCGGCTGTTTCTTGGCGAGATCCTTGTAGCGGGCCTCCGCGTCCTTCTTCCAGCTCTTGATCTCGGCCTCCGCGGCGGGCTTCTTCTCGAGCTGTTTGCTGCACCACTCGATCAGGGCGTGCTCGTAGGCCGCGGCCTCGTAGTTCTTCCACATCGCTTCGCTCTTCTCAACCGCCTTCTTGCGGAGATCGCCGGTGAGGTTGCGGACTTTCTCTACCATCCGCCCCTGGCTCGCCGGATCCTTGCGGAACGCCACCTCCAGCATCTGCTGCGTCGACCAGTGGATGGCGACGTTCTTGATCAGAAGGTCCTCGGCGACCCCGATGCTCGCCGGATTCGCGGCGAGGTACTGCTCGAGCTTGGCGACCTGCCCCCGGGCCAGGATCTTCCGCAGGTTCGCCTCATGGTCGGTGGCGGGGTCCGGCTGCAGCCTGGGCACCTGCGGCCCGCGCGCGCCCGCCCGGACCACGTGCTCCAGCTCATGGGCGATCAGCGCCTGGCCCTCGGGGCGGTCGGGCCGGTAGCGGCCCTCGCCGAAGCGGACGTCGAGGCCCAGGGTGTAGGCGTGGGCTCCGAGGCCCTCCGCGCTCCGGGCCGCCTCCGGGCCGGTGTGGATGCGGATGGACCCGAAGTCGTGCCCGAAGCGCGATTCCATGGCCGCCCGGGTGAAGGGGTCGAGAGACTGGCCGCGCTCCCCCTCCGCCGCCCATCCCCTGCCGGACTGCGGCGGCTGGACGTTCCTGGAAGGCGGGGCGCTCCGGCTGCTGGCGGCTACGTGCTCCATTCCCGCGTCTCCTCCTCGGGCAGCGAGCGCTCCATCTTGGTGTACTCGGCGCGGGCGGCTCGCGCCAGGTGGGCCATGCGCACCGGGCTCCCCTCGTCCGCGGCCAGGAAGGCGGCGGAGAGGGCGATGTTGCGGATCGTGCCGCCCGCGATCCCCAGGCGGGCCAGCTTCGCGGGGTCGAGCCCCTCGGTGGGCGTCCGCGCGGGGAAGGCCCGGCGCCAGATCTCGGCCCTCTGCTCCGCGTCCGGAAACGGGAACTGGACCACGAAGCGCAGGCGGCGGAGGAAGGCCGCGTCCAGGGCATCCTTCAGGTTCGTGGTCAGGATCGCCAGCCCGCGGTAGCCCTCCATGCGCTGCAGGAGATAGCTGACCTCGATGTTGGCGTAGCGGTCGTGACTGTCCTTGACCTCGCTGCGCTTGCCGAACAGGGCGTCGGCCTCGTCGAACAGCAGGATGGCCCCGCCCTCCTCGGCCGCGTCGAAGACCCGGCGCAGATTCTTCTCGGTCTCGCCGATGTACTTGCTCACCACGGTCGACAGGTCGATGCGGTAGAGGTCGAGCCGCAGCTCCCGGGCAAGAACCTCGGCGGCCGTTGTCTTGCCCGTGCCGCTCGGGCCGGAGAAGAGGGCCGAGACGCCCAGCCCCCGCGAGCCGCTGCCGCCGAACCCCCACTGCTCGTAGACGATCTGCCGCCGGCGCACCTGCACTGCGATATCCCGCAGCACCGACGCCTGCTCCGCGGGGAGCACCAGGTCGTCCCATCCCGCCGCGGATTCGATGCGCTGGGCCAGCCCCTCCAGCCGCGGCCGGCTCTGGGAGCGGCAGGCGTCCCACAAGGCGATGCCTGGGTCGCCATCTCCATCGAGCTGGAGCTGCGAGCCGGCCGAGAGGATGCCGGCGAGCCCGAGGTGGAACTGGGAGAGGACCTCTTCGAGATGACCGTTGAGCTGCTCCGCCACGGGTCCGAGGGTGGCGCGCCAGATGGCCTCCTGCTCGTCCCGGGCAGGGCGCGGCACGTCGAAGGCGAGGAGCGGGCGGTGCCGGACCGCGCGCCGCTCGCGCACGGCGAAGAAGAGGACGCCGCGGGTCTCCTCGGCCAGCCGGGCCAGCGCATGGTCCCGCGCCGGCTCCCCCTCGTCGAAGGCGTCGGCGTCCACCAGGAGCGCCGAGCCCGTGAGCGCGGCTTCCCGCTCCCAGAGCCGGATGAGCTCGGCCACCTCGGAGGGGACCACCGGCAGGTCCGCGGCGGTCAACACCTGGAGGCGGAGCCCCAGCCCGGCGCAGGCCGCGGCGGCGACCGACCTCTTGGCCGCAGGGTCCGGGCCGCAGAGCTGCAGGACCGGGAAGCGCTCCTGTTCCAGGGCGCCGGAGAGGGCGGCGGCGATGCGCTCCGCCAGGAGCTGGTGGGAAGGGATCGCTTCCGGAGCGTCCTCCAGGGGCCGGACCGTGCCCGCGAGCCGCTCGTCGCGGATGTCGAGGCCGGCCAGGTAATGGAGGACCCGCTCGTCGATGCGCAGGGGGCTCGTGGTCAGCGCCGGCCCGGGGCCGACCTCGAGCAGCCGCCAGTGGCGCAGCGGACCCGACGGGGCGATGGCGCTCCAGTGGGGCTCGGGCAGGGACGCCAGGGCGAAGCTGAAGGTCGCCGCGGGGCAGCGGGCGGAGAAGCCGGAGTCCAGCTCCATGCCGGCGCACAGGAGGAGGAGCGAGCGCTCGAACCGGGAGAGGCCGAAGCGCTCGCAGAGCACCTCCAGGGCCGGAGGCGCCTCCATGCCGGCGGCGATCTCCTCCAGGGACTCAGGATCGGGGGTGGCTGCTTCCCCCTCCGCCCCGAGGGCGGCGCGTGTCTCCGCCAGGGCGGCGAGAAGATACCTCTGGTTGGCTTCCGGCCAGGTCGACATAGAGTCCCTCCCCAGGGACAGATACGCCGTCCGGACCGGAAACCCGCCACTCGCCCACCCTCATCCAAAACTTTTTCGACTTTTTTCAGGCAAGTTGTCAAAAAACGGGGGCCAGCGGCAACTATATAAATGAAGAGGCTACCAAACCTCCTTCAACCCGAATTCAGGAGCGGCTATTTTCCTCCGGCCGCTCCTCTTTTTTTCTCTCCTCTCCAACAGACAGCTCTGCCAGAATGGCACGGATCTGCGCGACGTGCTCCAGCGCGTGGACACGGAACGCCATGGCATAGGCTTTCCAGTCCAGCTCCTCGATCCACTGCACGGGGCGAAGCTCGCCGTCCGCGCCCCGGGCCTTGATCACCATGGCCACGGGCGCCCGCGTCTCCAGGGGAGTGTCGTCCGGGGCCTCCGCCACGAGGGTGGCCAGGCGCCGGTGTGTCTCGCTCATCTCCCGGGCCAGAAGCGGCCACTCCTTCTCCATGGCATCCGGCGACTGCAGGCTCGCCGGGATCGGTCCGCCCTCCGGCACCTGCCCCCGAATCAGCGCCTCCAGCTCCTCCACCGCCCACCGGTGGCTCACCACCAGATGGTCCACCACCTCCTGCACGCACCACCGTCCCGGCCGCGGCCGCACCCGCACCACCTCCTCGGGCACGGTCGCGACCAGGGCATCCAGCTCGCGGAACGCCTCCGCCACCTTGAGCCGGAGGTCTGCCAACGGCGCCTGCGTGCCCTTGCGGCGGAGGTAGTCCGAGGCTCGGGTCTGCTCGGGGGTCAGGCTCATGCCTTCATTGTAGCGTCGTCCATTTGACAGCGAGGCCCCTTCTTGCAGAGAATCCCACCACAGACCTCGGAGAGCCCAAGATGTCCAAGAAGTCGGTCGCAGACCATTCTCTTGAGTGGTTCCACCTGATCAGCACCGTGGGTCCCAAGGAGGTTCCCTACCTCGTGGAGCTGCTGGCTGAGCTGGGTCTCGTGCGCAAAGCGGTCATAGACCTCGAGTCAGAGCGGCTGTCGCTCATCGCACGGAAGCAGCAAATCACGCGGGACCTCGAGGCCCTCAAGAACCGGGGACGTACTCTGGCCGGCCGCGTGCGCTCCGGCCTCAAAACGAAGTATGGATACGACAACGAACAGCTGACCCAGTACGGAATGAAGCCCCGCCGGCGCCGCGTCGGTCAGGCCGCTGCCGAGCAGGAAGCCGTGGCGAAGCACACGGACTTCGAGCCCGTCTCCTGAGCACACCCTTCTTCCAGAGCCGATCCTGACAGGGTAGAGCCCGCCCTCAGAGGGCGGAGTCCGCCCCGAAAGGGCGGGAACCATCCCTCAGTGGGCGGACACCGTCCCTCGCAGGGCGGATACCGTCCCTCAAAGGGCGGACGTCATCCCTCAAAGGGCGATGATCGTCCCTCAGTGGGCGATGACCGTCCCTCAGTGGGCGATGACCGTCCCTCAGAGGGCAGACACCGTCCCTCACTGGGCGGACACCGTCCCTCAGTGGGCGAATGCTGCCCTCCGAGGGCGAACGCCTCCTTCAGGTGTCTTAGCGGTAGATCTCCGCCCCGGACCGGCGGAACTCCTCGGCCTTCTCCTGCATCCCGGCGTCCAGCGCCTCTCCCTCCTCCAACTCCTGCCGCGCCGCGTACTCCCGCACCTCCTCGGTGATCTTCATCGAGCAGAAGTGCGGCCCGCACATGGAGCAGAAGTGGGCGACCTTGGCGGCTTCCTGGGGGAGCGTCTCGTCGTGGTAGGAGCGGGCGGTGTCCGGATCGAGCGATAGATTGAACTGGTCTTCCCAGCGGAACTCGAAGCGGGCCTTCGAAAGGGCGTTGTCCCGGACCTGCGCGCCGGGATGGCCCTTGGCCAGGTCCGCGGCGTGGGCGGCGATGCGGTAGGCGATCACGCCCTGGCGCACGTCCTCCCGGTTCGGCAGGCCCAGGTGCTCCTTCGGGGTCACGTAGCAGAGCATGGCGCAGCCGTACCAGCCGATCATCGCCGCGCCGATGGCCGAGCTGATGTGGTCGTAGCCCGGGGCGATGTCGGTCGTGAGCGGCCCCAGGGTGTAGAAGGGGGCCTCGCCGCAGGACTCGAGCTGCTTCTCCATGTTCACCTGGATCAGGTGCATGGGGATGTGCCCCGGCCCTTCGATCATGACCTGGACGTCGTGCTTCCAGGCGACCCGGGTCAGCTCGCCGAGCGCCTCCAGCTCCGCAAACTGGGCGGCGTCGTTGGCGTCCGCGATGGAGCCCGGGCGCAGGCCGTCCCCCAGGCTGAAGGCCACGTCGTAGGCCTTCATGATCTCGCAGATCTCCTCGAAGTGCTCCCAGGCGAAGCTCTCCCGGTGATGGGCCAGGCACCATTTGGCATGGATCGATCCGCCGCGGGAGACGATGCCGGTCATCCGCTTCGCGGTGAGCGGGATGTAGGGCAGCCGCACTCCGGCGTGGATGGTGAAGTAATCCACCCCCTGCTCGGCCTGCTCGATCAGGGTGTCGCGGAAGATCTCCCAGGTCAGGTCCTCGGCCCGTCCGCCGACCTTCTCCAGGGCCTGGTAGATGGGCACGGTCCCGATCGGCACGGGCGAGTTGCGGAGGATCCACTCCCGGGTCTCGTGGATGTTCTTACCCGTGGAGAGGTCCATGACCGTGTCCGCTCCCCAGCGGATGGCCCAGACCATCTTCTCCACCTCCTCCTCGATCGAGGAGGTGACCGCGGAGTTGCCGATGTTGGCGTTGATCTTCACCAGGAAGTTGCGGCCGATGACCATCGGCTCGCTCTCGGGGTGGTTGATGTTGGACGGGATGATGGCCCGGCCGCGGGCCACCTCGTCACGGACGAACTCCGGCGTAATTCGCTCGGGGATGCGCGCCCCCCAGGAGTGCCCCGGATGCTGCGCCTCCCGTACAAGCTCGCGGCGCTGGTTCTCCCGGATGGCGATGAACTCCATCTCCGGGGTGACGATCCCCTTGCGGGCGTAGTGCATCTGGGTGACGTTGGACCCCGGCCTGGCGCAAAGGGGACGGCGGACGTTGGGGAAGCGGATGGAGGTGAGGCCCGGGTCCGCGGCGCGGCAGCGGCCGTACTCGGACGAGACCGAGGGCAGCTCTTCGACATCCCCCCGGGAGACGATCCACTCCCGGCGCAGCGGCAACAAACCCGCTTGCAGGTCGATCTCCGCGTCCGGGTCGGTGTACGGACCCGAGGTGTCGTAGACGGTGACGGGCGGATTCTCGACCGTCCGAGTGGGCGACAGGCGGATCTCGCGCATGGGGACGCGGACGCCGGGCCGGCTGCCCTCCACGTGGATCTTGCGGGAGTTGGGGAACGGCTCCGTCGTGAGGACGGACGGGACGGGCTTGCTGTCGATCATGTTGCGCTTGCCTCCGCTGGCATTACCCAGATCAGGTCGTGAGGGTCGTCCCCGGGCGGGACTCTCAGCCTTGCGGCCCCCCTAGCGTGCGCGGCGATCCTACACCCTTATAGAATGGGCAGGAGCGCTGACTGGCTCGTCAAAGCCCAGGGCATAGAATGAGGCCGTGGATGACTTCCAGGTTCTTGGTGAAATCGCGGCGATTGAGACCATCGCCGAAGGCAGCTCCATTCGAGACCTTCCTCGCCTTAGGAAGACCTATGGGCTTGGCCGGTGGCGGAAGTGCAAGGGTGTGGCAGCCGTTGAGCTCTCCAACGGCAAAGTGCGGCAGGTAGAGCTACACTGGTACGAGGCTCACGGTCTCGGAAGGAAAGAGCTCAAGATCAAGCGCTATCTAGGCCAGAGGTCATGAAAGAACCCGAGTTTTCTTACGTCGTCTGCATCGACAACTCCGGCTACCCGTCTTCTCTCGAGCTGAGGAAGATCTACCAGCGTCTCTCAGACGCGAGCGCCGAGGAAGATGGCTTCCTTCGCGTGGTAGACGAGTCCGGAGAAGACTACCTCTATCCGGCCCGCTTCTTTGTTCAGATTGCGGTCCCAGAGGCTGTCGAGAAGGTCTTTGCTGGCGCCGGCTGAGTCGGACCGCAGCCGCTTTCCCCTCATCCTGACGATCGCTTTCGCCGCGCTCGCCGGGATCGGGCTCGCGTGCCACGAGATGTGGCGGGACGAGCTGCAGGCCTGGCTCATCCCCCTGGACAGCGGGTCGCCGGCCGAGCTGTTCCACAACCTGCGCTATGAGGGCCACCCCGCCCTGTGGCACATCCTGCTCTGGATCGTCACCCGCGTTACCCGGAGGCCGGAGGCCATGCAGGTCCTCCACCTCGCGATCTCGGCGGCGGCGGTCTTCCTGTTCGCCCGGTACGCTCCCTTCTCCCGCCCGGTCCGGGCGCTGTTCGCCTTCGGCTACTACCCGTTCTACGAGTACACCGTGATCAGCCGGAACTACGGCCTGGGCATGCTGCTGCTCTTCGCCGCCTGCGCCCTCTTCCCCACCCGGCGCAGGTCCTACCTTCCCTTGGCGGGGGTGCTGGCCCTGCTCGCGAACGCGAACCCCTACGCGTGGCTCATCGCGGCCGCCTTTGCCGGGACCCTGGCGCTGGAAACGCTGGGAGACAGGGAGCTTCGGCGCAGGGACGCGGCGCTCGGCCTCCTCCTCTTCGCCGCCGCGGCGGCCGTGGCCGCGGCCCAGATGATCCCGCCGCCGGACGGCGGGTACGCCAGCGCCTGGCATCTCGACTGGCGCGCGCCGCGGGGGTTCCGGGTCCTCGCGACCGTGGCTCGCGCCTGGCTGCCGGTCCCCGATCCGGCGCAGCCGAACCCGTGGAACTCCAACCTCCTCTTCCACCTCCGCAACAGCGCCGTGGCGATCCTTGCCGCCGCGCTGATCGCGATGGCCGTGGCCGCGCTCCGCCGGTCCCGGACGGCCCTGATCCTCTTTCTCGGCGGCTCCGCCGCCCTCCTCGGCTTCAGCTACCTGAAGTACCTCGGCTACGCGCGCCACTACGGCGCCCACTTCCTGCTGCTGATCGCGTGTCTCTGGATCGCGGACCGTCGGCGCGGTGACCGCGGGGACAAGCTTCTCGCACTGCTGCTGGGGCTGCATGTCGTGGCCGGGGCCTGGCTCTGGACCGCGGACCTGCGGAACCCCTTCTCCGCCGCCCGGGATACCGCCGTCTATCTCAAGGACCAAAAGGCCTTCGTCATCGGTTACCCAGACATGTATGCCACGCCAGTGGCCGGCTACCTGGGCAGGCCCCTCTTCTACCTGGAGAGCCGGCGGCCCGGGACCTATGTGCTCTGGAACGAGGAGAGAACGGGCAGGGTCGGCTTCCGCGAGATCTGCCGGATCGTGCGCCGCCAGCTTCGCCAGCACCCGGAGGGTATCCTGATGGTGGTGAACCGTTCCGCGCCCGTCTGCGGCGCCCGCATGAAGCCCGAGGAGCTCGCGAGCTTCCAGGACGCCCTGCTGCCCGAGGAGCGCTTCCGGGTGTACCGGATCCGGATGCTCCCGGCACCCTGAGCCGCTGCAAAGATTCCCCGCCTGCAATCCCTTTTACATCGCAACTTGTCTCTGAATCCGGCATCCTCCCCGGAGCCTCCCCGGAGGAAGCCATGGCATGGAAAGTGCTCGTCCAGGCTCAGCGCAACTTCTGGCGCAAGGTGGAGGATCGCCTGACTGGCTCCCGAGTTCTGGTCGTAGCCCCTGAGCCGTTCTACGAGGACCGTGGAACACCGATCGCCGTGTGCCAGCTCCTCAGGGCGCTGTCGCAGCTCTCCTACGAGGTCGACCTCCTGACCTACCCAGTAGGGCGCGACGTGGAGATCCCCCGGGTGCGCTACCTGCGGACGCCGAACCCGCTCGGATTGCGGCAGGTGCCGATCGGCTTCTCGCTCCGCAAGGTCGCGCTCGACCTGCTGCTGCTTCCAGAGCTGGTGAAGCGGCTGTCCACGGGCCAGTACGCCTGCGTGCACGCCGTGGAAGAGGCCGCATTCCTGGCTGTGCTCCTGGGCCGGAGGTTCGATGTTCCCGTCATCTACGACATGCGTTCGAGCCTGCCCGAGCAGCTCGCCGGACATCTTGCCTTCCGCCTGCCGTTCGTGCAGGCCGCGCTGCTGGAGTGCGAGCGCTGGCTGCTGCGGCACGCCGATTCGGTGGTGAGCAGCTCGCTCCTCGCTCAGACGGTCCGCGAGCGGGCCCCCAAGGCGCGCCTGCGCGAGTGGCGGCATGCCTCCGCGCTGCCGACCGCCGCCCACTCGGAGGCCGCGGCCCTGCGCGCCGAGCTGCGGATCGGCCCCCTGCGGCCGGTGGTGCTCTACTGCGGAACGTTCGAGTCCGCCCAGGGGTTGCCCGAGCTGCTGACCGCGATCTCTCACGTGCTGGCCGAGTTGCCCGAGGCGACCTTCGTGCTGGTCGGCGCTATGGGGTCGGGAGGCGGCACCACGATCGAGCGCGGCCATGCCGACCTGGTGCGCAAGGGGTCACTGCGGGTAGTGAAGCGCCAGACGTGGGAGCGCCTACCCGCCTACCTCGCCATGGCCGACGTGGTGGTCTCCCCCCGGACCTATGGCGACAACCTGCCGCTCAAGGTGTTCGACTACCTGACCGCGGGCAAGCCGATCGTGGCGACCGACATTCCGGCGCATCGCTCGGTGCTGAATGAAGACCGGGCCCTGCTCACCGGCGTCTGGTCGCCCGAGCTCGCCCGCGGCATCGTCCGGCTGCTGCGCGACCGGCCCCTGGCGTCCTGTCTGGCGGCCAACGCGCGGAGCTACGCGCAGGAGCACTTCGGCTGGTTCGAGTTCGTGCGCTCGGTCCGCGACCTCTACGAGGAGGTGGACGGCGCTCGGTGAATCGGACGATACTCCTGCCCCATGGCGAAGACCCCCGATCTGCCGTCCCTCCGCGAGGCCATCGAAACCGTCGACCACGAGTTGCTGGCGCTGCTGCGGCGGCGCATGGACTTGGTCGAGGAGGTGGCGGGGGCCAAGCTGGCGGCGGCGTCCCCCTTCCGCGACCAGCTCCGGGAGGATCAGATCCTTCAGCGGGTCCGCCACTTCGCGGTCGAGGAGGGGCTGGATGCCCGCGAGGTCGAGCGGCTCTACCGGGTCATCATGGAAATGTCCGTGGCGCACCAGAAGGCGCACGTCCGGTCCCTGGCCACGGCCCCGCTGCGGGTCGCCTACCAGGGGGTCGAGGGCTCGTACAGCCATCTGACGGCGCAGCGGCGCTATGCCGGCCTCCCGGGCGGCGTGCTCCTGGAGGGCCACGAGACGTTCCGCGGCGCGGCCGACGCGGTGCGGGAAGGCACATCCGACCGCGCCCTCCTCCCGATCGAGAACACCACGGCCGGCAGCATCAACGAGACCTACGACCTCCTCGCCGAGGGCGGGCTCACCATCACGGCCGAGGTGGTGAGCCGCATCGAGCACTGCCTCCTGGGGCTGCCCGGCTCTCACGTCGAAGAGCTGCACACGGTCCTGTCCCACCCCCAGGCTTTGGCCCAGTGCCAGGACTTCCTCCGCACCCTCCCCAATGCGAAAGCCCAGGTGGAGTTCGACACCGCCGGCGCAGCGCGCAAGGTCCGGGAGCGGGAAGATCCGGGCGTGGCCGCCATCGCCAGCGAGCCGGCGGCCCGGCTCTTCGGCCTGGAGGTCCTGCGGCGGGGCATCCAATCCCAGGAGGGAAACTACACCCGCTTCGTGGAGCTGGCCCGGGAGCCCGAGGCCGTGCCGCCCGGCACTCCGGCCCGGACCTCCCTGGTCCTCGCCGTATCCCACAGCCCCGGCGCCCTCGCCGGACTGCTGGGCGTCTTCGCCGAGCGCGGCGTGAACGTCACCAAGCTGGAGTCCCGGCCGATCCCGTCGAGCCCCTGGAAGTACCGCTTCTACCTCGACCTCGAAGGGCACGCGGACGACGACCGGGTCCGCGCCGCTCTCGAAGAGGCCCGGCCGCATACCACCGAGATCCGGGTGCTGGGAACGTACCCGGCTGCGGAGAGATAAATGAAACAGCTCTTCCTCTCGCTTCTCCTCCTGTTCCAGGACGACTGGAAGACCCCGGCCGAGGTCGCCAACTTCGAGGCCACGCCGAGCTACGAGGAGACGATCGCGTTCCTCCGGCAGATCGAGGCGCGGATGCCGGAAATGAAGCTGAGCTTCTACGGCACCTCCCCCCAGGGCAGGCAGATGCCGCTCGTCGTGGTCTCCAAGGAGAGGGCCTTCACCCCCGCCGAGGCCGCGCGGACCGGCAAGCCCGTGGTGATGATCCAGAACGGCATCCACGCCGGGGAGATCGATGGCAAGGACGCCTGCCTGATGATCCTGCGCGACATGGCATCAGGGAAGCATCGCGAGCTGCTCGACGGCATGACGCTGCTCATCCTCCCGATCTACAACGTGGACGGCCACGAGCGGGTCTCGCCCTACAACCGGCCGAACCAGGACGGGCCGCGCCAGGGTATGGGCTTCCGCACCACCGCCTCCGGCCTGGACCTGAACCGCGACCACCTGAAGGTCGTTTCCGTCGAGGCCCAGGCCCTCATGACCCTGGTCTCGGCCTGGCGCCCCCACCTCCACGTGGACGACCACGTCACGGACGGGGTGGACCACGACTGGGTCCTGACCTGGTCGTGGGCTGAAGCTCCGCAGGCGCCGCTCCAGGTGGACTCCTGGCTGCGCGAGCACATGCCCAGGGCCCTCGCGGCCACCGAGAAGGCCGGGCACCGCGCCGGCCCCTACGTGGACCTCAAAGACGGCAACGATCCCAGCAAGGGCTTCAGCTCCTGGATCGGCACCCCGCGCTTCGCCACCGGCTACTACCCCCTGCGCAACCGGCCGTCGATCCTGGTGGAGATGCACTCCTACAAGCCCTACCGGCAGCGGGTGCTCGCGAACCGGGACTTCCTCCTCGCCGTGCTCGCCGAAGTGGCCCGCGATCCCGCCTCGCTGACCCGGGCCGTGGCCGAGGCGGAAGCCGCCACGGTCGCCCTGGGGAAACCTGACGCGAAGCCCTCCCTGGTGACTGTGACCTACGAGGAGAGCGAGGCCGCGGACCCGATCCGGTTCCCGGTCTATGCCCACGAGACCGTCCCGTCCGTGGCCACGGGCGAGCCGATCCTGCGGTACCGCCGCGGCGAGGTCCGCGAGATGGAAGTCCCCTGGTATCACCGGCCCAAGGTCTCCATGACTCTCCCCCGGCCGCGGGGCTACCTCGTGCTCCCAGGCTGGCCCCAGATCGAGCAGCGCCTGCGCACCCATGGGCTGCGGGTCGAGACGGTCCGGGAGCCCATGGAGATCGAGGTCGAGACGATCCGCGTTTCAGACCCCAAGTTCGCGCCGCGCTCCTACCAGGGCCTTCACGGCGTCCAGGCCAGGGCTGAGCGAAAGACCGAGCGGCGGCGCATCCCGGCCGGGGCGCTCTGGGTCCCGGCAGATCAGCCGGACTTCGCCGTCGCGGTCCAGCTCTTCGAGCCCGAGGCGCCCGACTCGCTCCTGAGCTGGGGCCTGCTGTCGAGCGTGTTCGAGCAGAAGGAGTACATCGACACGCGGGTCCTGGAGGGGCTGGCCGGGGAGATGATGAAGGACCCGAAGACCGCGGCGGATTTCCAGGCGGCGATGAAGGACGAGGCGTTCGCCAAGGACCCTTTCGCCCGCTATCTCTGGTGGTACCGCCGCACGCCGTACTGGGACGAGACGATCGGTCTTCTGCCCATCTATCGCGTGATGCGAGTCATGAAGCCACTGAAATGAGCCCGGCGATCTCCGGCGGGATGGGGATGGCCTTGATTCCGCCGGGACTATCGGGATCATCGAACTGGCAGTGAACGACCGTGGTCTGGCCGCGGGCCACGTGCGTGCCCTCCCGCCGGAGGTCGAAGCCGTAGGTCAGCGACGAGGTCCCCTTGCGCAGGACGCGGACGTGGATCTCGATCTCGTCCCCGAAGCGGGCAGGCGACAGGAACTCGCAGGAGGCGGCGACCCGGGGCCAGCCGATGTGGCGGCCTTCGGCATCCACGAAGGACCCGGGATTCGCGCCCAGGCTGCGCAGGAACTCATGCTCCGCCCACTCCATGAAGACGTAGAAGCGGGAGAAGTGGACGATCCCGCCCATGTCCGTGTCGGCGAACTCGACCCTGCGGCGCACTCGGAGCTCTTGCATGGCGGCGGATTGTAACCGTACCGGCCATCCCACTGTGATTCAATAAAGCACCGATGTGGCCGCCGCGCTCCCTCCTCGCCTCGTTCGCCCTGGCGCTGTTCGCTCTCTACCTGGCCGCCTCGCTCTCCTGGGCGGCGCTCAACACGGCCAGGACCGGGGTCCTGATGGTCCGCGTCCGGGGCGAGACGCCCTTCCAGGAGCGCTCCCGGTCCTACAGCCCCGAGTACGCCGAAGGCATCGCTACGATCCGCCGGACGATCCCCCGCGAAGGCGCCTATCTCCTGATCAACGGCACCCCCGAGGAGAGGGGAGGGCCGTTCTGGGTCAAGTACGACCTGGCGCCGCGGCGCGCTATCTTCCTCGGTGACCTGGACAAGCTCGACAACATCGACCGGCTCCGCAAGCGCATGCCCCGGGCGGCCCGCTGGGTGGTGATTGCCCACGGACCCTATGGCCGTCCCGAGCTGATCGAGCGCTACAGGTTCGTCCAGGGCATGAAGGGCCGCGGCGGTGCGTGAGCTGGTCGCGAACCTGGCCGGGATCGCGCTCTTCGCGGTCCCGGGCTTTGCCCTGACCGGCCTGTTCCCCGGTCTGCGCGCCATTCCCTGGATTCGCCGGCTGGGCTTCGGCTACCTGCTGGGAGTGGCGACGGTCGCCGGAAGCCTCTATGCCCTCTCTGCCCTGCTCGAGGTCCCTCTGCGGCGGCCGGCGATCTTCGGGACGGCGGCGGTGCTCACTGCCGCCGGGCTCGCGGGCTGGATCCGGTCGCGGCTCGCACGCAGAGAGCTCCGGAGGGGATTACCCGGCCGCGCCCGGCTGGCGGCCCTGGCGCTCGCCCTGGCCGGGGCCGGGGTCTCGGCGGGCCTCATCGCCGACGCCGTCGCCTACCCCCTGCGGGACTGGGACGGCCGCATGCACTGGTCGGCCCAGGCGCGCTACATCCGCCACGAGGGCTCGGTCCTCCCCCTGGCCATCATCCGCGGGCAGTGGTTCATCAACCATCCCCGCTACCCGGTGCTGCTGCCCGTGGCGCAGGTGGCGGTCCTGGAAGCCACCGGGGCCGGCGAGGACGACATGTTCTTCCGCGGCCTGTACGCGGCCTTCTTCCCCGCCCTCCTGCTCGTGCTCTATGACGGCGCCCGGCGCTGGGCGGGCTGGCTCCCCGCGGGGCTCAGCGTGGCCGCGGCCTCGGGCATCCCCTTTCTTACGTTCTTTCCCGACGGGGGCGCCACCAGCTCCTACAGCGACCTGCCCCTCGGCTGCTTCTACGGGGCCGCGCTCGTGCTCCTCCTCCGCGGCCGGACCCTTCCGTCAGACGGAATCGCCGCCGGGCTTCTCTTGGGCGCCGCGGTCCTGACGAAGAACGAGGGGACGATCCTCGCCGGTTTCGCGCTGCTGGCTGCGGCGCTCATCCCCGGCCTGCGCCTGTGGAGGAAGCGCCTGTGGAGGAAGCGGCAGACCGCCCCGATTCCTCCGGCTCCCCGCCGCCGGCTCCTCCTCAAGGGAGCGCGCCTGTGCGCCGCGGCATCGGTCATGGTGGCGATCCTGGCCTTCTTCCTCTTCTGGCGCCTCCAGATCCCCAACCGGCAGGACGAAATGTACGAGGATTTCGTCACGGCCGGGCACTTCTTTCCGGACGTGATCACCCGCATCCCCGAGTACGGCGGCCAGATCCTCGCCCAGACCTTCCTTACCTGGGACCATTGGGTGGGGTTCTGGTGGGCCGCCATCCCCCTCTTCCTCGCGGGCTGGGGTGTCCTGAAGGGGAGACGCGCCGCCCTCTCCTGGCCGCTGCTGATCGGCTTCGCCGCCCCTCTCGCCATCGCGTGGGGGGCGTACACGGTCCACTGGCACCCGGACGAGCTGGTCAAGGTGACCTGGGAGCGCTTCCTCGTCCAGGGCTCCCTCCCTCTCTTCCTGCTGCTGGCCCTCCTGCTGCGCGAGACCCTGCGGCGCTCCCCCCTGGCGCGGTGGTCGGTGCGGTTGGCGCGTTTATCGCAATAGATCGAATAGCTGCCGCAGCCGTACAAGGCGGAGCGGGGATCGCCCTATGCCACGACAAACGAAAACCGACCAGCGGGACTGGCTTCGGCTGGCTCTCGACAACCTCGGCGACGCCGTGGTCGCGACCGACGACACCGGCCGCGTCACCTATCTGAATCCGGCGGCAGAGCGCCTCACGGGCGCGAGCGTGGACTCTGCCCGGGGCCGGCTCCTGAAGCAGGTGCTGCGCCTGGTGGACGAGAGCACGGGACGGCCCGTCGAGGTCCTCATCAGCGAAGAGGCCATTGGCGAGTCCGCCGCCCTGGCGCGCCGTCCCCTCCGGGTGGAGGGGAGCGGATCCGGGAGCCGGATCCAGGTCACTCTCGAGCCGATCCGGGACGGCGGGGCGTTCGCCGGCGCCCTCCTCGTGCTCCGCGACGTCACCGACCGGCTCCAGCACGAAGAGGCCGTGCGGCAGAGCGTGGAGCGCTACCGCACCTTCTTCGACCAGAGCGCCGAGGGCATCTGGCGCTGCGAGATGGAAGAGCCGGTGCCGGTCGAGCTGCCCGCGGAGGAGCAGGTCGACCGCTTCTACAGCCACGCCTTCCTCGCCGAGTGCAACCGGGGCATGGCCCGCATGTACGGCCTCTCCGACCCCGCGGAGCTGGTCGGCTCCCGCCTGGCGGACCTGCTCCCCCGCTCGGACGCGCACAACGTCGAGTTCCTGCGCTCGTTCGTCCGCTCGGGCTACCGGCTGGCCGGGGCCGAGTCGCACGAGATCGACCGCGAGGGCAAGCCCAAGTACTTCCTCAACAACCTGATCGGCGTCCTCGAAAACAACCGCCTGGTGCGCGTCTGGGGCACCCAGCTCGACATCACCGAGCGCAAGCGCCTGGAAGAGGACCTGCGGCGCCGCGCCGAGGACCTCGCCGGGGCCGACCGCCGCAAGGATCAGTTCCTGGCCATGCTCGCCCACGAGCTGCGCAACCCCCTCGCCCCGATCCGCAACGCGGTGGAGCTGATGCGCCAGGTCGAGACGCTCGACCCCGCGTTCCAGCCGTCCCGCGAGATGGTCGAGCGCCAGGTCAAGCACCTGGCCCGCCTGGTGGACGACCTGCTCGACGTCTCCCGCATCACCCAGGGGAGCATCCGCCTGCGCAAGGAGGCCGTGGACCTGGGCACCGTGATCGAGCGCGCCATCGAGGGGACCCGGCCGCTCATCGACTCCCGCGCCCACACGCTGACGGTCAACCTGCCCACCGATTCCGTCCGCCTGGACGCCGATCCCGCCCGCCTGGAGCAGGTCGTGACCAACCTCCTGAACAACGCGGCCAAGTACACGATGCCGGGCGGCCAGATCCGGGTCAGCGCGGCGCTTGAGGGGGGCGAGGCCGTGGTGCGGGTGCGGGACAACGGCATCGGCGTGCCGCCGGACGTGCTCGACCGCGTGTTCGAGCCCTTCGTCCAGTCCGAGGGCTCCCTCGCCCGCTCGGAAGGGGGCCTCGGGATCGGCCTGACCCTGGTGCGCAGCCTGGTCGAGATGCACGGCGGCAGCGTCGAGGCCCACAGCCCGGGCCTGGGCCAGGGGAGCGAGTTCGTGGTGCGGCTGCCGGCGCAGGTGCCGGCCGAGAAGGCCCCGCCCGTGCCCGAGCCGCACATGCCCTTCCCCTCCCGGGGGCTGCGCGTGCTCGTGGTGGAGGACAACGTGGACGCCGCGGAGAGCCTCGCCGCCCTGCTCCGCCTCTGGGGCCACGAGGTGACGACGGTCCATGACGGAGTGGCCGCCATCGACGCGTCACGGGAACAGCGCCCCGAGGTGGTGCTGCTGGACATCGGCCTGCCCGGCCTCGACGGCTACCAGGTGGCGAAGCGGCTGCGCGAGGACGCGGCCATGGACGGCACGCTCCTCGTTGCCATGACCGGGTACGGCCAGCCCGAGGACCGCCGCCGCTCGCGGGAGGCCGGCATCCACCACCACTTCGTGAAGCCGGTGGAGCCGTTCGTGCTGCGCACCCTGCTCTCGAACCTGGGGGCGCCGGTGGCGCCGGGAGCGTCAGGACCTTTCTAGACGGGCCTGGAAGAAGATGAGGCGGGGCTCTGGTAAACTCAATCGAGCCCGATGAATGCCCCCGCCGAAAGCCGGCTCCTGCGGCTGGCCATTTCGAAGGGTCTCCTCGCCTGGGAAGACCTCGACGCCGTCGCCGACCGGCTCCTCACGCCTTCCGGGGACGACACCCCGGCCGAGCGCCTCTGGATCGAGGCCCTCGTCAATTCCGGCCGCCTGGACGCGGATACCGTCGCCCGGTTGATGGCCGAGATCTCCGAGGCCGATCCCGCGCTCGCCCCGACGCTCGTGGAGGCGCCCCCCGGCCGGGCCGGCGCCGTCGCCTTTCCCCCCGAGCTCCGCTTCCTCAAGGACTGGTCCCGCTACGGGGTCGAGCGTTTCCTCGGCTCCGGCGGCATGGGCGCCGTCTACCTCGCCTCCGACCCCCAGCTCGGCCGCCGCGTCGCTCTCAAGTTCCTCCACTACAACGACCCGGTGCTGGTCGTGCGCTTCCTGCGCGAGGCCCGGGCCCAGGCCCGCGTCGAGCATCCCAACATCTGCCAGGTGCACGAGGTGGGAGAGGTCGAGGGGCGGCCCTACATCGCCATGCAGTACATCGAGGGGAAGAGCCTCTCCGAGCTGCGCGGCAAGCTTTCCCCAGAAGCCTCGGTGCGCCTCGTGCGCGACGTGGCGCGGGCCGTCCACACCGCGCACAAGATCGGGCTGATCCACCGCGATCTTAAACCGGGGAACATCCTGGTCGGCCAGGACGACGCCGGCGGGCTCCACCCTTGGGTCGTGGACTTCGGCCTGGCCCAGGACCAGGGGGAGGAGGGGCTCACCCGCACGGGGCTCATCAGCGGCACGCCCGCCTACGTCTCGCCCGAGCAGGCGCAGGGCGCGCAGCTCGACCGCCGCACCGACGTCTACAGCCTCGGGGTCGTGCTCTACGAGCTGCTGACCGAGAACCCGCCCTTCGTCGGCCCGAGCGCGGCCGGAACGCTGGTGCGGGTGCTCGAGGAGGAGCCCGAGTCGCTGCGCAAGCGCAAGTCCAGCATCCCGGCCGACCTGGAGACGATCGTCCTCAAGTGCCTGGAGAAGGAGGCCGAGCGGCGCTATGACTCGGCCCGGTCCCTGGCGGACGATCTCGACCGCTGGCTGGAGGGCGACCCGATCCAGGCCCGCCCCGCCAGCCTGACCTACCGGACAGGCAAGCGGCTGCGCAAGCACCGGGCGCTCGCCGCCGTGGCCGCGGCCGCGGTGGTCCTCCTGACGGTGCTCGGCGCCGAGGTCCTCCGCACCCGCTGGCAGGCCCGGGATCGGGCGGAGCTCGCCCAGCGCTTCGGCCAGCGGGTCAAGGAGATGGAGGCGAGCCTGCGCTACGCCGCCCTCCTCCCCCGCCACGACGTGACCGCCACCAAGCGGCGCCTGCGGAGCGAGCTGGAGAAGATCCGCAAGGAAATGGACCGCCTCGGCCCCCTGGCCGAGGGACCCGGGAACTACGCTCTCGGACAGGGCTACCTGGCTCTCCACCAGGACGAGCTCGCCCGCGAGCACCTGGAGCGCGCCTGGAACGCGGGCCAGCGGACGCCCGAGGTCGCCGAGGCGCTCGGCCGGGTCTTCGGCTCCTTCCTGGAGAAGACCCTGGCCACCGCCGTGGACCCGGAGCAGGTGCGGCAGCGGTATCGCACTCCCACCCTGACCTACCTGAAGGAGGCCGCCCGGGACCCCGAGCAGGTCTCTCCCTATCTCCTCGGCCTGATCGCCTACCACGAGGACCGGTACCCGGAGGCCGTGGCGCGGGCCCGGCAGGCCTACCGCGAGACCCCCTGGCTCTACGAAGCTGCTCTGCTCGAAGGCCGCGTCTACATCAAGCAGGCGGGCAAGGCCTCCGACGGCGACCGTCAGGAGGAGGCGCTCCGGCTCTACGACCGCGCCGGGGAGGTCTACAGCAAGCTCCTCTCGATCGTGCCGAGCGACGCGTCGCTCTACGCCGCGGACTGCGAGCGCCGGGCCTACCGCATCCGGACCGCGCTCAAGGGAGAGGAGCTGGGCGACGAGCCGGTGCGCGAGGCTCTCCGGTCCTGCGATCTGGCCCTCGAAGTCGACCCCGAGCTGAGCGAGGTCCACACGCTCAAGACCGGCATCTTCTGGGCTCAGGGAGACCGGAAACAGCGCTACGGCAAGGACCCCCAGCCGGATTTCGCCGCCGCCATCGCCGAGGGGAAGAAAGCCATCGCCCTCAACCCGCGGGACGCCCGCGCCTACAACCACCTGTCGATCGCTTACCGGCTCCTGGCCTCCTGGCGGCTCGGCCGGGGCGAGGATCCGGCCGAGGAGTTTCGCCGGGCGGTCGAGATGGGAGAGGAGGCGGTGCGGCTGCAGCCCGAGCTGACCACCAACCACAACTCCCTGGCCAACGCCTGCCTGGCCCTGGCGCAGGACCAGCAGCGGCGCGGAACCGATCCGCGCCCTCTGCTGCGAAGGGCCGTCGCCAGCGCCGGGCAGGCGCTGGAGCTGAACCCGGAGTACCTGCCGTCCCGGATCACCCTGGGCAACGCCTGGAACTTCATCGCGGAGGCGGAGGCCAGCCGCGGCCAGGACCCTTCGAAGTCCCTGGAGGCGGCCATCGCCGCCTTCCAGCGCGCGGCGAACCTGAACCCGGGTTCCGCGTCCACCCACAACAACCTGGGCAACACCTATCTCACGCTGGGCGAGTACCTCCTGGCGCGGGGCACCGACCCCCGACAGGCGCTTCAGAAGGCTGCGGCAAGCTACCGGCAGGCAGTGACAGTGAGGCCCGACTACGCCTACGGTCCCTACAACCTGGCCTATACGTACCGGCTGATGGGCGAGGCCCTTCTCGACAGCGGGGAGGACCCGGTGCCGGCCCTGGCGTCGGCCCGCTCCTATACGGAGGCCTCGTTCCGCATCAACCCGGACGACGCCGACACCTTCCTGGAGCAGGGACGGATCGAGCTGATCGCCGCCCGCCACGCCCTTCTCAACCGGCGCGATCCCGGCCCCGCCCTCCAGGCCGCCGACGCCGCTCTCGCCCGGGCCGAGGAGCTGAACCCGAGCGCGCCCGACATCTACCTCGCCCAGGCCCAGGTGGAGCGCTGGCGCGCCGACCCGCAGTCGGTGCGCAGGGGGCTGGAGCGGGTCGGAAAGGCGCTCTCGATCAACCCCGAGGACGCCAACGCCTTCGCCCTCCGCGGCGCCCTGCTCCACCTGTCCTCGCGCCTGGAGACCGATCCCGTCAGCCGTCGAGAGCAGGTCGCCCGGGCCGCCGAGTCCGTGCGCAAGGCCATCTCCATCAATCCCCTGCTGCGGAGGGAGTACGGCCCCCTTCTCTCGCAGGGGGAGCGTCCGTGAGAAGCACCCCGATCCGCCGCAGCACGTCCAGGTACTCGGCGACCTCGGCGAGCGGGACCGGCCCGTAGATGGCGGAGAGGGCGTCCCGGATCTGGCGCACCGTCCGCCGGCCGTCCACCAGGTTCAGGGCCTCGTAATCATACGAAGCCTCAGACCAGAGCGGCCGGCGCTGGAGCAGCGCGGGAGCCGCGATCCCCTGCTGCGCGGTCTTGTCCCGAAAATAGCTGTAGCCGAAGCCGTCCATCGGACCCTTGGGCTCGGCGGCCCGGCGGTAGACGAGGGTCTCCTCCGGTCCCGAGCCAGACGGCGCCTCCTCCTTCACTCCGCCCATCAGCGCGCGCAGCGCGGCGAAGTGGCCTTCCGCGGACCTTCCGACCTCCGGCGGGACCGGCCCGAAGGCGGCGATCGACTCCAGCACGCCCCGCTCGTAGGCGAGCTGGTAGCGGAGGACGTTGTCTGCCTCCGGCGCCTCTCCCAACCGGGCGCTCCGGGCCAGCGCCTCCGCGGCCCGGTCCAGCGACTGTCGGCGGACCACCTCCCAGAGCGCCGGGACGCGGCTGGTTTCGAGGATCGCCAGGTAGTATCCGCTCGCCGCCCCGAGGAAGGCGGCGCGCAGCAGCTTGGTCGCGTCGATGTTCGCCACCCCGTCGGCATGGGTGTGGATATAGCGGTCCGGCCAGTCGTTCAGGTAGATGGCCGGCACCCGCCACGAGCCCTCGGTCCAGACCTGGTGGTCGCTCCCCTCGCTGTAGATGGACATCTCCGCCTGAAGAGCCCGCTTGCTCCCCTCGGGGTCCACCAGCGGGTACGCAGCCCGGCCCGTGGCCGCAAAGGCGTAGCTCTGAGCGTTCACGAAGCGGCCGAAGGCCGTGCCCACGTCGTTGACGAAGGTGGGCAGGCTGGCCGGCGAACGGGTGACGTGGAACACCGCCTTCGTGATCTCCGCGTCGCCTCCCACCATGTCCATATGGATCACGGCGCGGGCCCGGGACGCCAGGTCGGGCCGGGCGTTGAGCAGGGCGATCGTCCCCTCGATCTCGGGAGGCCAGACGAAGCGGATCGTCCGGCGGGGCTGCGCAAGCTTGCCGTCCCGGATCAGCTTCGCCAGGGTCCGGCCGGCCTCCAGGATCGCGGTGCAGCCGCTGGCGTTGTCGTTCGCTCCGGGCTGGAGATGATCGAGGTGGCAGGAGAGGACGATCTCCTCTCCCCGGTCCGTCCCCGGGATCACCGCGGTCGGGATGCTGTAGTGCCCGGGGTGCTGGCCAGCGCGCACGTTCGCCCGCAGCCGCACCGTCTCCCCCCGGGCCATCCGCTCCTGCCACGCCCTCGCCTGCTGGAGGGAGACCATGAAGCCGAAGGTGCGCGGCGGCGGGAAGGTCCCCATGTGACCCCAGCGCACCAGGGTCTCGTCCTCGCGCCACCACCCGGTGACCTGGTTCTGGGCGTAGGAGATGACGCCGGCCGCGCCGAAGCGGTCCACGGCCAGGTCGCGCACGCCCTCGGGTTGCGACGAGGTCAGGACCAGCCGGCCCCGGACATCCTGTCTCTGGTAATCAGACTCTGAATTGCCGGCGCCCACGTCCACCAGCTCGGCCTCGACTTCGCCGCTGGCGCTGTCCTGGGCCAGCACGACCGGCCGCGCCTGCCAGGAGGCCACGAGCCTCTCGCCATCCCAGAGCTCGGCGAAGTCCGCGTCCCAGGCGGGGCGCGAGCGCTGCGTGCCGTAGAAGATCGTTCCGTCCGCGGGCAGCTCCAGGATCTCCACCTCCTGCAGGCCGTACTCCCGCGCCCGGTCGCGGACCCTCTCGGCCGCGGCGCGAAACCCCCGCGAGCCGCGCATGCGGTGGAAGAGCGTCAGGTCCTGGAGGTTCCGCTTCGCGGTGGTGCCGGAGAGCTCCGCGGCCAGGGCGCGGACCTCGGGCTCGGGCAGAAGCGGCGGCGGTTCTTGAGCGGCGGCGGGCACACAGAGGACCAGGAGAAGAGGGAGGACTCGAGCTCGACCCATGGGGGGTCACCTTACCAAAAAAGGAAGGCGCGCACGCCGTGGGCGGGCGTGCGCGCCAGGAAGAGACGAAATCAGGCATGCTTTTCTCCCTCTCCCCCGCACACGGGGGAGAGGGCCGGGGAGAGGGGGGACGGGATCAACTCCAACCCGTGAGCACCCGCACCCGCTCGCGCATCTGCTCCTTGAGGAACTCGCGCAAGGGGGCAAAATGCAGGTCCTCGCGCTTCCACTCGCCGTGCAGGTCCTCGAGCAGGTGATGCTCGGCAACCAGCAGCGGGCCGTTCCAGCGCCGGACCACCGGGTGGAGGAACACACTCTCGTGCGCCGCGTCCGGGATGGGATTGCGGTTCACGGCGAAGGGATCGCCCTCCACCGCGCCGAACTGCATCGTGACCGTGTAGTAATGGCTGCTCGCCGAGAGCTCGGTCTCCTGGATGTAGGCCAGCGGCATCTCCGTATAGTGCAGGGCCGGGCCACCGTTCTCCGGCATCACGAACAGGTCGTGCAGGAAGCCGTACTGCTGCCACATGGCCGAGGTCTTGTTGATGCGCTCGACCATGGCCGTGAGCAGGCCGTCCACCGTCGGCGTGACCTCGCTGACCGGCCAGCCCTTGGCGTGGTACTTCTTCTCCATCATCCGGAACAGCGCGCGCGTGTTGTAGCGGAAGCCGTGGATGAAGCCGGAGGTGGTCTTCTTGAAGTCGCGGGACTGGGTGATGGTGCCGGCGAAGTACATGTGCGGCACGTTCGTCGACTCCCACTCGCAGGACAGGGAGGGGAACCGGTCGTTGATCGTCAGCTCGGGCCGGCAGTCCTCGTCGAAGAACGAGTTGTCGAAGCGGAAGCCGGTGCAGAGGATGATCCGGTCGTAGACCAGGTCCTCGGTCTCGCCGCTGGCGTGCGCGTAGCGGACCGAGACCACCAGCTTGCCGTCCTCGCGCCGCGTGATGCGCTCCATGGTGGCGTCGAGGACCGCATTCTGGGTCTTGAGCTGGTAGGTGTCCAGGAAGTTGTTGTTCACAGCCCGCAGGTGCCCGACGTAATGAGTCTGCCAGGCCAGCCGCACCGGGTTCGGGCTCAGGACGTGGATCAGCGCCGTGGTCTCGATCAGGTTCTCGGCGGTCTCGAAAGCCGAGTTCGCCTTGCCTACCACCAGCACGCGCTGGTTGGTGAAGTCGTCCGGGTTCACCGAGACGGTCATGTAGCTCTCGGCCAGCTCGATGCCCGGCACGTCCGGGATGTATGGCTTGGTCACGCCCGCGGCCACGATCAGCCGGCGGCAGGTGAAGGTGTTGCCCTCGGAGTCGTGGAGCCGGAAGCCCTCCGGGGTCTTCTGGACCCGGGCGATCTCGGTGTTGCAGCGGACGTTCAACGCGAAGCACTCGGCATAGTCGCAGAGGTACTTCACCATCGTGTCCGCGCCCGGGAAGTATTTCTTGGTGTATTCCTTGAATGGCAGCGAGCCGTCGTCGCTCAGCAGGGAGTTCCAGTCGAAGCGGAGGTTGACCTCGGGATCGTCGTAGCCGGTGTAGACCTTGTTGCTGGAGATCAGCGTCCTGTGGCGGGGGAACTTCTTGAAGAACTCGCCGGGGCTGTCCCCGCGCTCCAGGATCAGGTAGCTCCGTCCCGCGCGGGAGAGGTGGTGCCCGAGCTGCAGCCCCGCCGGCCCGGCACCGAGAATCAGGTATTCGTAGTCAACGTTCCCACTGTGGTCCATGACGTCTCCCTCCATAAGATAATGTCCGCTCCCAAGGACCTGCTGGTACAGCGACCCTGCCCGGTTGCCCGGTTGAAGCGGACTCAAAAGATGTTTACTGCCTTACAGCGCTCTACTAGTGCCAGGAAACGGCACGACCGTGACACTTTCTTGAACCACCGTTCGGCATTCCGGAGGGGGAACGGGCAGTGAACCTGGATCTCGCGGCGCTGGCCCGAAGCCTCCGGCTGCCTCCCTCCGCGCTGCGGATCGTGGACCTGTCCGCGCTCGCCCTCCAGGAGACGCGGGAGGCGGAGGCATCGCGGCTGGCCGAGGAGGCCGGAGAGCTTCCTCCGAGGCTGCGGGTGCGCGTGGAGGAGGTGGAGCCCTCACCCCCCTGGCCCCCCTCTCCCACCTCCCCGTCCCCCGCCCTGGGAGAGGGGGGAACTGCTTTCCAAGGGCGTGTGGGGGCGCCCCTCTCCCGGGGAGGGGGGTGGGGAGGCGGGAGAGGGGACGGGGGTGAGGGCTCCCTCGACTGGCTCGTCTTCGCCCCCGAGACTCCGCAAAAGGCGCCGGAGAAGGTCTACACCTCCGCGGTCGACTACTGGGACGACCGCCTCCCTGGGCTCCCTCCCCCGCCCGCCCTGCCGCTCACAGCTCCGGCGGCCCCCCTCCGGCGGCGGCTGTCCGAGCTGGACGCCGAGACCTGGGGGGAGCTGCGCGCCCGGGCCTCCTGGGAGGGTCTCGCTCCGGCCTCGCTGCTCCTCGCCGCCCTGGCCGACGCGCTCGCCGCCTGGAGCTTGGAGCCCCGCTTCACCGTGGCGCTCTCCCTGACCGGCACGCCCGGAGGCCTCTGGGTCCCCCTGGAGATGGACGGCGCCGCCCCGGGCGCGTTCGACGAGCGGGCCCGGGGTGTCCAGGAGCGACTCCGCCGCGACCTCGCCTGGCCCCTGCCGCGGTCCCTCGAGCCCGAAGGCCTCCCCGAGCTGCCGGTGGCCGTGGCCCTCCCTCCCCGGCTGCTTCGGGAAGGGACGGAAAGGGACGAAGGGGACGAGAGCGGCAGGACCGGCCGGGGCCGGACGGCGACGCGCCTCCTCCGTCTCCAAGTCGCCGAGCGGGAGAGCGGGCTCCTCCTGATCTGGGATGTTTCCGAGCCGAGCTTCCCCGAGGGCATGGCCGACGCTTTGATCGTGGCCTTCCGGGATCTCCTCCGCCGTCTCTCGGCCGGGCCGGCCTGGAAGGAGGTCCGCAGGCGGCTGATCCCTCCCCAGCAGCTCGCCCGCATGGTCGCCTTCAACACCACGGGCGCTCCGCTTCCCGAGCCGTTCCTCCACGAGCTCTTCGCCGTCCGGGCGCGGCGCCAGCCGGACCGCGTCGCCGTGACCGGACCCCGCGGCTCCGCCACCTACGGCGAGCTCCTCCGGGCCTCGGACCGCCTCGGCCATCTCCTCCAGCGCGAGGGCGCGCGGCGCAACACGCCCGTGGCAGTGGTCCTGGAGCCGGGCTGGGAGGCGGTGGCCGCCCTCCTCGGCGTGCTCGCCGCTGGCGCCGCGTACCTCCCCGTCGATCCCGGGACCGAACGATTCCGCTCCGTCCTGGAGCACGGCCGGATCGAGCTGGCGGTCACCCGCGAGGCCTTGGCCGACACGCTCGACTGGCCCGAGGAGATCGTCGGAGTCATGGTCGAGGACCTCGAAGCGGCCGGGCTTCCCGATGGACCGCCCGCGGTGCCGTCCGCCTCGCCCAAGGATCTCGCCTGCGTCCTCTTCGGGCCGGACGCCCCCGTCATGCTGGAGAACCGCGGCGTGGCCAACCTCGCCATGGATCTGGTCCATCGCTTCGGGATCGGCCCCGCGGACCGGACGCTCGCGCTCTCCCCCCTCTCGGAGGGACCCTCGCTCTTCGAGATCTTCGGGACCCTCGCGGCCGGGGGCACGGTGGTGTTCGATACCTTGGCGGGGGCCGAGGGGATCACCGTTGCCGCGGCTCCGGATCGGGTCGTCCTGAAGGGTGGCAGGACCGCCGTTCTGAGGGGCTCGCTGGAGACCACGGTGTGGACAGCCGTCTCCGAGGACGGGTCGTCCTTCGGCCGGCCGATCTCGAACCAGAGCGTCCATGTGCTGGACGGCCGGCTGGAGCTGTGCCCGTTCTGGGTGCCCGGAGACCTGTACGTCGGCGGCATCGGGCTCGCCCGCGGCTACTGGCGGGACCCGGCGCGGAGCGCGGAGCGCTTCGCGATCCATCCGGACACGGGCGAGCGGCTGTTCCGGACCGGCCTGCGGGCGAGGTGGCTGCCGGGCGGGGAGATCGAGCTGCTTACACCTCCGGCTGCTCCCTGATCCGCTCCAGCCGCCCCGCGATGTCCAGGACCTCGGCGCGGGACGCGGGCCGGCGCCCGGCCAGCTCGCGCAGACCCGCCACGACCGCCCCCACGTCCGCTCCCTGAGTCTCCAACTGGCTGGCCAGCGCCAGCAGCTCGGCGCTCGCGGCCGGCCGTCGCCCCGCCACCTCCCGCAGGGCCGCGATCAGCGCCGGGACGCCCTCCCCGCCGCCGTTGCCGCCAATCCCGTCAATACCACCCGGTCTCTCGCCCAGGGAGCTCGCCTCCACACCCTCCAGCACCTCCTCCACGGCGTCCGCGAACCCGTAGGACTCCTGTCCGCCCTTCCAGGACGCCAGGCGCTGAGGCGGCAGATCGTCGTTGTCCTCGATCGTGGTCAGCCAGGCCGTGAAGTCATCCCCCTTGCGGCGGTACTTCATCGGCCACTTCAGCTTGGGCAGCTCCGTGGCCCCCTTGGCCCCGCCGAGGTCGTCCCCGGCCTGCAGGAGCCTGTCCGCGAAGATCACCCCCAGCATGTCCAGGTTGTCCGAAGTCCACAGCTTCTTCACCCTTCCGGCCTCGATCGCGTCGTAGAGCACGTCCCGGAGCTTGCACTTGCCGTAATAGGGCTTGTTCGAGCCGGGCGCGGGCAACGGCCAGGCGCGGGCGCCCGGGGCCACGATCCCGTCGCGCGTCGCGAACAGCTTGCACAGCGCGTGGTGGTGCCGGAGCCAGCGGCCGGTCACGTCCAGCAGCTTCCTGCTCACGTCCGGCCGCGAGTTGCGCTCCTTCCATCCCAGCCAGCGGAACCCGAGGACGGCCGTGATCCACCACTGGCTGTGAGAGGGCGAGAGCTGCTCCGTCACCCGGCCGCGCGCCATGAACCCGTTGTCGACCTGGTTGTCATAGAACTGCACGGCCGCGGCCAGCTCCTTGGCCTGCTGCTCGGGAGTCCCCTTCTCGAGGGCCCACGTCAGCCGTGCCAGGTGAGCGAGGACCTGGTGGTTGGGCGTTCCGCGTCCGGGTTGGTCCGGCGTCTTCGGGTAGCCGGGGATCGCTTCCGGATAATCCCCGTCGAGGACCATGTCACGCCACTTGCGGGTGATACCCTTTTCGTATCCCATGGGCTGGCTCCTTGGTTTCTTCAAGTCTACTCTCTCTACCTTTACGTAGAAACGACGGGAACCCGCCGTCCTCCTCACCCTTGATGAGGAAGTAGATGAAGGATTGGACGAACTCGTTTCATGAAATCCCGTATCAAGGACTGAATGGAGAGCCTCCTTCGCGACCTGCGCCACGCCGTGAGGTCGGCCGTCCGTGTGCCCGGCTTCACCGCGCTGGCCGCCCTGACGCTCGCCCTCGGGATCGGCGCGGCCACGCTCGTCTTCGCCCTGGCCGACGCGGTCCTGCTCCGTCCCTTCCCCTTCCACGAGCCCGAGCGGCTCGTGACCCTCTGGGGCGAGAGCCCCGGCGCCGGCCATCCGCGGGTCGAGGTCTCGCCGCTCGACGCCGGGCACTGGCGCGCGGGCAAGGTCTTCCCGCAGATCGCCCTGCTGGCCGCGAGCGACGGCAACGCCGCCCTCACCCTCCCGGACGGCGTCGTTCCCGTCCGCTACCGGTTGGTGTCGGCCGGATTCTTCGAGGTGCTGGGCGCCAGGCCTGCCCTGGGCCGCACCTTCAAGCCCGGGGATGACCGGCCGAGCGCCTGGGACAGGCCGCTCGTCGTGATCAGCGACCGCGTCTGGCGGCAGCACCTTGGCTCCGACCCGGACATCGCCGGCCGCACCCTCCGGATCGACAGCGAGACCGCGACCGTGACCGGCGTCATGCCGCCGGAGTTCCGGTTCCCCTACACGGCCGACCTCTGGTACCTGTACCCCGAGTCCGCCCTCCCCCGGGAGCGTTCCGGGGTCCGCATCTTCCAGGGCATCGCCCGCCTCGAGCCGGGGATGACGCTCCACCAGGCCCGCGACCGCATGTCCGACCTGTCCGACAGCCTCCAAAGGAAAGGGCTCAAGCAGTTCCGCGACTTCCGCGCCACGGTCCGGCCGCTGGTCGACGACGTCCTGGGCGACACCCGGCCCGCGCTCCGCCTGCTCCTGGGCGCGGTCGAGCTGCTGCTGCTCGCCGCCTGCGCGGACGCGGCCGGGCTGATGCTGACCCGGGCGGACGAGCGCCGCAAGGAGATCGCGGTGCGCACCGCCCTGGGGGCCGGTCAGCCGCTCCTCCTGCGCCAGTTCCTCCTCGAGAGCTTCCTGCTCGCCGCCCCTGCAGCCGCCTTGGGGCTTCTGCTCGCCCGGGGCGGCCTGTCCCTGCTCCTCGCCCTCGGCCCGCGGGACATCCCGCGCCTGGACGAGGCCGCCGTGGACGGCAGGGCCGTCCTCTTCGCCCTGATAGTGACGCTCGCCGTCACCGTCCTCCTCGGGCTCCTGCCGGCGCTCCAGATCCCCCGCTCCGACCTCTCCGCGGCGCTCAAGGAGGGGGGCCATGCCCCGGCCGGCCGCCGGGCGAGCCGCCTGCGCCGCCTGCTCGTGGTCTCTGAGGTCGCCCTGGCCCTGGTCCTGCTCGTCGGCGCCGGACTGACCGCCCGCAGCTTCGCCCGCCTGCGAAGCACCGACCTCGGCTTCTCCCCCGAAGGCCTGTTCACTTTCCGCATCGCCCTCGACAGCGCCCGCCATCCGACCCCGGCCGAGCAGGCGGCCTGGTTCCGCGAGGCGGTGGAGAGGCTGCGGAACGTGCCAGGCGCCGAGCGCGTCGCCGCCGTCCTGCTCCGGCCGCTCGCCGCCTCCATCGGCTGGGAGTACCAGTTCCTCGTCGAGGGGCAGACCGAGAAAGAACAGATCAGCAACCCGATCTCCAACCACGAAGGGGTGAGCCCCGGCTACTTCGCCACCATGGGAATACCGCTCCTGGAGGGACGGGACTTCACCTGGGACGACGGCCCGGCCGCGCCGCCCGTGGCCATCGTCAGCCGCTCCATGGCCGAGCGCTTCTGGCCGGGGGAGAGTGCCCTGGGGAGGCGCCTCCGCTGGCTCGCGGATGAGAAAGATCCCTGGCTCACCGTCGTCGGCGTGGTGGGAGATGCCCACTATCTCGACCTGAGCACCCTGCGCTACGACATCTACGTCCCCTTCCAGCAGGACCCCCACTGGTCCATGGACCTCGTCCTGCGCACCCGGGCGGACGACCCCATGGACCTGGAGCCCGCGGTACGGTCCGCCCTGGAGAAGATGGCCCCCGGGCAACCGCTCCTGGACGTCACGACCCTGACCCGGTCGTTCTCCGAGTCCGTGGCCCGGCCGCGCCTGCGCGCCGCCGTCCTGGTCGCCTTCGCGGGGATCGCGCTCCTCTTCGCCGCGGTGGGTCTCTACGGCCTGATCTCCTGGTCCGTGTCCCAGCGCCGCCACGAGATTGGGGTCCGGCTGGCCCTGGGAGCGGACCGCGGCCACGTCTTCCGCCTCGTCCTCCGGCAGGGGCTCGTCCTGATCCTGGCCGGCCTCGCCGCGGGCATCGCCATCGCCGTGGGCGTGCTCTCCACCGGCCTTCTCGACGGCCTGCTGCACGGCATCCGCCCCCTGGACGTGGCCACCTTCACGACCGTCCCCCTCCTGCTCCTGGCTGCGGGCCTGGCCGCCAGCCTCTCCCCCGCCCTCCACGCCACCGAAGTCGAGCCGCGCAGCGCCCTCCAGGGGGATTGATGCCGCCGGAGGCGGCGCGTAGTAGGCTATGTCCAACAGGCATGGATGAAACGATGAACATCCCTGTGGGATCTCCGGAGGCGGATGACTACGAGCGCCTGCGCGGCGAGCTCGTGCGCGCCGTCTCCCGCATCTGCCCCCCGTGGCTGGCCAGCCGCGCCGACGATCTCGTCCAGGTCGCCCTCCTCCGGGTCCTGGAGGTCCGCCGCAAGAGTGAGGAAAATGCCCGGATCTCTTCGTCTTACCTGAGGAAGGCGGCCTACAGCGCCCTGATCGACGAGATCCGGCGGTGCAGGCGGAGGCGGGAAGTCTCGCTGGAGGACGAGGGAGGCGAGGTCGACCCGGTGGCCGAAAGGTCCTCCGCGCAGCCCGATCCGGAGGCGCAGTCCGCCGGGCGCCAGACGGGAAAGGCGATCCGGGACTGCCTGGCACAGATGGTGCGACCCCGGCGCCTGGCCGTCACTTTACATTTGCAGGGGCACAGCGTACCGGAAATCGGGAGACTGATGGGGTGGCTCGCCAAGAAGGCGGACAACCTCGTCTACCGGGGCTTGGCCGACCTGCGTGAATGCCTGGGGGGCAAGGGAGTGAGACCATGACGAGGAACGACGACGACTTGAAAAGCCTGCGGGAGGCATTCGCCACGCCCAGGCAGGCCGCCTTGAGCCCGGAGGCCTGCCCGGCTCCGGACCGCATCTGGGCGGCCGTGCGCGGCGAGCTGCCGCCCGACGAGGTTCGGGAGATCGTGGAGCACGTGGCCGCCTGCGCCTCCTGCGCGGAGGACTGGAGGATCGCCATGGCCTTCGAAGAGGAGTCCCGGGTCCGGCAGGAAGAAGCCGTCGTCCATCATTTCCCCGCCAGAGACCGGTTCCGCCCCTGGGTGGCCGCCGCAGCAGCAGCCCTCGTCCTGACCGTGGGGGGTATCTACGTGCGGCAGACGCAGGGGCCGGACGCCGCACCCGTCTATCGCGGGGAGGAATCCGAGATCCGGGCCGTGGTGCCGCCCGGAGGGGTCCTCCCCCGCCAGGCCTGCGTCCTCGCCTGGACGCCGCTGCCCGACGCTGAGTCCTACGATCTCCTGGTCACCACCACCGAGTTGGACACCGTCGCCGACCCCAAGGGTCTGACCACGCCGAAATACCAGGTGCCCGCGAGCGCCCTCGCGTCCCTCCCCCCCGGCGCCCAGCTCCACTGGCGCGTCACCGCCATCTACCCCGAAGGCGGCGGCCGGAAACAGTCGAAGACGTTCACCACCGCGGTGGAGTGAGCTCCGCCAGATCAGCCAGCACCGCCCGCAGCACCTGAGCCTGCTGGTCGGCGCGGGAGATCTTCGCGAACCTGTCGCCGAACTGAAAGCCGTAGTGGCCGAACTGGGAGTGGTTGCCGCCCTCGATGACGACCCAGCGTGTTGCGTCAGGCAGGTTGTGCGCCGAGGCCCGAAGCCGATCGGGACTGGCGAGGCCATCCCGCGTCGCGACGATCTTGGTCACCCCGAACGCCTGTTCCGAAAGATCGAGCTCCCTCGGATGGGCCGTGCCGATGAGGAGAAGATGGTCGACGGCCGCCGGGATGGCCGAGGCCACATGGGATGCGAAGCGGCCGCCTTTCGAGTGGCCTCCTACGATCCACCTACCCTCTTCCGAGAGGATCTTTCCCGCCCACGCTTCCGCCTCCGCCTGGGCCGCTTCCGTGGCAAAGCCTCGAAGCGGAAGCTTGATCAGAAATACAGGATAACCAGCCTCCGCAATGCTCCGCAGGAACGGAGCATAGGCTTCCGGATCTACGAGCGCTCCAGGGAAGAACAGGAGCCCGGCGGAGCGCGGGTTGCGCGGCAGGAAGCGAATGTCCGACTCTGTCATCTGGACGATCACATTCCCGCTCGTCTTCAGCACAGCCGGATCGACGCCCCACGTCTGGAACGCGATCAGGCCCCATGCAATAAAGAGAAGCCACAGAGCGATTCCGATGCGTGCCCACCACTTCCGAACCGTCACCCAGCTCATACCGGTCTCTTGACCACGAAGAGCGCCGCCACCAGATCGTCCGCGTCGCGGAAGCATGCCGGGATCGTAATGCAGCGTTCGTACCGGAGGCGAGCCGGGTCCCATGAAATGGAATCCGCGGGGCTCGCCACCAACGATGGAGACAACTGAAGATGCGGACTCGCCCGACCTTTCGAATCATCCTGGCTCTGACGCTGGCGCTCACCGCTCCGGTGGCGGGCCGGGCCGCCACCCTGGCCGAGCGCGCTGCGGCGATCGACGCTCCGGCCCGCGGCGGTGAGCTCAAGCTCTCCTCGCCGCTCGAGGTCGGTCGCGCCGAGATCGTACCGGCCCCGGGGACCCGTGTCCGCACCCTGCTCGCCCAGGGCATCCCCTGCGGGATCGTCTTCGAAGGGCCGGCGCGCCTGCGCTACCGCGTCGAGGACCGGTTCAGCGCCCCGGTGGCCGAGCGAAACCTGCGCCGGATCTCCTCGCTGAAAACGGTGCCCGCGGGCCAGGGGATCGAGATCTCCGAGGAGCTCTCCGGAGCCGTGGTCTGGGGCTGGGGACTGGGCGAAGAGGGCGGGCAGACGGCCGCCGCCGCGCTGCCGGACTGGGCCGCGAAGCTCCTCGCCGGGCGCCGTTTCACGCCGCCGTCGCACGATCTGCTGGCCGCGGAGGCGAACGGCCTGAAGGGCGCGAGCTACGCTCTTCTGCGCGGCGAGCTCACCGACCTGCTCCTCCGCGTCGATCCGCGCCTCGGCGAAGAGACTCTCTCCCTGCTGGCGAAGGGGACCGACCCGGGCACCACCTTCCGCGAAGGGATCTGGAGGACGGAGCTGGCGGCGCAGCCGATCGGGGGCGCCTGGTGGCACCGGCCGCCGGCGAACCTGGTCGCCGAGCACGAGCGCCTCGCGATCGAGAACCCCCGCGGCGCGCAGATCCGCATCGTCAGCCACTCCCGTCTGCGCGCCCACCGCGCCGGAACGGCGCTCTGGCGGGCGGACCTCTACGATCGGCTCTATGACGATGACGGCGGACGGCATCCGGTCACCGTCCGGAGCGTCCGCGTCGATGGCCGCGCCGCCGACTTCCTCCACCGCGATCACGAGCTGCTGGTGCCGCTCGGCCGCGCGCTCGCCCCGAAGGAGACGGTCGAGGTCGAGGTGAGCTACGACGGCGAGCTCGCCCTGCGGCCGGCAGGCCACTCGTTCTGGGTGCTCGGCACCGGGCCGTGGTATCCGCGCCAGGACCTCGGAGGCGAGTTGGCGACGATGGAGATCACCGTCGACGTGCCGGAGCCCTGGACCGCTTTCGCCTCGGGAGCGGAGGTCTCGCGCACCACGAAGGCGGGCCGGCGCAAGGTCACGACGCGGCTCGATCAGCCGATGCAGTTCGCCGTGGTGACCGCCGGCAAATACAAGGTCATCGAGGAGACGCGGGACGGGGTGACCTGCCGCGCCGCGACCTATGCCATGCTCAAGGAGACCCCGGCGCGCAACCTCATCGCGCGGTTCTTCGCCGGGCGCAGCTTCTTCGAGAACCTCTTCGACGAGCCCTACCCCTTCCGCGACTTCACCATCGTGGAGATCAACGATTGGGGCTTCGGCCAGGCGCCCCCCGGCATCATCTTCTTCACCAAGGAGTTCTACACCGCGCCGGTGGAGCGGCGGACGCGCGTGTTCTTCCAAGACCTGAACGTGCGCTACCTCCACGAGGTCGCCCACGGCTGGTGGGGCAACGTGATCAAGATGAACGCTCCCGAAGAGGCCTGGTTGACCGAGGCGTTCTCCGATTACACCGCGGCACTGGCGGTGCGGCAGCTCCTGGACGATCGCGGCACCTACCAGTTCAACCAGATCGTCAAGGACTGGGTCAAGGGGGCCTCAGATCTCCGCCCGGGAGCGAGCCTCTATCTCACTGACCACCTCGCCATGCACGACGTGCGGGACCGCGAGGACTACCTGCGCCTGCGCTACGCCAAGGGGCCGCTCGTGCTGCACGCCCTGCGGCTCGAGCTCCAGGGCCAGAAAGGGAGCCCCGACGAGGGGGACCGCTACTTCATCGCCCTCCTCCGCAGCTATTTCAAGCGCTACCGCTACGGCTGGGGGACCACGCAGGGCCTCGTCGAGACTCTCGACAAGCTCACGGGAGGCGACTGGCAACCCTGGTTCGAGCGCTACGTCTACGGGACCGAGGTCCCCCAGCTACCCAAGTAGCCGCCGTCGAGCAACGCGGACGCGCGCGGCTTCAGGTGCTGCTCGAACCAACGGACGATCGAAACGGCGGAGCGGACCCGGTTGGGCGTCTTGCGGAAGCCGTGCCCCTCGTCGGGGAAGAGCACGTACTCGACCGGCACGCCCCGCTTCTTCAGGCTGTCTACCACCTGCTCGGCCTCGACCACCGGCACGTTGGTGTCGTTGGCGCCATGGAGGACGAGGGTCGGCGCCTTCACGCGCTCCAGCCTGGAGAGCGGCGAAAGCTGCCGGAGGAGCTCCTTCTCCTTGACCGGGTCTCCATACTCGATCGTCGAGATGGCCGCCATCCACGGCTGGGTATGGGAGAAGAAGGTCTCGAAGTTCACGATGCCGAAAAGGTTGGCTCCGGCCGCGAAGAGGTCCGGGTACTCCGTCAGCCCCGCCATGGTCATGTAGCCGCCATAGGAGCCGCCCATGATGCCGATCCGCCCGGGATCGGTGATCCCCCGGCCCACGAGGAAATCGACGCAGGACTTGATGTCCTTGACGCTATTGACGCGCAGGGCGCCGTTGTCCAGGTTGACGAACCTCTTGCCGAACCCGGACGAGCCCCGCACGTTGGGAGCGAAGACCCCGATGCCGCGCGAGAGCAGGGCCTGGTAGGTGGCGTTGAAGCTGGGCCGTTCCTGCGCCTCGGGGCCACCGTGGAAGCTGATCACCACCGGACCCGGACCGCTTCCTGCGCGTCGATACAGCCATCCGGAGAGCTGAAGCCCGTCGTGCGCCGGGAAGGTCACCAGCTCGGGCGCCACCAGGGAATCGAGGTCCACCCCTTCGAGAGGAGTGCGGGTCACCTGCCGGAGCTTGCCGGACTGGACGTCCAGCACCCAGACGTCCGACGGCAGCTTCGAGCCAATGAGCGTAAGGACGAGCGACCGGCCGTCCGCCGAAAATTCGAGGCCGTTCACGATCTCCCCCGGCAACGCCGGCCCGGGGGTGAGCTTGCGGCTCGCGAGGTCGAGGAAGCCCAGCTCGGACCTTCCTCCCACGTTCCAGACCACGGCGGCCACCGTTCCCTGATCGTTGATCTCGAAGTCGTCCAGCTCCGCGTCCTCGCGCTCGGCGATCCGTTGGATCGGTCCCGGCTGCCCGTCCTTCCCGATCGAGACCCGCTCCAGGCCGATAAGGTCGCTGTCCTGGTTCGAGCCGAGAAAGATCGTGAGCCCGTCCGCCGAGAACCGGCCGCCCCCGAACGTGCCGGGCGGCGTGTGCGGGGTGAGGAGCTGCTCCCGCCCGGCCGGGATGTCGATCAGGTAGAGGTTGCTGTCGCCCCGGCTCTTGACCCGTTGGACGATCGCGCGCCGGCCGTCCTGGCTCAGGTCGGAGAGGAAGCCGATCCCGGGATTGACCGCCACGAGCTTGAGCTCGCCGGTCCTCGTGTCGTAGGTGTAGGCGTCGAGAGAGCCGGGGTCCTTGGGATTGGCGCTGAAGCGCACCCAGCGGCCGCTCCACCCGGCGAGCTGATTGTTGACCTGGCCCCCTTCCGTGAGAAGGCGCGGCGGGTCCTGCCGGTCCGGGTCGAGGAGATAGATCTGCTCGTTCAACCCTCCGCCCGGCGCCACGGAGAACGCCAGCCACTGCCCGTCCGGCGACCACTCGACCCCGCGCACCTGGTCTTCGAGCCGGGTCACCTGCCGCGGCTCTCCTCCTTCGGACGGCACCATCCACACCTGCGGCACCCCGCTGCGGTCCGAGATGAACGCGATCCGCCTGCCATCCGGCGAGAAGCTCGGGGAGCGGCTCCCCCCGATCCGCGCCATCCGGGCCACCACGGCCTCGAGGTCATCCCCCCGAGCCACGGCGGGAGGCTGCGCAGCGAGCGCGGGCAGGGTCAGCAGGGCGAAGAGCGCGAAGAGGGAAAGAGTGCGTCGCATGAATCCTCCCATGGTGCCGGAGGTGAGACTCGAACCCATTCCGCCTCCGGCTGCCGGGCATTCTACCGCTCGATTGCGCTCCAGGCTCCCGGCGAGAGGTCCTGGGAGAGCTTGTAACGGCCAACCCTCGGGGAGAGCCTATGGAAATAAGGCCGGCCCTTCCGAATCGACTTCCGGACCGGCCAAATCTCCGAAAGCCGAGGAGGCTACGCCATGCGACACACCAACTCGAAGGTACCGATCCTAGCCGCCGCCCTGATGACGCTCGCTCTCAATCTCCACGCCGATCCCATTCAGGACGGCGCCCTCGCGCCCTATCGCGCGGGCTGGTTCGCCAACGCCGGCTCCTGTGCCGATACCTGCAAGGCGAAAGCGCCCGGCAGCCTTGCCGAGTACGAGGCGAGCGCCGTGCCTCACACCAAGCGGGCCTTCGTGTGCCGCGTCGAGGGGAAGCCCAATGGAGACATTCGGACCTGGCTTTACGGCAGCCAGTTCGACGACCGCGCCGCGTGCTACACGACCGGGCTTGACCTCAAGGGCTCGTACGCCCCGAAGTACTTCTGTCTCTGCGTCGTCAAGTAGAGTGCCTGCGGAAGGAGATAGAATCCCGCGCCGGACGCGCACCGACCCTCCAAAAGGAATCGAGATGAACCTGAGACTCCTCGCCGCCGCCCTCGCCCTCTCCTTCATGGCCTGCTCGGGGAAGACGGATGAGAGCACGGCCCCGTCCGATACCGCTGCCGGGGCTCCCGCTGCGGAGCAGGGAGCCGGGTCGGACACGTTCGCCATGCCGGCGAACCTCCAGACCACCCCGTCCGGGTTGCAGTACGCGATCGACCAGCCCGGCACCGGCCCCAAGCCGCAGGCGCGTCAGACGGTGACCGTCCACTACACCGGCTGGCTGGCGGATGGCACCAAGTTCGACAGCTCGCGTGACCGCGGCGAGCCGTTCCCGTTCGTGATCGGACAGGGGGAGGTCATCAAGGGCTGGGACGAAGGCGTGGCCGACATGAAGGTCGGCGAGAAACGGACGCTGGTGATCCCACCGGCTCTGGGCTACGGCGAGCAGGGCTTCGGTGGCGCCATCCCGCCCAACGCAACGCTGGTCTTCAAGGTCGAGCTGCTTGGCGTCGAATAGCAGCCGGCACGAGGCAAGTGCCTCGATCAGACCCGCCGTCTCTCCGCCATCAGAAACACCGCCAGTACACAGCACAGCAGGCCAAGGAACGATGGCAGCCCCTGATGTCCGATCAGTTGCATCGCCAGTCCTGTCGCGGGCGAGCCCACGATGCCGCCGATGCCCCATGCGAACGCGAAGGCCGCGTTGCCGGCGATCAAGGCTTGACCGGTGAAACGCTCGCCGAGTTGGATCAGCGACATGGTGTAGATCCCGAACGAGACCCCGCCCCAGACGAAAACGAGCGGCCAGATGAGCCACGAGTTGAAGATCGACGGCAGCAGCAGGCAGCCAGCCAGCGAAGCCAGGGCACAGAACAACATGGTCCGCGTCGAGCCAAACTGTTCGGCCACGCGCCCGAGCAAAATCTGCAGCACGGCATTGCCTGCGATGAAACAGGTGATGAGCGAAGCGATGCGCTCCTCGGCGCTGCCGAGCGCGGCGCCATAGACCGCGAACAAGGAAAGCAGGATCTGCTCGAAGGCGGCTGCGACGAAAACCGCGAACAATAGGAGCGGAGCCAGTGCGAAGAAGCCGCCGACCGATGTTGCCTCGCCTGCATGCGGCATCTTCGGCAGGCGCGGCACGACCGCAAGCACGATCAGGCCGCAGAGAAGGAAGGCCACGATGCCGATCATGAAGGGCGGCCAACCCTGCGTGCCGACCAGGCCGAGTGACAGCGGGCCGATGGCGAAACCACCCGAAACGATCGATAAATAGAGGCCCATGATGCGGCCCCGGCGTGGCGCGGGCGTGATCGAGATCAGCCAGGTTTCGCTGATCACGTAAAGCGGATTGGCGAAGAAGCCGAGCAGGAAGCGCAGCGGCATCCAGGCCCAGACTTCCTGCGTCCAGGCAATCGCGATCAGGGAGAGCGCGGCCAGGATCGAACACAGGATCGCAAGCCGCGCCCCGCCCACGCGCCGCGCCAGCGCCGGAATGAAGGACGCGGAGACAATGAAACCCAGCGGCGTCATCGCCGCCGACAAGCCGATCAGGCCGGGCGTCGTCCCCTGCCGCTCCAGGATGAAGCTGAGCAGCGGATAGGTCAGCCCCTGTGCCACGGCGAACACCATGACGGTCGCGATGATGCCCGCCATCGCGGCCCATGGGATCCGATCCTCTCGCGGTGATGTCGTGCTTTCGGCAGTCATGCAGACCATGTCTCTGCGTCGTCAAGTAGAGTGCCTGCGGAAGGAGACGGTGAGCGTCCGGGTCTCCTCGCCGCGCTTCACGGTGAAAACCGCCGTGTCCCCCCAGCGCTTCCCGGCCAGGAGGCGGTTGAAGACCTCCTTGTCCATGACCGGCGTGCCGTCGAAAGTGAGAAGGAGGTCCCCGGTCTGGAAGCCGGCCTTGTCGGCCGCCGAGCCCTTGGTCACGAAGAGGACCTTGCGCGCGGCCTCCCCTTCTCCCATGCCGGTGGAGAGTCCCAGGCCGGGCCAGACGGGATCGGATTCCGGCGGCACTCCCCAGACGAAGTCGGCGTAGGAGGCCTGGACCTTGTCCACGGGATCGCCGTCGTCGTCACGCACCGGGACCGGGATCAGGGCCGCGATCCGGCCGCCGAATTCCTTCTCGAAGCCGGTGGCCACCTGGCGCTGGATGCCCAGGCCATAGGCCACGTGGCCCGAGCCGGCCAGGAGTACCATCACCGACCCGGGCATCACCGATCCGGGGGCACCGTGCTCGCGCAGCGCCTTGACGGCGTTGTGCCCCATGGTGGCGTCCCAGGTGGACTGGGCCGTGTACATGGCCTCGAACTGCTCCGGGCTCATGCCGCCGTGGAGCGGATCGTCGCCGCCGAAAAAGGAGCGGATCAGCGTGCGGTGCTCCTGGCTCGTGGTGTCCATCTGGCGCGGCAGGTGGGCGGCCTCCTCCGGGCTCAGGGCGTCGAAGCCCTTCTGGCGCACCGCGGTGATGGCCTCCCGCGGCGCGTTGACGGCGAACATCCGGATGCCACGGTCGCGGGCAAAGAGGAAGATGTCCCGGTAGTAGCCCCAGTTGTACCCCCAGCTCTTGTACCAGCGGGAGAGGCGGACGAACCCCTCCTCGGTCAGCAGGCCGTCGATCCACTGGTCGAGGTACCGCTGCTCGGTGTAGGGGAACATCTCCAGGCCGATGAGCACCGGCCGCCCGGCCCGGTGCAGCTCCTCGATCACCCGGAGCTGGACCTGGTGGAAGTCGGCATCGGTATGGCTCTCCCCCACCAGGAGCAGGCGCACGCCGGAGAGCCGCGGGGCCAGCTCCGAAGGCGCCAGGACCTCGCCGGTGCCGGCGTCGGTGATGCCGTCGAGGACCACCGGCGCCTCCCGGTCCTTGCGGGCGGGATCGCCGATCGCGAGATGGAGGGACGGATCCTCCGCGGCGAGCGGGAAGGCCAGGAGGAGGAAAAGAGCGAAAGCATGTCTCATCAGCCGCTTACTCCGTGTGAATCCAAGAGTTTAGGGGTCCTCACAATTTCAGGGGGCAGCCACTGCCCTCCAGAATTGGACCACAATTTCAGGGGGCAGTCGCGGCCTCGGCCTCACGAAAGACTTTCTCCGCTCCCTCTCCGACAGCGCCCGCCGCATCGCCGCAGCCTCCGCCACGCTCGCCCTGGGGCCGTTGCTCCTGGACCTCCATGAAGTCCGCGAGCGCACCTCCTGGCACGGATGGTTTCCAAACGCGAAGCGGACGGTCCGGATCGCGTTCCGGACGGTGCCGACCGCGTTTCGGATGATTCAAACCACGTTTCGGACAGTGCCGAAGGCGATCCGGATGGTTCCGATGGCCTCGCAGAGGGCTCGAAACATGCCGAGGATGGTTCAGATCGTGGAGCGGATGGTTGTGGATGCGGAGCGGACGGTCCGGACCGGATCACGGATGTTGCCCAAAGCGTTCCGAACGCAATGAGATCGGGACCGTCCGCAACGCATTCAGGACCATCCGCAACGCACTCGGCACCGTCCGCAACGCACTCGGCACCGTCCGCAAGGCACTCGGCACCGTCCGCAAGGCATTGCGAACCGCTCCGAACGCGCTGCGGACGGTCTCGATCGCGTTGCGAATGGTTCCGAACGCATCGCGGACAGTCTGGGATGCCTTGCGGACGGTTCGAACCGCGCCGCGGATGGTTCGGAAGGCGAATCGGACGGTTCGGAACGCATTGCGGATGGCTCCAAACACGCCGCGGACGGTTCGGAACGCATTCTGAACCGTCCGCAACGCGGTCCGAATGTCTCCGAACGTGTTCCGAACCGTTCGGAGCGGGAACAGGAAGACCCGAAACCCTCTCGACGCCGCGCCGTTCTGTTCCGTATCCTCTTGGAAGGAGGACACCATGACCCAGGAGGAATACGAAGAGCGCCGGCGCGCGCTCGAGCAGGAGCTGCAGTCGGACCTCGCCCTGATCCACGCGGCTCACGAGGCGCGGATACGTTCTCTCGACAGGCTGAGGCAGCTCGCCACGGAGGAGAACGGTTCCGGCCCCGTGCCCGTCCCTTTCAACGGCGGGCATGACCGGGTTGGAACGGTTCACAAGACCGTTCCCCCGGCGCCGGCCGCATCCCGGAAGGCGGCGCGTCCACCGGGCGCGTTCCTGGGCGATCTCGACGCCGTCCTTTCCGAGCTCCCGGAGGTGTTCGACAAGCGCGACGTCGTCCGGCTCGTCGGCTATGAGCCCACTCACCCGACGTTCTTCCGAGCCCTCACCAGGCTCCAGAACGAAGGGACGGTCGCGAGCCTGCTGCGAGATGGGCCCTGCCACAGAACCGCTTGCTACGGGTGGCGGATCTCCATGCTGCGGATCAGCCCGTCCTCGATCCTATAGACATGCTCGACCGTGCCATCCGACATGACGTTGCCGTGCAGATCACGCACGACCGCATGCACCGTCACTGCCGTGCGTCCGCTCTCGTCGGTGGCGAACCCCAGAGGGTCGACGCGCGGGTTGATCGCCGCCCACTGGCGCGTCCAGTAGTCGCGCACACCCTGGTGGCCGGTCACGCGACCACCTTCCCATCCGTTGGGCCATTCGACGTCCGGATGCATGGTCGTCAGGGCCGTGTCGATGTCACGCGCATTGAACGCGGTGTAGACGGTGGTCAAGAGGTCTCGCTCAGTCGGCATCACGACAGTTCCTCGGGCCCGGAGCTCTGCTGTGGGCGCGGTAGACTTTACGCCCGGCCCAGCGGGGCGCAATCATACAAAAGAATATCGACCGCTTCCCCGATCACATGCACCTGATTACCTGCGGTGACGCACATATCCTTCAAAATCCATTGTACATGTACGTTCGGCCGCCGGTAGGAACCTTCGGAGTCGTGGATGAAAGCAAAGGCTGAGCCTGAACCGCGGAATAGGTACCACCCTCTTCTGAGGACCGACCGGGAACCGGAGGGGCCTAAGAGCCCGAGGGCCGCCTGGCACGAAGGGCGCTGTAACATCCGGAGACCCCGATCGTATAGTCTGCTATGACTATCGCACAGACCGACGAGTCGACGCCTCGGAAGCCGCTCCGGCTGTGGCCCGGCGTGGTCATCGTCATCCTGCTGTGGCTGGTCAGGTTTGTCCTCCCTGTCGTCGCGCCCGATGCCATGCAGATTGCGGTGCTCGGGGGAGTCATCGGCGGGTTGGGTATCCTCTTGTGGTGGGTGTTTTTCAGCCGGGCGCCCTGGTTCGAGCGCTTGGGCGCCGTCGCCGTGATGATCGTCGCGCTGTTCGCGACATTGCCCTTCCTCCACGAGTCGATTGCGACGGGGGCGATGGGGATGTTGTTCTACATCCTGGCGGTCCCGGGCCTGAGCCTCGCCCTCGTCGCGTGGGCGGCGGCCAGCCGCCGTCTCTCAAACGGACTTCGGTGGGTGGCGATGGTCGCGGCCATCCTGCTCGCGTGCGGAGTGTGGACGCTCGTCCGGACCGGTGGCTTTACCGGCAACCTGGATAATGATTTCGCTTGGCGGTGGACGGAGACTCCCGAGGAGCGGCTCCTGGCCCAGGAGCCGGTGGCGCTCCCGGCGGCTTCGCCAGCAGCGAAGGCCTCCGGGGAACGGCCCATGGCCCAAGCCGGCGGCGAGCCGGCGGCGCTCCCGGCGGCTCCGGCAGCAGGGGGGACTCCCGAGGAACGGCTCGCGGGCCAGGCCGCCGAGGAGCCAGCGGCAGTTTCGGTGGGCGCAGTGGCTCCGGCTGGAACGGAGACGGGAGCCGACTGGCCCGGCTTTCGCGGACCCGAGCGCAACGGCATCGTTCGCGGCGTGCGGATCGAGACCGACTGGGCTGCATCGCCGCCGGTCGAGCTGTGGCGCCGGCCGATTGGACCGGGCTGGTCGTCCTTTGCGATCCGCGGCGACTTCCTCTACACCCAGGAGCAGCGCGGCGACGACGAGGTCGTCTCCTGCTACAACCTGACCACCGGCGAGCCGGTGTGGAGACACCTCGACGCGGCCCGGTTCTATGAGTCGAATGGCGGCGCCGGTCCGCGCGGGACGCCGACCCTCAGCAACGGTCGCTTATACACAATGGGTGCGACCGGAATCCTGAACGCGCTCGACGCCGGTGACGGCTCCGTCGTGTGGTCCCGCAACGCGGCATCCGACACCGGCACGGAGGTCCCGGGCTGGGGCTTCGCGAGCTCACCGTTGGTGGTCGGCGACGTCGTCATCGTTGCCACAGCCGGCAAGCTCGCCGCCTACGACCTTGCCACCGGTGATCCGCGCTGGTTCGGCCGGGACGGTGGCGACGGCTACAGCTCGCCCCATCGAATGACGATCGACGGAGTCGCGCAGGTCCTGCTGCTGAGCGGAGCCGGCGCGGCCAGCGTCGCCCCGGCCGACGGCAAGCTGCTCTGGGAGCACGCGTGGAAGATGGGCACCCGCATCGTGCAGCCGGCCCTGACCGCGGACGGCGACGTCCTGATCAGCGCCGGCGAGGGAATGCGCCGCCTCGCGGTCGCGCAGGGACCCGGCGGATGGACCGTCGAAGAGCGCTGGACGTCGAATGGATTGAAGCCCTACTTCAACGACTTCGTCGTCCATGATGGCCATGCCTTCGGCTTCGACGGCCGCATCCTCTCGTCTATCGACCTCAAGGACGGCAAGCGCAAGTGGAAGGGCGGACGCTACGGCCAAGGCCAGCTCGTCCTGTTGCCTGACCAGGACTTGCTGCTGGTGGTGTCGGAGCAGGGTGAGCTGGCGCTGGTCAGGGCGACCCCCGACCAGTTCACGGAGGTCGCGCGGTTCCCGGCGATCGAGGGCAAGACCTGGAACCACCCGGTGCTGGCCGGCGACGTCCTGCTGGTTCGCAACGCCGAGGAGATGGTCGCGTTCCGGCTGTCCCTCGCGGGCCGCTGAGGCCGTATGAATGAAATAATCGACTTGAGCCAGGAGATCTTCACGGGCATGCCTGTCTTTCCCGGCCTTCCGGAAGTAGAGATCACCATGCACGTCTCGCATGAACAGTGGGATGGCATTCCCGATAGCGAAGTCGTTTCACCCGCCGTGAACCGGCTGATACTGGGCGAACATACAGGTACGCACGTCGATGCCATCAACCACATGGCACGTCAGTACCGGGAACAGTCTATCGACACGATGCCGCTGACGATGTTCTATACCGAGGGCATCTGCCTGGACCTGTCTTATAAAGGTCCGCTTGATTTGATCGAGCCAGCGGACTTGGAGCGCGCACTCTCCGAGGCGGGTCTTGAAATCAAGCAGGGGGACACAGTTCTACTGTATACGGATCATTATCGGCGCGCATTTGGGACAGATGATTGGCACAATGGACCTGGGGTTAGTACTGACACGGCACGCTGGCTGGGGCAGCAGGGGATCGCGGCTTTTGGCGTGGAAACGATGGCGCCGGGTGTGATTGACGTTTCCAACAAGGAAGTTCATCGTATTTGCGGGGAGCTGAGCTTTACCCATTACGAGAACATGATCAATTTGCACCAGCTAATCGGCCGGGGACGTTTTCGCTTTATTGGTCTGCCGCTCAGGATACGTGGAGGAACCGGCTCGCCTGTGCGGGCAGTTGCTGTCTTCGAGGGGTGAGGCAACCGGAAGAGTCCGGCAGGGGATAGACTTCTCGCATGCTCGAGGCCGATCTCACCCGCCTGACCCTCGGACCTCTGTTCCTGATCTGTTTGCTGGTGGTGTTCTACCTGCGCGAGCGCAAGGCGGCCCGCCTGTTCATGGTGATCGGCGTGCTCCACGTGCTCGGGGGCCTCTGGGTCGGGCGCGAGCCGCTCCTGCGCATCTTCCGCGAAGGCTTCCTCGGGGAGGCGGACTCCGGCCTGGGTAACGTCCCTCCGGACGCGGACAAGGAGCTCCTCTTCTGGTTCGTGCTCTGGGGGGTGTTCACCTTCGTCCTCGGACAGCTCCTCTCGTGGATGGAGCGGCACGGCCAGCCCCCTCCCGCCTGGCTCGGATGGGAGCTGGTCGTCATCAATCTCTTTGCCGCGGCCCTGATGCCCAAGGGAGGGTTCTGGCTGGTCCTGATTCCCTCGTTCCTGATCATCCGGGAATCGCGACGGCCTCAGGCGCCGTGAGCTCCACCCGCCGGGCCTCCGGTTTGAGCCGCCGGGTCCGGAAGCGGGCCATGCAGGGGATCTCAAACCTCCAGGCATAGCTCTCGGACGTCTCGGCACAGGCCGCCTCGAGGCGCTCGGCCATGGCGTCGGGATCGAATTCCAGATGGTCGAGATCGATGCCGCGGATGTAGGCGGCATTGGTCGCGGCCCGGGGATCGTCGAGCACGGCTGCGGTGACGTGGGCCATGGTCCAGCGGGCCAGGTCGCGGATGTTCTCGAGCTGCTCGTCCAGCACCTGTCGCGCCTCGTCAATACCGACTCCGACCTTGTAGAAGGTCATCTCGGCGGAGACCAGGGCTCCCACTTCCATGAAATCGAAGAAGACCGGCTCCGGGGCTTCGAGGACCACGTTCTCCTTCTTCCACCGGTAGTAGGCGGCCAGGATGCGATGCATGCCCTGGTTCATGGGCCCCAGTTGACTGAACCGGCGCAGGAACCCGGGCAGGAACGCCTGGTTGATGTGCAGGTCGTTGATGAAGGGGAAGACGTAGAAGGAAAAGTAGATGGTGAGCTCCCAGACGTAGCGCAGGGAGAAGGCCTCCTGGTCTCCCAGCGTGCAGTAGCTCACGGCGAAGCTGGGAACGTAGGCTTCGTAGATCGCCCGGGCCAGGGGCTCATAGAAGCGGATCTTGGTCTCCAGCTCGCGTTGATCGTTCGTCAGGATGCAGTCGGTGATCAGGGTGTTGTAGGTCGAGATCAGGTCTCCGCCCGGGCTGTAGAGGGGATCGGTGAAGCGGCAGGCCTCGCCGCAGAGAGCCCAGCGGGAGGGCGAGATCGTCTGTCCGTTGTCGAGGGCGAAGCTGGTGAAGCCCGAATGGTAGAGGATCTTCCGCTGCGGCAGGTCGCGGGCGTAGAGCGGGTACTCGCGGCAGATCCACTCGACGAGCTTCTCGGGTGTGGAGACGTCCTTGAAGGCGACGTTGGCGGAATCGAACACCAGCCCCAGGCTGGTCTTGCCGTGGAGAGGGATCTCCCAGAACCAGTAGCCCTCGCCGCAATAGTGATTGGTGGCGAGGAAGGTGGGGAAATGCCCCAGGGTCCCCCGCTCGGGCCGGACCCGGATGGCCTTCCGGTCGAGGTTGGTGCACTTCTCGGGGTCCAGGAGCCCCTCGACCCACATGAACGAGGAACCGTGCCGGATGGGGCTCGGACGGTCGAGGTCCTTCTTGCGGACCAGGAAGCGGCCCCGGCCGGAGGCGTCCACCACCCAGCCGGCACTGCCGGAGACCTCCTGGTCTCCCGCCTTGAAGCGCGCTTGGAAGCGGAAACTGTGGGGACCGCCGTCTTCCGACAGGTCCACCTGCAGGTCGGCCATGGGGTGGATGATCTCGAAGCCCGGGCACTCGCGGTTCTTCTCCAGGACCGCGGCCTCGAACTTGTTGCGGTCGAGCTGGTAGGTGGCGATGTTGGAAATCTTGCGGATGTAAGACTGGCTGAGGTCCTCCCAGACGCCGCCTCCGCGCTCCGACTTCCAGTAGAAGCGGAGGTTGTACTTGAGGAAGTGCTCCCGCAGGAGGTGCTCTTCCATTTCGAGCACCCGGGAGTAGTAGTAGCCGCTCACCTGGACCGTGGCCTCCCCCACCTTCTGCTTCGGCGTCGGGACCTCGGCCAAGCGGTCCAGCATCAGGATGCGGATCTCCGGGCGTTCGAGCAGGAGCTGGCGGGCGAGTGTCAGGCCCGCGAGGCCGGCACCGATGATCAGGACATCAACATCGCGATTACTGCGAAGGTTCTTCTCTTCCATTCTCCAAGGCCCCCATCCTGGTGGTCGTCGTGCGGAGCAAGCCGCGATCTCTTGGGCGCAGGAGCGCTGCCTTTCGTTTCAAGCTGTAGGGTACACCGGAAAGTTGAGCCATACTCTCGCAAGGAGGTGCTCAGTATGCCGGTCATCTCGCCCGATCATCCAGCTTTCACCGTTATCGTCCGGGTCAAGGTCTCTCCCGAGCATCAGTCCGAGCTGCTCGAGCAGTCGCGGCGGATGGTACCCATCTTCCAGAAGCAGCCGGGCTTCATCTTCATGGCCGTGCACCGCAGCCTGGACGGCGAGGAGGTCACCAGCTATCTCCAATGGGAGAGCCAAGCCCACCACGAGGCCTGCCAGGCCAGCCCGGAGGTCGCCGCGGCCGGCGGCGAGTGGATGCGCTTCATCCAGTCAGGCCAAGCCACTTTCGAGGTCCGCACTTACGAAGTGGCCGCCGCGGCCGAGGCTCCGGGGAGATAGCCATGGCGGAACGCAAACAGGTGCCGCGCACGTCGCCGAAGAAGGGCCAGAGCCTGGACGAGTACATCGCCGGCCTGGAGCCGTGGCAGGCCGAGATCGTGTCCGCGCTCCGCAAGCTCGTCCGGGAGGCGGAGCCCGAGCTCGCCGAGGTCATCAAGTGGGGGCAGCCCGTGTTCGAGGCCGGCGGGCCGGTCTGCTACATCAAGCCGTTCAAGAAGCACGTCAACTTCGGCTTCTGGCGCGGCGCCGAGCTCGAAGATCCCGAGGGGCTCCTGGAGGTCGGGGGCTCGAAGATGGGACACGTCAAGCTCGAGAACGCGGGAGGGATCCGGAAGAAGGCTTTCCAGGACCTCGTGCGGCAGGCGGTGGACCTCAACCGGCGCCTGGGCAATCCAACCGCCACCCGCAAGTGACGCCCGGTCCGCTCAGGGCAGCGCCTTGCGCTCGTCCGAGGGCTTCGTGTTGACGTTGGAGACCAGGCCACCGTCGATCTGGATGCTGACGTAGGGCGTCTCCGGCGAGGTGCAGACCTGGACCGTGACCGCGTGCGGCCGCCGTCCGCCGTCCAGGCTCCAGGTCCCATACCCCGTGAAGGTGACCGTGTCGTACTGCCCGCCTTCCGGCCGCGACCCCAGGGAGTGGACGAAGCTCGCCCAGGCCAGAGTGGTGAGACGGAAAGTCCCCTCCTGCTGGCTGTGGTTCGTGTACTCGAAGAAGGGGGCCTCGCGTTCGGGATCGGCCGCGATCGAGTAGAGGTAGGAGAACTCTTCGCCGGTCGAGGCCCGCACCCTCTTCGCCTCTCCCCGCTTGACCGCCTTCGGGTCGCCTTCGTCGCCGATCGCCCGCAGCCAGAGGAACGGGTCGAGCGCCGAGCCCGGGCCGATGACGAAGCCGGTGGCGAGGTCCGGCGCCGGGAAGAGGAAGCCGGGCGGATAGGGGATGTTCACCTCGGCCTTGAGCCGGAACACCGGCTCGCCGCGCGCCCCGCGCTCCAGCCGCGCCGGTCCGCGGAAGAAGAAGGACGACTGCGGTGTGCGCGGCTCCACCCGCACCAGGGCGAAGAAGACGTCCTGGCCAATGAGCCCCCGCCGCAGGACCTCGTTCAGGAAGTCACCCGTGCGCAGGTCCACCGCTCCCACCGCCAGGTCGAAGGGGTCGTCGAGGAAGTTCACCGCGTCCAGGAAGTAGGTGCGCAAGGGGAACCTCAGGAACTCGTCGTGCCCGATCGGGCCGGGGTAGAGGCGGCCCGGGAAGACGGCGGCCAGCGGCTGGGGGACCGTGTCGGCCAGGAGGCCGCCCGGCGAGAGCGAGGAGACGGCTACCGAGACCGAGTCGCCGAAGCGCTCGCCGAACTGCACCTCCAGCCGGCCCATGACGTGCGAGCGTCCCTTGGCGTAGCCCCCCAGGGTGTCGGTGTTGAGGGTGAACTGGTCCCCGAAGCTGGAGTTATGGGTGAACAGGGTCAGCTCCTGCACGCTGTTGAACGGCACGTCGAGGAGCTCCCCGGCCTCCTCCGTCTCATCCGGCTCCCGCGTGCTCAACTGCATGTGAGGGTGCATGGCCATGCCGCTGGCCGGGATGCTGGCGAAGTCCGCCGCAGGGCTGGAGAACGGGAGCGCCCAGGCCACCGGATCGTTGCCGAGCCGGGAGCCCAGGGGCAGGAAGGTGCTGCCGTAGAACGTGAAGTCGAGCCTGCCGTCCGGCCGCGGGTCGAACCGTGCCCAGGCCGATCCATACTGGCCCGGGAAGGTGATGGGCTGGGTCGGGAAGTTCGGGTTGACCCGCACCAGTCCGAACAGGGCCGAGTTCCGGAACTGGACGAAGACCTGGAGGTTGGAGACCTCTCCCGTTGCCAGGTTCAGCTCGCCCGACGAGACCATGGAGGAGTCGTCCGACACCCGCGCCTGGAGGACCGGCCAGCGGAAGAGCTGTGGCGCGGACAGCACCCCGTCGTCGCCGGCCAGCCCCTCTCCCAGCGAGATCTGAAAGCGGGTCACGTCACCCACGGGGGGCGAGAAGCGGAGGTGGACGTTGCCGCTCAGGTGGCTGTCGTACAGGATCAGGCCGCCAAAGAAAAGATCGCCGCAGCTCCCGTACTGGGCGGCCTTTTCGTCCGCGCAGTCGACGATGCGGATGGCGTCGCCGTGGTAGCTGGCCCTCCTGCTCAGGGGCAGGGTCTGCTCGAGCCCCGGGGGGAGCTGGAGCCTCCCCGGCCGCGGCGGGGGGGGCGGCCAGTCCTTTCCACCATTCACCTTGGCCGTCCCCCGCTTGGGAGGGCGTTTCGGCACCTCGGCCGCCATCGAGGCCAGGGGGAGCTCGGAGCGCACCGGACCCTCGGGAGGGCGATAGCTCACCACCGGATCGGAGGCGGCAACGCCATCCACGTCGATCCGGCCGAAGCGGGCGCCGTAGACGCGCTCAAGGAGCCGCAGCAGCTCGGACGCGATGACCGCGTGCCCGGTCCGGCCGGGAAACCAGCCGTTGAGGGAGTAGAAGCCGCCCAGGAAGTCGGCCGTGAGATGGCGGACGCCGGTGGCGATCCCCCCCTCCCGGACCCTGCGGATGAGCGCGTGCAGGTCGAAAACGAGGGCGCCGTGCTCCCCGGCCGCCGCGCCCAGGGCGTAGTTCATCTCGTCGACCCTCGCGCTGATCGCCCGGGCCTGCGGCTCGCGCAGGAGGCAGGAGGACGGCAGGGGCCGGACCACGCCCGCGAGGATCTGGTTGCCGATCTCCACCAGCCCCTGCAGCGTGACGCGGTCTCCCGCGGCCAGGCCATAGGCGGTGGAGAGCGCGGGAGCGGTCACCCGCAGGACCCGGGCCGCCGCGTCGAGGGTCGAGAGGTGGGCCGTATCCAGGGGGTCCGGCACGGTCAGGACGACAACCTCGGCGCCGGACTTCCGGAGTGCGGCCACGAGCCGGGTGGCGTCCTTCCGGAAAGCGTCCGCGGAGGGCAGCCGCTCCGGCTCGCCCGCGACGGCCGCGGCACTCGCTTCGATGGCCTCGGCATAGCCGAGCTCGACCAGGGCGAGGGTGGGCTGCTGGCCGAGGGCAGCCTCGAGCTGGGTGGGGAGCTCCGTCTTCCCCTCGATCAGACCGGGCACTCCGAGGACGAGGTTGAGCGCCGTCCGTTTCGCGTCGCCGCGGTGCACGATCGGCTGGGCGGGGCGCAGCTCCAGGGCATCGGCCAGGTGGAGCCCCGGCACGGAGAGGTTCTGCGGTATCGCTAGCATCGCGGCTTCGGAAAGGTCCTCGCGGACCGTGTCCTGCATCATCGCCGGCACGCGCACGGGGAGCCGGGGCAGGCCGGGCAGGTCGCCGAGACCGGGCGGCTGGATCAGGGGGAGCCGCAGCCCGGCCCGCATCTGGCGCGCCATCTGCGCCGGGAAGCTCTCCCGCTGAAGGTCGGCTTTCAGTCCGAAGTCGGCCATTCCGGCGGCGAGCCCCTCGCCCAGCACAACGATCCGGCCGGTGCTCAACCTGCCGCTGTCGATCCGTCCGTCCGGCTCGCCCGGGTTGGGCGCGGGGCCGGGAGGCCGGTCGGGCCGTTCCGGGCGGCGGTCCCTGCCGAGGATTTCGCAGATCTGGTCCTGGTGCCGCTCCTCGTGCGCGGCGGTGAGGCGGAGGATCTGGGGGACGTCGTTCGCGCCAAGCAGGGGGTGCTGGTAGGTCATCCGGCAAAAGTCGAGGTCGGCGTTCTGCTCGAGCAGGCGGCGGGTCTCGTCCAGGGACCGGCGCAGCTCCTGGCGCAGCTCGTCCGCCGGCTTCCCCCGCCGCGGCCTCAGCTCGTCGGAGGTGCTGGCCGCGAACAGCCGGTTGCGGACCATGGCCTCGCGCACGGAGAAGGGCATGAACAGGCTGGCGAGAGTGGACGGGATCGACAGCAGGGGCAGCAGGCTCCTGGGAACGAGCGCCGGAGAGAGGCCCGCCGTGGTGAGGTCGCGCCACAGGTAAGGACGGCGGCCGGAGCGGGCGAGCGCGATCAGCTCGGAAATCACCTCCCGGTTGGCCTCTTCGGCCTTGAGCAGGTGATCCAGGACCTCCCCCACCGACCAGCGGTCCTGCACCGGGACACGGTCCAGCTCCTGCTGGGAGAGGCCCTCCACGAGGTCCAGGGTCCGGGCGCGGGCGGATTCGAGCCGCGCCAGCTCGGTCTCGGGAATCATGGATTTCCTCCTGAGCGACTGCCATCCCCTCTCTCCACCTCACTATGGGCGGCCTGCGTGAGCTCCTCGTCGTTGACGGTCGGGAGCACACAACCGGAAGCCTCGCAGTCGTGGAGGGTGGCGTCGGCAAAGCCGCGCTCGATCAATTCCTGGATGTGCCCGCGGTCCAGGTTGAGCAGCCCCAGGGCGCCGCCGCTCAGGTCGTCCCGCGGGTGGTAGCGGTGGATCGTCAGCGGCCGGTAGCGGAGGAACTTCTGCACCCGGGACAGGATCTTGTTCACGCTCTTGGCCAGGAGCTCCACCTCAGGGTTGCCGATGGTGCGGCCCTTTTCGATGGCGTCGAAAATCTCGATGCTGCGGTTGATGACGGCCGCGTCCCCGATGTCGTCGTTGACCGTCCTGGCCCAGGAGATCGCCTGCTGGCGGTAGATCGTGGCCAGGGTGCTCTGCAATGCGCCGAAGGGGATCGCCCGCACCTGGGGGTCAAGGTAGATCACGTGCAGGATGTCGGCCCCGGCATCGGTCGCCAGCTTGAGGGGGGTGTTCATGAGGACCCCGCCGTCGACGTGCGGCTCGGCGCCGATCGTGATCGGAGGGAAGATCCCGGGGATCGCGCTGGACGCCATCAGAATGGCCGGCCCCAGACGATCGGTCATGTCCAGGTTCTGGTAGACCTCGAGCGCGCCCGTGGTCCAGTTGGTTGTGGTGACCCGGAGCTTGCGGCTGGAGCTGCGGATGCTCTCGAACCGGATCGAGTCGCGGATCGTCTGCTCCCAGGGCTCGGTCGAGACGAAGGTCGTGAAGTTCAGCAGCTCCACGATCCTCTGCCGCAGGTTCGCGTCGCGCTGGGTGACGAAGTTGACGGCGCGCTGCAGCCCGTCCCAGCCCACCACCGCCCCGTCCTGGAGGAACTGGAGAAAGGGCTGGAACGGGTTCGGCAGGTAGCGCGAGGGCTCCAGCAGCTCGAAGGGATCTCCCCGGAGGCGGAAGGCGCCGTTGGGCCGGCTCGCGGTCTCCGCCAGGCAGTCCAGCCAGACCGACTCCAGGTTCCCCGCGGCGGAAGCGCCGTACGTGTCCCACTGGCTGGTCAGGAAGGCGGCGTTGAAGGAGCCGATGGAAGTGCCCGCGTAGACGTCGGGCACGAGGGGCGTGCACCGGGTGGCGGGCGACTTGCCCACCAGGAGCGCCTTGAGCACCCCGACCTCGTAGGCGCCGTTGGCGCCGCCGCCCGAGAGCACCACCGCGATCCTGCACTCGCCCTTCATCCCAGGCTCCTGCCATGGATCGCCCAACCGGGCAGCGAGGCCGCGTCCAGCCAGTCCCCGACGAGCCTCCAGGTGGCGAGCGACCCCGCGATGGTCTGGTAATGCTGCATGAAGTGCTTGACCAGGAAGTCCCTGTCGAGCTGGTCGCGGGAGATGCAGAGCTGCTCCGCGGCACCGCCGCCGGTGAGCAGGTTGGCGAGATCGACGTAGGCGTAGACCGGGTCGACCTGCAGGCGGGTGAACGGGAGCGCGTCGAGGAGGCTCCTCATGGGCGCCGTGAACGGCGACGCGAACCCCAGGGTCATCGCGTCCATGGCGCTCAGCCCCCAGCCGAGCGGGTCGAGGGAGACGTTGACCAGGCGCTCGGGCCGGTTGGCCACGAAGACCATCTCCACCCGCGTCTCGCCGCTCTCGCGGACCTCGAAGTCGATGAGCTCGATGGCGGCGTCGAACTCGCCCGGGCCGTAGGCGAACAGGCCCTGGCGCGGGTTCTTGAGGAAGGCGTAGCCGAGGCCGTAGCGCCCCAGCACCCCGGGGGCGGGGTCTTCCTCGATGCGGATGAAGTCCCGGGTGAGGACAAGGAAGCTGTCCTCCTGCAGCGGCAGGACGAGCTGCGGCGTGCCGGGGCCGAACGGCCGGAAGGTGAAGCTGAAGTCGAAGATGCAGACCTTGACCACGATCCAGTCGTACGTGGTCCCGATCTCCCGCAGGTCGACGATGGCGAAGCGGTCCTCGGGCGCGAAACTCCCAATCCGGCCCGTGTCCCGACGCTTGTACCAGAGTTGCTGGAACCCGAACCCCTTCAACGAGGGGTCCTCCCCCGGGCACCAGCTCAGGAACCGGGGCAGGCCAGAGGCGGCCTGCCCCCCGGATTCGGCATACCCCTCGGGCTGGCGGAAGTCGCTCACCCGCATGAAGTACCGCAGGACGAACTGGCGCATCTGGTCGCGCATCCAGCGGGCCGCGTCGACCCTGCTGTCGCGGGGAGACTTCGGACGGTCGTAGAACATCTCCTGGAAGTTGCCCATGAGGGGCAGGCTGCGGCCGTCCACCCGGCCGCGGTCGAAGAAGCCGAAGCTGCGGGCCGGGTCGTTGAACGTGCGGCCGAGCTCGAAGCGGTCCGCGAACGCCCCCGTCCGGCGGACCTCCTCCCACCAGCGCAGGAGGTCCAGCCCGCGCCCGAGGTAGACATCGACGCTGTCGAGGACGCTCTGCTCGTCGTCCCGGGCTCCCTCGCCGGAGCCGTGGATCATCCGCCCGAGGGCGCCGTCGAGGTCCCGCTCCAGGTCCTCGAAGACGGTCACGCCGCCGCCTCCCGCCGGAAGAGGAAGAGCGCTCCGCACCGGCCCTCTTGGCGGACCCGCGGTACCGTCTCGCGCAACGCCCGCTTGCAGGGCCGGGAGACCACACGGCTCCAGACCTCCCGGACCGCAGGGCAGGGCTCGTGCCGCAGGAAACGCTCCAGGACCGCGTCCTCGCCGTTCGACAGCGCCCACACGGTGGCGCCCATGGAGACGCCGTGCGCGAAGACCTCCCCCTGGGACGGGCCGGGCCCGAAGGCCTTCAGAAAATCCTCGAGTACCCCCGGGTCGCGGAAGTTGACCAGGGTCAGAGCCCAGACGAGGCCGCCCAGGACCTGCCGGCGGGCCGGCTCGTCCGGCGCCTCGGCGAGCGCCTTGTCCAGGGCCCTCTCGCCCGGCGCGCTGGCGGGCATGGCGTTGGTGGGGACGAAGTAGAGACCGCGCCCCACTCCGTGCCAAAACAGAGAGCGCGGCTCCTCACCCATCCCGAGGAGCATCCGGTCGAGCTCCGGCACCCGCTCGGGCCGGAGCGTCCGCGCCGCGAGCCCCAGCGCCTCGAAGACCGCCGCGGCGCAGCCCGGCCGCGCGGTCCGCTCGCACAGGCCGGCGAAGGCGGGCAGGATCTCGCTTACTTCCCCGTCGCGCCCGGCGGCCTCGACAGCCCGCCCGGCGAGGGAGATCCCGACGCCGGTGTGTAGGGGCAAGAGGACCTCGGGAGCCATGGGCGCGCACAGAAGGCCGGCCAGCGAGCCCTCGTCCCAGGCGGAGTCGCCCAGGGCCTGCCCCAGTCCCTCGAGGCTCCAGAGGCGGTCCCAGGGCTCCCGCGCCAGAGCCGGCTGCAGGGCGGCGGCGAGCGCAGCTCCCCGGGTGGGGAGCGGGCCGGCCGCGGCTGAGGCCCGGAAACGGCCGAACGCATCCAGCTTGTTCTCCAGCTCCCGCCAAGCGGGGCGCTCCGCTCCGAGCTGCCGGAGGCCCAGGCGCGAGAGCTCCCAGGGGAGCCGCAGCATCGATCTCAGGAGGTCTTCCATGTCGCACCCGCGCGTCGAAGTCAGCGCCACGCGCCGGAGAGCGCGCAGCGGTACCTGCCTTCGGGATCGTGGATGCGCAGCACGTAGAGCGTCGCCAGGGCGTGCGGCGCGATGCCTACCACGGAGTTGTCGGTCATGAGGCCCTGGATGCCCGCAAACGGACCGGTGCCGTCGAGTAGCGGCCCGAAGCCGCCGAAGCGCAGCGCCCTCTGCCCCGGCGCGCCGGCGAGCTGCTGAAGGAACGTCCGACCCTCGTTTCCATCCGCGGAGAAGCCCCCGATCTCCCGCCCGTCGCGATCGAAAATCGTGTACTCGTTGAAGCTGCGGAAGGGGATCGGCGCGGCCCCGGTCCCGGGGGCTCCCGGATCGAGGAGGTTGAAGTCGATCCGGGCCGTCATCCTCCCCACCACCGGCCCGACGCTCCGGGTGCTGCGCAGGCCGCCGCGCCCGCGCACGGCGAAGCCGAGGTCGATGAGGCGCAGGTCCTGCTCGACGTCGAGCCCGACCACCGCTCCGCCGGAGCCGAACCGGTAGCCGGTCTTCTGTCCGCGCCCACGCTTCTGGCCGCGGAGCAGGAGATAGGTGATCCCCGGCTCCGGCTCGTGGGCCACGGGTTCGATGGGGGGCAGGTCCCCTTCCACGCCCAGACCCTCCCCGGGATCCACAACCCGGAGCATCAGGTTGCCGGTGAAACCCCGCTGCGGGTCGATCTCGCCGCAGTAGAGATAGGTCCCCTCGCGGCCGGCGAGCCTGCCGAACCCCTCCATCACGTTGCCGACGGCCGCGGCGAGGAGGCGCCCGTCGCCGCACGGCAGGGTGCTCCCGGTGCCGAAGCCGCGGAAGCCGTCGCGGCCGTCGCCGAAGCGGCAGACGCTGTCCAGCATGGCGAAGCGCTGGGACCGCGAAGGGTCGAGCACCGTCGGCGGCGGCTCCCTGTCCGGCAGGGCCTGCCAATCGTCGGGAATGAGCAGCCAGCGGTGCTCGAAGGTGGCGGCGGGCTCGCCGGCGACGTTGGCGGCGCGCAGGCCCGCAGACCGGCCGGGAAGCTCCATCCGGATCTCGAAGCGGTGCAGGACCTCACGGATGCGCAGACCGACTGCACCTCCGTCACCCTCGATCGCCGCGCCGTCGGCGCAGTCCGGGACCGAGAGCATGTTGAAGTGCGCCGCCCGGTCGATCAGGCGCTGGACGACCTCGAACGGATAGGTTTCCTCGTTGATGTCGGGCAACGCCGCCTGCGCGCCCGCCGCCGTCGAGGCTCCCCGTTCGTCTTCCATCGTGGCTCTCTCCGGCGTCCCCTCAGCAGGCCCGGACCACCCGGAAGCCGATGTCGGCGGCCGAGTAGACCGGATGGCGGAGCTGCGTGGACCGGTCGCTGGACCGGCAGCCGAGGGCAGGATCGAGCCACACGCCCCCGCGCACGATCCGCAGCCGCACGGGGGGCTGGCCCGGGATTAGCTTGGAGATGTCGACCAGCTCGCCCGTCTTGGGGCCCTGGGGGTCCGCCTCCGGCGACTTCCTGTAGTAGCTGCCGTCGTACCAGTCGAGGCACCACTCGCCCACGTTGCCGTGCATGTCGCGGAGCCCCCAGGGGTTGGGCTCGAGCTCGCCCACCGGCCTCGTGAAGGATGCGCCGTCGTCGTACCACTTGGCGTAAGGCGGGAGGTGCATCTCCACGCCCCCGATCTCCATGACCCACTTCTCGTGGAGCGACTTGTCGGCGATGTTCGCCAGGCCCTTGAGGCCGTTCTCGTCGTCGCCGTTGCTGTACCTCGTCGTGGTGCCCGCGCGGCAGGCGTACTCCCATTCGGCCTCGGTGGGCAGCCGGTACTCGGTCCCCTCCTTGCCGCTCAGCCAGCGGCAGAAGCTCCGGGCATCCTCCCAGCTCACGCAGACCACCGGGTGATCGTCGGTCTGCTCGAAACTGACGGGACGCTTGGGGTCCTTCTTGAGCCAGGATCTCCAGGTGTACTCGGGCCGCGGCTCGACCATGCCGGTTTTCAGGTCCAGCCCGAAGCTGCCCTTCCTGCTCTGCTCCCCCTCGGTGGCATAGCCCTCGTCCTCCACGAACCTGCGGAACTGACCCACCGTCACCTCGGTGCGGCCCATCAGCATGGGCTTCGTGATCCTCACCCGGTGCTGCGGCTTTTCGTTGGCCGCGGCGTCCGGGTCGGAGTCGGGCGCTCCCATCAGGAACTCGCCCGCCGGGATCAGCACCAGCTCCATGCCGATGGAGTTGACTAGTGCCTCCTGCGGAGCCATGCGGACGCGCACCCGCCCTTCGGGTTCCTCATCCGGGCGCCTCTCCGGTTGCCATTCACTGAACGTGTACCAGACCGTGGTGCTGCTCATGCGTCTCCCTTTCTCCTTGTCAGCCCTCCTCCTCGTAGAGGGCTCTCCAGAAGCGGTCGCCCGTCAGCCGGATGGTGCAGGCGTCGAAATCGATGTCGAAAAAGATCCCCACCATGAAGTAGCAGGTCCTGCCGCGCAGGGTGCCCTTCCACTCGTGGGAAGCCATGAAGACGTTGTTGTGGACGGGCTGCCCGTGCATGGACACGTCCTTGACGAACCAGAGGATCTCGTGCGGGTCGGGCAGCTTGTAGGCGAAGGACGCCCTCTGCTGCCGATGTCCCTGATAGATCTCGACCCAGCTCGTGAGGCCGACGTCGGGCCGGTGGGAGTTGAGGATGATGTCCACCTTGCCCTCGGACAGGTCGGGCAGAGCGGTCGGATCGAAGTACCCCGAGAACGACCCGGAGATCTTCTTGGCGATGCGCCCGTCGGGGAAGCGCAGGTTCTTCCGGCCCCAGGCGCTGTACAGGACCGACGAATCGAGCTCCCGCCGCGTCCCCAGTTCATAGGTCTGGAAGCTCCCCCTGGCCCGTCCGAGGTAGCGGTCGAACGCCACCGGATCGAACGGGCCGGCGCCGCGGGCGAAGAGGTCCGCCAGAGTGTCGGCGTCGATCCGCAGACCGGGGAAGTCGCTGAAGTCGAGCAGGCCGTTGTAGGTCTTCGCGATGGTGTCGGCGATCGTCCGGCTGCAGCGCTGGAAGCCCTGGCGCCAGCCGCGGTAGGTCTCGGTGTACTCCTCCTTGTGGCGCCAGAGCGGGTAGAACGGATCGTCCTTCGGCAGCACCTCGGAAACCTCGTCCTTCTTGCGCTGCTTGCGCGTCGTCCGGCCGCCGGACCGCAACCGGCCTTCGGGATCGACGAGGTGGAGCACGTGCAAGAGCGAGAGCGCGTGCGGAGAGATCCCGATCAGGGAGTTCACCGTGAGGAGCCCCTGCGCGCCGGCGAAGACCCCGGTCCCGCCCTGGATCGGGCCGAAGCCCGCGAACCGCACCGCGGGCTGACCGGGCGCGGCCGGGAGCTTGAGGTCGAAGGAGATCCCCTCGACCACGCCGGCCGTGACCGTGCCCAGGGTTTCTCCCCGGCCGTCCACGAAGGTGTAGAGCTCCTGAGTGGTGAACGGCACGGGCCGCTGCGCGGTCCCCGGCGGCGCCAGCAGGTTGAAGGCGACGTTGGCCTCCATAGTGCCGACCACCTCGTGGACGCGCGTCTCGGCGCGCGGACCGGGCGACCCCTTGCCGCGGAACCGGAGATGGAGCGCCCGCATCTGGGAGGGGGTGACGAGGCTGACCCGCACGTCGTCCGGGGGAGGCCCGTAGGTGGTCTTCACCGTGCGGTCTCTCTTCTCGCCGCGCAGCACCAGGAAGGTGCTGTCCGGATCGGGATCGAGGATGGGGTTCAGAGAGGAGACCTCCTCGCCGCGCATCCTGCCGGCCGGATCGACCACCCGGCAGGTGATGTTGCCCAGGAAGCCCAGCTCCTTCGTGAGCGTGCCCGTCATCACGAAGGTCGCCTCCAGTCCGCGGAACGCGCCGAAGCCCTCCGTCAGGTTGCCCACCGCCCCGGCCAGGATCCGCGGCCGCCCCGCGACGACGACGGGGAAGGTGCGGCCGACTCCGTAGCCGCGGAAGCCGTGCTCGCCGTCTCCGAAGGTGAAGACCGCGTCAGCCATGGCGAACCGCAGCGGAGACCAGGGATCGAAGATGGCCGGAGGCGGCTCGCCGCCGGGAGCCCAGGGCAGGTCCTCCGGTCCGAGCATCCAGCGGCAGCGCAGCCGGCCCTCCGGCTCCCCCACCGCCTGCTGGACGACCAGGTCGCGCCTGCCTCCGGCAAGCCGGGCCGTGGCGTCGAAGCGGTGGAGGTTGCAGCCGATGGCGAGGCCGTAGCCGCCGTTCAGGCCGAAGAAATCGCCTGGGGCGGCGGGCGACAGACTGGCCTTCTGCGCGTACCCGGGCTCGGGAGCGGCGAACAAGCTGAAGTTCGCCGTCTGGTCCAGCAGGCTCTGGACCAGATCGTAGGGATACGTCTCGGAGTTGACGTCGGGCAGGGTCCGCGTGGCCGTCATCGCCCCTCTCCCTTCCCCACCGCGACCCGGAACCGCCCGTCCGGATCGTGGAGCCGCGCGACGTAGAAATGCGTGATCACATGCTCGGCCGGAGGCGGCTTCAAGATCGAGCCCGACGAGCCGTAGAACATCCCCTCCGCGCCCGCGAAGCAGCCCGTGCCGAGGACGATCGGGCCGAAGAACCCGAACCGCAGCGCCGGCTCGTCCGGGGCCGCGGGCAACCTGACGTCGAACCGCCGGCCCTCCAGCACGTTCGTGGTGACGGCTCCGATCTCCCGCCCGGAGGCGTCGCTGAAGGTGTACTTCGCCACTCCCTCGAAGAGGAAGGGCTTGAGGGCGGAGCCGGCCTGGCTGGCTCCCGGCTCGGAGCCCCGGCCGAACCCGACCTCCAGGCCGATCGGCTCGCCGATCCGGAGGTCGTTGGCGCGGAAGCCCTCGGAGCCTCCGGCGGCGAAGCCGAGCCGCAGGAGCCTGAGCTGGGTGAGGATGTTGGCCCCCCGGATCTGCCCGTCGGACCCGAAGCTGAAGCTGTTCTCCTGGCCGGGTCCTTTCTGGGCGCCGAACAGGAGATAGGTCGCGTCGGGGTCCGGGCTCTGCCGCGTCTGCATCGGCGGCAGGTCCGCGGCGGTGCGCAGGTTGCCCTGCGAGTCCAGGATGCGGACGACGCCATGGCCGACGAAGCCGCGCTCGGGATCGATCTCGCCGCAGAGGGTGTAGTTCCCCTCGTGCCCGCGGAACTTGCCGAACCCTTCGATCACGTTGCCCACGGCGGCCGCGAGCAGCCGCAGCCCCCCGCCGTAGAAGGCCGGGAACGTCCGGCCCGTCCCGAAGCTCCGGAAGCCGTCGCTGCCGTCGCCGAAGCGGAACGTCGCCTCCTGCATCGTGAACCGCTGGGACCGCTCCGGGTCCAGCAGGGTCGCCGGCGGCTCGCGGTCGGGGCGGGCCAGGAAGTCCCTGGGGATCAGGAGCCAGCGCAGGTCGAGCCAGCCCGCGCTCTCGCCGACGCTGTTCTCAGCCTTCATCCCTCCAGCAGCCGAAGGAGGGTGCAGGACGATGTCGAACCTGTGCAGGGCCTCGCGCACCTGCCAGCCGATCACGCCGTTGCGCCCCGTCGCGCGCAGCGCGGAGCCGGACGATCGCGCCTCGGGCACGGCCAGGATGTTGAAGCCTGCGACCTCGTCGATCAGGCGCTGGAGCCTGCTCGCGGAGCCCGCTTCCGCTGCCGTCTGCATCGTGCTCATCGGAGACCTCTCGCGGTCACTTGGTCTTGATGCCGTCCCTCACGAGCGTCTGCAGCGCCTCCTCGATGCCCTCCAGGGAACCGAGTTGCCGCTTCTCGAACTTCCTGTCCTGCTTGGGCCAGCGCTCGAGCACCTCGGTGTAGACGCGCAGATACTTCTTGTCGTCGTCGTCGATGGGCTCGTGCCCGGCCCTCTGGAAGTACTCCGAGAGGACCCACGAGGCGAACGACTCGTCGTCCATGTTGTCGGTGACGATCTTCTCGCCCAGGCCGCTCCTGAGGATATGCTCGTCGTCGCGCTTGATCGACACGATGGTGAAGCGGATGAGCTTGACCATGTCGTCACTGAGGTTGTCGTCTCGCATAGGTCTTCTCCTAGAAAGGTTTTCGGCCGCAGGTCTCTGCACGCCGGGGTTCGGAGGCGAAGCCGGAACGGATATTGGCGGTCCCTGCGGTCTTGCCGCGGGCTGCGGATCTTGCCGGGCGGACCCCGGGCGCGGGAAGGAGCCTGGACGGACGTCGATCCCCTGGCCGGCCACCGCCTGGAACTGGCGGACGGTCTGCAGGAGCAGCTCCAGGGAGCAGGCGAAGGCCGCGGCGGGCAGGAGCATCATCTGGCCGAAGAGCCGGAAGATCTCCATCCCTGCGTCCATTCCCGCGCCCTCTCCCTCGCGCCAGGTCACGTCCGCCCCGCAAACCGGAGCAGAAGGGCTCCGACCATGAGGAAAAGGAGCGCGCCGACGCGCTCCCCCCAGACGCCGTCCACCTGCCGCGCCAGCAGGACGACCGCCGCCAGGGCAAGGAGCAGGGAGACCCAGACCAGGGACGACCCCCGCCGCCGTTCGGGCGGCCGGGCGGCCGGGCGGGTGGGCCGCCGGAGATCCCCCTCCGCCGCCAGGGTCAGGACCTCGTCGAGCTTCTGCGGGAGCTGAACGGCCAGCGCGGCGTAGCGCTCGAAGTTTTCCCGCAGGCGGTCGAAGTTCATCATCTCGCCGAGCTGCTGCATGCCCGCGAGAAGCCGGACGTCTTCCAGTGCCCTGAGCAGCACGTCCCGGCCCGGGGCGAGCCTCCGGGTCTCGAAAGTGAGCGCCGTTAGCCCGCGGAAGAACGCCAGCAGGTGCGCCCCGGGACGGAAGCCGCACTCCCGAGCGAAGCGCCAGTGCAGGAACAGGTGCTCGGCCAGCCCCTCGCCGCTGCGGCTCCAGCTTCCGTCGCGGAAGGGCACTGCCTGGCGCAACCGCAGCCGGAGCTGCTCCTCGGCCCACGGCGGCCCCTCCAGGGTGGACTCGCGCAACAGCCAGGTGCAGACCTCGTCGACATCCTGGTTGGAGGCGGCGATCAGGTAGCCCCACAGGTTCGCCTGGACGGCCGGCGGCGGCTCCGCGAGCACGCCGCCGGTGAAGGCGATGCGCTCGCCCGCGAGGACCGCGACGTTGGTGCCCCAGGGCTCGGCCGGGAATGCCGGCCCGAGCAGGGCTTGGCGCAGCCAGAGGAGGCAGAGGCGGCGCGCGAGCTCGACGTCCTCCCCCCGCTCCGCGAGCCCACTGCCTCCGAGGTCCTGCAGGACGAGCATCTTCGGAGTCGCCAGCTCACGGCACACCCCCGGCGCGCGCAGAGGTCCGACGTTTTCGGTCTCCGCGGCGACCCGGTCCAGGGCGACGGCCTGCGCCAGGAGGTCGAGCTCCTGCTCCAGGAACGCGCGGAAGTCGGCGACCGTTTCCTCCAGGGGGAATCCCTCGGCAAACGCCGGCCCCAGCCGCGGCAGGAGCGGCAGGTCGAGAGCCAGGCGTTCGTCGAGCCCGGCGCGGAGGATGCGGACGATCACCGGCTGGCCGCCGGGCAGGCGCGCGCGGTGCGCCTGGAACAGGAGGCGCGACTCGCAGGGAGCCTCCTCGAACCCGGCGAAGGCCTCCCGCGGCTCTCGGCGCAGCTCGCTCTCGACGGCCGCGAGCACCGCCTCCACCGGCATGGGCTTGGCGAGGTCCGGCAGGCCGGACAGCTCCAGGCAGTCGCCCGCGGGCAGGAGATCGGGACGGCAGGCGAGATAGAGACCGAACGAGGAGAACACCGGGCCGAGCTGCTCCAGGGCCATGCGCAGGCGTGCTCCGAAACCTGCCTCCGGATCCAGGGGAGCCGTGGCCGGCGGGACGCTGTGCAGGCCAGGGAGGAGGCCGGCCGCGGCGAGCGCGCGCTCGATCTCCTTCCGGCGGGCCGCCGCTTCGGGAGACGCGCTCCGCTCCTGTGCGGTCCTCATCGTAATGCCCCCAGGTCCTGGTACCGGAACAGCTCGTCGAGCCGCTGCTGCCCTTTCAGGACCGGGTAGATGCGCTCCAGCCCCTCCTCGCAGGGGCGCCGCACGAGCCTCTCCCACAACAGGGCCACGGCCGAATCGGCGGGCCGGTGCTGGTAGAAGCGAGTCAGGAAAGGAGCGTCCGGAGTCGTGTCCTGGCGCATGATCGCCGAGGCGGCGACACCGTTCGCGAAGGCGGCGTCCTGCGCCAGCGATTCGCCGTAGGGCCGCACCACGAGCTCGGCCAGGATCCTCGGGTCCCGCTGGGCGACCAGGGCGTACGCCCAGGCCGCGCCGGCAACGGCGCTGCGCCGCGCCTCCTCGTCGGGGGCCTCCCTCCTCGCCATCGAGAAGATGAAGCCGTCCGAGCCCGGCAGGAAGTTGATCGCCGCGAAGAAGATCGCCCGGCCGACGCCGTGCCAGTAGTAGCCGACGACGTCGGGCGCGATCTGCCGGAGGACCCGGTCCACGGGGGATACGAGATCGGGATGGAAGGTGCGCGCCACGAGGCCGAGCGACTCGTAGGCGGCACCGAGATAGCCCGGCCGCGAGCTGTCGCGGCAGAGCCGGAGGATCTCGGACACGCGCGAGCGCAGCTCCCCTTCCCGGGAGCCGGCGTCCCGCAGGCAGTGCTGCGCAAAGGAGAGCCCGATCCCCGCGTGGAGCATGAGCAGGCCCTTTGCCGGCAGGCCGCGCGTCCTCTCATCGCTCAGGATGCGGCTCGGGACGACCCCCTGCTCCCAGAAGCTGTCTCCGTAGTCGTGGCCCAGCCCTTCGACCGCCCAGAGGGCGCGGAACGGCCCCAGGGCATAGGACCGGTCGAGCAGCTCGTAGAGCGGGAGCGGCGGGTCCGCCGGCACGCCGATCAGGTTCGCGACGTCGAGGACGAGACAGAAGACCTCGCCCTTGTCCCGCAGCTCCTGCCAGGCGAGCCCGCCGTTGCCTTCGGCGAGCACGCGGCCGGCCTCGGCCGAGCGCTGCGCCACGTCGGATGAGACCCTCGCCCAGGCGCCCGGGTCGAAGAGGTCCGGAGTGAGCAGGCTGGGGCCCATCTCGACCAAGCCGTTCTGCAGGCAGTTGCCGAGCTGGTAGAGGCTGCGCAGCCAACCCTCTTCGCCGAGCTCCCGTGCCGCCATGCCGGTGACCGCGTCCAGGGCTCCGCTCATCCTCCGTCCGTCCGACAGCATGGAGGCCATCTGTTCCATGCCGAACAGGGGCATGGCGAGGGAGAAGCTGAGCATGGACTTGGCCAGGTCGCGCATGCGGTGCCGTGGTCTTCTAGCGGGTTCCGGGCATCGGACCCCAGCCGACGTCTTCCTGCCGCACGCCGTACGAAGCCCTGGGATCGATGGCGTCGGCGCTCTGCCGCAGGGCATCCGCGCCCGCCTGGGCCGTGCGCTGCACGAAGTCGGCGCCGGCATCGCCGACATTGGCCGAGCGCCGCGTCGCGTCGGCGGCCCACTGGCCCGAGCGGCGGGCCGTGTCGCCGCCGTCGCGGTCCCATCGTCCACTGCCGCAGCCGCCGCCGTCGCGGTCCCTCCTCCCACTGCCCCAGCCGTTGCGGCCGGCCATCCCGAAGGTGAACATGCTGAACATCAGGTCGACCAGCCCGCGCTGCAGGTTGTCGCCGGCCCGGAACAGCGAATCGGTGGTCGATCCAAGCTGGTCCTCCGTGCACCGGGTTACGGCGTCGAAGGAGGACGAGGCGCCCCTCCAGGACTGGGGCATGAGCATGCAGGTCATCTGCCTCAGGCCGAACAGGGACATCGCCCAGGAAAAGCTCATCATGGACTTCGTCATTTCACGCATCCAGCACCTCCTTCGGTTGCCGGGTCAGGCAAGCCGGTGCAGAGTCTTCACGAACATCGCCAGGGCGGCGGCAGCCACGGCGGCCCCGGCGGTGAACAAGTTCCATCCCAGGGTACCCTCTTCACCCGCGGCTGTCACGACGAGAGAAGCCGCGAATGCCACCGCGGCCAGGTGGAACGCCCGCAGTCTGTTCTCTCCCTGGGCCTCGCCGGCCGCGTAGGTAGGCTCGGCCCTCGGGGGAGGCGGCTCGCCCGTGATGCGGGAAAGGGCCTCCATGGCCCGGAAGGGGCCGTCCCGCAGCAGGTTGCCGCTCGCCGCGGCCCAGGCCACGAGCTGGCCGCGCGCGAAGAGCGCTCTCCGCCCCTCCTGGCGCAGGTAGCGGTCGCAGACCGCCTCGAGGTACTGACCGACGTTGAAACCGGGAGCGAACCGGGTGATCAGGCCGTCGATCGCGATCGCCGAGCGGATGTACTTGATGACGTCGCGCTCCGGCCAGACGCCGGTGGCCCGCGACAGCCGGAGCATGTCGAGCATCACAAGCGTGAAGTTTTTGCGCAGCCGCCTCTGGCTCCCGCGCCGCTCGTACCACGCTTCGGAGAAACGCTTCAGCCCGTCCCGGAACGCGCCAAGATCGGCGTCGGGGTCCGCCGTCGAGACCTTGAGGAAGGCGTCGCACATGCCATCAGGCTCCGCGCGCGTGTAGGAGAGCGTCATCATTACCAGGTTGTAGCGCGAATGATGGCTGAGCACGCCGGTGATCCCGAAGTCGATGTAGCCGACTACGTTTCCAGGCAGGATCATCAGGTTCGCCGGGTGCAGGTCGGCATGGAAGATCCCGTGGCGGAAGGCGTCGCCCAGGAAGTTGTCGATCATGTGGCGCGCGAACGCATTGGGCTCGAAGCCGGCCGCGGCCAAGCGCCGAATCGTGAGCTGATCGTCGGCCTCCAGCGCCCGCAGGTAGCCAAGGACGGTCACCCCTTCCAGGAACTCCGCCACCAGGGTACGGCGCGTGGTGAAAGCTCCCTCGAGCGCCGGAACCTGCTCGCAGGCATTGTCGCGGGCGTTCTCGCGCAGCCGCTCCATGTAGCGGGCCTCGTTGCGGTAGTCGAGCTCCTCGCGCGTCCAGGCGACGAACTCACCCATCGGCTCGATCGTCCAGTAGAGCCGCGTCAGCCGCAGCCGCCTGACGAGCCCGATGGATGCAACCATCAGGCGGATGTCGCCCGCGAAGTCCACCTCCACGGCCGGCCGCTGCACCTTGACGGCGACCTTCCTCCCGGCCAGCCAGGCCACGTGCACCTGCCCGATCGAAGCGGTCGCGATCGGCTTCGTCTCGATGGAGTCGAAGATCTCCTCCGGCGTCCTGCCCAGATCCTCACGGAATACCCGTACGACGTCCTCGTAGGGGAACGGATCGACCCGGTCGAGCAGCTTGAACAGGGCGTTGCAGTATTCGATGGAGAGGATATCCGGCTGCAGCGCGAGCATCTGGCCGAACTTGAGGAACGTGCCGCCGAGGTCCTCGAAGATCATCCGCAGCCGCTCGGGCTCCGGCAGCACTCCCGGGGGGAGGCGGCGCGCCAGCCACGGCCAGCGCTCCAGGCGGGCTCCCAGCAGGTTGGCGACCATGTGTGACGCCAGCACCCGAAGAATCCATCCCATGCGCCGGACGTTGAGCCAGGCCGTCCTCACGTCGTCTCCTTCCCGTGCGCCCCATCCACTGCAGCCTCTCCTTCAAAAATCGAGCCGAAGAAGATGGATTTTCGCTTCCGCAGCATATCCTGGAGCGCCTCCTCCATCCTTGCCCGCACCTCCAGGCTGATCTCGCGCACGATGGCCTGGTCGTCAGCGGCCTCCGGCGGGTAGCGGAGATGGACCGGGATGGGCTCCAGGAAGCGAGTGTGCCACTTCGACGGCAGCGGAATGACGAACGGCGGCGCGATCGGCAGGAACGGCCACTCGGTGTACCTCTTGAACCAGCTCCACTCGATCTTGCCCAGGATCGGGTAGATCTCGGCGCTCCCCACGGTGACGAAGGGAATGATCGGCGCCCGGCCGCGCAGCGCCGTGCGCACGAACTCGTCGCGCCCGAACTTCTTGAGCTTGTAGGCGTCCTTGTACATCGAGAACGCTCCGCGGATCCCCTCCGGGTAGAAGCCCAGCAGCTCGTCGTTGCCGAGCACCCACTCCGCGTTCTCCTGGCAGGCCACGATGCCGCCCAGCTTGGTCATGTAGTTGGCCAGGAACGGGAACTTGATCAGCCCGGGATGGATCAGGAACCTTGGGTGGCGCCCCACCTCCGTCGCGATCGTGTGCAGGGTCATGACCCCGTCCCAGGGCTGGAAGCCGCGGTGCACGCCCACCAGCATGGCCCTCCCCTGCCGCGGCACGTGCTCCAGGCCGCGGACCTCGATGCGCCACCAGCGCCGGTGGAGGAAGCGGAAGAGCGTGCGTCCGTAAGCGGCGATGTAGCCCTTGTCCATCCCGTAAGGGTCGAACTCGGAGGCTCCCGCGCTCGACGGCTCGAAGCCCAGCTCGTCCTTGATCTTCCGGTTGGAGACGGTCGACGAATAGCGAATGGCGTCGAGCTGGCCGGCCGGATCGGCCCAGCCCAACCGGGCCGCGGCGGCACGAGCCAGCCGCTGCACGGTGAGGGGCAGCGGCACGCGGCGCACCCCGGCCTGCCGAAGAACGGCACGGAGCGGGGCCGCGCCATCCGGAGCTACGTGATAAACCCCGCGGTCTCCCCGCTCCAGCGCCCGGGCCACGGCCTCGGCCAGGTCTTCCGGGCTCAGGAGCTGGACCGACGGGTCGTGGCCCGCCAGGGTGAAGGCGACCTTGCCATGGAGCAGGCGGCTCAAGTAGTCCGGGCTGTCCCGGGCGAGGACGGCTACCGGCCGGAGGATCGTCAGCGCGGTCCCCTCCAGAAGGCGTTCCGCGAGCTCCTCCAACTCGTTCCAGGCCTGGGCGATGGGGTTGCGGGCGAAGCTCCGGACGGCCTCGCCCACATGCCCGGGATGATCGTGGCGGGGGGAGTGGACTGCCGCGCTCGACAGCAGCACGAGCTTCGCCACCCGGCTCGCGGCCAAGGTCCGGAGGTTCGCCTCGGCTTCCTCCAGGTCGGGCAGGGAGAGCTTTCTGCCGCGGAGCCGCGGACGGTAGACGACTGCATCCGCCGTCTCCCGGGGATCTCTCACGACCTCGTGGTCCGCCGCCAGCCGGGCAGCGATCGCGGCAGTCACGCCGTCGTCGGGTCCCAGGAGGAGGACGCGCGCCATGGGATCACCCTCCCGCTTCCACCGGCCGGTTGCGGCCGTAGGTCTCGTGGGCGTCGACGAACTCGCCGCTCGCGATCGCCGCGCCGAAGGACAGCTCGCCGCCGAGCACCAGCGCGGCGGCGAGCTCGGCCAGCTTCGGCGCCTTGCCGTCACCGGCACAGTCGAGCATCTCCAGGCACTCGCGGGCAGTTCCGAGCCCCGTGCCTCCGCCCACGGTCGCCACGGTCAGCGACGGCAGGGTCACGCTCGCATACAGGTCGCCCCCCTCCAGGACTTCGAAAGAGGTGACGCCGACCGCGGAGTTGGCGACGTTGGCCACGTCCTGGCCGCAGGCGATGAAGAGAGCGGTGAGACCGTTGGCGATGTGGCCGTTGAAGCTCGTGGCGCCCGCCTGCATGTGGCCGAGCACGGTCCGGTGCCAGACGTCGGCCATCCGCTCGGGGGTCGTGTGCAGGTAGGCGCGGACGAGCCGGGGCGGGAGCCGGGCTCCGGCAATGACCTTCTTGCCCTTACCGCCGGCGAAGAGCGAGCCGCTCGCCCGCTTCTCGGACTCGGCGCCGCTGAAGACGTAGTAGCGCGGAGCGTGACCGTTCCCGACCAGCCACCGGCAGGCCCGGTCGGTCGCCTTCACGACCATGTTCATGCCGTGGGCGTCCGCGGTCCAGTAGACGAAGTGGACGACCACCTCCCGTCCCAGGGGAAGAGGCTCCACGCGCAGCAGCCGGCCGTGGCTCGTGGTGGACTCGGCCTCGGTCTTGAGGGCCTCGAACAGCCCCGGCACCTCGCGCGCGAACGCAGCCGCCTCGGCCACACCGTCGAACAGGAACACGGGCGAGACGCGGTTCTCGTCCGCCAGGACCCGCGCGGTAGCGCCGCCGGCCCGGGTGAGGATCACGGCGCCCCGCTCGTACGAGCGGACCAGCGCCCCTTCCGTGGTGGCCAGGGGGATGTAGAAGACGCCCTGCGCGTGCTCACCTTCGACTCGCAACGGTCCCGCGACACCGATCGGCACCTGGGCGACGCCGATCGGGTTCTCGACGTTGCCCCGCATCGACTCCCCGGGGACGGTGGCGGCGCCGACGTGGCCCAGGCGCGCACCCGTGCGTTCCTCGATCCAGCGCCGCCGCTCCGCGAGGGCCTCCGCGGAGTAGCCCTGCCCCTCGAGCCGGGGGACCAGGTCGGCCGGCCTCGTTCCCGAAGAGAAGGGGGTGGGATCGCGCATCACACGGTGTCCGAGCCCCTAAGCTTGAGCGTGCATCGCCTGCGGCTGGGCCGTCAACTCTCCGAGGCGCTGTTGCACCAGATCCACCATGGCGGGCAGGCTGTCGATCTCCTTGTAACGCTCGTCGGGGAGCTCCAGCTTGAACGCGAGGTCCACGTCCACCCCGATCTCGAGCAGCGAGAGAGAGTCGAGGTTCAGGTCGTCCCGAAGCGTGTCCTGGTCTCCGATGCGAGCCGGATCCAGCCCCGACACTTTTCCGATGATCTGCTTGATCTGGGTCCGAATCTCCGCTGCTTCCATGGTTCCCCCTTTCCCACCTTAGTGGTAGACGATTCACTCAGCAATAAACAAGCCGGTTCAAAAGAGATCCAGGTCGGCCAGAAGGCCACGCTCGCACGCGAGCCGCACGGCCTCCCGGCGCCGGTGCACCTGGAGCTTCTCGAGGATGTTGTGCACGTGGTTCTTGACGGTCTGGGTCGTGATGAGGAGCTGCCGGCCGATCTCCTTGTTCCGGAGCCCCTTGGCCATGAGGGACAGAATCTCCCGCTCCCGCGCGGTGAGCGGTCCGAGGTCCAGTTGATCCAGGACCTCCCGCTCCCGGGCGAGGAGAGCGATCCTCTCCACCACCGAGGCGGCGATCCGCGGGGAACACGGGGTCTCCCCCAGATGCACGGACCGGATCACCTCGGCGAGCCCGGCCGGCGTGGCGCTCCGCAGCACGTAGCCCCGGACCCCGGCCTCGATGAACTCGAGCAGCGTCTCGTCCTCCTGCTCCAGCCCCAGGACGATGGGCTTCGCGTCCGCCAGCCCCTCGCGCAGCTTCCACAGCCGGTCCAGGGCCTCCCCCGCATTCGACGAAGCGTCGATCAGCACGATGTCGACGGGCTCCCCGGAAACCGCCACCGTCCTCAAGTCCGGCTGGCGCGAAAGCGAGACGGCGATCGCGTCCGCGAAGAGCTGATCGCTGCTCAGGACCAGGACCGAGATGGGGGGCGGCATGAACGTTGAGGTCGGTTCGGAGGCTGGGTCTGCGCATCGCTTTTCTTTCACTGGAAGAACCCCGGCAATAGACCACCGGATTCAAAGGTGGTTCAACGGCGCCTCCGGTCCGGCAGCCAGCCCTTCTCCACCGCGTGCCTCACCGCCTGCCGCCGGCTCTCGACGCCGAGGGTCTCGAGCACCTTGTGGATGTGGTTCTTGACCGTGTGGACCGAGAGGTAGAGCCGACGGGCGATCTCATGGTTGCTCAGGTCTTCCGCGATGAGCCGCAGGATCTCCAGCTCGCGTGGCGTCAGGTGGAGGCTCTCCAGCCGGTCGCGCCGGCGGCGCGCGCGCCCGAGGTCGGCGAGCCGTGAGAACAGGAGATGGGCAACGCGCGGGGGGCAGACCGTCTCGCCGCGGGCCACGTCCAGGATCGACGACCGCAGCTCCCCCAGCGACTGGTCGCGGAAGAGATAGCCCCGCGCGCCGGCCTCGAAGCAGCGCAGGATCTGGCCGTCCACCTCTCTGGGGCCGACGACCAGCGTCTTGATGCCCGGGCAGCGCTCCCGGACGCCTTCGATCAACTCCGCCACGCAGTCCGCGGAGCTGTTGATGCCGAGGAGCAGGACGTCCGCGTCCCGCGAGTCGAGGCTGTCGAGCACGTCCCGGCCGTTCGAGCCGACCGCGACGATCCGGAATCCCTCCTCTTCGGCGAGCGCCGAGGCCAGACACTCGCGGAAGAGGTGGTGAGAGTCGACGATGGCCAAGCTGATCTCCCCCTCGATCAGGGGTGAGGAATGAGGCCCGCCGAAGAGCCGATCATCTGCGGTTTCATCCATGGTGGCGAAGACCTGATCAGGCATGGCGAATATCGGGCTCATTATAAACACGGCATGATCCAGTACAGAGATTGCCATTTAGCTGTAATAGAGAGTGGCCCTCTTGGCCATCCACTCCGGAGTGTCTGGCGGCCGAGGCGATGGTTTCGTTACGCGGCAGTAGACCTTGGATCGATCCGCCCCACCTCGCCGTCGATGATCATCCGGGTGCCGTAGGGCCGCGACAGCTCGGCCACCTTCTCCAGGATGCGCCGGGCGTCTTCGCCCCGGGCCAGGGCGGGGATGCCGCGCTCGTAGAGCGGTCTCCCATACCCGAGCCCGATGGGATGGATCTCGATGGCGGCCGCCTCGCGGCCTTCGTAGGTTACGACCGGCACGAAGCTCTCCCAGAAGCGCCGCTGGCTGGTGTAAGGGGTGATCCTGTCGCCGATGCGGGTGGCGTCCAAGGTGTCGGGCGGCAGCCCGTAGGCGGCGAAGGCCTCCGCCGGCATGGGCTCGATGGTCTCGTGCTGGAAGAAGAAGTTCCCCAGGCTGTAGAAGATGGGCTTCCCCTTGTAGATCTCGACGCCGCGCAGCACGTGGGGACCGGCGAGCAGGAAGGCGTCGGCCCCGGCGTCGACGCAGGCGCGGGCGAAGGGCTGCACGAAGGGGTCTGGCAGCTCCAGCCGGTCCCGCGCCTCGTGGGCGTGGATCGTGGCGAGGACGACCTGCGAGCTGTTCCGCGCGACTTTCAGAGCCTCCGTGATCCGGGTCACGTCCCCCGGGTTGGGCGGGGTCAGGATGTCGATCCGGTCGCCGGCGCTGAAGGGCATGTCCATGAAGAAGCCCTTGTCCGGATCGGCCTTGCCCAGGACCATCTCTTCCATGCCCTCGAACTCGTCCAGGCCGAGGAGGTCCAGGACGACCGGCTCCACCTTCTTGAGGCGCTTGAAGAGGTCCCGGTCCACCTGGAGGCTGTACTGGAGGCTCAGGGGGTTGAGCCCCGGCCGGCCCCGCAGGTAGGGATGGGCGGGCGAGGCCGCAAAGTATCCCGGGAAGGTGGAGGCGCAGTTGACCTGCCCGACGCGGCCGGCGGGGCTGTCGAAGTAGGCCGGCCGTGCGGCGTTGGCAAGGTCCGCGCCGGCCCCGGCATGCGGGATCCCGATCCGGTCCAGGTGCTCCAGGGTGAGGGCGAGGCCATCGTAGCCGAAGTCCAGGACGTGGTTGTTCGCCACACCCACGAAGTCGATGCCGGCCGCAGCCAGCTCGTCGGCGACCCAGGGGGGACCCATGGAGTGCGGATCGACCCCCTTGGGCATGGGATAGACACGGCGCGAGTCGGCGATGACCAGCTCGCAGTTGCCCCAGGCGCAGTCGGTGCCGAGCAGGATCTCCCTCAGGGCCAGGAAATCCGGATCGCGGCTGGTGGAGACCCGCCGCGTCAGGATGCAGTCGCCCACGGCGGCCAGGGTCAGGCGTCCGGTTGAGCTCGGGGGGGTCGGTACCGGCTCTTCCGCGGCCGCCCGAGGCACCTGCGAGGTCGCGGCGAGGGCCGCCGCGCCCGTGACGGCCTTGAGGAAGCTCCTGCGGTCCATGCGGTCCATGCCGTCCTCACCGCCCATGGGCTCTGACTCCCCTCGCCAGGAGGCCGATGCCCCCGAACAGCAGCACCAGCATGACGACCGTGTTGAACAGGCTGGTCTGCTCGAAGTAGATCCGCAGGTTCATCAGGATGCCGGCGAGGATGATCACCGCGCCGGCCACGAGCAGCAGCCAGCCGAGGACCGAGCGGCCGTTGAAGAAGACAATGGCGATGCCGAAGATGAGCGGGACCAGCGAGAGGCCGAACGTGTCGTAGCCCCGCCAGGTCCAGAAGCCGCTGTGCACGGTCACCTGGCTGGTCAGCAGGTAGCCGCCGGCCACCGCCATCACCAGCCCGATCAGGAACTCCCCCATCCCGCCCGGGGTGCCTCCGGCGCCTCGAAGATCGGTCATGCAGTACTCCTCCGTCGTCGGCCAAGTCTAAACCACGAAACGTTTGCGCAGGATGACGTGGCGGTAGGTGCCGACCGTGGGCTCGTCATGGACGACCTCCAGCGGCGCGCCGGAATGGGCGAGGATCTCCCCCATCCGCCTATTGGTGCTGGTGAAAATGAAATCGAGCAGCGCGAGAAAGGCGCGGCGGAGGACGCCCGGCCGCTCGCCCTCGGCCAGGAACTTGTCGAACACGGCCACGCGCCCCCCGGGGCGCAGCACCCGCGCGGTCTCCGCCAGGCACCGGGCGGGATCGGGGATCACTTCCAGGACCATGTGCAGGACCGCCGCGTCGAAGGAGCCGTCCGGCAGGTCGAGGGCCAGCGCATTCATCACGCGGTACTCGATGTTCGGCCGGGCGTGAGTCTCGGCCTGGCGCAGCATGGCCGGCGTCAGGTCGGCCGCCAGCACCCGGACATCGTCCGGCAGGAAGGGCAGGTCGGCACCGGTGCCGCAGCCGATCACGGCCACCCGCTCCCCGGGCCGCAGGGCGAGAAGCTCGATCGAGCGCCGCCGCTGCGGATGGAGCCTGGTCACCCGGTCGTAGTGCGGAGCCCAGAGGGTGTAGCGGAAGCGGAGCCAGGCGTTCGAGGGCATGGGCGCGGGGAGGATATCCCAGAGGCGCCCTTCTCCGCTCTCAGCAGGGCGCCTTCGCGCTCCACAGCGAAGTGCCCCCGGGCATGGCCGGCAACTCGTCGGGCAGGCCGGAGGGCTCGCCGAAGACCCGCAGCACCTGGAGCGGATCGGCCTGGGCCAGGCGGTGGTAGAGGCGCAGGGCGGCCTCGGCCTCCGTGCCCCAGACCGCGCAGATCTCCGGGGTCCGTGTCTCGGCCTCGGCCTCGGAGATCAGGGTGGCGCTGTTGCGGCAGAGGTAGCGGGCCCAGCAGCCCACGCAGCAGGTGCCGCCATCCGCGGGCCAGCTCTCCACGCCCTCCTCCAGGAGGAGCGCCAGAGGCTCGCTCTGCAGGAGCCGGCGGACGATGCGGGTGACCGGCCGGAAGTCGATGGGGACGACCCGCGCCGCCAGGTCCCGGGCGATCTCCTCCACCACGCCGAGCAGGTCGGCGTGGAAGTCGCGCAGCCAGGCGTCCGGGAGCTCTTCCTCGCCGGCGGGACCGGCAGGCACCCGGACAGCGTCGAGGTGCTGCACGCCGAGCTGTCTCGCCCAGGCCCAGAGCTCCTTCAGGCGGGCGTCCCGGGCCAGGGTGAAGCTCACGGTGACGCGGCCGGCGAGGCCTTCCATCCATAGGAGCAGCAGGGCGCGCTCGGTATTTCGGGCAGGGCGGGCAGGCCGGCCTGGCCGGGAGGGTCCGGGGAACATGCCACAGTGGAGGCGGACGTGCACCGGCAGAGAGGAGAGGAAGGTCGAGATCGCCGGCGTCACCTGGCCCGCGTCGAGCCCGAGATCGAACGAGACCTCCTGCCCGGCATCGGCCGCCATCCGCCGCGCCTCGATCACGATCCGCTCCACCAGTCCGGCGCCGGGGAACGCCCCGTCCCAGTCCAGGTGGAGCTGCACGCGAGGCGCCCCGAACGCCTGCCGGAACGCGACCTCGACGTCCCGGTACGCGGCCTCCTCCGACAGGGAGTCGATCCGGACGCGAATATCTCCTTCCAGGGGGGAAGCCATCCCGGAGCTCCGGCCCCAGGGCGCGGGCCACGGCCCGTCCGGAGCCCAGCCCTCCATCGTGATCAGATCCTCCCCGACCAGCCAGCTCAACAGGTCGTCGTCCGGGTCACCCGTCTCCAGAGCGGGGGCGACGTGGAGCTGAAGCTCCTCCGGGACCTCGAGCACGGCCGCCCTCTCCAGGTCATAGATCAGACTGCAGGCGCCATCCTCATCGATCAGCGGGTGCAGCGCTCGCCAACGCAGGGCCCCCGGCATGGGCATGCTGGCTGTGCTCATTTGCTACCTCCTTCAGCGCTGTCCATCGGCTCAGCCCCGCCGCTATGTCTTTAGGACTAAACAGCATGCGGCCTTACCCTCTAATAACTCTGTTGCCGCTGGGCCGTTTCGCGGGACAACTTTTCGGAGGAAATCTCAAAAAGACCGGACGGCCGGTGATCCACCGGCCGTCCGGGAAAAGGTTGCAAAGATACTTTTTTAGCGAGGAGCCTGGGTCCACTGGCCGAGCCAGCCGAGGACGGTCTCGTGCCAGAGGAGGGCGTTTCCGGGTCTGAGCACCCAGTGGTTCTCGTCGGGGAAGACAAGGAGCTTGCTCGGCACTCCCCGCCTCTGCAGGGCGTTGAAGGTGCCCAGACCCTGGCCTTCCGGGATGCGGTAGTCCAGGGAGCCGTGGATGACGAGCATGGGCTTCGTCCAGCGGGCCACGTGGTTCACCGGGTTGAACTTCTCGAAGGCCTGGGGGTCCTCGTACTGGGGAGCACCGTGCTCCCACTCGGGGAACCAGATCTCCTCCGTGGCGTAGTACATCATCCGCTCGTCCAGGATGCCGTCGTGGTTGACCAGGCAGCGGAAAGGGTCGGGCCACTGGCTGGCGATCCAGTTGATCATGTAGCCGCCGTAGGAGGCGCCGAGGGCGCAGGCGCGGCTGCCGTCGATCCAGGGGTAGCGCTGGAGCGCCGCGGCCAGACCCTTCTGAAGGTCGGTCAGCGGCTTGCCCCCCGCGTCTTTGTTGATGGAGTCGGTAAAGGCCTGGCCGTAGCCGACAGAGCCGTGGAAGTCCACGGCGACCACGGCGTAGCCGGCGCCGGCGTACGGCTGCGGGTTCCACCGGTAGTGGAACTGGTTGTGGAACGAGGTCTGCGGCCCGCCGTGGATGATGAAGGCCAGGGGGTACTTCTTCCCCTCCTGGAAGCCCACGGGCTTGACCATCCAGGCGTGGACGGTGTCGCCGTTCGCCCCCTCGAACTTGAACTGCTCGGCCTCGCCGAGCTGTACGTCCGCCAGCTCCTCGCGGTTGACCTCGGTGATCTTGGCGAAGCCCGAGCCGTCCGGCTTCACGGTGTGGACTTCGACCGGGGAGCGCAGGTGGTCGAGCCCGAAGGCGATCCGGTCCCCGGCCAGGGTGATGCCCTGGACGCTCCCCTCGGCCACGAGCTTCCTCACCTGTCCCGAGGCCACGTCGATGGCGAAGAGCGGCACGTTTCCGGTGTCGGCGACGGCCACGTAGAGCGTCCTGCCGTCGCGCGAGAACAGGATCTCGCCGGCCGAGCGGTCCCACTCCTCGGCCAGCACCCGGTCGGGCTTCCCGCCGGACCCGCCCGACCCGCTGGAGAGATCGCGGACCATGATGCGCAGGCGGTCGGACTCGTAGCCGGGGCGCCGCATGGCCAGGTAGACCAGGGTCTTGCCGTCTGGCGAGAAAGCGGGCTGGGTATCCCAGGCCGGGTTCGAGGCGGTCAGGTTGCGCGGCGGCCGGGAGCCGTCCGCCGGTACCTCGTAGAGGTCGAAGTTGGTGGACCAGGGCTCCTCGAGGTTCCTCTCCCCGGCCAGACGCATGGCGAAGACCAGGGCCTTGCCGTCCGGCGAGAAGGTGTACTCCTCGGTGCCGCCGAAGGGCCTGGACGGCGCGTCCCCCTCCATCCCCTTGGTCACGTCCACCGGCTCGCCGGCCTTTCCTCCGCTCAGGGGCGCCACGAACAGGTGGTTGCGCCGGCCGTCGGACCAGGTGTCCCAATGGCGGAAGAAGCCGCCCTCGAAGATCATGCCCGAGGTCTTGTCCTTCTCCCTCTCCTCCAGGCGCTGCGTGGTGCAGGCGAGATTCGGGCAGTCGGGGAAGACCTCCAGGCTGAACGCGATGCGCGAGCCGTCGGGCGAGACGGCCAGGTTCGCCACATCCAGGGGCAGGTCGGTGACCCGGACCGCGTCCTTGTCCGTGCCCGGAACGGGTGCGCGCCAGACCTGGTTCGAGCCCGAGCGCGTAGAAAGGAAGTAGAGGCTCTTGCCGTCCGGAGCCCAGCGGGGATTGCTCTCGCCGGCCTCATGGGTGGTCAGGGGGGCCGCGCCGCGGCCGTCCACTCCCACGGTCCAGATATCCGTGCGGCCGCGGTTGGCCTCGAAATCGGTGGTGCGCACGGTGAAGGCGATCCGGTCGCCGCTCGGCGAGCCCTGCGTCTCGGAGATGCGCTGCATGTTGTGCAGATCGCGGGCGGTGAACGGGTGCGGAGCGGCGGCGGCGCTGGCGGCCGTCAGGGCCAGGGTCAACAGGAGAAGCGGCTTGCGCATGAGAGGGTCTCCAAGAATCTATTTCGGCAGCGGTCTTGCCGGCTTTTGAGTGTCGACGAAGAAGATACCGTCGAAGACCCGGCTCCAGTTGGCCGGGTGGGGCTCGTGAAAGTAGAAGCTCCCCGTCAGTGGGCTGCGGAGCCAATGGTCCGTAGGCAGGCGGGAGAGGTCCAGGAAGAGCAAGGGCAGGCCCGCGGCGTGGAGGAGCGTCTCCAGGAAGCCGGGGACCACGGGCACGTCCTTGCCCTCCTCGCCCAGGGTGCTGCCGCCGTGCGAATCGAAGCCGATGGTGTAGAGGTCGGACCCGAGCTCGTCCTTCAGGAAACGCCCCATGGGCCCGCCCTCGATGGGCGACTTCGCCTCCCGGACGGGGGCGACGCCCGGGCTCGCCGTCCTGAGATAGAGATCGTTCATCACATGGTAGTTGTGGGCCCAGACGACGACCTTGCGCTCCTTGAGGGGACCGTTCAGCCACCACAGGAGGTTCTCGGCCATGGCCGTGTCGCGGGTGTATCCCTGCGAGAAAGCCGGCTTGTCGCCGGGGCCGAGGGCGCGGTCCATGGCCAGGAAGCTCACCAGGCTCTGGCGGACATAGTCGATCTCGCGCGGAGGGAAGTGGACCACCAGCTCGGCGCGCCGCCGGTCGATCGTCTCGACGAGACGCCTGGGCAGCTCCCGGTTGAAGCTCCGGAGGCCTGGCTTGTAGTAGTAATCGGCCGGGAGCAGGCCCACCGACATAGTGGTGAAGTCCTCCCGCTCATTCTTCGAGATCAGGGAGGGATCGAGGCGGTCGAAGAAGTCGAAAACCATCTTCGGGAAGAGCTCGGCGCGGGACTCGTCCCGGGAGACGCGGCAGTCGAAGCCCACGACGTCGATGGGCCGGTCTGTCCCCTGGCTCGCCCGCACATACTCGAGGGTCGCCATCGTCTCCTGGTTCTGCCAAGCGAGGTACAGCCCGCGTCTCGCGGCTTCAGCCGAAGGCAGCCCGCCACGCAGAGCCGCATCCAACCGCCGCACGTCGAAAAAGCCCGACTCCCAGGCCAGGACGTCGAAGCCCATGACCTGATGAAGGAAGCGGATCAGCCGCCCCTTGGCGAGGAAGGTCGCGCCGTCGCCATGGGTCGCCTCTCCGAGCTGGACCACCCGGGCCTTGCCGATCACCTGGACCAGCGGCATCAGGTCGGAGAAGTCCTCGTCCGCGGGATCGATGGATCGCACCGCCACCGCGTGCTCGGCCACCCAGCGGACGCGCTCGGGATCGATTTGCGGCGAGGGGTCCTCGGCGAGCGCCGGGATCGCGGAAAGGGAGATGAGAAGGAGCAGCTTTCGGGCCGGGATCATGGCCGGGATTGTACGTGGCGGGAAGCCCAGCCTTCGACGAGCGCGTCCGGGGCGTGATCCGCGACGAGGTTCAGCTCAATCCCGTGCTCCAGAAATGCCTTCAAGCCGGCGAGCAGGAAGCTGAACCCTCCGGTTGAATCAATCGCCGCCGCCACGATCTTCTCCGCCTCGCCGCCGAAGCCCCAGTTCTTGACAGTGACGAAGGTCCGGTCCTCGCCTCTGGGCTCGAACGTCCACTCGACCGAAGTCGGATTGTCGGGACCATCCCACTCAATGAGAATTCGTCTGTTCTCCTCGATCGCCTTCACGTCGACCTCAGCGAACACGCCGTACATCTCCCAGTCCCACCGGACCTGCTTGCCGGCCTCCAGCCGGCCGCTGCCTTTGGAGAACCAGAAGCGGGAGGTGATGGCGGGATCGACCAGCGCCTCGAACACCTGCGCGACTGGCCTGCGGATGAGCATCTGCGCCTTGGCGACCGGCGCCTGGAGGGTGTTCGTCATGTCCTGTTCCTCGTGTTCGCGATCAGGCGGATCAGCTCGAAGCTTGCGATTTCTACAGTACGTCCAACCAAGGAGGGGATGCAAGGGATTCTGACCGTGGTCCGGAGGAGTCTGACCATGGTCAGATTGAATCTAGTCGCGACCAGGAGGAGTCTGAGCGTGGTCAGATTGAGCCTGATCGCGGCCAGAACCGCCCGGATCGGGGTTACGCATCCGGTCGAGATCCCAGATCACGACCGTCTCGTCCCCGAAATCGGGCCGGCCCCAGGCACGCCGGAGCTGACGGGGAAGCGCTCGTCCCTGGGACTGAAAGATCTCGCGGAAGCGGCGGCCCACTCCCATCCGGGGAGGCCAGAGAGGGTCGGGGATTGCATCCTCCTCGGCCGCGAGGTCGCGGTGGACGATCAGCCAGCGGGCGCGGCTGGCCAGGAAGCCCTCGGGCGTGGCAGGCACCAGGTTGCGGAAGGCGAGGCGCGGGTCCGCGAGCAGCGGCTCGGGGGAGGCTACGACCACCTCCCGGCCGTGGGTCTCCTGGTAGAGGTAGACCGCCCGGGAGACCCGCCAAACCGGAATCCACGGCGCCTCCAGCACCGCGCCCGGCCCGAGGCTTTGGTACGCGGGAGGGAGGGAGACCTTCGGCCTCGGCACGTAGAAGGCGAGGTGGTCGTCGTGGTGCGGGAAGGAGCTTCGCCGGAGCTTTGGGTCCGCCAGGGGGCCGGCGGCGGCCAGGACGAGCACCAGCAGGGCCGCGGCTCCCGCTTGCTGCCGGGGGTCCCAATCGCGCCAGCCGCTCCGCCACCAGGGCCTCCCGAGCGCCACCGCGACCCAGAGCAGGACCCAGGGCAGGATGACGAGCGCGTAGCGGTGGAAGATGAGCGGGGCGTTCAGCCCCAGCGGGGAGATCCAGAGCAGACCGGCGAGCTGGCCCGCCACCAGGAAGCCGGTGAACGCGCAGAGCGGGCGCTCCTCCTCCAGAAGGCGCAGGAGCCCGAACGCAGCCCCTATCCAGAAGAGCGCCGCCAGGAGCGGAAACGCGGTACCGGCCTGGAGCTGCGCCACGGCGGTCCAGACCTCCGGGGTCAGCTCCACCTCTTGGTGCTTGGCGCGGATCACTTCCTGGAAAGAGCCCAGAGCCGGGAGGAGGACAGCCAGGAACGCCGCCCCGGTGGCCGCAGCCAACCCGGCGAGGGCCAGGGCGCGGCCACCGCGGCCACGGTCGCGGACCGAGAGCAATCCAAAGACCAGGGGAGAGAGGACCAGGGGCGCGGCCACGGGATGGAACCAGAACGCGAGCGCCGCCAGCACCGCGTAGGCTGCTCCCCTCTTCCATCCCCCGTTCCTCCACCAGGACTCGAACGCCACGACCGCGCCAAAGGCGAGCAGCACGACGGGCATGTACGAGCGTGCGATCCTCGAATAGAAGACGAGACCCGGCGAGAGCGCCAGGAGCCAGGCGAACGCGATCGCCGTCCCCCGGCCGAGCCGCCGGTCCGCCCAGAGTGGGGCGAGGACCAGGAGGAGCAGACCCGAGAGGATCGCGGGCAGGCGGACTCCTGTCTCTGTCAGGCGGACGCCGCTCTCCACAAGAACCCGGTAGAGCACGCTCAGAGGGATGGTGGCGTCGACCTTTTGGTAGGTGCTGAGGATCTCCCCCACCGGCTGGGTCAGCGCCGTGCGGATGAGATGGAGCTCGTCGTCTCCCAGGACCTGGGCGCGGAGGTTCCAGAGACGGAGGAGGGCGCCTGCGGCGACGGGGAGGAGGAGCCAGAGGGACCTCACCCCCTGTCCCCCACCGTCCTGGTCCGTAGAGACGCCCCAGTCCGTTGGCACGAACCTGCCGGGTGTACAGGGTCGGGGCGTCTCCCCACGGCAGGCCGGTCACCCCAGGTGGTGCCGTGGACGTGAAAACCCGGCAGGGGATCAATGTTTCCACGACGTGCTGCCGACGTTGGTGGTGCCTGGGGCCATGAGACGCCCCGACCGTGTTCACCCGGCAGGTTCGTGCCAACGGACTGGGGCGTCTCTACCTCCCTCCGCACCCGTGCCAGATCCCAAACCGCCATCCGCCGGTCGATGTGGTCCGGCTTCCCCCACTCGCCATACAGGCGCAGGACCATGCCGTGTCCGTAGGAGCGGAAGAGCGCCCGGTGGCGCGGATCCACCTCCATGGACGGCTGGACGCGCGCCTCCTCCTGGCTCAGGTTGCGGTGGACGACCAGCCAGCGGGCACGGCTGGCGAGGAAGCCTTCGGGCGTGCCCGCGACCATGTTCCGGAAGGCGATCCGCTCGTCGGCGAGCACCACCCGGGCGGGCGCCACCACCACCTGCCGCCCGTGGAGCTCCTGATAAAGGTAGAAGGCGCGGTTCAGCCTCCAGACCGGATGCCACGGGTACTCCAGCACGGCCCCGGGCTCCGAGGCCGGCAGCTCGCGGTAGAAGCGGGGCACCTGCCGCGGCCCTATCGTCGACCGGGGCCACATCAGCGCCATGTGGTCGTTGTGATGAGCGAAGGAGCTCCGCCAGAGCTTCGGATCCACAAAGGGTCCGGCCAGCGCCAGCAGCACCATGAAGAGGACCGCGACCGCAGCACTTGCTCCCGTAAGTCTCCCCCTCTCCCGGGGCGGGTGTGCTCGGGGGACCGGGAGAGGGGGCCGGGGGGTGAGGGCCACCGCCACCCAAAGCAGCACCCAGGGCAGCGCGATCAACAGGTATCTCCCCAGGATCAGGGGGTGCTCGTGCCCTTGCGGAGCGAGGATCAGCAACCCGGCCAGGTGTCCCAGCACCAGCACCGCGGAATAGCCGGCGAGGGAATGGTCCGTCCGGGTGAGGAGGACCAGCCCGAGGACCGCCGCGACCCAGAACAGGGCCGCCACCCAGGGCCAGCCGGTGCCTGCCTGGAGCCGCAGGACGTCGAGGATCAGCCTCCAGGACAGATGCAGCTCCCCGTGCTTCTCGGCGATCAGGACCCCCAGGCTCTCCCGCGCGGGGACCAGGAAGGCCAGGAAGGCGAGCGCGGTCGCGGCCCCCAATCCCGCCAGGATCAGGAGACGCCGGAGGTCCCGGCGGCGGAGGCCGTCCGCGAGGCCGTACAGGAAGGGCGCGACCACGAACGGGGCGGCGCCCAGGTGGAACCAGACGGCCAGGGCGGCGAGGAGCACGTAGGCAATCCCCATCCTCCAGCCCGGCCGTCTCCACCAGGCTTCAAAGGCCACGGCGGCCCCGAAGCCGAGGAGGACGATGGGCGCGTACGAGCGGGCGATCCGGCTGTAGAAAATCAGTCCCGGCGAGATCGCCAGCAGGGCCGCGAACACGACCGCCGTCCCCCATCCGAGCCGCCGCGCCACCCAGAGGGGGGCCAGGACCAGCAGGAGCAGGCCGGAGATCACGGCCGGCAGGCGCACGACCGTCTCGGTGAGCTTCATGCCGCAGTCCAGGAGGAGACGGTAGAAAGCCGTGAGCGGGATCGTGTTGTCCACCCGCTGGTAGGTGACGAGGATGCGCGGGACCGGATTGCCCAGGGCGGCGCGGACGCCGTGGAGCTCGTCGTCGCTCATCACCTGCGGCCCCAGGTTCCAGAGCCGGAGGAGCACCCCCAGGGCAATGGCGCCGATACCGATCAGAAGCCCGGCTTGGAGGAGCCGCCGTCCGGGCGCGGGGGTCATCTCCCTGCCTTCGCCTTGCGGACCCGCTCGAGATCCCAGACCCGCACCAGCTTGTCCGAGTGGTCGGCCGGCCCCCACTCGGCGTGGAGGCGGGCCGCGAGCCTCTCCCCCATCCGCCGGTAGTAGCGGCGCAGGCGCGTGGGCATGGGCTTGGTGAAGGGCCGCCCGGGGATGACGACGCGGTCCTCCTCCCACGGCAGCCTCAGGTGCACGATCAGGGTCCAGCCCGGGCTGGCCAGCAGGGCGGCCGGCTCAGGCTCCACCTCGTTGCGCAGGTCGATCCCCTTGCGCGGCACGTCGAACGGGGCCGAGACGATCACCCGCCGCTCGTGCACGAGCTGGTAGATGTAGAAGGTCCGGTTCTGCTCCCAGACCGTGGACCAGGGGTACTCCACGACCGGACCCCGGGGGAGATTCCGGTAGATCGCGGGCACCACCTCGGCTGGGATCGACGACAGCGGCGAGAAGTAGCCCACGAAGTCGTTGTGGTGCATGAAGGAGCTGTCCCGGTAGCCCGCTGCCAGGAACGGTCCGGTCCAGAACAGGAAGAGGATGAAGAACCGCGCCGCGCTGCGCTGGAGCCCCATGCCGAGCAGGCCGCTGCGGTTGATCCAGGCGCGGCCGATGGCCACCGCCACCCAGAGGAAGACGAACGGCAGCACCGGCAACAGGTATCGGTTGAGCACGATCGGATGGTTGAGCCCCAGGGGGGACAGCAGCAGGATGCCCGCCACGTGGCCGGCGGTCACGGTCAGGGTGAAGAGCCCGATCCGCGGATGGCGGCGCAGCAGCAGGACGAGGCCGGTCAAGGCCGCGGCCCAGAACAGCGCAGTCAGGGTCCACGAGCGCGTCCCGGCCTGCATGCGGAGGACGGCCCCCACGGTCTGAAGCGGGATGTCGACCTCCCTGTGCTTGTTGCCGATCAGGCGCAGGAGCGAGGGCGCGGCCGGGACCAGGTACGCGGCCATGGCCAGAGCGAGCCCCGCGCCGAGGAGGAAGAGATCCTTGAGCCGGCGCCACGCCCGGGTGCGGACCAGGTCCCCCAGGGCGAAGAGGAAGGGCGCCGCCACGATCGGCCCCGCCCCCAGGTGGACCCAGACCGCCAGCGCTCCGAGCACCACGTAGCTGATCCCCGCCCGCCGCGAGCCGCCGTTCCACCAGCGCTCGAACGTCATGACCGCCGCGAACGAGAGGAGGACCATGGGCAGGTACGAGCGCGCGATGCGGCTGTAGAGGACGAAGGCCGGGGAGAGCGCCAGCAGCCAGCCGAACAGCTCCACCGGGAAGCGCTCCACCCGGCCGCTGAACGCCCGCGGGAGCATGATCAGGGCGAGCAGGCCGCAGAGGATCGACGGCAGCCGGAAGTCGATCTCCGCCAGGGTGACGCCCAGGTCGAGCAGGAGACGGTGGAAGGCGGTGATGGGGAGCGAGTAGTCGACGAGCGAGTACCGGGTGAGGATCTTGGAGAGCGGCCAGGCGTCCGCGGCGCGGACCGCGTGCAGCTCGTCCCCGCCCAGGACCTGGTTGCGCAGGTTCCACAGGCGGAGCGTGGCCCCGGCCAGCACGAAGCCGACCATGGCGAGCCCCGGCAGGGGGCGTGGCTGGGGACGGTGCTCTTCCAAGGCGACGCGTAGTGTATACGCGCTTTACGAGGCTTCTCTCCGCCAGAACATCCACAGCCCGGCGAGCAGGACGGCGAGCGCGGTCCCGCCGCAGGCGACTCCCCAGAACCAGTACGGCAGGAAGAGGAGCTGCTGCATCTGCATCACGTCCGAGGGGTAGGAGCCCGTGGGGTTCGTGGCGCCCTGGGTGAAGAGGTAGTCAGCCCGGGAGAAGACGCTCAGGGCGAGCTGGACGCCCACGAAGACCACCGCGATCTGCGCCCCGTGCGGGCTGAGCCGGGACGCCGCCAGCAGGCAGGCAGCTAGGACCACGCCCACGAAGGCGAACCCGAAGAGGTTCCGCACCACCAGGAGCTCGGCGATCAGGAGGAGGGCTCCCAGGCCCCACAGGCAGGCGCGGGCGCCGCGGCCGGTCCGCCCGAGGGCGAAGCAGATGGCCGCGGCCACGGCGGGGCCCACGAGCCCGCCCACGATCGACAGACCCTGCCGGATCCGGCCGAAGCCCGCCAGGTCCATCTCCGCGAGCCCGGCGCCGTTCATCCACATCTCCAGGCGCAGGAAATCGCCGCCGAGGAGCGCTGCGGTGAGCCCATGCCCCATCTCGTGGGCCAGCGTCGAGAGCAGGATCAGCGGCCGGGCCAGGATTCTCCCGACATACGGGAGGTTGTAGAGGAGGAGCGTGGCCGCGGCGCTGGCCACGAGCACCACCCGGGCGCTGCCGGGCCGTTCCGCCCCTGCCAGCGGGAGGGAGGGGATGGGATCGGGAACCAGGGGGTGAGGGTTCATTCCAGCCTCAGGATCTGCTCGGATGATACCTGTTTCCGGAGACGCTCAGGTCCCGGCAGCAGATCGGAAGGCTTAGCCCGGGAGGGACCGCAGGCGGGCCAGCTCGGCCTCGGCGGCTTCTGCGCGCTGGCGCTCGGTATCTGCCCGCTGGCGTTCCGCTTCGGCGCGCTGGCGCTCCACCTCAGCGAGAGTGGGGACCAGCCGGCCGTCGGGGTAGAAGAGCCGTGCCCAGGCCGTCTCCTGGCCCTCCTGGTCGCCATGCCAGAGCCCGAGGTCCAGCCCGAGCACCTCGCTGCGCAAGCGTCCCTGGCTGTCGGGCTTGACCGGCTGATAGAGGTCGCCGGTCAGGCGGAACCCCTCGAGCGTCGCGGTGTCCAGGTCGTAGAGGAAGTAATCCCGGGTGCGGAAGACGCGAGAGTAGAGGTCCTTCTTGATCGTCCGATCGATCTTTGCGGTGGAGGGAGACAGCAGCTCCACGATCAGGTCGGGGAGCCGGCCGCCCTCCTCCCACGAGACCCAGGCTTTGCGCTCTTCCTTCCTGGGTTCCACCTGGTCGACGAAGAACACGTCAGGACCGCGGAAGTAGCGGCGCCCCTCTGCCACGTCCCGGGCCTGCTCCGGGGAGTAGTAGACGAACATGTCGCCGCTGACGAAGAAGTCTGTCCGGCCGCGCTCCTCCATGGCCTGGCGGATCACGTCGATCAGAAGGGTCATCTGGATACGCTGCCAGTAGCTGTCCAAGGGGATCCCGTCACTGTAGACGAGCTCGAAGGGAAGATCGAGCGCCTTGAAGGCTGGCTGGCTCATGACTTTCTCCCGTCGGAGTCGTTCCTGGCCGGAACTTTATCGTGGATCACCGGGAAGCGGAAGGGGGAACGGCCCTTCCGTTTCCTTCTCTAAAGGATAGCACGGCTCTCTCCTCGGGAACAGCACAGAAAAAGGCCGGAGAGCTTCCCGACTCGAGCTTTCGCTTCTAGTTTGTACAGAGATGGAACAATTCTGTACAACCGAGTGACTCGGCTGTACAGAGTTGCCGCTCGGCTGTACAGAGATGCACCTACTCCAGCGTCACCTCTTCCGTCCTGCCCGGGGTCACGGTGGCGCTGCCGGTCCAGGAGCGGCCGTCGGCGGCGGCCACGGTGAGCTTCCAGGTGCCCGGCGCGAGCCGGTCGAAGTTCCTCGTTCCGCCGTAGAGATCGAACTCCTTCGGAGCGTAGCTGCCATAGTGGGCACGGTAGGGCCTGCCGCTGGCATCGGTGAGCGTGACCTTGGCGGCGATCCGGGCTTCGCTGAGGCCGGGGACCTTCAGGTTCAGCCCCCCCGGCTGCGGCAGGATCACCCTGCCGGCATGGCCGGGGGCCGTCACCGACACGGTGACCGGCGCCGAGCCGGCGGCGGACAGCACCAGCTCCCAGTTGCCGGGGGCCACGCTCGCGACCCGCACCCGGCCGTCCTCGCCCGTGGGGTACGAGGCCGCCGAGATCACCTGGCCCGAGGCGTCGAGCACCGCCGTGCTCACCTCGTCCGGCGGCCGGCCCGATTGGAGCAGGACCTCCAAGACGACCCCTTCTGTGGCCTGGAGGGACAGCTCCACCCCGTCCACGGGCGCGGCATCAACCTGGACGGCCACCTCCTCCGGCGCGTAACCGGGCAGGACCGCGCGCAGCTTCCAGCTCCCTTCGCTCACGTCGCGCAGGCTGAACACGCCGCGTGAGTCGGTCGTGGTCTCCACGGGCAGGGAGCTTCCGTCTTCCTGCGGGGCTAGCAGTGTGACCTCGGCGCCGGCAATCGGGCTCTGGTCCGCGGCGTCGACCACGCGGCCCGAGATCGCGACCGTGCGCAGCTCGATCAGCACGTCGCGGTCGTCGGCGACCTCGACCTCTTCGCGGTGGCGCGTCTGGGCGCGGAAACCGAAGACCTCCAGCTCGTAGCGGCCGGCGTCGAGCCCCTCGAAGCGGAAGCGCCCCTGGTGGTCGGTCTCGCCGAAGCGGCCGGAGATGCCGCCACCCGAGAGCGCCACGCTCAGCGCCCGCGCCGGCTCGCCGTTGCGCACCACCCGGCCGCTCAGCGTGTAGCCGCCGCCGAGCTCCAGGTCGAGCCGCGCCTCGGGCGCGCCCGGTTCCAGGGTGACCTGGCCTTCGGCCTGCCGCGAGCCGCCGGGAAGGGAGGCAAGGACCCGGTAGTCGCCCGGTTCCACGTGGTCGATGCGGTAGGTGCCGTCCGGCGCCACCTGGCCTGACTGGCGGCCGGCGTTGACCAGCCAGACTCTCACCTGGGAGAGCTCGGTGAAGTCCAGGCCCGAGAGCTGGCCGACGATCGCGCCGCCGGAGGTCAGCTTGATCTCGATCCCGCCCACGGAGCTGCCCGCGACCGTCAGCTCCTGCCCTTCCCGGCTGCGGGCGTACCCCTCCTTCTCGGCCAGCAGGCGATAGGTGCCGTCCGCGACGCCGGTGAGGGTGAAGGAGCCGTCGGCGCCGCTCGTGGCGCTCGGCTGGTTCCAGGAGCTCCACCCCTCCCGCAATTGAACCCTGGCGCTCGCCAAGGGCGTGCCCCCTTCTTCCAGCACCCGGCCGCTGACCTCGACTCCCCCTTCGAGCCGGAGGTCGAGCGAGTTCTCGCCCGCGCGCACCTCCAGCTCCCGCACGCTGCGGCGATAGCCCTTGTGCTCGGCCTGGATCGTGCGCGTGCCCGGGGCGACCCCCTCCATGCGGTAGTGGCCGTCGCCGTCCGACGTGGCGCGGCGCAAGGAGAAGCTCTGGTTGGACTCCGCTACGCTCACCTCGGCGCCGATCACCGGCTGGCCCGAGGGGGAGAGGACCCTCCCCTCGATCACAGCGCCCGGCGCGAGCACCACCTCGACTCCCTTGAGCTCCTGCCCGGCCCGGACCTCCAGGTTCTTGATCTCGGTATCCTGGAACCCGGTCGCCATGGCCTGCAGCTCGATCGTCCCGGGGATGACGTCCTCGGCCCGGAAGAACCCAGTCTCGTCGGAGACCGTCTGCCGGATCCGCGCCGTGGTGAAGAGCCGGGTGCCGCCGCCCATGGCCATTGGATCGGCCGGGTGGACCACGATCCGGACGCCTGCGACCGGCTTACCATCCGGATCGACCGCCCTGCCCTCCACGGCCGCCGAGGGCTGCAGGACCAGGCGGACCGGCTGCTCGGGCGGCACCTGGACCCCCGTGGCCGCGGCCGGGGCATAGCCGGTCCGGGAGGCGCCGAGGGTGACCGACTCCCCGGCGCGCCGGTCCTCGATCCGGAAGAAGCCGTCCTGACCGGTGAGGACGGTGCGCGGTTCTTCCTGCGACTGGAGGATCCTCGACATCGGGTCAGCCGCGGTCTCGGTGGCGTAGACCTCCGCGCCGGGGACGGGGTTCCCGCCGGGGTCCACGACGTACCCCTCGACCGGCACGCCGGGCACCAGGACGACGGTGCCCAGGTCGGTGGAGCCTGCCCCCGGAGGGAGCGCCAGGCCGGGCACGGTGATCGGGGCATAGCCGGCGCCTCGGGCCGTGAGCTCGTAGGTGCCTGGCGGCAGGTCGCGGACCTCGAACCGGCCGCTCGCGTCCGCGGCCGCTTCGTAGGTGGCGGCTTCGCCGGCCTGGAAGCGCATCATCCGCATCCGCATGTCGCCCGAGGGCGCCGGACGGATGACGACCTGCGCTCCGGCCACCGGCTGCTCGGACTGGTTCACGATGCGGCCGAAGCCGGTCCGCCCCTTGCGCAGCACGACGCGCAGCTCGGAGACTGGCCGGCCGGGCTCCAGGGGCGCGACCTCCGCGGTCGCCGGGGCGAACCCGGTCCGGGTGAGCCGCAGCTCGTGGCCGAGCCCGGCCAGGAGGCCGCTGACCCGGAAGCGGCCCGCGGCCGAGCTGCGGAAGAGGCCGCCGCTGCGAAACATGGCTGCGCTCCGCATGCGGGCGGCCGGCTGGGGCGACGCCTTGATCTGGACTCCGGGCACGGGCCGGCCCTGCTCGTCTACGACCATGCCGGCGACGGCCAGGGCGGGCTCCAGCGCCAGGGTCGGGCCTCGCCGCAGGCCGGGCTGCACGCCTGTCTGGGCGTCGGCCCCGAGGAACCCGGGCGCCGCGGCCTGGGTCCAGGCCTCGCGGCCGGCCACCACGTCGATCCGGTAGACGCCGTCCGCGCCCGACTTCCGGACCGCTCCGGGGTCATGGCCCCACACCAGGGCGCCGGCCACCGGCCGGCCGTCGGCCGCGGACACCACCCGGCCGGTCAGCGTCTCTAGGACGGGCAGCCGCAGCGTCCGCGGTCCCGTCTCCCCCTGCTTCGCGGGCTCGGCGTAGGCCTCCAGCCTCCGGCCATCCCCGGCCTCCAGGATGATCTTGGTCTTCCGCGCCTTCTGCGTCTTCGGGTCATTGGCCAGGGGCACGGCGAAGCGGCCGTCCTCCGAGGTCCGGCCCGCGATCCAGGGGTCTTCGCCGACGCGCACCCAGACCCCGGGCTCGGGCTTCTTGCCGGAGGCGTCGAGCACCCGGATCTCCCGGGTCGTGCCTGCCGGCAGGCGGAGGCTCGCGGAGCCGCTCCGCACGTCGCGCTGCTCGGCCGCGGGCCGACCTTCCGCTCCGGCCTGCACCAGGAGGCGCTCCCCGCTGCCGCGGGGTAAGACGGCCAGGCCCTTGCCGTCAGTCAGGGCGATCCGGGACGGCGCCGACCAGGCCGACCCGAGGCGGATCCCCATCCGGCGGGGCTGGCTGGTGTCGCTGATCCGCACCCGGGCGCCGGCCAGGGGCTTGCCGTCGGCGCCGGTGACCCGCACCTCCAGACCGGCGTCGCGCTCCAGCTTCAGGGACGGGAGCTCGGTCTCTTCCACTAGCGGCGTGAGGAGGATCTCTTGGGGGAGCAGGCCGGGGGCCCGGACCTCCACCTTCCACATTCCGGCCTCGGGGGCCTGCAGGCGGAAGGCGCCGTCCGCTTTCGTGGAGACGGTCGCCACGGGATCGGGGCCGGCCTTCCCTTCCAGCTCGAGCCGGCTGGCCTCCGCGATGCCCGCGACGGGCAGGAGCAGGACGCGGGCGCCCTCCAGGGGAGACCCTCCCGGGCCATAGACTTGGCCGCCGACGGGGATGGGCGCCGCACCGGCGAACGCCGGGATCACCAAAGCAAGGAGCAGGACGACGAGGGGCAGCAGGGCTCTTGTGCGCACGGGTCCTCCGGAAAACCGACCGATGCCATTCATCATACAGAATATAAAAAAATGGCGGCCCAGTGGGGCCGCTAGAGGGAGGGACCGGAAGCGGGCTCACTGCCCGCTCCCGTCCCCTGCCGCCAGGATACGGCCCACACCTTACGATGAGTATTACGAAAAGCATCCACAAATCGTTTGACCTTCGCTCACCCCGGGGCTATAGTCGCCCCTTCCATGAGCGACATCCTGCTCGCCCACTCCTTCTTCCTGCGGAACGACCCGAAGCAGGTCCAGAAGATGCGGCCCTATGCGCCGCTGGGGACTCTCTACGCCGCGGGCCTCCTGCGCGACCGCGGATACGACGTCGCCCTGTTCGACGCCACCCTCGCCGAGGGGGAGCACGAGTTCGAGGAGGCGCTGGAGCGTCACCGCCCGCGCTTCGTGGCCCTCTACGAGGATAGCTTCAACTTCCTGACCAAGATGTGTCTCACCCACGCCCGCGAGGCGGCCTGGCGCATGAGCGCCCGGGCGCGAGCCGCCGGCGCGGCCGTGCTCGCCTCCAGCTCGGACGTGACCGACCACGCCGGCCTCTACTTCGCCCATGGCATCGAGTACGCCCTGCTGGGCGAGGCGGACTGGAGCCTGGTCGAGCTGCTCGACATCCTGACCGGCCGCCGCCCCGGCGAGGTCGGGAGCATCCACGGGCTGGCGCTCCCCGACCCCGAGGTCCCGGGCGGGGTCCGCCATACTCCGCCGCGCGCTCCCGAGCGCCGGCCGGACGTCTTCCCCTTCCCGGCCTGGGACTTGGTGGATGCCGAGCGCTACCGGGCGGCGTGGAAAGAGGCGCACGGCTTCTACAGCGTGAACCTGGTGAGCACCCGCGGCTGCCCGTTCCACTGCAACTGGTGCGCGAAGCCGATCTGGGGCCAGCAGTACGCCATCCGCTCGCCGGCCAACCTGGCCGAGGAGATGGCCCTGGTCAAGCGCCTGCTCCGGCCCGACCACATCTGGTTCGCGGACGACATCTTCGGCCTGCGTCCGCATTGGGTGCCGGAGCTCGCCCGCGAGATCGAGGCCCGCGACGCGCACATTCCCTTCATGATCCAGTCGCGGGCGGACCTGATGACGCCGACCGCGGTGGAGGGGCTCGCCCGCGCCGGCTGCGTGGAGGTCTGGCTGGGCGCCGAGAGCGGCAGCCAGAAGATCCTCGACGCCATGGACAAGGGGACCACGATCCCCAAGATCCACGAGGCGCGCAAGCGGCTCAAGGCCGTGGGCATCAAGGCCTGCTTCTTCCTCCAGTTCGGCTACCCGGGAGAGACCTTCGAGGACATCCTCTCGACCGTCCGCCTGGTGCGCGAGGCCCTCCCGGACGACGTCGGGATCAGCGTGAGCTACCCTCTGCCCGGGACCAAGTTCCACGACATGGTCAAGGAGGAGCTGAGCGCCAAGGCCAACTGGGAGGACAGCAGCGACTTGGCCATGATGTTCCAGGGCACCTACCAGACGCCGTTCTACCGCAAGCTCCACCAGGTCGTGCACCACGATCTCGACCTGCGGCACCGTTTGGCATCTGCCGGAGGATTGGATCCCGCCCTGCTGGAGGAGCTCGACCGCCTCAACGCCGACTGGCTGGAACTCGGGCGGCTGGAGGTGGAGTGCCGCAGCGCCGAGCCCACGCGCATCCACAAGCCCTACGGCACGCCGGAAGCCCCGGACCTCAGCAAGGATTGGAACTAGTGGCCGACATCCTGCTGACCCACGGCTATTTCCTTTTCGAGGACGAGAAGGAACGCCAGATCATGAAGCCCTACCCCACCCTGGGGCTGCTCTACCTGTCCGCCTACCTGCGGCGGGAGGGCTTCGAGGTGGAGGTCTTCGACACCACCTTCGCGACGCGGGAGGATCTGCACGCCCGCCTCGGCGCCGGGCCGGGGGTGGTCGGCATCTACACGAACCTGATGACCCGGCAGTCGGTGCTGGACCTGGTCGCCAGGGCGAAGGCCGGAGGGTGGACCGTGGTGCTCGGCGGCCCCGAGGCCGCGGGCTGGCCCGAGCAGTATCTGGGGGCGGGGGCGGACGTCCTTGTGGAGGGCGAGGGGGAGCGCACCATGGCCGAGCTGCTCACGGCCCTGGCCGAGCGCGGTCCCCATCGCCTGCACGGCGTCGCCGGCACGGTCTTCCGCGACGAGGATGGCCGGATGGTGAAGAACCCCGCCCGCGAGCAGATCGAGGACATCGACTCCCTCCCCTTCCCCGACCGCGGGCAGATCGACACCGCCCGCTACGTCGACGTCTGGCGCGAGCACCACGGCATGGGGAGCGTCAACCTGATCACCGCCCGCGGCTGCCCGTATCACTGCCGCTGGTGCTCCCACGCCGTCTTCGGCTTCACCCACCGCCGCCGGAGCGTGATCAACTGCGCCGACGAGCTGGAGCACATCCGCGACGCCTGGCATCCCGACCAGGTCTGGTACGCGGACGACGTCTTTACTATCAACCACCGCTGGCTCTACGAGTACGCCGCCGAGCTGAAGCGCCGGGACCTTCGCCTCCCCTTCGAGACCATCTCCCGGGCCGACCGGATGATGAAGGACGAGGTGCTGGCGACCCTGGCGGAGATGGGCTGCTACCGGATCTGGATCGGCTCGGAGAGCGGCAGCCGGCGCATCCTCGAGGCCATGGAGCGCGGGGTCACACCCGAGCAGGTGCAGTGGGCCTGCCAGGCCGCCCACCGTCACGGAATCGAGGTGGGGATGTTCCTCATGTGGGGCTACGAGGGGGAGACGGTCGAGGACATCGAGGCCACGATCGACCACGTCAAGAAGAGCGATCCCGAGATCTTCCTCACCACCGTGGCCTACCCGATCAAGAACACGGCCTATTACCAGGAGGTCGCGGGCCGGGTGGTGTCGCCGCGCCCCTGGTCCGAGGGGAGCGACCGCGACCACGCCATCCGCGGCCGGCACTCCCGGTCCTACTACCGGCACGCGGACCAGTGGCTGCGCCAGGAGGTCGAGGCCTTCCGGCTGTCCGGGAACGACCCGGTGCGCTCGGAAGAGCTGAGAGACGCCGCGGCACGGTCGCGGGAAGCTTTGCTTGCCGCGGCCACAGAGGTCGAGGCATAAAGGTCCTCTTCCTCACCCGCTCCTACCCCACCCGGGAGGCCCCGGTCGTCGCCCCCTTCACCCGCGACCACTTCCGCGCCGCGGCCCGCTTCGCCGACGTGGCAGTCCTCCACACCCAGAAGACCCGCGATCCCCTCCCCGGCCTCTGGCAAATCGAGAAGGAGGACGAGGTCGTCCGCGTCCGCTTCCGCCGCCGGCCATTTCCGAGCGCCCTGCGCGGCCTGCGGGAGCTGCCGTTCCGGCCCGACCTCGTGCACGGCCACTTCTACGACGCCGCGGCAACTGCGTTGCTGATCGCCCGGAGGCTCGGGGTGCCGTACGTGCTCACCGAGCACTCCACCCTTGCCCGCCCTCTTACCCAACTGGAGCGGCTCGCCTTCCGCAACGCCGGCCGGGTGATGCCGGTGAGCCGGATGCTCCAGTCGGCCCTGGAGTCCAGCGGCCTGGAGGGAAGGTACGAGGTCGTCCCCAACGTCGTGGACCTCGAGCACTTTACGCCGACGGCCCGCTACCCGGGTGAGATCCGGAGACTCATCGCCGTCACCCGCATGACCCCGGTCAAGGGAATCCCCGACCTCCTGGAAGCGCTGCGGCTCCTGGCCATCCGGCGCCGGGACTGGCGCTGCGACCTGATCGGTGGAGGGGAGCGCGGCGAGGAGTACCGGGGCCTGGCGTCCCGGCTCGGGCTGGATCGTCATATCCTCTTTCATGGAGAGCTGAGCCGGCCGGAGGTGGCGGCGCGGCTGCGGGAGGCGGACCTCTTCATCCTGCCGAGCCACCTCGAGACCTTCTCCGTGGCCACGGTCGAAGCCATGGCCTGCGGCGTCCCGGTACTGGCGACCGCCTGCGGAGGTCCCGAGGAGCTGGTCACGCCCGAGGCCGGGATGATCGTGCCGCCGCGGGACCCTGCCGCCCTGGCGGACGGCCTCGATCGGATGCTGTCGAGCCTGGACGGCTTCCGTCCCGGGGAGATCGCCCGGGGGGTCGCCGGGAGGTTCGGAGCCGAAGCGGTGGGCGCCCGCCTGCTGGAGATCTACGAGGCCACCCTCGCGGAGAGCCGCAAGGAGTCGCGATGAGCATGAGCCCGGAACCGTTCAAGTTCAGCATCGTCATGCCGACCTACCGCCGGCCCCATACGATCCACCGCACCATCGCCAGCATCCGCGCCCAGACCTACCGCGAGTGGGAGCTGATCGTGGTGGACAACGCCGGCGACGGAGGCTATGGCTTCGAGGACCCGCGAATCCGGGTCCTCGTCCACTCCGAGAAGACCAGCGCCAGCCATGCCCGCAACATGGGCCTGCTCTACGCCTCCGGCGACCTGGTCTGCTTCTTCGACGATGACGACGACATGTACCCCGACTACCTGGCCGAGCTCGCCTCGGCGTTCCGGGCCCATCCCGCCGTCTGCATGGTGCGCTGCGGCATGCTGATGAGGAGCGGCAAGCCGAACTTCAGCCACGCGACGCCCGAGTGCTGCCTGCGGCGGGAGTTCGCGACTCCCACCTGGGACGGCCTCGCCGTCTGCGAGGACCAGCGCTATTTTCAGGGGATAGCCCGGACAAACGGCTGGACGGAGGAGCGGGGAGAGGTCGTGATGATTTCCAAGGTGCTCTGCGCGTCCCATGGCGACCCGGTCGGGGGCCTGCGCGCGGGGAGAGTATGAAAAAAGAGGCAGGGGGCGCCGGACCTCATGCCCCCCTGCCGTATAAGGGAGTTGCTGCTTTTCACCCGGACGAGCCGTTCCTGATCAGCATCGTGATGGCGACCTACCGCCGCCCGCACACCCTGCCCCGCGCGGTGGCGACCATCCAGTCCCAGCTCTACCGCCGCTGGGAGCTGATCGTGATCGACAACGCCGGCGACGGGGGCTACCGATTCGACGACCCGCGCATCCGGGTCCAGGTGCACGCCGAGAAGGCCAGCGCCAGCCATGCCCGCAACATGGGCCTGCGCTACGCCACCGGCGACCTGGTCTGCTTCTTCGACGACGACGACGAGATGCTGCCCGGGTACCTGGAGGCGTACGCCGCGGCGTTCCGCGACCACCCGCGGGCGAAGATGGCGCGTTGCGCCATGCTCTCGCCGCGCGGCCGGGAGAACCTCTGCTTCGCCACTCCCCTCTGCTGCCTGCGGCGGGAGCACGCCACGCCGACCTGGGACGGTGCCGGTCTCAACGAGGACAAGCGCTACTTCCGCGGCATCATCGAGCTTCATGGCTGGTCCGAGCCCTCCGGAGACATCGTCGTCATCCCGCAGGCCCTCTGCCAGGCCCGGAAGGACCCGGCCGGGGGCCTGCGGGAAGGGAATCCCTGACCTCACTTCTTCTTGCCGGGCGCCTGCTGCGGAATCTTCAGCAGATGCTTGTTGGTCGAGGCCGTCCCCGTCACACTCGGACAGGCATAGCCCGAGGGAGGCGTGATCGGGTTGCAGGAGCTCATGGTCGACGGATCGAGGGCGTCGAAGAGATGGCTGAAATCGGCCGAGGAGGTCGAGGTCGCGCTGGCGGGGGGATACGGCTTGAAGGTCGACCTGTGGCAGGAGAAGCAGCTGTCGGTGGTCTGCACGTAGGTCTCCGCCACGCTGTTGGCGAGCAGGGTCGAGCCCGAGATCGTGCCGGTCGGGGTGCCATCGGCGGTCCACTCCGTGCCCACCAGCTTGTAGTTCTTCATCAGGGAATTCCCGGGGGCGAGGCCCTGGACGCTGGTGTTGAGAGCCTCGATGTTGCCGGACGTGTCGGCGCCCGTCGGGTTGACCGCGCAGACCTGGGTCGGGATTCCCGGCTGGGTGCAGGCCGCGCAGAACTGGTTGGCGCCCGACGTGCCCGGGCAGAGCGTCGTGTTGCCGGAGCACGGGTTGAAGTAGGTGTTGAGGGTGCAGTTGCTGCCGCTGCAATTCGTCTTGTAGAACGACCAGCTCCCGCCCAGCGGCGGCGGCGTGGTCAGGCTGCTGCACGGCGGATCGTTGTTCACGTGCTCGAAGGTCGTCCAGATCCACTCCGCCTGCGTGGGGGTCCTCTGGGCGATGTGCATCCCGACCAGGCCGACGGTCACGGTGCTGCAGTTGGGGTTGGTAGGACCCGTCGGCGACACCGCCGCCTTGGCGGTGATGAAGTTGGCGGGATTGTCGCTGCCGGCCAGCACCTTCCAGGCCGTCTTGATGACGACCGAGTTGCCCTGGGGGTTCGTCGCGGTCCATGGGAACGCGATGTTCGCGCCCGCGGTGTTGTAGCAGGCCGCCTGCCAGAGACTGCAGTTGACGAGGTAGTTGTAGGCGGTCTGGTTCATCTGGATGCCGTAGTGGACCCAGTTGCCGTTGAGGTCGACGAGCGGCTGGACGTCCTGCGCCTCCAGGATCGCGGAGTCGGGATCGGTCTTGTCGATCTGGTTCAGCAGCATGGTCGCCCCGCT
>DATMER010000004.1:0-10359 GCA_035556715.1 Thermoanaerobaculia bacterium
GGGGGCGAGGCGTACGCGCAAGGTAGCAAGCCCTACTCTGCGCGTACGAGGCACAACCTGCGCGGGCAAGTCCTGAGCTTCGGGTACGAAGCCCTACGCGTCGGGGACGAGGCGTCCCCGCGGCGTGCGGGCCGTGCGCGCCGGGTAGGAGGCCGTACCCATTGTGGACAGGTCAGCCGCGGCGGTTGCGCGTCGTACGAGCTGGGGCCGGGCCATCCGCGCCGGGGGCGGGCCGTCCAGGGGGCGGGCGCGTCATGAGCAGCGGGTACGAGGTATTCCGTCCAGGGGTAGAACATCCCGAGTGCCGGCATCCTGCGGGCCCTACCCTTTGGAAGGGAAAGATGCCGGCAGGATGCCGGCGCTCCCAGGGAAAGACTGTAGCCCCGCAGTGGCTGTTACTAAGTTAGCGCCTATGGGCTTGCCCCCTCCCCTACAGGAAAGGCTGCCGTCGATCAGAGTTTGACAAGGTATTAGGTACAGGGCGGCAGGAGTAGAATGAGGCCATGCCAACCAACGATCGCAAAGAACAGTACTTCGCGGAAACGGCGATCGGCGCGGTCGTGCTGATCGCCGTTCAGTTCCTCTCTCTTCCCATCCTGATCGGAGGCCTGGCCTTGATCGGGATCGCCAGGCTCCTCTTCAGATCAAGGACTGCCAGGACCGAGTAGCCTCAGAACTCGTCCAGTCCCCCGCAGTACGTCCCCGCCGGGTTCTTGTACGTCTTGACCTCCCCGGTCTTCGTGTCGGTCACCTCCAGGTTATACTCCAGGTTGCTCATCGCGCCCCAGAGCACCAGGATGCGGCCGCCTCCCGCGTCCAGCACCTTGACCAGCAGCTCGACGTTGGACAGGTCGGTGAAGGCGAAGCTTCCGGTCACTCCGGAGAGGGGCTTGGGCTTGCCCGAACCCGCAGCGCCGTTGAACTGGTTGCGCCAGGTCACCCGCGCCTTGAAGCGGTTGCTCAGCAGGCAGAGACCGTCCGTACCCTTCGCGCAGGCCCCTTTCGCCCTGGCCGCCTCGAAGATCGGCACCAGGGAGGCCCGCTCGGAGATCCCTGCTCCCGGTCTCGTGATCCGGGTCGGGTCCGCCCCAAGCCAGGCCCGAGCCTGATCGTGGCCATGGCCGTCCGACGCTCCGATCTCGGCGATGCCGCCGCAGTTGTTCGGACCGTTGCCATGGGAGGTCACCCGCCCGGTCTCCGTGTCGGTCACCCGGATCGAGAAGCCCAGGTTCGTGAGCTGGCCGTAGTAGAGCTGGTAGTGACTCCCGTCGTCCAGGATCTTCACCATCAGCTCCAGGTTGGACAGGTCGCCGAAGGAGAAGAAGCCGGCCGTGTCGCCGGTCCCCTTGATTGCCCGGCCCTTGCCGGAGGAGCCGTCGAACTGGTTGCTCCAGTCCACCTCGACCTTGAAGCGCTTGCCCGCCAGGCAGAGGGTCTGCGTCCCGGCCTTGCACGGTCCGGTCGGCTGGGCCAGATCGCTCCGCCGCAGCACGTAAAGCCCCTGCTCCATGCCCGGCACCAGGATGATCCCGCTCCGAAAGAAGGGGTAGGCCCCCCACGCGCCGCTGAAGGCGGGAGCGTCGTCCGCGGGCACGACGTCGAAGTAGCCGACCTCCTCCAGGGTCCCCTGCGCGACGTTGGCGACGCTCAGGATGCGCAGTCCGGCGCGGTAGTTCCCCTGGTAGACGTGGCCCTGGTGGACGTACTGGTCGTGGTCGATGGCCGCGGTCGCATGGTCGTGGTTGGCGAAGTTCCTGGGATCGGTCAGGTCGCGCACGTCCCAGAGGTAGGTGCGGGTGTTGTGGCCGCCGCTCCGCTCGTCCCCCTCGTCATCCATCAGGAAGTAGCTGTGGTCCTCGGTGAGCCATCCCTGGTGGCAGTAGGAGTTGCCCTGATACGGCTTCCGCGCGATCTCGCGCACCGCGCTCTTGTCCGTGACGTCGAGGATGGTCAACGCGTTGACATTGCTGGCGAAGCAGAGCTCGCGGCCGGCGAAGCGCTGGTCGATGCCGCGGTAGACCACGCACTGCACGTCGTGGATGTAGGCAACCGCTCCGTTGCCGGCCCGGGAGTAGCAGCCCGCGAACCGGGGGCGGAGCGGATCGCGGAGGTCCACCATGTGGAGGCCGCCGCTGCAGGTGTTCGAGCCCACCAGGTAGGCGAAGCCGGTATCTACGTTGATGTCGATGTTGTGGACCGTCTGCACCTCGGTGTAGACGTGGTCCGCGGTGAAGGTCTGGGGCGAGCTGACGTTGCGCAGGCGCTTGAGGTCGAAGACCTGCATCCCGTGGGCGCCCACCGAGTCGGCCGCGATGTAGGCATGGTCGCGGTAGACGCGGACGTCGCGGTTGCTCGAGGCGGTGGTCCGGGTGGGGAGGAAGCCGAGCCAGCGCGGCTGGGTCGGGTCGGAGACGTCCACGAAGGAGGCGCCGTCGGACACCACCATGAGGGCGTACTCCCGGCCGCTCTGCGGGTCGGTCCACCCCCAGATGTCGCTGCCCCGCTCGTTCGCGGCCCCCATCTGGTCCAGGGGGAGGAAGCTCAACAGGTCGACGTTCTTGCAGGGGTAGGCGCCCGCGAAGCCGTTGACGCACGACGTGGCGGCCTGGGCTCCGGGCGGCGCTCCCGTGGGGGGCGCCGTCCCTTCCCCATGGTCGTCGTGCAGCTCCACCGGGGGCATGGCCCCGGCCGGGCCGGCGAGGAAGACGATCCCAACCAGACAGAACGACAGGAACAGCAGGAAACCATGCGACTCGGGGCGGCAACGGCTCATGACGGATCTCCTCCTCGAGCCCTCCTGGGTTTCTTGAAGCTCTAGTCTAGCGCTTCGGCGGGTACAATCCACAGCCATGAAGGGAGCGGTCCACATCGTCGGAGGCGGCCTTGCGGGGACGGAGTGCGCCTGGCAGCTCGCGGAGCGCGGCGTCCCGGTCGTCCTCCACGAGATGCGGCCGGTGCGGCCCACTCCGGCGCACAAGACGGGCGATCTCGCCGAGCTGGTGTGCAGCAACTCGCTGCGCAGCGACGATCCGCTCCACGCCGCGGGGCTGCTCAAGCGGGAGATGGAGGCGTTCGGATCGCTGGTCATCGGCTCGGCCCGGGCCGCGGCGGTCCCCGCCGGGAGCGCCCTGGCCGTGGACCGCGACCGGTTCGCGGAACGGGTCACGGCCGCCATCGCCTCCCACCCCAGGATCGAGCTGCGGCGCGAGGAGGTCACGGCCATACCAGAAGGGGATGTCGTCCTGGCCACAGGTCCCTTGACGTCCGAGGCCATGTCCGGGGTCCTCCAGAGCCTCCTCGGGAGCGACTACCTCTACTTCTACGACGCCATCGCCCCGATCGTGGAGGCTGACAGCCTGGACCTCTCCGAGCTGTTCTGGCAGTCGCGCTACGGCAAGGGGGACGGGGACGACTATCTGAACGCTTCGCTCGACCGGGAGCAGTACCGGGCCTTTCACCAAGCGGTCTCCGAGGCCGAGGTGGTGGCGCCGCACGAGTTCGAGAAGGCGGTATTCTTCGAGGGGTGCCTGCCGATCGAGGAGCTGGCCCGCCGGGGGGTCGACACCCTCCGCTACGGTCCCATGAAGCCGGTGGGGCTGACGGCACCGGACGGCCGGCGGCCATGGGCGGTCGTCCAGCTCCGGCAGGAGAACCTCGCCAAGAGCCACTTCAACCTGGTCGGCTTCCAGTCGCGGATGAAATGGGGAGAGCAGCAGCGGGTCCTGCGGATGATCCCGGGGCTGGAGAGCGCCAACTTCGTGCGCTTCGGCCAGATCCACCGCAACACATTCATCAACGCCCCGATCCATCTCGACAAGCTGTACCGGGTGAAAGCCGAGCCGCGGGTGCGCCTCGCCGGGCAGATCACGGGCGTCGAGGGCTACCTCGAATCGGCGGCGACCGGCCTGTCCATCGGTCTCTATCTCTCTCTTGAAAGACAGGGGCGGACGCCCGAGCCCTTCCCCCCCACCACGGCCCTCGGGGCGCTCCTCCGGCACCTCACCGAGTCGGACCCGAAGCACTTCCAGCCGGCGAACATCAACTACGGCCTCTTCACCGAGCTGGAAGGCAAGGTGCGCAAGGGCGACCGGCGCAGCGCCATGGTGGAGAGGGCCGCGGCGGAGCTGGGGCGGTGGGCGGAGCGGAATCGGATCGGGGTGGCGGAAGGGGTGGCAGTGTGAGGGCCCTCATCCACCGCTACCTGGAGCACCTCGAAGGAGAGCGCAACGTCTCGCCGGAGACCCTGCGAGCCTACGAGCGGGACCTCCTCCGCTTCCACCTCTTCCTGTCCCGGGACTTCCTCGGCGTCGATCCCGAGACGGTGCGGCCCAAGGATGTCGACGCCCTGGCTGTGCGCTCCTTCCTCGCCTCCATGACCCGGGAGGGGCTGGCCAAGAGCAGCCAGGGGCGGGCTCTCGCCGCAGTCCGGAGCCTGTTCCGCTTCGCCTGCCGCGAGGGGAGCCTAGCGGCCAACCCGGCGCAGGGGGTGAAGACCCCGAAGGTGCCGAAGACCCTGCCTCGCCACCTGCGGCCGGGCGAGGTCGAGAACCTCCTGGAAGCGCCTTCGGTTGACCGGGACAAGCGTGGGGATAAGCCGCTCGGCAGGAGGGACCAGGCGATCCTGGAGCTGCTCTATGCCGCGGGCCTGCGGGTCAGCGAGCTGGTCGGCCTCGACTGGCGGGACATCGACCTCTCCGCCCGGGTGCTGCGGGTCATGGGCAAGGGGCGCAAGGAGCGCATGGTCCCCTTCGGCCGACCGGCCGGCGAGGCCCTTCGCCACTGGCTGGAGGTCTGGGAGGGGATCCGCGCCCAGGCCGGGGTCCTGGATGACGAGGACCCGGTCTTCCTCAACCGCTACGGCGGCCGGCTCACGGATCGCTCCGTGAGGAACATCCTGGACCGGTGGGTGGAGAGCGCGGCGGTCGCGAAGGGGGTCCATCCCCACACGATGCGCCACACGTTCGCCACCCACCTTTTGGAGAACGGCGCCGACCTGCGCACCATCCAGGAGCTGCTCGGCCACAGCTCGCTGTCGACCACCCAGAAGTACACCCATCTGGAGGTCGAGCGGCTCCTATTGGTCTACCGCGAGGCCCATCCGCGAGCCCGCAAGAGCTCCGCAGCGGAATGAGCGGCCGGCGCTTCCCCTGCTCCCCCGGAGGCGCGGTCCTCCGCGGTCGGCTCCGGCTGCGGCGTCTACTGGTGGGGCTGACCCTGCTGATGATCGTCGTGGCCGTGGCCACCTGGATCAGCGGCCAACGCTGGCCCGCTGTGTTCGCCCTGCTGGTCGCGGCCGTGCCCTGGACCGCCTGGCGGATGAGCGGCGACCTCGACATCCTGTGGCTCGATATCGCCGACGGGGGAAGACACCTGACGATCCAGATGCGGAGAAGGCGGGAGCGCTTCCCCATTGCGGGGGCCGAGGCCCGCCGGCTGACTCCCGGAGAGATCGAGCACCTGGAGCGGCTCGCCACGACCGGCGGCGTCACGGCCGGGACCGGCGGCTTCGACTCCCAGTTGCTCGGGGAGCTCGACCTCTACGCCAGCAACTTCGCCCACGCCGTACTCGTAGACCTCGGAGAGAACCACCTGGTCGTGACCCCGGACGACCCCGAGGGGCTATTGCAAGCCCTGAAGACTGCGTTGCTATAGAATGCCCGACCCATGAAGCCGATTTTCAATTCGACAACGGTCCTACTCGTAAAACGCGACGGCAAGGTCTGCATGGCCAGCGACGGCCAGGTGACCATGGGCCAGAGCACGGTGATGAAGAGCGGCGCGCGCAAGGTGAGGCGGGCGGGCAAGGGCAAGGTGCTGGTCGGCTTCGCCGGCGGCGGCGCCGACGCCCTGGCCCTGTTCACCCGCCTGGAAGCGAAGCTCGAAGAGTTCGGCGGCAACGTGGAAAGGGCGGTGGTCGAGCTGGCCAAGGACTGGCGCACCGAGCGCACCCTGCGGCAGCTCCAGGCTATGATCATCGTGGCCGACCAGGAGAAGAGCTTCCTCGTCTCCGGGGTGGGCGAGCTGATCCAGCCGGACGAGGAGGACGGCATCCTGTCCATCGGCTCCGGCTCCAATTTCGCCCTGTCCGCCGCCCGCGCCCTGATGCGGCACACCTCCCTCCCGGCGCAGGACATCGTGCGCGAGGCCATGAAGATCGCCGCCGAGATCTGCATCTTCACGAACGACCGACTGACCATAGAGGAACTCTGAGTCGATGACCACCCAAACCAGCGAGGCTCCGACGGGGGTCGTCCTCGAGAACATGACGCCGAGGCAGATCGTCTCGGAGCTCGACAAGTACGTGGTGGGCCAGAAGCAGGCCAAGCGGGCGGTGGCGATCGCGCTGCGCAACCGCTGGCGCCGCCAGCAGCTCCCGGCCGAGCTGGCCGAGGACATCGCCCCCAAGAACATCCTGATGATCGGCTCCACCGGCGTCGGCAAGACCGAGATCGCCCGCCGCCTGGCGCGCCTGGCGAAAGCCCCCTTCCTGAAGGTCGAGGCGAGCAAGTTCACCGAGGTGGGCTACGTGGGCCGCGACGTCGAGTCCATGGTGCGGGACCTCGTGGAGATCGCGGTCACCATGGTCAAGGAGGAGAAGCGCGAGTCCGTGCGCGAGGCCGCGGCCATGCGCGCCGAGGACCGCCTGCTGCAGCTCCTCGTGCCGCCGCGGCCGGTCAGCAGCTACCTCCGCAACCAGGAGCATGAGGACGAGGAGGACGACCTCGCCGCCACCCGCGAGAAGTTCCGCGACAAGCTGCGCGCGGGCTCCCTCGACCACCGCCGCGTCGAGATCGAGGTGGACGAGTCGTCCTATCCCAGCCTGGAGATGTTCACGCCCCAGGGGGTCGAGGAGGTCGGCCTCAACATCAAGGACATGCTCCCCGGTCTCTTCGGGCGCAAGAAGAAGCAGCAGGTCACCGTCGCCGAGGCCCGCGAGATCCTGATGCAGCAGGAGGCCGAGAAGCTGATCGACCGCGCCCAGGTCGCCCGCGAGGCGCGCGAGCGGGTCGAGCAGGGGGGCATGATCTTCCTCGACGAGATCGACAAGATCGCCGGCCGCGAAGGCGGCCGCGGTCCCGACATCTCCCGCGAGGGCGTGCAACGCGACCTGCTGCCCATCGTCGAAGGCACCAACGTGTCGACCAAGTACGGGATGGTCAAGACCGACCACATCCTGTTCGTGGCGGCCGGCGCGTTCCACGTCAGCAAGCCGTCGGACCTGATCCCGGAGCTGCAGGGGCGCTTCCCCATCCGGGTCGAGCTCGACTCGCTGACCGAGCAGGACTTCGTGCGCATCCTGACCGAGCCCGAAACCGCGTTGACCAAGCAGTACTCGGCCCTGCTGTCCACCGAGGGGGTCACGCTGGAGTTCACGACCGACGCCGTCGCCGAGATCGCGCGCCTGGCGGTGGAGGTCAACGCGGCCACCGAGAACATCGGCGCCCGCCGGCTTTCCACCCTCATGGAGCGGCTGCTCGACGAGGTCTCCTACGACGCGCCGGACATGGCCGGGGTCTCGGTCAAGGTGGACGGCGAGTACGTCCGCCGCGTCCTTTCCGAAATCGTTCAGAACCAGGACCTCTCACGCTATGTCCTATAGATCCGGCAGGCGCATCCCCCTTGGTGTCGTCTGCCTCTTCCTCCTGGTTGCCACCGGCTGCGGCAACCAGGGGGATCCCTCGCCGCCGCTGCGCTCCGTGCCGGCCGCGACGTCGGACCTCAAGATCCGCCAGCAGGGCAACCGCCTGCTCCTGGACTTCACCTTTCCCCAGACCACGCCGGCCGGCATGGCCCTCGGCGGGATCACCTCGGTCGAGGTCTGGGAGGCCGTCCAGCCCGCCCCCAAGGAGGGCAAGCCCGCGCCGATCGACCCGCGGGTCTTCCAGGCGGCCGCGACCCAGAAGCTCACGCTCGCTCAGCAGGACGTGGGGCCGGCCACCTTCGGCAACCGGATCCTCATTCCGCTCCCACTGCCGGAGCCGGCACCGGCCACTCCCGAAGCCCGCTTCTATGCGGTGCGCACCACCGGCCCCACGGGTGACCGCTCCGAATTCTCGAACCAGGTCGCCATCGTTCCGGGGATTCCGCCGGCCGCGCCCGAGCGGCTGTCGGTGACCGCCCGGCCGGATGGCGTGCTCGTCGAGTGGTCGGGCACCGAGGGGGCCGCCAACTACAACGTCTACCGCCGCGGCGCCGACGAGCGCTCGCTTGGGCAGCCGATCCATTCCGCCGGCCCGCAGGAGCGGAGCTGGCTGGACAACACCGCGCGCATGGGCCAGAGCTACATCTACGGCGTCACCGCCGTGATGGGCCTGGACCCGCTCGTGGAGAGCACGGTCGCTTCGGAGCAGGAGGTCCGCTACCAGGACCGCTTCCCGCCGCCGCCGCCTCTCGAGCTGGTGGCTCTCGCGGAGGGCGGCCGGGTGCGGCTCGTCTGGCGCGCCACCGAGGCGGAGGACCTGGCCGGCTACTACGTCTACCGCCGCGGCGCCGAAGGGGATTTCGAGCGCATCACTCCGCAGCCGCTGCAGGAGACCGAGCTCGTGGACCCCGGCGTTGCTCCCGGCCAGACCTACAGCTACCGGGTCACCGCGGTGGACCAGCTCGGCAACGAGAGCGGCCCCGGCGCCGAGGTGCGCGCCTCCGTCCCGACTTCCTCGCCATAATGACCTCGTTCTTCAAGGTCTCGGGCAGCGGCAACGACTTCCTCGCGCTGGTCGAGGAGGCCGAGCCCGACCCCGAGGCGATTCGCGCCTGGTGCCGGCGCGGCGTCTCTCTCGGGGCGGACGGCCTCTTCGTCCTGCGCCGCTCCCCGGATGGGGTGGTCATGGACTACTTCAACGCGGACGGCTATCCCGCCGACCTCTGCCTGAACGGCACCCGTTGCGCCGCCCAGCTCGCCTTCCACCTGGGGTGGGCAGAAGAGGCTGTGGTCATCCGTACCGGCGCCGGGACGGTCGCGGCCCGGTGCGGGGACGGCACGCGGGTCACGCTGGAGCTGGCGGCCCCGGAAACGCCCCGGGAGCTCGTCCTGGACGTGGACGGCATCCGATGTGCAGGATACGGCGTGCGGGTTGGAGTGCCTCATTTCGTCCTCCCCTGGCCGGAGAGCCTGGACCGGGCCCCGGTCGACTCCCTGGGAAGGCAGATCCGGCACCATCCCCTTTTTCCGGAGGGAGCCAACGTCAACTTCGTGCGCTACCCCGACGGGCACAGGATGGAGATCCGGACCTTCGAGCGCGGGGTCGAGGCCGAGACGCTCTCCTGCGGGAGCGGCATCCTGGCCGGAGCGGCGGTCGGTCTGCACATCGGCAGGGCGGCGCTGCCCCTGCGCGTATCCGTGCAGGGCGGCTTCGAGCTGGAAGTAAGTATTGCCGGCCGGGCCTGGCTTTTGGGCGGAGACGCCCGCGTGGTCGCGCAAGGCACCCTCCTCGACGGAGCGGCGGTCAGCCCGCCGCCCCCGGCCTGGAGCTGAGACGGTCGTTTCGCTCAAATCGCTGAGGGAGGAGTGGAAGTGGAGGCAACCAAGATCGCCGCGATCGTGCCCGCCTACAACGAGGCCGAGACCCTTGCCGAAGTCCTGAAAGTCCTTCAGGCCACCCCCCTCATCCAGGAGGTGCTGGTGGTCTCGGACGGCTCGACCGACGAGACCGTCGAGATCGCCCGCTCGCACGGGCTCCGCACCATCCACCTGCGCCGGAACCAGGGCAAGGGCATGGCCATGGCCGTGGGCGTCGCCCACACCGACGCCGCGATCCTGACCTTCGTGGACGGCGATATCCTGAACCTGACCGCGGAGCAGCTCACGCAGCTCATCGAGCCGGTGCTCTCCGGGCGCTCGGACATGAACGTCGGCGTGCGCGACCGGGGGCCTGCCCTCAACGAATACCAGCGCCGTCACGGACCGCTGCTCTCCGGCATCCGCTGCCTGCGGCGGGAGATCTTCGAAGCCGTGCCCGAGAGCCACCTCGAAGGGTTCGCCGTCGAGACCGGGCTCAACTGGGCCTGCGGCGAGCTCGGGATGCGGATCACCACGACCGTCCTGCACAACCTCAAGCACCTGGTCAAGGAGAAAAAGCGCGGCTTGGTCAGCGGCTTCCGCGCCCGCATGCGGATGTTCGCCGCCGTGTTCGGCGCCTACACCGTCCTGCGCGTCACGCGCCCCACGCTGCGCCAGGTAGTCCCGCGCGGACAGGTGCTCCAGCCCGAGCTCGAGTACATCAACTTCTGAGAGGGGTAAAAAGAGGGGCTGTTCAGCCAGGAGGTCTGCCCAAACAGCCCGGAGGGAGCCAGAGTCTTGAAAGCCTGCAGCGCACAGGCACCGCGGACTGTTTTCTCGGTAACCGTGTTATTTCAATA
>DATMER010000005.1:0-48140 GCA_035556715.1 Thermoanaerobaculia bacterium
GCAATTCTGCCGCGGAATTCCTGCGCCAGTCGCCGAACGAAGGCCGACCACTCGGTGGTGCTGTAGGGAGGGATGTTGCCATTGGTGGTGAGCCATGCCGGGACAACGTGGAGGATGGCCAGCACCTCTTGGCCATTGGCAATGGCAAAATTCACACGATCATTCGTCGGCCCGATGTTCCACGCGCCAGGCGTCGGCTGAATCTCCGCCCATATGATGTCCATCCGGGACCACCCCAGGTTGGCATTTCTCGCAAGGTTGAACTCGTAGTTCGCAACGACGCCGATGCTCACCGGCCGCGTTGGCGGATGGCTGGCAGCCAGGGGAGTAGCCGCTACTGTCAAGAGGATGAGTGCTTTCAGGCTGAACAGAATGGTGTTTTTCTGTCGATACATCTAGACCTTCCTTTCCTTCCTGCCAGCCGTCGAATCAGCCAGCATGATCTCGGAGAAGTGCAGGGCCAGGACCAATTGAGAAGAAGGCCCTAACTAATTGAAAGGAAAGGAGGTGCGAGTTCAGAGCTGCTTATGGGTTCCATCCATGGAACCTGCTTGGCAGGGGACGGTTCCGAATCTGGAACGCAGGCGAGAGTCTGTCGGGTACCCCGGCAGACAAGGACTCTGGGAAAGAGGGCTTCCGATGTAGAGGCGCTTCTTCAGGTCTTTCGAGGCGGGACCTTGGAAGCCGCAATGTAAAGCGGCTTGGAGTCTGCAAGGTAATGGGTACCGGAGAAGAGCGTCGCGAAGGGGAGAGAATGCAGTGGTCCATCCGGCGAGATGAGCCAGCGGTCAGCCTTGCCGAGCACCGGCTCGGCTGGACGAATCAAGAGATCATAGAGGTTACAACCGCGCTCTTTCAACGCCAAAAGGTCAGTGTCCGGCCGGCGCCACACGTTGCGGAAGGCCTCGACCTCCCTCTTAAGCTCTTCTCTTCCGATCGATAGGGGATAGAGGAAGAGTCCCACGCCCGGGACCCCCTCCGCTTCAATGACGAAGAGGAAGCTCTGCGACTCACCAATGTAATAGGTGAGGAACACGGTACCGGGAGTGAGAGCAACGCGGGTTTCCGTCAGCTCAAGGAAGGGCCTTTCGAGGGTTCCGATCAGCGCCTCTAGGTCCCATAGGCGGCCTTGGAGTATTCCCAAGTCCTGTTCAGGTACCCAGCCAGGGCGTTCCGCCAATTCCGGATTTTCGGCAACCAGCCAATGGGCATAGATCTGTGCACGCACCTGAACGTAGTCGGAAGCAAGCCGGCGGTGTTCGGCAAAGAGCTCCCGCGGATAAACGAAGCGCTGTCCGTGCATCAGTTCAAAGGCCGCCAGTACCACATGAATATTCCTGAAGTGGTTGTCAGAAGACCCACTCTCGCGAACGCTAATAAAGTAGGAACGGCGAGGGCGTGGGATCTCGATGGACGCCCAGCACGCCCGTTCGGCCTCAAGCATTCCCTCCTGAAACCGGCGGACGACCTCACCGGCAGTGCTGGGGCGCAGGGCCGGGTCCTTTTGAAGGGTCTCCCGCAGGGGACGCCAGAGCTCGGGAGGCAGGGGGAGAGGAGGAGGGTCCGCTTGCAAATGGCAAGCAAGGACCTCTTCCAACGTCCCCCGGAACGGCGGGTTTCCACCGAGGATCTCATACGCGAGCACGCCGAACGAGTAGATGTCCGTAGCGCGACTGGATTCGCCATGCAGGATCAGCTCCGGGGCCGCATAGAGCGGCGTACCCAGCAGCGAGCCCGTTGGGGTAAGCTCAGCCGGGCTCGCTTTCCCGCCCGGTAATGTGCCAGAACTGGACTTACCTTGTCCTGCGAGCAGCTCCGCAAGGCCGAAGTCGAGGACCTTCACGCCCGGCGATTCCGGATTTTTCGAGCAGGCAAAGACATTGCCAGGCTTGAGATCGCGATGGAGGACGCCAGCCTCGTGCGCAGCATCAACCGCTGCGGCAATCTGTCCGAGAAGGACAAATGCGTGCGTGAGCGGCAGTGGACCCTTATCTCGGCAGACCTCCGAGAGAGGCGTGCCTTCCAGGAGCTCCGTGACGATGTAGGGAAGGCCGCCCTCCGCCCTGTCGATTCCACAATCGGTGACCTCGACGATGTGGGAGTGCCGGAGACGCCCGAGCGCCACCGCCTCCCTCCGGAAACGCTCGAGAGCGGAGGAGGACTGAGGCCCGCCTGTCTTCAGAAGCTTGATCGCAAAGGACTTCTCCAGGCCGACATGGACTGCGCGGTAGACGACTCCAACGGCACCTTCGCCGAGGCGCTCCACCAGCCGGTATTTCCCGTCGATGAGGCGTCCCGTCTTGATCAAGAGGGATGGCGTGCGCTCCGCGACAGTCGGTGGGGTGCCTGGCGATCGAGATCGCGGAGCGCTGATGACCCGCTCCTCCTTAGGACGAGGTCAATTCTCCCTCCCACCCGGCGCGTTGCAACGTTCGCGCGCTCTTCCTTCTGTGCTCATTATAGCAGTTCATATCGCCGGTGAAGACTTGTCAGTGGATCCGGATCTCGTACGCTGCAACCGTCGAGGCGGTCGAATCGCGCGAGAGCAGGACTCGGACGTAGTAGCGGTAGTTGTTGAAGTCGATCATCGACGGGGAGAAGAAGGAGGTCGTGGTCGAGATTGCACCCGTTGCCGGCGCGAGCACGATGCAAACGGAGCCGCCGCCGGAAGCGGAATTCTTCGGTACCCTGTAGAGGACGGCCTGGGCGAAGGTGGCGGCGCTGCCGCCGGGGTTCCTGGCCGTGAACTCCATGGTCGTCCAGGCTGGATTCGCGGATGTGTCCATGGGACTGGTCACATTGTAAATGGCTCCGACGGTGCCGGTCGCCGCCGCCTGGAAAGCCAGAGAGGTCTGGAACGCGTAATAGTTTCCGATCGAGGCGCTCTCGATGGACCCGGCCGAAGCGGGGGTCGCCCATACCTGAGCACTGAGGCTCGAAGAACCCATCAACATGGCTGCGAATCCAAGAGCTCCAATCAGCTTGCGGAACATCAGTGATCCTTTCTATCGTGGGCCCGGCTGGATCGCCTGGCAGCAGACCCAGAGGGCAAGGGCTGTTCCAACTCGCCAGAAGCTGCCTCCGTCTCAAGGAATCAATAGTTTGAGGGGATCGCCCCAGCGCTTCGGTTCCATCTTCGGACCGGTTTCAAGAGGGGCCGTTCCGAATTCGGAACGCCTATCGCCAGTCGCCGGTAAGTTGGAAGGCGGCCCAGTAGTAGGAGTGGGCGAACGCCTTGCCGCGGAGGAGATCCTTCTGGGCCGATCGCAGCGCCTCGTCCTTGCTTTTCCCCTGGCGCAGATGACCGTAGAAGCGCATCTCGTATGCGAGCACGCCGAACGAGTAGATACCCGAAGAACGGCTGGCTTGGCCGAACAGGGGGCCGGGCCGGATCAGCCCCGGAAGATTGGAGAAAAACTTAGGAGTACCCGCAGAGCCACTTGTGGATGCAATCGCAGGAACCAATTTGCCCGTTCGTCCAGTAGCATTCGATACTCGATCCGGGTTCGCCACAAATCTTGTGCAAGTAATCCTCGCAGCGGACCTTCGGGCACCGGTAGCTGCAGTGGGAGGTCGTGGCGCCGTTGCAGGTGACGAAGCCTCCAGAGTTGCCGGAGGAGCCGCAGGTCTGGTCCTCCGCGCTACAGGTACCCGAGCACGTGACCGAGGCGGAGCTGTCATCGGCGCACCAAGCCGTGCAACGCGAGTACGAGGGGAGTTCGGGTTTCTGCCGGCGCCTGAATTTCGGGCGTCGGTGAGGCTCTTGCGGCCACCGGACAAAGAAACCGTCCGACCAGACGATATCTTCATCGAAACTCTCGGGATCGAAGTATCCGACCACATAGGAGCTCCCAACGAATACTCCATCCCGCCCCGCGCTGCGGATGAACATGATCTCCCCGGCCAGGGAGTTCGCGTTGAGGCAGAACTCGTACGAATAGCCCCATCCATCCATCTCCGGAATCTTTTTGATGTACCTGGGGACCAGAATCTTTTCGAGATCTATATAGGAGATCTTCCGGTAATCAGCAAGATCTATAGTGGCGGGCTCCGGAACCTGCGACTGCCCCGCGGCCGCTGCTCCGACTTGGTCGGTGAGCCAACTGAACATGGCGGTGCCGATATTGCTCATGTTCGCCACAGTCTGCTCTTGTGCCTCCGAGTCGGTCCTCGGGGTCTCCGCAGGCATTACCCTTTTCGCCAGAGGAGACATCCCGGTCGCCAGCACGAGTCCGCTGAAGGCGATGGGGAGAATAGTGGACAGCGCGATTTTCACTCGGCTCCTGGTCAGTCCCGTTCCTTGTTGCTCTGCAGAAGGTTCAGGCATTCCCTCCAGAAATCGGCAGACGACCTCTCCCGCGGTGCCGGGGCGGAGGGCCGGGTCCTTTTGAAGGGTTTCCCGCAGGGGACGCCAGACCTCGGGAGGCAGGGGGAGAGGAGGAGGCTCCGCTTCCAAATGGCTAGCAAGGACCTCTTCCAACGTCCCTTGGAACGGCGGCTTTCCACCGAGGATCTCGTACGCGAGCACGCCGAACGAGTAGATGTCCGAAGAACGGCTGGCTTGGCCAAGCCGGACCAACTCCGGAGCCAAATACAGCGGAGTACCCAACAGCGAGCCCGTTGTGGTAAGCCCGGGCGAGCTCTCTTCCCCGCCCGGTGATGTGCCAGAAGTGGACTTTTCCGGTCCCGCGAGCAGCTCCGCGAGGCCAAAGTCGAGGACCTTTACACTCGGCGATTCCGGTCTCTCCGAGCAGACAAAGACATTGCTAGGCTTCAGATCGCGATGGAGGACGCCAGCAACGTGCGCGGAGTCAACCGCGGAGGCGATCTGTTCGAGAAGAGAAAGTGCCTGCGTGAGCGGCAGCGGACCCTGATCCCGGCAGACGTCCGAGAGGGGCATCCCTTCGAGGAGCTCCGTGACGATGTAGGGACGGCAGCCGTCCGACCCGTCGATCCCGAAATCGGTGACCTCGACGATATGAGGGTGCCGGAGGCGTCCGAGCGCCATGGCCTCCCTGCGGAAGCGCTCGAGAGTGGCGGAGGCCGGAGGTCCGGCGGTCTTCAGAAGCTTGATTGCGAAGGACTTCTCTAAGCCGACATGGACCGCGCGGTACACGATACCGACGGCACCTTCTCCGAGGCGTTCCTCCAAGCGGTACTTCTGGTCGACCAGAGACCCGGAGGTCATCAGTGAAGTGCCTCCTATGGACGGCTTGACTCGCTCCCGCGTTGCTGCATTGTACAGTGACTATATTAGACATCCGTTTCGGCGAGTCGGCTGACCACCCCCCGCGCCATCCTGCGAGTCCTCAGCCAGGCTCTTGCGGGCCATCTTCTGGCATTGAGGGCAACCGTGGAGCAGGTGGCGCACCAAGACTCTGTTCTCGGCCCGACTGGCCTCGCCGCGGACGAAGCGTTCGATCTGTAGCGGGTCGGGATGTCTTTCTCCAGTGTTTTTCACTGTGGCTCTCCGGCATCGGGCGATCACGGAGAGTGCAGCGGCTGGACCAAGTCGGACCAGAACCGTAAGTGTTTCAGATGCAAAGGTTGTGTTCGCGCAGCACGACCGTGGGGTGCATCTCTGGAACCGGGCGCGACCAGCGTGGTTCCAGATTTGGAACGGCCGTCTGCTGCGCCTCGTTCTTGCTCCCTCCCTTCTCGGAGGTAGCTGCGGAAGCGCTTCCTCATGTCCATGCGAGAGCCTGGGGCTCTCCCAGGTGATTTTCCACCGCCTACATGAAAAGAAGCTGCGGATCTCGGTGGGAGGCGGAGCCTCTGACGGCTGATCGCTGGCGCTGCGAGTGACGCCGGACGTCCAATGGGTAGCTCGAAGCGTCGGGAAAGCCTCTTTCCCGACGCCCGGAACGATTTCAGGAGCCGGGAAAGTCATTTTCCCGAGACCAGGAATCATTTCAAGAGCCGGGAAGGTCTCTTTCCCGAGACCCGAAGTCGCTTCAGGCTTCGGGAAAGTCACTTTCCCGAGCCCCGAGATCATTTCAAGCGTCGGGAAGGTCGCTTTCCCGAGGCTCGACGTCATCTCAGGCGTCGGGAAAGCCACTTTCCCGAGACTCGGAATTACTTCAGGAGCCGGGAAAGCTTCTTTCCCGAGGCCTGGAATGACTTCGGTCGTCGGGAAAGTCGCTTTCCCGAGGGCCGGAATGAGTTCGGCAGGCGGGAAAACATCTTTCCCGCGAAGAGCGCTTTCAGCTAGGACACCGGCGGCCGACCTAACGAAGGCCGGCCGCCGGCAGGGGCTTACTGCTTCCGCACGCGGAGGGCGATGTCGTAGACGTAGGTCGGGGAGCTCGGCACGTTGACGGTGACTCCGGCTCCGACGCTTCCCAGGTTGTGGCTCGCGAGAACCGCGCCGCTGACCGGGTTCATCCACTCGGCGATGTAGGTGCCGAGGACGTCGGGTTTGAACTGGGTGCCCGTCTCCTGGTAGCTGACGGGGCATCCGGCGGGCGGCGGCTCGTAGCGGCTGAAGGCGTTCGAGGGCGAGGCCGTGTCGACGCTGTGATGGAAATAGGCCACGTAGGCGTTGGCCGAGTGCATGGCCGCCCAGTACTTGCTGCCTCGCCAGATGGTGCTGTCGGGCCGCGTGCAGGTCGTGGCCTCCAGGTTCTTGTAGGGGCCTTGCCCGGTGAGCCAGCAGCCGGCGCCGCAGGCGTCCCGGCTCATGGCACCGATCCCACCGGTGAGCCCCAGGAGGAAGGACTTGAGCACGCCGAGCTGGTTGAAGACTTTGTTCGTATCGGCGTGAACCACGCCGGAGGCGTTGCGGAACTGCAGGTTGTAGTTGTCGTAGAGCCCGCCTTCGTTGAGGGCGAACTCCCAGGCTTCCGAGCGGGCGGAGGAGGGGATGCTGGGCGTGGGCGTCGAGCGCGTCTCGTTGAAGCCGAAGGCTCGCGTGGTGAAGCCGGACGTGCCGTGCTTCGCCCGGATGAGCTCGATGGCCCCGTAGTCGCCCTTGGCCGGCTCGACCGTCACGTAGTGCGCCGCCACGACATCGGCGCCGGCCAGCGATGGATTGGTGCCGGGCGCCAGAAGCTGGTTGATGGCGGTCTGGGTGTGGAAGTTGACCTCGATCAGGTGCTGGAGACGGCCGGGCAGCGCCTCCTCCTGCTGCACGATCTGGGCGATGCGGTCCATCCATCGCGCGGCTTCGGCTCCCGCCGGAGCGGCGGACGAGCTCCAGGGCAGGTCGGCCTCGTTGGCGAGCTCCCAGATGAGGTTCGGATAAGCGTTGAGCTGCTGGACCGCGTGCTGGACCAGGTCGAGCTGCTCCTGACGGATCGGCGTGTTGGTCATGTCGTCGTTCTTGGTCGGATCGTTGACGAACCGCGCGAAGAACCGTTCCGCGGAGAAGCCGATGCCCTGGCTGTTCCGGGAGCTGTGCCAGGGACCGGTGGTCCAGTTGCCGCTCCAGGGATCGAACAGGGTGAGCTCGACGATCACGTCCTTGGTGCCGGCGTAACCGATGACGCACTTGAGCCGCTCCCAATAGACCGGGTCAGGGGAGTTGAGATCCCACAGACCGGTAACGCTGTTGAAGACGAATGGCTGTTCGTTGGGGTACGGCCCTCCGATTCCCCTCTCCCGCCCCGGGCTGTGGTTGAGGCCGACCCAGAGGCGCAGCACGTTGAGTCCGCTTTGCTGCAGGCGATTGATGAACGCCTTGTAGTTGGCCCAGGTGCAGTATGCCTGGTCCGGCGTCACCGTGCCGCCGAACGCCGTTCCCGGCTGGGCGACGTGGCAGAGGTACTCGGACGAGAGGCCGATCAGAGGGATGGTCTGGTTGTTGTAACGTAAGTATTGGTTGTTGGACCCGAAGAGGGTGACCGGCGCCAGGGCCTGCGGGGCGCTCTCGGAGGTGGGGCACTGTTGCGCCTCCGCGGCGAGAGCGGCCAGCAGCCATGCCGCCAGGATCAAGCCCAGGATGGGGAAGTTACGGATTGAACGAAGTCGCCACATCGATTCTGCTCCTTCCAGAGTGAGCCACACTTCAGCGATCGGCTCACCCCGGGGTTGTGCAGAGCACAGACCAGTGGGAGGAAGATTCGTAAACGGTTGTAAATAAAAGATTATGTTCTGTGGTCTCTCGGACGGGGTTTCATGCCTGGAACCACGTGCGTCCCGCACGGTTTCGAATGTGGAACGCCCGCGGCCGTGGCGATCTACTTACCGTCGCTGGTGAGTTGGCTACCGTTGCCGAGTGATCGGAAGGGCAGGTCTGCTCCGTGAGCGGAGGGAGTACAGACCTGCCGAAATTCAGCCGTCGCTCCTCATGAGGCCGTTCGTCGTACAAGTCAGATGCCTGCGGCGAACGCTCGTATCACGCGTACCCAGAGCATCTGCTCATGGGAGCCGTTGGAAGAAAACGTCTACGGCATTGGTATTCGGTCTGTCCTCCAGTAGCACTTTGCTCCGATAACGTAGCTCATTTCCGTACCGGTCTTTGCGGCGTGATTCGCGGAAGGCAAGATCGATTGCGACCACCTTGTGCGAATCCAGGGAAGCCAACTCGTTTGCCTCGGACAGGCCGTTGTGATTGCGGTCCACCCAGACCAGCAGGGCACCCCATAGTCCATCTTGGTCTGAAATCACGCCGTCTCCATTGCCGCCGCTGTCAACTCGGTCCAGCAAAGCGAGGGCGAGGGAACGCTGCCAAGGGAGCGGCTCTTACCGCCAGTCGCCAGTAAGCTGGAAGGCGGCCCAGTAATAGGGATGGGAGAAGCTCTGGCTGCGGATCATGTCGGCTTGAGCCTTGCGCAGTGCTTCATCCTTGCTCTGACCTTCTCTCAGATGGCCATAGAAGCGCTTCATAAGGTCCGCGGTGGAGACATCAGAGACGCTCCACAGGGAGGCGAGGACCGAGCGGGCTCCGGCGTACTGGAAGGCGCGTACCAGGCCGACCAGTCCCTCTCCTCCTCTGTGAACCCCCTGGCACCTCTCTGGCGCCAGCGTCAGGAGCGCGAGCGTCATGACGGCAATGTGAAGGACGCCGGGAGAGCCTAGGGCTTACCAAAGACGACCTTCCATCGGTATATGAAATGTGTGGGGCGGGCCGGAGCGACCGGCCCGCCGGCGGGTTCGCTACTGGAAGTACCCAAATACATCGATGATGACGTGGGTGCTGTTTGCAGTCGTAACGGTAAGATCTTTCGGCAGTGTGGAGAGCGCCACGATTCCGCCGTTGCCCAGAGCGCCCTGGCCCGGATCGAAGGTGAGGTACGAGGCTAACGGCAAGGCACTGCCCGACGGATAGGCGACCAGGTATCCTCCTCCGGCCGCGCCGACCGTCGTGATATTGACTGCCGCCGCCTTGGCGGTCAGCGGCACGCCGCAGTTGCCCCGGATCTGGAAATTGCGGGTCTCTGGAGCTCCAAGCGCGGTGGGCCCACCCTGATCAGCAAAGCGGGTGTCCACGGCGCGGCAGGCGGTGATCGGCCGGTACTTCAGGGGAGCATCCGACTTGAAATACCCATAAACGTCGAGCGTGGCGTGCGTCGACGCCCCCCCGATCGGTGATAAGTAGGTCACCGCGACGTCCGGCGTCGCCGACGCCAGGCGGATCCGCGCGCCGTTGGTGAGCACCACCCCGGCGTTGAAGTTGATCGTCGGCACCGGGGGAAGAGCTCCCGCCTGGTGGTGCGTGGCGTGCCCGCCCGCCGTGGGCCCGATGATAGTGAGATTGAGCGGCGTGGCCGCAGCCCCCGCCGGCACCCCACACACTCCCTGGACTGTGAAGTTGCGCGAGACGTTTACCGCGATCGGCGTGCCGGTCCGGGTGTCGGCGATCCGGCACGGAGTCAGAGTCTGGAAGCCGAACGGGCCCTGGGCTCCCGGTGCCGGTAGGGCATCCTCACTTAAGTAGCCGTAGACGTCCAGGATCACATGGACCTGCCCGGGCGAGGCGGCGACGAAGGGATGGACATTGACCGAGCCTGCCAAGTTTGTGGCCAGACGTAGTGTTGCGTTGTTGGCTCGGGGAGAATTGGCCGGATCGAAGTTGATTGTCGCGTGTGCGAAGGGGCCGGAGGTCTGGTTGCCGGGGAAGAAGACGAGGTGGCCCGGACCGGTGGGGGAGACAACCGTGACATTGAAGGATACCGCCTTGGCCGACGCCGGGATGCCGCACAGGCCAGTGACCTGGAAGAGCCGTTGCACACCGGCGGTCAGCGGGGTCGTCGTGCGAGTGTCGGCGATGCGGCAGGGAGGCACGGTGAAGAAGCTTTCGGCAGCCACAGGTGTCTCATCCGTCACCGAAATCTTCTTGCTAGTGGACGACTGCTGGCCGTCGATGTCAGTTACCGTGAGTGTGACAGTGTAGGGGCCGGTCGCGGCGTAGTTGTGGCTGGGCGTCACCCCCGAGCCGAAAGTCGAATCGCCGAAGTCCCAGGAGTAGGAGACGATTCCGGTGTCGTCCGTCGAGCTGCTTGCGTCGAAGGAGCACGACAGGAGCGAGCAGGTGAAGGTGAAACGTGCGGTCGGCGGGGTCAGGCGGGTATAGAGCAAGCGGTTGGGTGAGCCGGGACCGATGCCGGTCAGGACGCCAACGGTGGCGCGGTTGGTGAGCGTGCTGGCCACCTGGGCTGGTGCCAGGCTCGGGTTGCCGTCGAGCAGGATCGCTGCCGCGCCCGCGACGTGCGGCGTGGCCATCGAAGTGCCGCTGATCGTGTTGGTCGCGGTGTCGCTGAGATGCCAGGCCGAGGTGATCGAATCACCGGGGGCGAAGACCTCGACGCAGGGGCCGATGTTGCTGAAAGTTGGGCGGGTGTCGGCCTGCGTTGAAGCCGCGACTGTGTAGGCGTTGGCCGCCCGCGCCGGTGAGACGAGACAAGCGTCGAGGCCGAAGTCGTTCCCAGCCGCGACGGCGTAGAAGACCCCGGAGTTGACCGAATTGTTGACTGCGGTATCGAGCGACACCGAAATACCGCCGCTCAGGCTCGCATTGGCGACCGCCGGCAGGATGCGGTTGGCCGTCACCCAGTCGATGCCGGCGATGACGACCGAGGTCGGGCTGCTGCCCGAGCAGCCGAACACACGCACGCTGTAAAGGCGTACGTTCCTGGTCACGCCGAAGGTCGAGCCTCCGATCGTGCCCGCCACGTGCGTGCCGTGGCCCCAGCAGTCGTTGCCGTTCTGCCCGTCGCCGATGAAGTCGGCGCCAGGGAAGGCACGGCCGCCGAATTCGGTGTGGGTGAATCGAATACCGGTGTCTATGACGTAGACGTTGACCCCGGTGCCGTCGAAATCCCAGGTGTAGCTCGAATTGAGCGGCAGGTTGCGCTGATCGACGCGGTCGAGCCCCCAAGAGGGTGGGTTCGTCTGTGTCCCCCCGATCGAGATCTCCGCATCCTCCTCGACCAGCAGCACCTTCGGGTGGCGCGCCATCGCCTTCGCCTGATGCTCGTTCATCTCGAAGGCCGCGCCGCGCAGGGCATGCTCGTAACGGTGGAGCATGCGCGCGGCATGGCCGAGGGCGAGCTCGGTCACCGTGGCGCGCACGTCGTAGCCGGGGGAGAACTGGACGATGTACCTCCCCGGGATTGGTTTGCCGCGGGCGCGCAGGAGGGTTCCATCGCCGGCGAAGGCGTTGGAGGCGAGGAGCGAGAGGATCAAAACCAGCCCGAGTTTTCTCATTCGTGTTCTCCTTATTTGTAGGCATCTCGGGGAGAGCGCAAAGGCCAAGCCAAGCCCGAAAAGAATCGCAAGTGACTGGTGGTTAAGCGTTTACGCTTGGGGACGCCCTGCGACGTTCTATCTTTGAAACGGCACGCGGCAGGGACGGTTCCAAATTTGGAACGCCTGAGTGGGGAACTCGCCCTATCGCCAGTCGCCAGTGAGCTGGAAGGCCGCCCAGTAATACGGGTGGGAGAAGTCCTGGCTACGGATCAGGTCGACCTGGGCAGCGCGCAGTGCCTCATCCTTGCTCCGCCCGTCCTGAAGGTAACCATAGAAGCGCTTCATAAGGTCCGCGGTGGAGACATCAGAGACGCTCCACAGGGAAGCGAGGACGGAACGGGCACCGGCAAACTGGAAGGCGCGCACCAGGCCTACCAGGCCCTCCCCTCCCATCTCCTTGCCGAGCCCTGAATCGCAGGCCGAGAGGGCGACCAGATCCGCGTCGAGACGCAGCTCTTCGAGGACTTCCCAGGCCTGAAGCAAGCCGTTGTCGCGGCCATCTTCAAGGTGTTCAGGGATCGAAAAAGCCAACGCAGAGTTGAGAGGGAATCGCTCATCGAGCAGGCCATGGCAGGCAAAGTGAAGGTGCCGGGCCTGCGGTGCCAGGGTCTTGATCGCCTCCTCGGTAGCATCGCGGCCGAGCAGCACCCGTGCATTGGGATAGAAGCCGGAGATCGCCCCCACCTCGCTGCGCGTCGCTGGCAAGGGTTCCAGGCTGAAGCCGCGGCGAAGGGCAGCCTGAGCTTGCGGGTCGGTATCTGTCTTCGGGTAGAGTGGATCTCCGATCGCGAGCAAATCCGTGGCCATTGCCGATGGCTTTTTCGATCGAGTGGCCTTGATCTCCCTGTAGACCGCCGCGGAGGCCGCAATGTGAATCGGTTTCGATTCCGCCAAGTAGCGGTCACCGAAGACGAGCGCCGCAAAGGGAAGAGAGTGCAGCGAGCCATCCGGCGAGATGAGCCAGCGGTCGGCCTTGGCGAGGACGCGATCGGCCGGGTGGACAAGGAGGTCGTAGAGATGCCGTCCTCGCTGTTCCAACGAGGAGAGGAGGGTTTCCGGCTGACCCAGCAGGCTGCGGAAGGCTTCGACCTCCTTCTTCAGGTCCTCCTCTCCGATCGCGAGAGGGTAGAAGGAAAATCCCGGGCCGGATGCTCCCTCCGCTTGGAGGATGAAGAGGAAGCTCCGCGCCTTCCCGACGGCATAGGTGAGGAGCACGGTCCCCGGATCGAGAGCCGAGCGAGCTGCGGTCAAGTCGAGGGGAGTAGGACTCTCCAGAGCTTGGATGCGTGGCGAGGAGCGCCGGACTCGCTCCTGGGCTTCTGCCTGTTCAAGCCGCAGGTCTCGCAGGCGACCCTGGAGCTCCTCCATTTTTTCCAGGCCATGCTCAGGTGTCCAGTCGGCGAGGGCCGCCTGCACCCGATCATATTCGACTATCAGCCGGCGGCGCTCGACATAGAGTTCCTCCGGAAGCTCGCCGACGAAGCGAAGATCCCTCTTTGCCAGCAGGTCCTGAAAACCCCGGGCGCGGCCTCTCTCGACGAGCCTCCAGGCATCCTCGGGATGGGCGAGCGAGATCTGGTGTTCGGCCGCTTCAAAGTAGAGATCCCCCAAGCTAGAGCTGTAGAGCCATTGAGACTCCCGTGCACCTCCAAGACTTGTTCGTTGGGTTTCCAGGGCTTCGACTGCCAACAGGTAGTTAGCTGTGGCCTCGTCGGCCCGGCCTTTCTTCGCCTGCAGCCGGGCCAGGGCCTGGTAGCCTTCCGGCAGCGGACGACGATCCTTCTCGTAGATGCGGATCGCAGTCCGGATTTGAGGTTCGGCTTCCCCGGTGTTCCCCTGTTCGAAAAGAAGGAGACCGAGGCTCAAGTGAATGACGCCGGCATCAGCGGCTTCCGGATTGATCGTTTGCCAGATCGCAAGGGCTTTCCGCAGGAGCCTTTCGGCTTCCGCGCTCCGTCCCATGAGCCTTTGCGCCTCGGCCAGACCGCGCAGGCACCAGGCACTCTTTGGCCCTGCCGGGTTGAGCTTTTCGCTGATTTCCAGGGCGCCCTGCCACAATGACTCCGCCTCGAGCCCCCGGCCTCGTTGCAGTGCTACCTCGCCGAGGCCGACCAGGCTGTCGCGCGTTTGGCTGCCGCTGGGGTCGAGCTTTTTGAAGAGGGCGAGCTCTCTCCGGAAGAGATCCTCCGCGGCTTCGTGATCCCCGCGCTCATAGGCGAGCTCGCCGAGGTTGTGCAGCGTTTTTGCCAAGGGGATGCCTTCGGGCTGGGTTCGTTCGAGGATCTGCCTGGCGCGGAGGAAGGCGGCTTCGGCGCCTGCGAAGTCGCCGCGGGCGTAGACCAGAATGCCGTAATTCAGGAGGGCAGGGATGATCGCATCGCTCGCGGGGGTGAGCTTTTCGCGGATCGCGAGCGCGTGGGCTGCATGAGGCTCAGCCTGCGCGAGATCTCCGCGCCTTCCCAGGATGACCGCAAGGTTGGTCGCGGCGGCGGCGTCACCGCCGCTGCCGGGTGCGGCGCGAAGAATCAGGTCATGAGCCCGCCGGTACAGACGTTCGGCGTCGTCCAGGTTGTCCTGTTTTTCGATCACATTTCCGAGCCGAAGGAGCACTGTCGCCACACCCAGGCTTCCTGGAAGATCGTTCTCTTCGAGCGACAAGGCTCGTCCGAGCAGCTGCCTGGCTCGCGGCAGGTCGCTGCGCAGCAGGAGCGCCTCCGACCAGGCCATGAGAAGATGCGCCTCCACGCCGGCTGTCCTCAGCGCCCGAGCCTGCGCCAGGGCACCTTCATATCCCGCGTCCGACTCGGGCCACTGCCGGGCCTTGGCACGGAGCTGGGCAGCCCGGACCCGGAGCCATAGCGCCGAGTCGGCGCAGTGGCTTTCTTCAGCCTGCTTCGCAGCTCGCTCGAGCTCTTCCGCGGCGGACGCGGGCTCGCCAGCCTTCTCCAGACTCGCCCGGTAGGCCTGGGCAAGCACGCCGTCGAAGAGCGGTGCCACGGTGAGGCCCTGGAACGTCGGCAACAGTTTCCAGCGGAGGTTCTCCGCCCCGCGGGTTCCCTCTACGACAACCCCGCCGCGCTGGACCTCCGCCATCTGGAGATCGAGCCAGTCGAAAGGAGTGCGAAGATCCTTTCGCGTGAGGCAATCCCTCTCTCCATTAGAGGACACGCACCAGGAAAGAAGCCGGTCGCCTGGGGCCAATCCGGCGAGGAAGGCTGCGGATTCCGGAGTGACGGTCTCGACGACGAGGCTAGGCGCGGAAAATGGGCAGCCGGCATCCTCGGCAGCTTGCCGGGATTCCTCCACGAGGCCAAGGGCCTGGTCCACAGCCGCCAACAGCAGACGGTCTTCCGCTGCCTGCGAGCTTTGTACCCAGCGCCGCAGCTCTTCGCGGGCTTGGGACCGGCTGGCATCCAGGGTCGCCAGGGTCGCCTCTCCCCGGGCAACCGCGCCGGGACGGTCGCGGGTCTCGACCGTCCAATGGTAGGTCTCTCCAGGTTTGAGGATGCCGGGCGGTACGCTGACCTCGGTGGTCTGGGTGTCGATGTGAAAGAGGTTTTCGCCAGTCCGATCGATGACCTGAACGCTATATCCGGGAGCTGCGGGCACGGGATCGAAGCGCAGCCGGGTTGCCGAGGCCAGGCTGGCGACCCCGCGATCCGGATAGAGCCCTTTGATGGTTTCCGTGCGAATGCGCACGGCCCCGGCGCGCTGGCCGGGACGGTCCTCCGCCGCGATCGGCGAAAGGCGGGGGAGGGGAGGTGCCGGAGGGAGAGGGCGCACCGGCCCGGTGCGGGAGACGAGATCCTTTTGACCGATCGTCACCCGGGATCGCCCGCCGAGCTCGTAACGGAGCCCGCTCGCGAAGGCGAGCGCCAGGCGAGAGTCCGGGCTCACTTCCACGATCGTTCCCGCGGGAAAACGGTCGAACAGGCGCAAGGTCCGGTGATCAGGAGCCTTGAGCGAGGCCTCGCCCGTGAGCGAATAGACGATGGCGACTGGCTCGTTTGTCCCGGCTCCTTCAAGCAAGGAGCACAAAGGGAACAAAATAAGTCCGAGACTCAGAATGCGTGGGGTGCTCATGATGTCGGGGTCTCCGGAGGAGCGGAAAGAAACTGGCGCAAAGCGAGCGTGGCGAGGAGACCGAGCAGGATGAGCAGCAGGGGAGCGGTGGCCGGAAGCATCAGGCCGGTCCACCAGAAAACCGGAAACGAGACAGCCAGGTAGATACCGGCTGCCAGAGCGAGCCAGAGCACGACCAGACCGGCCCGGCGGGCGCACAGGGCTCCGGTCATGATCAGAACCGCCCCTAGCGCGACGGCAACAAGGACGGGCAATCTGCCCGGCTCTCGGATCGGCAGCCCGGAGAGGATCGTGTCCACCATCAGGGCCTGGAGGGTGAGCCCCGAGACCACCGTGCCGGTTCCGGAACGGCGCGGGACGCGGTGGTAGTCGTCCCCGGAGCCGCGAAACTCTCCGCCAACGAGCACGAGCCGGTCCCGGAAGATACCGGGGCTTTGGCGGAGGGCCGTAGGGACGTGCCGCCAGGAAATCCGCGAGTAGCGCGGCCAATCGATCCGTGTATCGATCCAGAAGCTCCGGGGCGTCTGACCCTGCCACGCGAGGTTCGGGCGGAGCCCGTGCGCGGCCCGCGCTGCCCACGACGGCTGTCTGCCCCCGTCTCGGTCCCGGAACCAGAGCCGGCCCCGGCGGACGACTCCGTCCCGGTCCTCGTCCAGGTTGACGAAGCCGAAGATCGGGAGGGCCTGCTGCGGACCGAGAGCCGCGGCGGTAAGACCGTCGATGCACTCCGTTCCGACGACGCTTCCGTCCTGATTGGAGAAGACCGCGAGGGTCAGATCCCGGGAGTGGCCCAGGAGAAGCTCGAAGAATCCGGGCGACGCGCTCCACTTCTGGGGCAGCAGGAGGTCGATCGCCACACCGCGGGCACCGGCATCGAACACCGCGGACAGGGTGCGCCCGACCTCGTCCGCACGGTCCGCCAGGGAGAGCGGGCTGCTGTCGAGGCTCGCTTCGTCGAAGGTGATCAGCAGGATTCGCGGGTCGGGCATCTGCCCGGGCGACGTCCGGACGCGCCAGTCGTTGATCCGGCGTTCGACCCCGGGCACCGTGGGCCAGGGGAGGACCAGGCCCACGGCTGCCAGGGCTGCCGCAAGAACCGCGGCGATTCGAACCCGGCGCGGGATCTCGGTAAACTTCCAGCGTGCCCATTCGGCCTGCGCCGCTCCTTCCCGGAGCCGGCTCACGACCTCGCCCGCGGTGCGGGGACGGAGGGCCGGGTCTTTCTGCAAGACGTCCCGGAGCACACTCCAGACCTCCGGAGGCAGGGGGAGCGGAGGGGGCTCGGCATCCAGATGGCCGTTCAGGACCTCTGGCACCGTGCCCTGGAACGGTGGCTTGCCGCCGAGGATCTCGTAGACGAGCACGCCGAACGAGTAGATGTCCGATGCACGGCTGGCCTCGCCGTAGCGGATCAGCTCCGGGGCTGCGTAAAACGGCGTGCCCTGGAGCGAGCCTGTGGCGGTGAGCCCGGGCGGATTGTCTTCCCCGGCGGGCAGGCCTTCGGAAACCTCGTCCGGTCCCGCGACCAGCTCCGCGAGGCCGAAGTCGAGGACCTTGACCTGGGATGAGCAGATGAAGATGTTGCCAGGCTTGAGATCGCGATGGAGGACTCCCGCGCTGTGCGCGGCATCGACCGCGCCGGCGATCTCCTCCAGGAGGGGCAGGGCCTGGGAGAGCGGCAGAGGGCCTTCGCGGCAGATGTCCGAGAGAGGCGCTCCGTCCAGAAGCTCCATCACCAGGTAGGGGACCTCATCGATCCCCGAGTCCGTGACCTCGACGATGTTGGGGTGCCGTAGACGCCCGAGCGCGACCGCCTCTTTCCGGAAGCGCGCCAGAGTGGCAGGGGCCGGAGCGCCTGCCGTCTTCAGGAGCTTGATCGCAAAGGATTTCTCGAGGCCGAGGTGGACCGCGCGGTAGACGGCTCCGATGGCACCTTCGCCGAGGCGTTCCTCCAGCCGATACTTGCCGCCGACGGGAGATTCCGGCAGGGCGCCTCGCGAAAGCGACTGCGGAGCGCTGATGACTGGCTCCTCCTCAGGAGGGAAACGATCTGTTCTTACACCCAGGAGCGTCGCGCCCGGGCTCCCGTGCTCTCCATGGTGTGTTGATTCTACTCAGATCGTTTCGCAGAACCCACCCGTCCCCCGGCCCGCCGCCGCGCGGGCCGGGGGATGCTCTCCCCCTCCTCCAACCCTGCTACTTCCTAGTGCGTATCGGGGTCGACAGCACCCACCAGCCAGGCGAGGGCGACCTTCTCCCATTCCTGCTCGGTGGAGGCGTCGATGTAGCGGCTCGTGGCGTCGATGCCCGTCTCCTTGAGCAGGCGCTTGGTCTGGAGCGTGGCGATGGCGCTGTTGAGGACCACGGCGTTGCGCTCCATCCCGACCTGCTTGAAGAACCGGATCGCCTCTTTGAGGATCTCCTGCGCATCCGCGGGGAAGGCCCGCGAGTGGCGCATGTCCAGGAGCACGGGGAACTTGCGGCCCCGGGAGCGGACCGTCTGCTTCATGTCGTCCAGCAGCGTGCTCAGGTCCTGCTTCTGGAGGAAGCCCTCGAAGACAAGCTTGTAGCCGTACTGCGTCTGCTCGATCCGGTGCATGTCAAGCCCTCCCTTGAAAGAAGATCCAACGACAACCAAAACTTCAGTTACATCCTCAGTGCAGGAAGGAGGCCGGGGAGGGACAGGGAAAGAAAAGAAGGGGAGCCCGGAGGCTCCCCCGACAAAGGCCCTGGCTGAAAAGCGCCGGGCTCAAGGGTTGAACGAGCTCAAAGGCTGAACGAGAAGGTGGCGAGAATGCCGTCGAGCTTCATCTCGGTGGTGACGCTGGTGCCCGGGACCGGGCCGATCACCGGCGAGATGAAGGGGCCCGAGATCTCCTCGGAGAAGGCGCGGTAGTAGCCCAGGTTCATGGTCAGGGTCTCGGTGACCCCGACGCCCAGGCCCACCGTCGCGTGCTTGCCGAAGACGGCAGGGGAGGCGACGTTGAAGAAGGTGGCCTCGTCCGGGATCGCGCCCTCGGTCTGGTTGTAGCCGGCGCGCAGGGCCAGCTTGGGCGTGGCCTGGAACTGGATGCCGAGGGCGAAGGCCGTGATGTCGTCCCAGCCCAGCACGTTGCCGAAGCCCTCGGTGTCCTTGTAGAACAACTGCTTGGCGTCGAGGGCGATCTTGAGCCGGTCGTTGGGCGTGAAGCCGATCCCGATCACCACGTTGGCCGGGTTGTTCACCTGCAGCGTGATCTCGCGGTTGGTGCCGAAGGTGGGCAGGCCCGGGTTGGCCACGGCCGAGTTCCACTCGAAGTCCTCGAACTCCATCTCGCTCTGGTAGGAGAGGCCGATGTTGAAGGCCGGGTTCACCTTGTAGAGCACGCCGATCTGGGCGCCGAAGCCCCAGGCGCTGTCGCTGTCGACGCTGGGCACGAAGCAGACGCCGGTCGGGGTGCAGTCGGGAGAGGCGAAGCCGGCGGGCCGGGCGGTCAGCGAGGCGCGGCCGGCCACGAAGGCGCCGCCCACGGAGAGGGAGTCGTTGACCTGGAAGGCGACGACGGTCGGCACCTTCATCAGGGCATAGCTGGAGAAGACGTGGCCGAAGCCGATGGGCTGCGGCGCAAAGAGCGGGTTGGTCGAGTCCTGCGGGAAGTCGGCGCCGAAGCCGGCGAGGCCGAGAAAGCCGACGCCGAAGGCGATCTTCGCACCCGGCTTGTGGGCGGTGAAGCCGAAGGCCGGAATGAGCGACGGGTCGGCGGTGTGTTCGGTGCTGCCGGAGAACGGTCCGACCTGGCTCGAGACGGTGATGTCGTCGTCGGCGAGCTCGGCGCTGAACTCCATCTTGTGCCCGTCGAGCTGGGTGAGCAGGGCCGGGTTCAGGTTGAGCGCACCCAGGGCGTCGTTGGGCAGCGCCACGCCGGCGCCTCCCATCGAGCTGTTGACCGCCCCGATGCCGTGCAGGGTGTTGCCGTTGCCCGCCCAGGCCGTGGGCGCAGCCAGGGCGGAGGCGGCGAGGAGGAGAGCAAAGCCTTTCAACTTCCGTGACATACGGTCCCCCTGATCAGATCTCCTGATCGTGAATGTGCGGTTCCCTCGCAGCCGGGGTGCGGCGCCCCGCGGCACGGAAACCTTTGCACCTAGGAATAGCTGCGAGAACTATATAGGAAGCTGTGGCAGGGTCAAAGCCCACGGTGCGCAAAACATTGTCACTTGCGCTCCGGGCTGCTCAGGGCGGGCACAGATCCGCTTGCGGCGGAGGGCCAGAATCCCCTATCCTTCTGAAAACTCGCTTGGACAGTCGCGCGCCGACGCCTCCGAAGCCGCAGCGGCAGCCCCCGCCGGCCGCGAAAGGAGAGAGACAGGAATGGTGGAGCCTGATGTCACGGGCCGGGTCACCGACCCGGTCATGCCGGTCATCCCCGGTCTTCCGGACTGGGCGAACCGCCACACGGACAACGCCCTGGTGGGCTGGATCGTGGTCGCGCTGCTCACGTTGTTCGGCTTCCTCTTCCTGGCAGTCGGCGGCGGCCCGGTCTGGCCGCGGTTCGTGTTCCTTGCTCTGGGAGGAGCGGGGATCGCCGCCTACGGCGTCTGGGTCTACCCGTTCTTCCGCAACCTGGAGCGGAAGCTTCCCCAGAACATGGACCGCTGGACCCAGCTCGAGGGCAAGCTGCTGGCGTCGTTCGAGCAGCTCGGGGCCGGCGACCTGGTGCGCGCCTCGGAGCACACGGCCAAGCTGCCGGCGCGGCTCGCGCGGGTGTCGGCGTCGGCCAGCAACGCCCTGAGCTCGCTGGCCCAGCAGATCCAGGACAGCTCGATCGAGGTGGCCTCGGCCGCCGACGCGGTCAACCAGGTAGCCTCGGACCTCGCCTCGGGCTCGTCCGAGCAGGCGGCCTCGGTGGTGGAGATCACCGCGGCCATGGAGGAGCTGGCGCGCACCGCCTCGCAGATCGCCGAGAACGCCACCCGCCAGGCCGAGCTGGCCTCGCGCGCCGAAGCGAGCGGCGAGTCGGGCTCGGAGGCCGTGTTCGAGGCCGTGACCGGCGTCGAGGAGGTGCAGAAGCGCATCAGCGCCATCGCCAACCGCGCCGACACGCTGGGCACCCGCTCGAAGGAGATCTACCGGGTGCTGGAGCTGATCAACGAGATCGCGCAGGAGACCCACATCCTGTCGCTCAATGCCGCCATCGAGGCCGTGGCCGCGGGCGCCGAGGGGCGGCGTTTCTCCGTGGTCGCCGAGGAGGTCCGCCACCTCGCCCAGCGCTCCCAGGAGTCGGTGGGATCGGTGCGCAACCTGCTCGACGAGTTCTCGGGCTCGATTCGCGCCACGATCGTGGCCACCGAGGAAGGGAGCAAGGAGGCCGCCCGGGTGCTGGAGCGCTCGCGCACCGCGGCCGCCGCCATCGACGAGCTGCGCCAGGCGTCGGGCGACACCTCGCGCGTCGCACGCCAGATCTCCATGGCCACGCAGCAGCAGAACGCCGCCTCCGACGAGGTGGTCATGACCCTGCGCGAGGTGAGCCTGGTCGTGCAGCGCATGACCGGCGGCCTCAAGAACCTGTCGGGCACGGCCGACCGCCTGAACTCGCTCGGCCTCACGATCCAGCTCCTCGCCCAGTCGTTCCACCTCGATTCGCCGCGGTCGCTCAAGCACATGGTGGAGGAGTGGGCCCGGGAGATGGAGCGCGTCACCACCTCGACCGAGCTGGAGGAGACCCTGGACCGGCTGGTGCAGCAGACGCCCTTCATCGAGCTGGGCTACTTCGCGGACACCACCGGCTACCTGGTGGCGCTCTGCTACAACCGCGCCGCCACGGCCGGCCGGCAGCAGCTCCTCTCCCTGGTCTCGGCGCGGGAGATCGACATGACCCAGCGGCCCTGGTACCGCACGGTGTCGCGGGAACGGCGGGCCGCGCTCACCCAGCCCTACGAGTCGCTGCAGCACACCGGGCACGTGTTCACCGTGGCCGCGCCCGTATACGGCCGGGACCGCTCGTTCAAGGGGGTCCTGGGCGTGGATATCAACGTGACCGGATGGACCCGGATCTAGGCCATGAGCTCCAACGGCCCCAACGGCTCCGAGGGTGATATCCAGCGTGGCGGGCTCTCCACCGGCAGCCACCTGCTGGTGCAGGCCGGGGAGTACGTCTGCGCTCTGCCGCTGATCTCGGTACGCCGGGTGGTGCGCTCCCTGACCGTTCATCCGCTGCCGGGATCGGCCCCGGAGCTGGAGGGACTGGCGGAGTTTGGCGGCGAGCCGCTGCCGGTGCTCAACCTGGCGCGGATGGTCAACGCCGCGGCCGGGGCCAACCCGTCGTACCCGGTGACGATCGTGGTCTGGGTCGGACCTCCCGAGGCGCGGGAGATGATGGGCCTGACGGCGGACGCGGCCCTGGAGGTCGCGGACGTGCCGATTTCGTCGGTGGTGGTGGGCGACGGCGGCTTCCTGCTGGGCGAGGCGCCCATCGCCGGCCGGGTGGTGCGGGTGCTGAACCTGGAAGCCCTGGGGCGGGAGAGTTGAGCTCTCCGGCCAATCGGGGGTACCTGCTCCTGCGCCGCGGCGGGGTCCTTTGGGGAGTCGACAACGCGGTGGTGTCGGGGCTGACCCGCCAAGGCGTGGGGTATCGGATCGACATCGGGATCGACATCGGAGCGGCGCCGCTGTCCGCCGATGAGATCCTCTGCGTGGTGGACAGCCTGCGGGTGCAGCCCGCGTCCGCGGCCCTGCGCCGCTTCTGGCCCGGGGTCGCGGCCGGGGTGGCCGGCCTGGCAGTGCACGGCGAGCAGCCGCTCGTCATTGTCGACCCGAAGCGGCCGCCGCAGCTCCTGTGGCTCGCACCTGAAGCAGAAGGAGAAGGTACTGATGGCGAACGGTGACGCGAAGAACCAGGCCCGCATCGGCCTCTACATCGTCTGCGGCGTCGCGCTGGCGGGCCTGGTCCTGCTCATGGCAGCCGAGGCGGGGGGTGGCAGCAATTGGCCGTTCAACCTCTTCCTCCTCTGCGCGGGCGCCTGCCTCTGGCTCTACGTCGGGGTGATCTTCCGCTCACAGCAGAACCTCTGGAGCCGGGTGGAGGGCTCCGACCGCGGCCAGGGCGAGGTGGAGAGCACCCTGGTCGAGGCGCTCGACCGGCTGCGCGCGGGCGACCTGGTCAACTGCGCCGAGCAGGCCCGGCTCCTGCCCGGCAAGGTCGCGGTCACCTTCGGCAACGCCGCCAGCTCTCTGGACGTGCTGGCGCAGCAGATCCAGCGCAGCTCGATCGAGATCGCCTCCGCGGCCAACTCGGTCAACGAGATCGCCTCGGAGCTGGCCTCGGGCTCGTCCGAGCAGGCGGCATCGGTGGTCGAGATCACCGCCGCCATGGAGGAGCTGGCCCGCACCGCCTCAATGATCGCGGAGAACGCCACCACCCAGGCGGAGCTGGCGCAGCGGGCCGAGGAGAGCGGCAACTCCGGCAAGATTGCGGTGGAGGACGCGGTGCAAGGTGTCGAGGAGGTGCGCAAGCGGATCGCGGGCATCGCCAGCCGCGCCGAGATCCTGGGCACCCGCTCGAAGGAGATCTACCGGGTGCTCGACCTGATCACCGAGATCGCGCAGGAGACCCACATCCTGTCGCTCAACGCCGCCATCGAGGCGGCGGCGGCGGGCGACCACTGGCGCCGCTTCTCCGTGGTCGCGGAGGAGGTCCGCCGCCTGGCCCAGCGCTCCCAGGAGTCGGTGGACTCGGTGCGCAACCTGCTCGACGAGTTCGCCAGCTCGATCCGCACCACGATCGTGGCCACGGAAGAGGGGACGAAGGAGGCCAGCCGCGTCCTGGAGCGCGCCCGCGCCGCGGCCGACGCCATCGAGGCCCTGCGCGAGGCGTCCGGAGACAGCGCCCGGGTGGCGCGGGAGATCTCGCTCGCCACCCAGCAGCAGAACGCCGCTTCGGATGAGGTGGTGCTCACCCTCAAGGAGGTGAGCCACGTGGTGCAGCGTATGGCGGACGGCCTGAAGTCGTTCTCGGACACGGCCGACCGCCTGAACCGCCTGGGCCTGATTATCCAGATGCTGGCCCAGTCGTTCCACCTGGATTCGCCCCACTCGCTCAAGCACACGGCCCAGACCTGGGCGCGCGAGGTGCAGCGCCGCCTGGGCAACTGGGAGGCGATCGACCGGCTGCTCCAGGAGCTGATCCAACGCCAGCCGTACGTGGAGTGCCTGTACTTCTACGACGCCAAGGGGAGCCAGGTCGCCCTGACGGTCAACCGCCACATCGTGGGCGACCGCGAGATCCCGCCGGCGGTCAAGGCGGGCGAGGGCTTCAGCGAGCGCCCCTGGTACAAGGCCGCGACGCAGGAGGAGCACGTCATCCTGACGCCTCTCTTCGACTCGCTGCTCACGGAAAAGCCGATCTTCACCGCCGCCGCCCCGGTGTACGAGAGGGGACAGCTCGCCGGCGTCCTCGGCCTCGACATCAACGTGGATAGCTGGACCAAGATCTAAGCCCTTTTCAAAGACAGGCCAGGCCACCGTGGATCCCGAGTTCGCCGACCTCGTCCCACTCTTCGTGGAGGAAGCGCGCGACCGAATCGAGCGGCTCGCCACGTGCGTCCCCCAGATGGAGGGGGATTCGCAGTGGAGCGTCGAGGTCAAGCGCGAGCTCCACACGCTCAAGGGGGCGGGGCGGATGCTCCAGATCGCGCCCCTGGCCGAGCTCTGCCACGCGGCCGAGGAGGTCCTCCACGCCGCTCCGCCCGGGCTGATCCCGCTGCTGACCCGGGTCGTGGACGAGCTGAGCTCTATGGTCGAGGCCGTCTCCCGCGGCGAGGAGCCGGGGCGCGACACCGGCCTCCTGGACGTCCTCCTGCGCGCCTCGGCGCCGCCGGTTTCCTCGGATGCCGCGGATACCCTGCCGGTTGGCGGCAACGGCTCGTCGGCGCACGCCGTACCCCCGCAGGAAGAACAGGAGCCCGCGCCGGCTGCTCCGGCGCCCCTGCCCGAGCCCAAAGCCGCGGTGTCCAGCCAGTCCGGCACCGCCAAGCCCCCAGGCCTTGGCGGTGACATCCGGGTCGACACCGCCTCGCTCGACGCGGTCGCCGAGCGGGCCACGCAGGTGCGGATCATGGCCCTCGCCGGCCGGCAGGTGGTGGAGCGCATCTACGAGCTCGCCCGCCTGGCGGAGGAGGGGCTCCACGAGCCGCAGCCGACCCAGGTGCTGGCCGTGCTCGCCACCATGCTGCGCAGGGTGGCGGTGGAGCTCGAAGGCGGGCAGCGGCGCCTGATCCGCTCGTCCGAGGAGCAGCTCGAGAAGATGCTCGGACTGCAGCTCCAGCCCCTGCGCGGCTCACTCCTCTCCCTGGCCCGCCATGCCCGCGAGCTGGCGCGCACGCTCGGCCGCGAGGTGGAAGTGGAGCTGGAGGGGGAGGACACCCGCCTCGACCGCCGCATCGCCCGCGAGCTCGACGAAGCCCTGATCCACCTGGTTCGCAACTCGGTGGACCACGGCATCGAGCTGCCGGACGTCCGCGAATCGCAGGGCAAGCCCCGCGCAGGACGCCTCCAGATCCGGGCGTCCGCCGAAGGTCCGAAAGTCCGGCTGGTCATTGCCGACGACGGCCGGGGCATCGACTTCGATGCGGTCATCAAGAGGGCCGTGAACATCGGGCTGGTGGATGCGGCGGGCGCTCATCGCATGGGCAAGGAGGAGGCCCTGCGCCTGCTCTTCGCGCCCGGCTTCTCGACCCGCAAGCAGATCACCGACATCTCGGGCCGCGGCATCGGATTGGACGTGGTCGCCAACGTAGTGAACCGGGTCGGCGGCGAGGTCTTCCTGGAGTCCGAGCCGGGCCGCGGCACCACCTTCCGGGTGGAGGTCCCACTGGCCCGCCGCGGCGAGGCCGTGATGCTGCTGCGGGTGGGGCAGATCCGGCTCGCGCTCCCCTCCTCGGTCGCCCGGCGCGCCACCCGGCTGGCGCCCGAGCTCATCGTCGAGCGCGATGGACGGACCTATGCCGTCTTCCCGGGCAGCAACGGGAGCCTGGAGCGGCTCGTGCCCTTCGTCCCCCTGTCCCGGCTGTACGGCCAGCCCGCGGAGGATTTCCAGCTCCTGATCGAGGGCATGGCCTCGGGCCAGCCCCTCGCCCTGGCCGTGGACGACGTCGAGGGGGAGCAGGAGGTCCTGGTGCGGCCGATCACGCGCAAGATCGCCACCGACCGCCTCCTCGAAGGGGTGGCGCTCCTCGCCTCGGGCGAGCCGGTGGGGGTGCTGTCGCCGGCGGTGCTCGCCCAGCGCGAATACCTGCGGAGCATGCCGTCGCGCGCCGTCGCCGTCCCCGCCCTGAGGCGGGTGCGAATCCTCCTCGTGGATGACTCCATGGTGACCCGCGAGATGGAGCGGCGGCTGCTGGAGGACGCCGGCTTCCACGTCTCGGCGGCGAGCGACGCCCAGGAGGCCCTGGCGCTGCTCGGCGAGGAGCCGTTCGACTGCGTGGTCACCGACATCGAGATGCCGGGCATGGACGGCTTCGAGCTGACCGCCCACCTGCGCGGGATCGAGCACTTCGCGCAGCTCCCGATCATCGTGGTCTCCACCCGCGACCGTCCGGACGACCGCCTGCGCGGCCTCAAGGTGGGGGCCGACGCCTATCTCACGAAACAGAGCCTCGACGCGGGCGAGCTGGTCGACCTCGTGCGCCGGCTGAGCGGAAGATGAAACCTGTGGATGAGAGCTCCCTCTCCCCCGGCACGGGGGAGAGGGCTGGGGAGAGGGGGGACGGGATCAATTTGATCAAGGTCCTGCTCGTCGACGACTCGCCGTCGGTGCGCGCCGTCCTGCGCCGGTTCTTCGCCAAGACGCCCGACATCCAGGTGGCGGGGGAGGCCGGGGACGGCGAGCAGGCCGTGCGGGCGGTGCTGGACGTCCAGCCGCACGTAGTGGTCATGGACATCCAGATGCCGAACCTGGACGGCTACGAGGCCATCGAGCAGATCATGGGGCTGCGCCCCACGCCGATCATCGTCCTCTCCTCGCGGGCCACGCGCAACCAGATGCAGACCGCGTTCGAGGCCATCCGCCGGGGCGCGCTGGAAGTCCTGCCCAAGCCCGAGGACACCGCGAGCTGGCAACTGCTCGCCGAGAGCCTGCCCGAGACCGTGCGCGCCGTGGCCGAGGTGCATGCCCGGCCCAAGCCCCGGCCGAGAAGGCCCCGGACCGAGGAGCCGGCCTTCGCGCTCCCCCAGGCCCTGCGCTGGGTGGCAATCGGCGCCTCCACCGGCGGCCCGGCCGCGATCCGCGATTTCCTCGAGGCCGTGCCGCCCGATCCGCCGGTCAGCTTCCTCGTGGTGCAGCACATCGCCGCGGGCTTCGAGGTGGGCTTCGCGGACTGGCTCAACAAGGAGTTCCTCCTCGACGTGCGGCTGGCGCGGGACGGCGAGCGCCCCCGCCCGGGCGCGGTGCGGCTGGCCCCGGGCGGCAGCCACCTGCTCCTGGAGCCCGGCGGCGTGCTCCACCTGGACACCCACACCCCGGCGCGGCGCGGCCACCGCCCCTCGGCCGACGAGCTGTTCCTCTCCTGTGCCGAGAGCTGCCCCGGCGAGGTGGCGGGCGTGATCATGACCGGCATGGGCTCCGACGGCGCCGAGGGGCTCCTGGCGCTGCGCAAGGCGGGAGGCCTCACCCTGGCGCAAGACGAGGCGAGCTCGATCGTCTTCGGCATGCCCCGAGTCGCCCTGGAGAAGAAGGCGGCCGAGGTGGCCCTGCCGCCGCGAGACCTCGCCAGGACGCTCGTCCGCGTCTGGGAGAAGGGGGCAAGGAGATGACGGAGGCGATGATGGAGGCGAGGACTGAAGAGAGGGCAGCCCGCGTCCTGGTCGTGGACGACAGCGAGATCACCCGCGCCATCCTCGCCCGCACCCTGCGCGGCGCCGGCTTCGAGGTCCTGGAGGCCCGCGACGGCGCCGAGGGCGCGCTCACGGCCCTGCGCGAGCGCCCCTCGGTCGTGGTGACCGACCTGGAGATGCCGACCATGGACGGCTTCCCGCTCCTGCGGCTGCTCAAGGCCGATCCCCTGAGCTCCCACATCCCGGTCCTGATCCTGACCAGCCACGGAGAGGCGGCCTCGCGCTTCTGGAGCCTGCGCACCGGCGCCGACGCCTACCTGACCAAGGACTACCGGCCGCAGCAGCTCGTCGCCACGGTGGCGCGCCTGGCCGCGATCTCGGCAGCCACGGTGCCGTCTCCTCAGGCGGCCGCCGGGCTGGAGGAGGCGGGCCGGGGCCTCGGTCCCCTGGAGGTCCTGGCGCGGGTGGCGCGCCAGCTCGATGCGAGCCTGCTCCAGGCCACCCTGGTCAACACCCTCCTGGAGCGCGGCATGGCCGCCGCCGACTTCCACGAGGCCAGCCGCACCTCCCTGGAAACCCTGGGGCAGGTAGTCGATGCCCGCTGCCTGGCCGTGGCCATCGGCGAGCCGGATGCCGTGACCGTGGAGATCCTGCTCCTGGAGCCTCACCGGCAGCGCGACGTGGACGCTCTGCGCGACCTCGTCGTGGCCAGCCTCGACGTGCCGCTGGGCCATCCGGTCCAGATCCAGGTGGAAGGCCCCATCGGCGATGGCCGCGACGGTCCCGCGCTCGACCTGGAGCATGCGGTCTCTCTGCAACTCGCCGTACGCGACGCCCAGGGGCTCCTGGTGCTGGTGCCCCGCGACCGCGAGCACTTCCGGCAGGCCGCAAGCGGCTTGGTGCACGCCCTGGCCGGGCACCTGACCCTGGTTCTGGACAACGCCCGGCTCTCCGAGCGGCTGCACGAGATGTCCAACCGCGACGGCCTGACCCGCCAGCTCAACCACCGCGCCATCTACGAGCGGCTGACCGAGGAGCTGGAACGGGCGCGGCGCTACCGCTATCCGCTGAGCGTGATCCTCTGCGACATGGACCACTTCAAGGAGGTCAACGACTCCTACGGCCACCTGGCGGGCGACGGGGTCCTGCGCGAGGGAGCCGGGGTGCTGCGCTCCTCCCTGCGGATCGCTGACCTGCTCGGCCGCTACGGCGGAGAGGAGTTCCTGGCGGTTTTGCCGCAGGTGGACCTCGAAGCGGCGCGCGCCGCGGCCGAGCGGCTGCGGCTGGGGCTCGAAGGGCTCCCGGTGAGCCTCCCGGGCCAAGCCGAGGTGACGATCACCGCCTCCTTCGGGGTCGCGTCCATGGACGAGTTGGGAGCGTCCGTGACCAGCGACCTCCTCGTCTCCCTGGCCGACCGCCGTCTGTACGAGGCCAAGGCGGCCGGCCGCAACTGCGTCCGTCCATGATCGCCGAGCCATGATCGCCGAGCCATGATCGAAGATCTGCCCCCCTCGTCTCCGGCGCTGGAGAAGCTGGTCTCCCTGATCCGGGACGCCACGGGCAACATCATCTCCCCGGCCCGTTACAGCTTCCTGGAGGAGGTGGCGCAGCGGCGGGCGCGCTCCCGCGGGATGCCATCGGTGAACGACTACGTCCACGCCCTGTCGGCGAACTCCCTGGAAGGCGAGTGGGAGAACCTGATCCCGCTGGTGACGATCAAGGAGTCCTACTTCTTCCGCGCGCCGCAGCAGTTCGAGGTCGTGCGCGAGCACGTCCTGCCGAAGTTGATGCAGGCCCGCTCCCAGACCAGGCACCTCCGCATCTGGTCCGCGGCCTGCGCCCGGGGCGAGGAGCCGGCCACGCTGGCCATGATCCTCGACCAGGAGCCGGCCCTGCAGGGATGGGACTGGACGATCGTGGCCACGGATGTGGACGAAGCCGCCCTGGCCGGCGCCCGCCTGGGGCTGTATGGCGACCGCGCGGTCAACCAGGTGCCGCCGCACCTCCTGGAGCGCTACTTCCACCGCCGGGGAAAGCTGTTCGAGCTCGACCCGGCGCTGCGCGAGCGCATCCTCTACCGGCAGATCAACCTGGCCCACACTCCGTTCGCGCTGCCGTTCACGGATTGCGACCTGGTGCTGCTCCGCAACGTCCTGATCTACTTCCGCCGGCCGCTGCAGCGCTGGGTGATCGCGCAGGTATCAAAGCTCCTGGCCCCCCACGGCTATCTCTTCCTGGGCGCCTCGGAGACGCTCTGGCAGATCCAGGACCACCTGGAGGCCGTGGACCTGGGCTCCTGCTTCTGCTACCGCCACCGGACCGGACCCACACCGGCTGCGCCGGCCCTGCCTGCGAAGCCCGTCCCGGTCCGGACCAGGCCCCCGGCTCCACCTCCGGCCGCGCCCCCGCCCAGACCCCGGCCCGCCCCTCCGCCAGAGGCCCGGGAAGAGCCTCCCGTCCCCGCCGTCAGTACGCACTTCGGAGTGACGGAGCTGCTCTCAAGAGCGGCGAGAGATCTGGCGGACAACCGGATCGACGAGGCGGCCCGCGTGATCGAGCAGCTCATGGAGACCGACACCTCGGACCCCGAGGCCTATGCCCTGGAAGGTTTTCTGCACGACCTCACGGGCCGGTCGGACGACGCGACCGCCTCCTACCGAGCCGCGCTCTATCTGGACCCCGCGCTCTTCCAGGTGAGGGTGCTCCTGGCCGACTGCCTGCTGCGGCTGGGCCACCGAGACCTCGCCCGGCACCAGTACCGCGAGGCGTTGGCCACCCTGGACAGCGGCCGGGAACGGACCCTGGCCCTGTTTGCGGATCTTCCGCTGCCCGATCGCGACCGGGCGCGGCGGCGATGCCAGGAGGTTTTGCGGCGGGGGTAGCGGATCAATTCGAGGCGCCGCGGAACCGCTCCGCCAGATAGGCGGCGATTTCGGTGCGCTGGAGATACTCCGCCCAATCGAGCGGCGTCCCCTGGTGGATGCGGTCTCTCGTGCCAAGCTCGGCGCCGGCCTCAACGAGCACCTTGACCGCGTCGAGGGAGCCCGAGTCCACGGCGTGGTGAAGGGCGGTCTCGTGTGGATGGAACCCGGGAGGGCTGTAGGCATTCAGGTCCACACCGTGATCGATCAACATGGCGAGGGTTTCCGCTTGGCCGTACAAGGCGGCGCCTGCCAGCGCGAGCTGCCGGTCCTCGTCGCCTGCCGTTTGCAGGAGACGCTCGACGTCGTCCCGCCGCCCTGTGCAGACTGCGGCCAGCAAGGTCAGCTCCGCGCCGCGCTCCAGGAGCCGTTCGGCCGCGTCGATCTCGCGGTGGGCGAGAGCCGCCATGAGAGAGCCCGGAACAGCGCCGGAGTCGATTAGGAGGTCGATGAGCTCGCGCTGTACTCCACACTCCCGCGCGATACGTCCGGAGCACACCAGCTCGAGCGCATAGTCGAGCTGTTCTCTGAGGCTGTCCACGCCCTGGCGCTCCGCCGCCCCCAGGATCGTGCGAGTCACTTGTGCGATGTTCCTGGGCAGCTTGCCATTCCGGATCGGATTCTCGGCCACGAACCAGAGCAGGTACGGCTGCTGGAAGTATCCCTCGCCGTAGTCGATGCGATCGCGGACCAGCTCAGGGTGCGCGGCCAGGAGGCGTTCCAGCGCGCCCACGTGGCCGGCGTCGATGGCGGCCACTGCTTCCCGGACCAGCGGGTCGAGGATATCGGGGTTGCTCATGAGAGAATCGTTTCGCAACCCCGTTTTGAGGCTCCCTGCCGCCCGAAAGGACTCGCAGCGGGATTTTAAGGGTCTCCGTGGCATTTCGAGCCTGTTTCCGCCGCTGAGAGACGCTCCGGGCCGTTTTCAGCCTGTTCTTGCCGGTTCGAGCCGATCCGCGGCGCTTTCAGGCTCTCCGCGCGATTTTGAGCCTGTTCTCGCCGATTCAAGCCTGTTCTCACTGATTCAAGCCTGTCCGCGCCAATTCGAGGCGGTCCATGCCAATTTGAGACACCAGGGCCGCTGCGATAACCTATCCCAAGGGGGACGACCCCCGAGAGCTACGTTCATGCCCACCATCCGCCGCCCCGCCGTCGCCGGGATGTTCTATCCAGGCTCTCCCCAGGAGCTGAGGTCGACCGTCGAGGAGCTCCTCCGGGATGCTCCGGCGCCCGGCGGACCCATGCCCAAGGCGGTCATCGCTCCCCACGCGGGCTACGTCTACTCGGGTCCGACCGCGGCGGCCGCCTTCCAGTCCCTGGCCGGCCGGCCCATCGAGAGAGCGATCATCCTGGGGCCGGCCCACCGGGTGCCGGTGCGCGGGCTGGCCCTTTCCGGGGCCGATGCCTTCGCCACGCCTCTCGGGAACGTGCCGGTGGACACGGCGGCCGCCAGGCAGGTCTCCGGTCTCCCCCAGGTGACGACCTTTCCCGAGGCCCACGCGCACGAGCACTCCCTGGAAGTCGAGCTGCCCTTCCTCCAGGTGCTTTTTCCGGAGGCCTGGGTCCTGCCGGTCGTGGTGGGGGATGCGGAAGGCGAAGAGGTCGCCGAGGTCCTGGATCTGCTCTGGGGCGGACCCGAGACCGCCGTCGTGATCAGCTCCGACCTCTCCCACTATCTTCCCTACGACGTCGCCCGGCGGGTCGACCGCGAGACCGCGGACGAGATCCTCGCCCTGGAGGGGCCGCTCCACTCCCGCCAAGCCTGCGGCGCGTACCCGATCAACGGCCTTCTCGTGGCGGCCCGCGCCAGGGGAATGGCGCCCCGGCTGCTCGACCTCAGGAATTCGGGGGACACGGCGGGCGACCGCGGCCGGGTGGTTGGCTACGGGGCGTTCGCTTTCTCGGAGGCGGGATGAGCGACGAGAGGGGGATGCTGCTGCTGGCGATCGCCCGGGAGAGCCTCGCCGTTGCCCTCGGGCTGGGACGGGAAGAGGTCCGGGACGAGCCCTGGCTGCGCGAACAGGGAGCCACGTTCATCACCCTGCGGGAACGCGGAGATCTCCGCGGCTGTGTCGGCACGATCCGCGCCTGGCGGCCGCTGCTCGATGACGTGCGGAGCAACGCCCGGGCCGCGGCCTTCTCGGACACGCGCTTCCCGCCTGTCCGGCCGGTGGAATACCCGGACATCTCGATGGAGGTGTCGCTGCTCTCCGCCTGCGAGCCGCTCGAGCTCAGCTGCGAGGAGGAGGCGCTCGCCCAGCTCCGGCCGGGGATCGACGGCATCGTCTTCGAGGTGGGGGAGCGGCGCAGCACATTCCTGCCCCAGGTCTGGGAGCAGCTCCCGGACCCCTGGGACTTCCTGGCCCATCTCAAGCACAAGGCCGGGCTGCCCGTCTCGTTCTGGGACCCCGGAATCAAGCTCTGGCGCTACACGGTCACGAAGTGGGCGGAGCCTGGGAACCCTTCCGGGTAGTTGACACCCCCGGAGGCCCGTGGCCATGATGAGCGCAGGGAGGGAGAGGCCCATGTTCCGCAACATCCTGGTCCCTGTCGATTTCACCCTGAAGAACGAGGCGGCGCTCACAGCCGCCATCGACCTCGTCAAGGGGTCGTCCGACGCCAAGGTCACGCTCCTGCACGTCATCGAGACCATCGAGCACGTCGAGTTCGACGAGATGGCCGACTTCTACCGCAGTCTGGAGACCCGGTCCGCGGCCAAGCTCTACGGCATGGAGGAGCGCCTCAAGCAGGCGGGAATCTCCGTCTACCACGAGATCGTCTACGGCAAGCGGGCGGAGACCATCGTCGCCTACGCCGAAGAGCGGGCGGTGGACCTGATCGTGCTCTCGTCCCACAAGGTGGACCGGGACCACCCGGCGCTCGGGATCGGGACGCTCAGCTACCGCGTCGCGATCGTGGCCCGCTGCCCGGTGCTGCTGGTCAAATAGAAAGGGGGGAGAGATGAGCAAGCCGATCCGCATCGGCATCAACGGTTTCGGCCGCATCGGCCGGTGCACCCTGAAACAGTTCCTGGACCGCGGAACCGATATCGAGGTGGTAGGAATCAACGACCTCGCCGACATCGGCGACCTCGCCTACCTCCTCAAGTATGACTCCGTCCACGGCTGGTACCCCAAAAAGGTTTCGGAGGACGGAAAGGCCATCCATGTGGATGACACGGCCATCCCGTTCTTCTCGAACAAGAACCCCGCGGAGCTCCCCTGGGGGGACCTCGGCACGGACATCGTCATCGAGAGCAGCGGCGCCTTCCGCTCGCGGGAGAAAGCCAAGGCCCACCTGGACGGCGGAGCGAAGCGGGTGATCATCTCGGCCCCGTCGGACGACGTCGACGGCACATTCGCCATGGGGTCGAACTCGGACACCTACGATCCCGCGAAGCACGTGATCGTCTCCATGGGCTCCTGCACCACGAACTGCCTGGCCCCGGTGGCGCGGGTGCTCCACGACGCCTTCGGCATCGAGCACCTGATGATGACGACGGTGCACGCCTACACGTCGAGTCAGTCGCTGATGGACACGCCCGTGCGCAAGCGGCGGCGGGGGAGGTCGGCGGCGCTGTCGATCATCCCCACCAGCACCGGCGCGGCCCAGGCCACGGAAAAGATCATCCCCGAGCTCGCCGGCCGCATGGACGCCATCGCCATGCGCGTGCCCGTGCCGGACGGCTCCATCTGCGACATCGTGGCCCAGGTCCAGCGCGACACGACGGTCGAGGAGGTGAACCGGGTGCTCCGGGAAGCCGCGGACCAGCCGCGCTGGAAAGGCATCCTGCGGGTCACGGATGAGGCTCTGGTCTCCTCCGACATCATCGGCGACACCCACTCGTCCATCGTGGACGCCGAAAGCACCATGGTGCTCCGCGACCGGGTGGTGAAGGTCCTCTCCTGGTACGACAACGAGTGGGGCTATTCGGCGCGGCTCGTGGACTTCGCCCGCTTCATCGCAGCGCGCGGCTGAGAAAGCCCGCCAACGCATCAAGCGCCCCGGGCACGACATCTCCGGCAAAGCCGAAGTCCGTCAGGCTCGCGGCCGGCTTCAGGTTGTGGCTCGCGTTGGGGATGATGACGCGCTCGTGGACTCCGCCCGCCCGGGATGCGAGGACGCCGAGCATTTTGTCGGTGTGCTCCTCGGCCGGGATCTGGGCGTCCATGGCGCCGTGAAGGACGAGCACCGGACCGGGATACGACCTTGCGAGCGCCGCGGGATCGATCGTGAAATAGGAGCGCAGCAACCGCGACGCGTTGGGTGGGAACAGGGGGCGCAGCAGGAACGGCAGGTCGGCCGGCACCGTACCCGACTCCAGGATGGAACGGATCGCACCGTCCAGCGCGTCGAGGTGCAGCTTGCGATCCGCCTCGTTCGCCTGCAGGTTCTCCAGCCCCCGTGCCATCTGGACCCGGACCACCTCGTCCAGCTTCGTCGCCGCCGTGCTGGCGAGCACCAGGGCCGCGGGGGGAGATCCGGCGGCGGCCAGGTCGCTGCCGAGTTGGAGCGCGATCAACCCTCCCTCGCTGTGTCCGACGATGGCCGTGCGCGTCCGGTCGACCTCCGGCCGCCCCCGCAGGAAGTCGAGCGCGGCCCTGGCGTCACCGGTGAAAGCCTCCCAGGCAAAGAAGGCGTCCTGCGCGGCGAGATCGGCCGGCCAGCGGTTGGCGTAGACGGCGGCCGCGCGCTTGTCGAAGCGCAGCACCGCGAAACCCTCGCGCACCAGCCGCCGGGACATCTCCTTGAGGAGGTCGGTGCTGAGATAGGGCGGCTGGTTTCCGTCGCGGTCGGTGGGGCCGGAGCCGGGGAGCAGGAGCACGCCGGGAGCCCCGTCTTTGGAAAGGGGGGCCGGGAGCGAGAGCGATCCCGCGAGCTGGAAACCCTGGTAACCCGCGAAGGTGACCTCCACCTCGGACGGAGCCTGGCCCTGGGCGAGGGTCGTGACGAAGAGGAAGAGGATGCTGGCAAGGCCGGTGCGGATCATGCGTTCCTCCTGCGAGAAGCCTACATCCGTTTTCCGTTCCCTGGCTTAGGATGGAGCGGCGACTGGAGCAAGACGCCGCCGGAGCTGGCCGGCGGCCTGCGGGCGACGGTGCGCCGCCGGTGAGGGGAATGCGTGTCTGGAGAAGGGCGGGTGTGCCGCCCCTCTCCGGACTCGAAGGCCTCAGACCTGCGGGGGAGTCGGGGTCGGCGTCGGAGTGGTCTCGGCCGGCGGGGTCGTCTGTCCCGGTTGCCCCGGCTGGCCTGGTTGTTGACCACCCTGCTGCTGCTGTTGCTGCTCAAGCAGAGCAGCCCTCGGGTTGGCGGAGTAGCCGACAACATGCCACTGGCCGTCCTCTTCCATCATCATCGTGACCGTCTCGATGATGTCCGGCTTGTTCTGGAAGTTGGTGGCGAAGCTGACGATGGCGTACTGGCCCGCGGGCGCTCCGGGGAGGTCCGTCCGGAGCTCGTGGCCCGCGAGCTCCCGGGACACGACGGTGCCAAGGGGCTGACGCGCACCGGTCAGCGTCTGCACCCACTGCTGCTGCTGCATGTTGGCCTGGAAGAGCTTGCCGGTGGCCGACCAACTCTCCGCATACTGCCCCTGGTCCACGATGCCGAGCCACTGCTGGCCGACGGTCGTGGCCGCCGTAAGCTGAGGGTCGACCGCCGGGGCCTGCGGGGCCGCCGGGGTCTCCATGGCTTCCGGGGCCGGGGTGGCCGCGGGCTCCGTGGTCGCCGGGGTGTCTCTCACCGTGACCTCGCTCGGGTTCTGGGTACAAGCAGCCAGGATGCAAAGCCCGGCCGCCATTCCAATGAGCGCGTTCCTGCGGATTTCTTTCATCCCTTCCTCCTCCTTGGCCCCGGTACCGTTCCGGGCCCCGCAAGTGGTGAAAGCTAGCAGATTTCGAGCCAGCCTGCTTGTGCGCTATCGTCGCCCGGTGCCGGCCCGGGAGATTGTAACGCCACTCGACCCATGCGTCGTGGTCGTCAAGACCCCGATGCTGTTACGCCCGGGCGGCGCGGCGCGGCTCGCGAACAGCGGACGGCAGGTGGCGCGGTCGGTGGCGCCGGCCGCGGCCGAGCACGACTGCACGCTCGCCGAGGTGCTCGCAACCCTGGCGCGTCACGGTGTCGAGCCGCTCGTCACCGACGTCAAGCTCGATCCGGCAGATGCGCGGCTCTTGCGCGTGCCCGCTTCGTCGTCTCCGTCGGCGGCGACGGCACGCTCCTCACGGCCTCGCACCACATCAGGATGGGCGCTCTCCTGGGCGTCAACTCGGCGCCGCGCGACAGCGTCGGCTACCTCGCTCTGGCTCGGCGCGCGACGATCCCGAAGACCCTCGACGCGATCGCCGCCGGCATCCTGAAACCGGTGCCGGTCACCCGGCTCTCCGTCACCCTCGACGGGGTGGCGCTGCCCGAGGCCGGGCTCAACGACGTCCTCTTCGCGCACCAGCACCCGGCGGCGACCAGCCGCTACCTGGTGCGCCTCGGAAGGCAGGCCGAAGAGCACCGGTCCTCGGGTCTGTGGATCTCGACCGCAGCCGGCTCTACCGCCGGCATCCGCTCGTCCGGCGGCGCGGTCCTGCCGCTGCGCTCCAGACGGCTGCAGTTCCGGGCGCGCGAGCTCTACCGCCGGCCGGGAGCCGAGTACCGCCTCGCGGTTGGCTTCCTGGCTCCCGGCGAGGAGCTCGTCGTGGAATCCCAGATGGACTCGGGCTGGCTCTACCTCGACGGCTCGCGCGTCGCCTACCCGTTTCCCTTCGGGGCACGGGCCGAGGTCCGCTCTCTGCCCGAACCGCTGTTCCTCTTCGCTGATCCGCGCCGCTGGGTCGCGGGCAAGGCACGCGTGATGTCTTGAGAACACTTCCCCTGATCAAGTGAGGCAGCGAGCGGAGGATGCGGCGCGCTGCCTCAGCGGTAATCAGGGCTCGCGCTGAAAGGCTTCCAACTCACCGGCGACGTCGAAGCCCCCCATATCCATTCCTCGCAACTCGGACCGATGCAGGGTCAGGCTCAGCACTTTCGACCCGAGCGACGCATGGCCTGCGCCCGTGTAGGAGACGCACGTCGAGGCATCCTGGAAGCCGGGCGTGAACAGGCCGGCGCAGAGTTGAAGGGTCAGCGCCCAGTTGCTCGTCGCAATTCCCAGTTGCGAGAGGTCTGTCCCTGTGGTCCCCAGGGTCATCCAACGCGCGAGTCCGGAAAAGATCGGCACCGTCAGGGTTTTCTTGCTCGTCCCCCAAGCGGCCGTGAGGGAGCCTGAGACCCGACCGTCCGGCTGGACCGAGATCCGCAGAATCCGCCCCTTGTTGCTCTTGTAGGTGCCATTGACGAGCGCAGGGTCGGACTGCGGCCACAGGTAGAGCGACTTGATATTGTTTCTGACGGGTTGTCCGTTGGAGAAGTTGACATTGCAGAGGCTGGCCGAGGTCATCACTCCCACGCTGGGACCTGAGCAGTCCGTGGTGGGGTAGAGGACCGCATGGCTCGGACCAGTCAGCTCGAGGAACCCGGTGCTTGCCTTGGTCACCGGTTGGCAGAACGGACCAGCAAGCGCCAGCGCGGCACGCGAGGTGGCGGTGCAGCCCTCGAGGAGGTTTCCGGTCCCACCCGGTTGAGCGGCGACCGGGGAGGCAAGGGTGAGGGCCAGGAGGCCCGGCAACAGGTAGCTGAAACGGCGGTTGGCAGTGATTCCTTTCATGATCGTATCCTCCTCGGCGGCTACGAGCAGGTGACCCGTACCCTGAGCTTCCATTTCGCCGCGAAGGAGCTGTTCTTCCGCGCGTTCGCCAGCCAGTGGGAGCCGTCGAAGGCGGGCTCGAAGTACGTGACGCTCCCGTCTAGAATGGCCCCCGTCGGATCCAGAACGCCCCAACCTGCTCCCATCGCCTTCTTTCCGGCTGGGCAACTCACCTTGAGCTGCTTCGAAGCGGTGCTGTCGGCGACGGTCTCTCCGACGACCACCTGGTAGCCGGTGACCGTGGCGTCTACCGGGCCGAGCGTGCCGGCGAGCCGGGTCAACAGGGCGAGAGCGAAAAGAGCAACGACTGCTGGAACCATGGTTCTTCTCATCTTTGCCTCCTTGGCGTCTGAGTCGGGTTTACCGATGTGCCTGCAACCGGGAGCACGCAGAACGGGGAAGAAAGCGGCCATCGCTTGAAAGACCCCGGCAAGAGAGGTACTCTCGGAGAGTACCCTTCAGCTCGACCCGGGAGATGGATCCATTGTCCGAGAGCGCCATGGCTCCAGGGGAGGTCACCCGGCTTCTGGCGGCAGTCCGCCAGGGCGACCGCGGCGCCATGGAGCGTCTGGTGCCCCTCGTCTACGGGGAACTGCAGGCTGTGGCCCGCCGGCAGCTCCGCCGCCACCGTCCGGGGCAGACGCTCGACGCCACGGGCCTGGTGCACGAGGCCTGGCTCAAGCTGGTGGACCAGAAAGGCGCCGTCTGGCAGGACCGGGCCCATTTCCTGTCGGTGGCGGGGGTCGCCATGCGCCACATCCTCGTTGACGCGGCCCGCCGCCGCTCCGCCCGCAAGCGCGGCGGCGAGGATCTACGGATCACTTTCGACGAGCTGCGGCCGGGCCGGCAGGAGCCGGATGCAGACGCCGTCGCGGTCGAGATCCTCGACCTGGACCGGGCCCTCACCTCCCTGGCGGCTCTCGACGAGCGGCTCAGCCGGCTGGTGGAGCTGAGGTTCTTCGCCGGGCTGACGGAGGAGGAGACCGCCGAAGCCCTGGGGACCTCGGAACGGACGGTGCGGCGCGATTGGCGCAAGGCCCGCGCCTTCCTCTTTCAAGCCCTGAGCGACCGGGCCTCGACATGAAGCCCCGGCTGCCCGCGGACCCCGAGCGCTGGCAGCGGATCGAAGCCCTCTTCGACGAGGCGCTGGATCTCCCGGCCGGGGAGCGCGGCGCCTTCCTCGATGAAGCCTGTGCCGGTGATCCGGAGCTCCGCGCGCAGGTGGAGGCCATGCTGGCCGCGGACGGGGCAGCGGACGGCTTCCTCGGCGCAACCCTGCAGGAGCAGGCGGCCTCTGTTCTGCTGGCACCGCAGGAGAAGGGCCTCGAGCTCGGGCCGTACCGGCTGGTGCGGGAGATCGGCTCGGGCGGCATGGGGGTGGTCTACGAGGCCGAGGACGTCCGGCTCCGGCGCCGGGTGGCGGTCAAGCTCCTGCCGCCGGAGTACGGCCGCGATCCCACGACCAAGGAGCGCTTCCTGCGCGAGGCGCGGGCCGCCTCGGCCCTCGACGATCCCAACATCTGCACCGTCCACGACATCGGCGAGAGCGACGGGCGGCTCTACCTCGTCATGGCCTACTACGAGGGAGAGACCCTCCGGGAGAGGCTGCGGCGGGGACCGCTGCCGGTGGAGGAGGCCCACCGGGCGGCAGTCCAGGTGGCCCGGGCCCTGGCGCGGGCCCACGAAGCCGGCATCGTCCATCGCGACGTCAAGCCGGCGAACGTGATGCTCACGCGCCGCGGGGAGGTCAAGATCCTCGACTTCGGCATCGCCAAGATCTGGGGCGACACGGCCCTCACCCGCACGGGAAGCTCTCTGGGCACACCCTTCTACATGTCGCCGGAGCAGGCGCGCGGCGAGGAGGTGGACGCCCGCACCGATCTCTGGTCGCTGGGCGCGCTGCTCTACGAGATGCTCTCCGGACGGCGGCCGTTCGCGGGAGAGAACGAGCAGGCGGTTTTCCATGGGATCCTGAGCCGCGAGCCCGAGCCTCTCGACCGCCTGTGCCCGGAGGTGCCTGCCGCCCTGGCGCGGACGGTGGCCCGGACCCTGTCCAAGGACCGTGCCACGCGCTACCGGAGCGCCGCGGAGCTGCTGGGCGACCTGGAGTCGGGCAGGCCGCCCGCGGCTCCGCCTTTTCGCCGCCCCCGGGCAGCGGCCCTCGCCGCCGGTCTCCTCGCCGCGGGGCTGCTGGCCGCCGGAGGCTGGTGGGCCTCCCGGCAGCCCACCGGCCAGTCCGCGGCCGAGGCGGCCGTGCCCATCGTGCCGATGGTCGGAGTCGTGGCGTTCGCCAACCGCACGGGCGATCCCGGGCTGGACTGGTACGGCGGGGCGATCGCCCGTCTCGTCATGGACTCCCTCTCTCCGTCGCGGCATCTGCAGGTGGCTTCCGAAACACGCACCGCGGTGCTTGCGGCGGCCGGGAGCCCGGCGGAGCTCTCCCGCCGGGCCGCGGGGGCGGGCATCGGCGCCCTGCTCACCGGCGAGATCCTGCGCACGCCCCGGGGCCTGCTCGTCGCCGCGCGGCTGCAGGAGACGGAAGGGGGCCGGGTTCTGGCAGGCCGGAGGATCGATGGACTGGCGCCGGAGAGGCTGCTCCTCGCTTCCGAGGGGATCGCGATGGCGGCCCGCAAGGGGCTGGGCGTGCCGCCATCCGAGGCGGTCGGCGGTCTCGCCGCCGACTTCCTGGCCCGCAATCCCGAGGCGTACGGCGATTACGTGCGCGGCCTGTCGGCCTTGCTGCGGTTCCGCTACCCCGAGGCCGAGCAGGCTTTCGCGGCGGCGCTCGCCAAGGCCCCCGGCTTCACCATGGCGCGGTACCGCCTGGCCCTCGTCCAGTACGTGACCAGCCGCACGGACGAGGCCCTGGTCAACATCCGGCAGGCCGTCTCCGAGGCGGAACGCCTGCCGGACCGCGAGGCCCGCTACGTCCGGGCGGGGGAGGCCCTGTTCGACCGCCGCGCCGGCGAGGCCGCCGCGGCGTACCGGCAACTCGTCGAGCGCTACCCCCATGAGACCGAGGCGGGCTACCTCCTGGCCCAGACCCTGATGAGCCAGCGGCGCTACGAGGAGGCGCTGCCGGTCCTGGACATCCTGGGGCGCCTCGAGCCGGACAACCCTCTCGCCCGGTCCATGGCGGGCGAGAGCCATCTGGCCCTGCGCCGTTTCGACGAGGCCGTGGCGGCCCTGCGCGAAGCCCTGGAGCTTCACCCGGCGGACGCCTATGCCCGCTATACCCTGGGCCGTGTGTACCAGGCCCTGGGGGAGCTCGACCTGGCCGTGGGCGAGCTCGAAGAGACGCTCCGCCGCGAGCCCGGCTATCACTTCGCGGCGCTGGCCCTGGCGGAGGTGGATGTCCTCCGGGGACGGCAGGACTTCGCCGGGCAGCGTCTCCGGGCTCTCGCCGCAGACCCCGGCGCGCTCCCCCGGCACCGGATCAGCGCGGCCTTCGACCTGGCGTCGATCTACCGTTCCCAGGGCCGCTTCCGGGAGGCCGAGGCCTCTCTCGCCGCGCTCCGCGAGGAGATCGCGGCCGAGCGGGTCCGGGAGGCGCCGGCCCTGATGGTGCGGGGTCTGTCGAAGCTGGAGTCGGGGGACCTGGAGGGTGCGCGCCGCCTCCTCGATACGGCCGTGGAGACCGCCGCGGATCACCGGGGGCGGCGTCTCTGCGCCCTCTTCACCCGCGGCCTCCTCGAACTGCGCCAGGAGCGCTGGGAAGCGCTGGAGGAGACGGTCCGGCAGATCCGCGGCTCGGCAGCGCCTCCCGGCGACCCGGACCGGGGGGAGGAGAAGGCGGCGGCCTTCCTCCAGGGGATGCGCGGGCTGGAGTCCGGGCAGGTCGGCGAGGCCGTCGAAGACCTCTCCCGAGCCGTGGCGCTGAAGGGGACGGAGTGCGCCCTCCATCGCCTCGGGCTCGCCCGGGCCTATCTGTCGGCGGGAAGGCTCCCCGAGGCCCTGGCCGCGGCGCGAACGGCAACCGATCCCGGCGATCTACGGCTCGATCTGGAGCCGGACCGCGTCCGCGCCCTCCTCGTCCTGGCCCGCGTCCAGGAGTCGCTGGGCCTGCGGCAGGAGGCTGTCGCGTCGGCCCGGCAGTTCCTCGACCGCTGGGCGCGGGCCGATCCCGGTCTGGCCGAGCTGCTGGAAGCCCGGCGGCTCGCCGGCCTCGGCGGGGCTCAGGCTTCGGGCTTGTAGACCCCCCCGAGAGGGCCGGCGCAGTCGTCGGCCACGGCGGTGATGAGGTCGGCCGCCGCCTTCAGGTCCTTCTGGCTCTCGGGCCTGGCATTGACGGATTTCAGCTCTTCGACGGCCTCCTTGAGCTTCTTGTCCTTGACGTTTCCGAGCCCGAGCTCGACGAGCTGGTCCCGGGTCAAGCCGCCCTCCCCGTTCATGCCGCAGGCGGAGCGGAGCAGGCCGAGCGCGTCCTCCGTCCCGGGAATAGCCTCGAGCAGATCGATCGCCCTGGCGATGCGGGCTCCTTCGATCAGCAGGAGCGGCCTGATCATCGGATTGCTGAAGATGCTGACGGACAACTGGAAGAGCTTCTTCACTGCAGGTCCGGTCTTCGCCTCGTCGACTTCCTTTCCAGCGAGAAGCTGGAGAGCTGCCCGGGCTTCGGCGAGCTCGGGAGGTTCTTGGCCGGTGGCCAGCCCCAGGGCCTCCCTGGCGTTGCTGATGGCGGTTTGGGGTTCCAGAGCCATTCGGTCTCTCCTTTCGTGCCGGTTGCGGTTCGCCTCTTCTTCCCAGGTGAACGCGAGACCGGCGCGATTGCGGACAGGAGCCGTCAGGATCAAGCGGCCACCCGGCGAGCCGCGTTCTCCACGATTCTCGCCGCCCGCCTGCCGGAGACGACGGCCCCTTCCATCGTGGCCAGGTACTGCTGCCGGGTGTAGTCGCCCGCCAGGGTCAACCCTTCGATGGGCGTGGCCTGCGGGGGCCGGAGCGCGTCGTTGCCAGGTGAGAGCGCATAGAAATCGGCGGGGAGCTTGACCACCCTGTATTTGACGATGCGGTCCCGCACCCGGACGCCGAGACGCTCGGCGTCCCGGCAGGTGATCTCCAGGATCTCGTCGGGCTCCATGCGGAGGAACCTTTCGGGCGGCGTGAGGATGATGGAAATGCGTCCGGGGCACTCTCGGAAGGTGGACCGCGACTGTTCGGCGAAGCTCGCGAGCACCGTTCCCGGGCCGAAAGTCGTGCGGTCGATGGGCATCGAGGGCCGGTCGAGCTCCATCTGGATCGTGACGGAGGGCATGGATGGCAGCCGCAGCATGGGCTGGAACCATGGATGGCTGCCGAACGCCTGCCGGACGAGGTGCTGCGCCGGGGCCAGCGAGGCCGCGAGGACGACGTGCTCCGCCGCGATCCGTTCCCTGCCGACCTCGACTCCGGACACGCGGCCTCCTTCGGTCAGGAGCCGGGTGACCCTGGCCCGCGTCCTCACCTCGCCGCCGTTGCGGACGATCGCCGACGCGACCGGCGCGGCCATCACGTCGGTCATCCCGCCCAGGAACGCTCCGACGCGCACGGTCAGGATGCGGTCCAGATAGGGGCCGAGCGTGCCGAAGAAGGCGTAGGCCGAGTATCGCTCCGGGGGGAGGAAGTAGAGCCCGGAGGTCAGGGGGATGAGCACGTTGTGGATGGCTCTCTCCGTCACTCCGGCGGCTCTCGCCTTCTCCCGGACGCTGATCTGATCCAGCCCGGCCGGATTGGTGAAGTACTCCAGCAGGCCCGCCGAGATGAACGCGGCGAGCGTGACCCGGTCCAGGATGGAGAGGAGATCGAAGTTCCCGAGGACCCCCCCGATCGTCTCGAACGGCCGGTAGAGCGGCGCCGCGCCGAACACGCCGTTCCCCTGTCCATCGGGCAGGCGGATCTCGACCTCGTCTTCCCAGTAGACGATGCCGTTGATGTCGATGCCCGCTCGCCGCAGGAGGTCGGGGAAGGCCTCGTAGAACCCGAGGACGCGGTGGAGCCCGGACTCCACCACCATTCCGTTGTCGTTCCAGGACGAGGTGCGGCCGCCGACCACCGGGCCGGCCTCCAGCAGCAGCACCCCCCGGCCCCGGGAGCTCAGCTCGAAGCCGCAGCTCAGCCCCGCAAGGCCCCCTCCTACCACGATGACATCGGCTCGTTTCATGGAAAACTCCTCCTGAACAGCCGAAGCTCTTCAAGAGTGTACGCCTTGTTGCCTTTGCGGGGTAACCTTCCCTGTCGAGATGAGCGGCATCTGTAGATCGGCAAAGCGGCTTCTCCTGGTGCCCTGCGCCCTGCTCGCGCTGCTCCCGATTGCTGCCGGCTCTTCTTCTCCTCCCCAGGCTCCCTGCCCTCCGCCCGACGCTCCGCCCCCGGTCGACAACCGCGAGGGCACTCTGCCGCTCTTCGAGGAGGCCCCGGTCCATCCCATGGAGCTCGATGGCGACGAGCTGTGGGTGGTGGACATCCCTGCCGCGAGCGTGGCGGTCTTCGATCTCGCCGACCCTCTGCGGCCACGGCTGAGCGCCGAGATCCCCGTTGGCCTCGGGCCGGTGACCGTGCGCCGCCGTCCCGGCTCCGGCGAGGTCTGGGTGGTCTGCCAATCGTCGAACGCGGTGTTCATCGTGGACGCCCGGCTCCGGCGCGTGGTGGACACGGTCCGCGTCGCGGCCGAGCCGAGCGGGCTGGTGTTCGATCCCGCGGGGGAGACCGCCTATGTGACCCTGTCCGCCAGCGGACGGGTGGCCCGGGTCGAGGCCTCGACCCGCCGGGTGCTGCCGCCGCTCGAGTTCGCTTCCGAGGCCGGGGGAGCCATGGCGAAGGTGCCCGAGCCGCGGGCGCTCCTGCTCGACGGAAGCGATCTCTACGTCCTCTCCTACCAGAGCGGCAACGGCACGACGGCAGACGTGATGGATCGGGATCAGGATGGGGTCACCTTCGAGATCCTCAACGCCTGGAGCGAGCCCGGTCCGCCGCCTCCGGACCGCGACGTGCTGCGCTTCGACGCGCACGGGAAGGCGCCCCCGGGGATCACTGCTCTCTGGCGGATGGGGACGCTCAACTTCGATCTCGTCCGCGGGACCGGCGGCGTCCTCTACGTCTCGAACGTGGATCACCAGAACGCCCACTTCAGCAAGATGGGCACGGGCCGGGAGGCGTTCGCCTTTCACCGGGTGAGCTGGGCCAAGCCTTCGGCCACCAGGGAACCGCAGACGAAAACGGTCCACGTGGACCTCAACGCCCACCGCGATCCCCGCCTGCCATCCGACCTGCGGTGCGCCATGCCCAATGCCATGGCCCTCTCGGGCGACGGCTCGCGGCTCTACGTGGCCTGTTACGAGACGCGGACCACGATGGTGGTGGACACCCGCGCCCGCCGCGTAGTCGCCGCGTTGCGCTCGGAGGCTGCCGGCCCTCGCGGGCTCGCACTGAACGAGCGGGCCGGCGTGATCTACGTCTACAACCGGGCGGACAACTCGGTGCAGGTCTACCGCCTGCCGGACGATGGCGGGGTCGCTTCGCCGGTGGGACCGGCCCTCCCCGCGGGCTTCGATCCGACCCCGGCGGCGGTCAAGGCGGGGCGGCGGCACTTCATCGACGCCGGCAACTCGGCCTCGGGCCTGGTCTCCTGCAACACCTGCCACGCCGACGGCCAGAGCGACGGCCTCGCCTGGGACCTGCGCGACTTCACCGGCGACCTCCCCCGGGCCGCGGAAGCCCGCGAGGTGGACAACGTCATCAAGGTCACCATGGACCTGCGCGGGATCGAGGCCACGCCGCCCTACCACTGGCGCGGCGACCGCGACGACCTCGCCGACTTCAACACGGTGCACGAGGTGCTGTTCGGTGGACGCAGGCTATCGCCGGAGAAGGTGCGGGAGCTGGAGGCGTACGTCTTCTCCCTGGCGCTCCCGCCGAACCCGCGCCAGGACGAGCGGCGCGCTCTCTCCCCCCGGGCGCTCGCCGGCTTCGGCTGCTTCGTCAGCCCGGCCGGGAGGATGGCCGTCACCTGCCGCGACTGCCACACCATGGAAGGCGGGCTCGCCACCAACAACCAGATCATCAGCGAGGCCCGCTTCCCCGTGCCATCGGCGACCACCCAGCTCCAGGGGATGTTCGAGAAGCGGCGCGACACGGCTTTCTACGCCGGAGCCGTGCGCCCGGTCAGCGGCTGGGGGTTCGGCAACCACGGCTCCTTCGCCTCGGCCTTCGACTTCACGGGCATCTTCGAGGAGCTGACCACGCAGCAGAAGGAGCTGCTGGACGCCTTCCTCGACGAGCTCGACACGGGTATGGCCCCGGCCACGGCCTACGCCTCATCGGGACCCGATGAGCGGGTCAAAGGCTACCTGATCCCGCAGGCCGAGGCCGGGAACATCGACCTCGTGGCACGCGCCTGGATCGGAGAGAGGCCGGTCGGCTTCCTCTACGACCCGCACCGCCGGGTGTTCCGGGCTGACACCGAGAGAATCGGGGATCTTCCCTACGGTCGACTTGCCGGCGCGACCTTCCTCGGCGTACCAGTCGGTTCCGGATGGAGGCTCGGAATCGATCGCGATCTCGACTTCCTTCCGGACGGCGACGAGGCGGCCCACGGAGCATCCACCTCCGCGGCGGATACCGACGGCGACGGGTTCCCGGACGGCTACGAGGTGCGGCACGGCTCGCGCCCTGGCGATCCAACCTCCCGGCCCGTCGACAGCGCGAAGCCCACGATCCGCGGGGCCGAGGTGGTCTGGGTGAATTCGACCGTCGCGAAGATCCGCTGGGAGACGGACGAGGAGACGGTCGCTCGCGTCCGGGTTGTTGACGGTTGGATCACAGAGATCGTCCAGCCTGCGCGGCAACACTCGTTGATCGTGCGGGGGCTCAAGCCGGGCCGGGATTACACGGTGCTCGTCGAGGCCAAGGACTTGGCGCACCCCGCCAACAGGGCGGAAGCCCGGCTCACGATCCTCACCCAGCCGCCCCTCTTCCGCAGCGTCCACATGGCCGGGACCACGGTCACTCGCGAGACCGACCGGGTCACGGGCATGGAGGTGCTGCGCGCCGAATTCAGCGTCGTGGACGAGCTCGACCGTCCCGTCGAGGGCGCGGTGGTCCACTTCAAGGTGGTCGAGTGGGCGCCCGGGAAGGGGGAGAACACCGTCCGCTTCTTCTCCGCCCCTCCCACCCGCGGCGGCCGGACAGCCATGACGGTGCCGGTCTCGCTGCCGTTCGCCGAAATCCTGGTCGACCGCCGCTCCGGGAAGGGGGTCGAGGACCCCCATACCCATCGCCTCTACTTCCATCCGCTCGACGGCGAGCACCGCTACTGGGCGCGGCCGGAGCCGCCTACTTCAGGTGCTTCCTCAGGAAAGTCAGCGTCCGCGGCCAGGCCTGCTGGATCGCCTTGAAGTTGGCTCCGTCCCGGCCCTCCTGCGAGCGGGTGAAGCCGTGGCCCGCGCCCTCGTAGGTGTGCGGCTCGAAGGTCTTGCCCAGCCTTTTCATCTCGGCTGCCGCTGGCGGGACGGTCACGTTGACCCGCGCGTCGTCGCTGCCATAGTGGCCCAGGACCGGGGCCTTGATCTTCGCGATCTCCGCGGCCTCGGGCGAGGGGCCGTAGAAGACGACGGAGGCGTCCAGCTCCGGCTGCGCGGCGGCATAGGAGAAGCTCTGCGCGCCGCCCCAGCAGAAGCCGAGGACCGCGGTCTTGCCGTTCGACGCGGGGATCTTGGCGGCATAGTCGTGGACGGCGTTGAGCCGCGCGGTCGCCTCCGCGGGCGTCAGCCCGCGCACGAGCTTCGACACCTCGTCGCGGCTCGACATGGCCTCGGTGCCTCCGCCGTTGGGCGCCTTCCCGGAGACCAGGTCGGGGACGACGGCGATGAACCCGTCCCGGGCGAGCTGGTCGCCGACGCCGCGGATCCAGTCGCTGAGGCCGCCGATGTCG
>DATMER010000006.1:0-13227 GCA_035556715.1 Thermoanaerobaculia bacterium
TGATCATCACCATGTCCTCGATCGGGCTGCCGGCGCTCAACGGCTTCGTCGGCGAGTTCACGATCCTGGTGGGCGCATTCAACCGCGTGTGGTGGTGGGCGGTGTTCGCGGCGCTCGGCATCGTGCTCGGAGCGGCCTACATGCTCTGGCTGTTCCAGCGGGTCTTCTTCGGACCGCTGACGAATCCAGAGAACAAGAATCTGAAGGACTTGAACAAGCGCGAGCTCCTCTACCTCATGCCGATCGTCCTGCTCTGCTTCTGGATCGGCCTCTATCCGAAGCCGTTCTTCCGCATTCTGGAGAGGTCGGTCGAGCACGTGCTCGCCAAGGTCGATCCGAGCCTGTCGCAGGAGCGCGTCGCGGGCCAGCCCGCGCCGACTGTCCCGGCTCCGGTTCCGGCGGTGGGAGAGTAGCCGGTGCCCAGTCCCGCGCAGATGTGGGAGTTCCTGTACCTTGCGCCGGAGGTCCTGCTCTGCTTGGCCGGCCTGCTGCTGCTCCTTTTCGGATCGGCCGGCCGTGGCTTCAGCAACGGGCAAGCGTCGGTCATCTCGATTTCCGCGCTGGTGCTCACTGGAGGCCTCCTGGTCGCGGTCCACTCGCGCCTGGACTGGGGCGGCCGGTTGATCCTGGGCGGCACCTTCGTCGTCGACGGCTTCGCCTTCTTCTGGAAGATGCTGATCCTCGTCGCCACCATCCTGACCGTGCTCCTCGCCCATCGCTTCGTGGAGGAGGGGGGGTACCGCGCCACGGAGCTCTACTCGCTGATCCTCCTGGCGACGGCGGGCGCGATGTTCATGGCCAGCGGCTACACGCTGCTGACGATCTGGATCGCGCTCGAGACCATGGCCCTGGCGAGCTACATCCTGGCCGGCTACTTCAAGCGCGAGGTGCGCTCGAACGAGGCGGCCATGAAGTACTTCATCCTCGGGGCCATGTCGAGCGGCATCCTGCTCTACGGCATCTCGCTCCTGTACGGCGCCACCGGCACCATCCAACTCGAAAGCCTCGCCAGAATGCTCAACCAGCCGGCGGTGGCGGCGAACATCCTCGTCCCCCTGGGATGGATCCTGCTGGCGGCCGGCCTCTTCTTCAAGGTGGCGGCGGTCCCCTTCCATATCTGGACGCCGGACGTCTACGTGGGCGCGCCCACCCCGATCACCGCCTGGCTGGCGGTGGCCTCCAAGGGCGCCTCCTTCGCGATCCTGGTCCGCATCTTCTTCGAGGGGCTCTGGCCCCTGGCCGTCGACTGGCAGTGGATCGTGGCGCTCGTGGCGTCGGCGAGCATGATCTGGGGGAACCTGGCTGCGCTGACCCAGAACAACGTCAAGCGCCTGCTGGCCTACAGCTCCATCGCCAATGCCGGGTACGTGCTGATCGGCATGCTGGCGGTGTCGGAGATGGGGCTCCAGTCGATCCTCTTCTACCTGCTCTCCTATACCTTCATCACCCTGGGGGCGTTCGGCACGGTGATCCTCCTGGAGCGCCGCGAGTACGCGGGGGAGACGGCCGAGGACTACGCCGGGCTCTCCAAGCGCTCGCCGTTCCTTGCCGCCATGATGCTCCTCTTCCTCCTGGCTCTGACCGGCATCCCGCTGACCGGCGGCTTCGTGGGCAAGCTCTACCTGTTCGCCGCGGCCATCGAGAAGGGCTGGACCTGGGTGGCGGTGATCGGCGTGATCACCAGCGCGATCTCGCTCTATTACTACTTCCGGATCGTGGTCTACATGTACCAGCGCGACTCGACCCAGGCGACGCCGGTCGCTCTGCGGTCGCCGGCCCTGGTGGCGGTCATCTCCCTGTGCGCCCTGGTCACGCTCCTCCTCGGCATCGTGCCCGGCCCCTTCCTCGGCATGGCCGAACGGAGCCTGGACGCGAGCCGGCTCCTGCAGGAGCAAGTGACGACCCGGCTGGCGCCTTGAGTCCGGGATTTCATACACCTCCTGTATGATCCCGCCGTCCTTTCTGGCACCCTGAGTGCCGAATAGGCACCGGCGAACAACGGGGGCCTGTCCTCCATTCCCACACCTGGGCGTCCTCCTCCTTCGGTGGAGGTCCGTCCCCCGCAGGGGACAAAGTTCCTTGTTCGCCTGGACGCGCCTCCCCTCTCTTGCGTAAATCCGTTGGCACCATCTATGCGTATCCACGCAGTGGAAGAGGAATCGATGAAGGGGGTGAGCATGCCCAGAGCCAGCGCAAACCACCAGAAAGGGTGGGACTTCGAGGCGGCCGCGATGCCGTTCGTGGATGCGCTTTACAACACTGCGTACCGGATGACCCGGAACGCCGAAGACGCCGAGGACTTGGTCCAGGAGACCTACCTCAAGGCATACCGGTACTACGACAAGTTCGAGGAAGGGACCAACTTCAAGGCGTGGTTGTTCAAGATCATGAAGAATACCTTCATCAACAACTACCGCAAGAAGCAGCAGGCCCCTGCCCTGAGTGATTTTGCCGAGATCGAGGAGTCCTTCGAGACCCAGGTCAACGAAGAGACCGGCCGTCAGATCAAGAACCCCGAGGACGAGCTGCTGGAGAACGTCCTGGACGAGGACGTGCAGAAGGCCCTCGACAAGCTGCCGCCCGACTACCGTATGGTGGTCCTGCTGGCCGACCTGGAAGGGTTCTCCTACAAGGAGATCGCCGAGATCCTCGAGGTCCCCGTAGGGACCGTCATGAGCCGCCTCTACCGCGGACGCCGGTTGATGGAAGCCGCCATGCTGGAGTTCGCCCGCGACCACGGGTACCTCCGGGAGGGCGAGCCCGTCAAGATGCGCAGCCGGACCGTGAGCTCCAAGTAAACTTCCTGTAAACGCCCGGAAATATCCTGCCGACCCCGGCAGTTGATCTAGACGGTTGCAAGGAGGGCGTCACATGACACACTTGGTAGGGGCTTCCGGAGGCTGATGATGGACTGTAAAGAGGTCAGCACTGTACTGTTCCTGTTTTTCGACAATGAGATGGAAGACGATCTGCTGACCCCTTTCCGAGACCACGTCGCCCTCTGTGGCGAGTGCGCCCGTCGGATGGACTACACGCGGAAGCTTCTCCTGGTCGTGCGCGAGCGCTGCATCCGCTGTACCGCGCCCGAAGGTTTGCGGCTCCGCATCCTGACCAACTTCCCGCACCGCACCGCGCCCGGACCCCACTGACCACTCCTGGAAGACCACGAATCATGAGATGCCGCCGCGCGACCGCGCTCGCCCTGGTGCTGGCCTTCCTGGCCGGCGCGGCGGTATCGTCAGCATTCGCCCAGGGTCCGGTGCTCCAGGGATTGCGCGGCGAGCGGCTCAGCGAGGCCGATCTCGCCCAGGGCACGACGATCTTCATCGTCTGGGCCTCGTGGTCCCCCCACTCCCGCGACGTGGTCGACCGCGCCAACCGGGTGGCCCAGCGCTGGAGCGGCAAGGCCCGCGTCGTGACCGTGAACTTCCAGGAGGACCGGGGAGCGGTCGAGGGCTTCCTCGCCGGCAAGAGCCTGAGCCCCGCCGTGTTCCTGGATGGCGACGGAGCCTTTTCCAAGAAGTACGCCGTGGCCACCCTTCCCGGCCTGCTCGTCATCAAAGACGGGCGGGTCGCCTACCGCGGCAAGCTGCCCGAAGACCCCGACCGGGTCATCGTCGAAATCCTGCCCTGACTCCTGGTACCTTGAGCCAAACGAGGTGCCATTCCGAATGGCTCGGAGCCTTTCTGAGCTGCTCAGGACGACTCTGAGGCTTTCAGATCCATGATTTTGCACCAGGAGCGGCCCCCGAGCGTTCAGCGCCGCTCGGAAAACTTCGGAGGCATTCTGAGCCGCTCGGAATGACTCTGAGATTTTCAGAGCGACTCTCAGCCGCTCAGAACGGCTCCCAAGCGCTTCCGAGACGCTCTGAAGTTTTCGGAACGGCTCCCAACGGCTCAGCGCTGCTCTGAACCGTTCAGAACGGCTCTGAAAATCTCCGAGCCGTTCCGAGCCGCTCAGAATGGCTCCTCACCGGTTCAGAATCATTCCGAGCCGCTCGGCATCGCTCCGAAACTTTCAGATTCGTTATTTCGGATTCGGAATGGCCTTCGAGAATCTCGAAGCCGCTCCCAAAGCTTCAGCATCGTTCCGAGCCAGCTGTCCTGTCCGTTTCTTTCCGCCGCACTTTCTCCCTTTCTTCAATCCTCTCCCCCGAGGGCGCATGTACGGGTTGCAATGCCCCTTGCGTCCTTGTTACTATCCGCCCGCGTAGTCAGAGACAGAGCCTGAGAGCCTGAAGCCACCCTTTCGTCAAGCAGGGAGGTCCGCACGGGATGGAGTTGAAGAGGGTCAAGCTTGCTCCGCATTTTGTACGCCTGGCGCTCCCGCTCGGGCTGATCCTCCTGGGTGTAGGGCTCTTCCTCACCACCCGGGACCTCGAAGCCTACAACCAGTCTCCCTACCCCCTTCCTCCCACTCTCAGATATCACCAGCGGATCGCGCTCCCGACCGAAGCCTCCGGCCTGATCGACCAGGCCCGGATCCCGGTCGAGTTCAAGCTGATGCGCGGGGAGACGGTCGCCGATGTCTTCGAGAAGCTCGGCCTGGACAGGGTGGAGGCGCGGCAGGCCACGGACGCGCTCGGAGAGCGGCTGAACCTCCGCAGGCTGAAGGCGGGCAACCAGTACTCGGCCTTCTTCAACCCCGATTCCACGCTGGACTCGTTCCATCTGACGCTGGAGGGCAGCGGCCGGATCGCGATGACCCGCGCCAGCAGTGCCGCCAGTGCCGCCAATACCGCCTGGCGGGTGGACTGGCAGCCCTTCGAGCGCACCGTCCGGATGCGCGCCCTCCGCGGGAACCTGGACGGCTCGCTGGACACGTCGATCCGCCGGGCCGGCGGCCCCGCCGGGCTCTCCTTCCGCATGGCGGACGTGCTGCAATGGGACCTGGACTTCAGCCGCGACCTCAAGAGAGGGGACCAGTTCGAGATCCTCTATGAAGAGGTCCTCCTGGAGGGCGAGCCCCACGCCGTGGGCCAGATCTACGCCCTGGTCTACGACGACAGCCGCGGCCGGCGCCACGAGGCCTACCGTTACGGCGACTCGGGCACCTACTACGACGGAGAGGGACGGCCTCTCAAGAAGATGTTCCTCCGCTCGCCCCTGCGCTACTCCCGGATCACCTCCGGCTTCACCACCCGCCGTTTCCACCCGGTCCTCAAGTCGTACCGGCCGCACTGGGGTGTCGACTACGGCGCGCCCGTGGGGACGCCGGTCCAGGTGACGGCCAGCGGCGTGGTCACGTCCACGGGCTGGGACCGGGGCGGGGGCAACGTGGTGAAGGTCCGGCATGCCGGCGGCTATGTCACGGCCTACCTCCACCTGTCGCGCTTCGCCAAGGGCATCCGCCCGGGCGTCCGCGTGCGCCAGGGGGACATCGTGGCCTACACCGGCGCCACCGGCCTGGCCTCCGGCCCCCACCTGGACTACCGGGTCCAGCACAACGGGCGCTGGATCGACCCGCTGACGCTGAAGAGCGTTCGCGACGAGCCGATCCCCAGCAGCCAGCTCGCCTCCTTCCGCTCCTGGCGGAACGAGGTGCTGTCCAGCTTGCAGCGCGGCACGCCGTCACCCAAGCTGCAGCTCCCCGGAGGCGCGCCGGAGACCCTGCTCGCGGTCCAGGATGCAGAGCTCGAACAGCCGGCCGGGCAGGTCGCCCGCTGACGAGCTGCTGACGAGCTGATGACCACCACTGCGCGGGCCTGGTGCCGTGTCGACCTGGCCGGCGGCACTCTCGACATCTGGCCGCTGGGCCTCTTCCATCCCGGGGCCCGCACCGTCAACGTCGCCATCGATCTCGCCGCCACCGTCCGCCTCTCGCGGAGCGGCGGCGGCTATGCCGTGAAGCAGGGGAGCAGCGTCGTCCGCGCCAGCTCGGTGGAGGAGCTGTCCTCCCACCCCGAGGGGGCGCTGGTCGGCGTCGTGGCCGGGGCCTTCGGACTCCCTCCCGTCGAGGTGGAGCTCGCCAGCGACTCACCCCGGGGCGGCGGCCTGGGGGGGAGCTCGGCGCTGGCCGTGGCCCTGATCGCCGCCGCCGAGGAGGAGATGGACCTGCCCCGGACGGAGCCGCACCAGAAGGTCCGCCTGGCGCGGGACCTGGAGGCACGGCTCATGAGTCTGCCCACGGGGATCCAGGATCATTATCCAGCACTGCTCGGCGGAGCGCTGGAGATCCGGCAGGAGCCCGGAGGCGAGCGGGTGCGCCGCCTCGATGTGGACCTGGAGCGGCTCGGAGACAGTCTCGTGGTGGTCTACTCGGGTGCCAGCCACTTCTCGGCAGGCAACAACTGGCAGGTGGTGCGGCGGCGGCTGGACGGAGAGGCGGAGGTCACGGAGCTGTTCCGCGGTATCGCGGACTCGGCGGCCGAGCTGGTGCCGGCCCTGGAATCGGGTGACCTTCCGCGGGCCGGAAAGCTGATGAGCCGCGAGTGGAGCTTCCGCCGCCGTCTCGCGGAGGGGATCTCCACACCGCTTCTGGAGAGTCTGATCGAGCGGGCCCTCGCCCTGGGGGCCTGGGGAGGCAAGGCGTGCGGCGCGGGTGGGGGAGGCTGCCTGGCCTTCCTCTGTCCTCCCGAAAGGAAGAGCGGTATTGCCCAAGGGTTGGAAGAGCTGAGGGGGCAGGTGCTGCCGGCGCGCCCGACGGGGGAGCCCCTGTCGATCGGGCGCGCCTGAAGAGGAGGGTCAGCGGTTCCGCATCTTCTGCTCGAGGATCTCGTAGGCGCGCTCGACGCCGATCCCCGCGGAGAAGACGATCTGATGGACGTCGGACCAGCCGTCATCCTGGCTGACGCGGTAGCTCACACGGTCCTTCCCGGCCCAGGCGATCAGGATGTCCTCGCCGGTCTTCGATGCGATGAAGGTGACCGCGCCGGTTCCGACCTCGGGCACCGGACGGCTGCTCGCGGCGCGGAACTGGATGAAGTGAGACAGGGGGAGCTGATCGCCGTTCGGCCCCATCGGGACCGTGGCGCTGCCCGCGATCTCCTCGGTCCGGACCGAGGCCGCACTGGAAGCCGAGCGCAGGCCGCGTCCCGAGAGCTTGGCGCCGATGTCGATGATGTGGATGCGGGCGCCGTCCGCGACCTTTTTGAGGTCCGTCTTCTTGCCGTCGCTGGCCAGGATCAGCTCCTGGACCTGCTGCGCCAGCGCCCCGGCGATCTCGGGATAGAACGACCGCCCGATGTCGATGATGTGGATGCGGGCGATATCCGCGATCTGCTTGAGCTGGGCCGGGTAGGTATGGCGGTTGCCGATGTCGATGATGTGGATGCGGGCCTCGTCGGCGAGCTGGCTGAGCTGGGCGGGCAGGACGTCGATCTCCACCGAGACCACCCGCCGGGTGTCCGGCGAGATGAAGGTGGCGACCACGGTCTGGCCGTCGCGGCCGGGCTGGATGCGCAGGCTGCGCAGCAGAGGCTCGGACGGCTCGGGAGAGCTTGCCGCCTCCAGGCCCTCGAGGCCGGTCAGCAGGAATACCGGGTTCTTGCCGACGAACTTCCCGTTCTCGAGCACGATCGGGCTGTAGAACGCCTCGTGACCTTCCTCCGCCCAGAGCAGGTGGAGGATCGTCCGGTGGCGCGCTTCGTCCTCGCCGGCCACGCGGTAGGTGTCGTGCGTGACGGCGATCTGGGACGAGGTCTTCTCCGCCATCGGGTTGTTGAGGATCTCGAGCGGCTCGGTCCACCGCCTGCCGTCGAACCCGGTGAGCATCAGGGTCGGATGCACGCCGTTCTGGCTCTTCCAGACGAGGTAGGTCGTCTCCGACGCCTCCTCGAAGTACAGGAAGGGGAGGTCCTCGATCTCGAATCCGTCCGTCCCCGGGACCAGGTAGCGCTCGGTGGCGGCGCCGGGCCGGATAACTTCCAGGGCGAGCACCGGGGCGTCGACGTGGGGACGGGTCCCCTTGGGGAACAGCTCGGCGTAGGTGCCCGACTTGGCGGCGTAGATCTCTCCGTGGCTGCCCACGATCTCGCGCTGGGCGCAGAGGCTGCCGGCGAGCGTGAGGCCGACGGTCAGGGCGAGGGCTGGAACTGGAGCTCGCATCTTCATGACCTCACGCGTGCAGGTTCACCAGGTTGCGGACGTCCACGGCCAGCAGGAACCCCGGCAGGTACGAGGCCTCGGGGAAGAACTCCCGCTGAAGACGTGTGAAGTGGGCCCGTGCGGCCACGACGTTGCCTTCGAGGCTCTCGACCTCTCCGACCAGGTAGAGAGCGTTCTTGATCTGGTGGGTGTTGCCGAGCTTCTCCGCGATCTCCAGGGCGCGCATGCCCTGGTGGCGCGCGGAACGGTTGCGGCCGGTCTCCAGGTGGGCGAAGCAGAGGTCGAGCCGGACGGTCGCCTCGTGCTGCTCGTTCCCGAGCCGCCTCATGAGATGGAGGCTGCGGTAGAGGAGCGTGTAGCCCTCGCGCCGCCTCCCTTGCAGGATGCGGCAGTATCCCAGGTTGTCCAGGATGCCGGCGAGCGCGAGGCTGGGCTCTTCGGGCATCAGCGCCAAGGCCTGCTCGTACTCCTCGGAGGCCTGCTCCACGAAGCTCTCGGCCAGAAGGGTGTTGCCGATCAGGTTGTAGCTCGACGCGAGCCAGTCGCGCCGGCCGAGCGCCTCGGAGCGCTCGCGGGCGATGCGCGCGTAGAACAGCGCCTTCTTGTAGCTCTTGGCCAGCTCGTAGTGGCGGGCGATGTTGTACGCCGCGACACGGCAGTTGACCGGGTCGCCGTTGCGCATCAGGATCTCGCGCAGGCGCGGCAGCTCTCCCTCTCCACGGCCCAGGTCGATCGCCGCCGCAGCCCGGTTGCAGACGGCGAGGTCGATCTGCCGGCCGTCGCCTTGCTCCCGCGCCCAGGCAAGAGCGCGGTCAAAGAAGGTCGCGGCCTCCTCGATGCGGCCGGCCTCGATCGCCTGAACTCCCTGTTCGCGAAACTCGTCGAAGATAGAGCGGAGCCCCTCTCCGTGCATACGTTCTCCCTCCTGAGCACACGGCCGGTCAAGACTCGTCGGAGCCGTCGCCGTTGTGCCTGTCCCTGTCCAGAGCCTGCTTGAACGCGATGAAGTCTTCGACCTCCCGCTGTGCGTCTTCCGAGAGGGCGTTGAACTTCTGGACGAGCTGGATTTCGCGGGGCTGGACGGACTCTTCGGCCATCTCCCCAAAGAACTCGCCGATGCTCATCTGGAACTCGGCGAGGATTCGGAACAGGGTGTCCAGGCTGACCCGGTATTCTCCCTTTTCCATCCGAGACAGGTCCGACTGCTGGATCCCCAGGCGCTGGGACAGCTCGACCTGGGTCAGCTTGTGCTCCTTGCGGAGCTGCCGGATCTTCTGCCCGACCAGTTTGACCTGGCGGATCTTCTCGATTTGGGCCATGGCGGGTTGCCTGCTTCTATCCTGTATGTCAGAATCGCATTTCGTTAGCTGGTCGATCTTACCCCCGGAGCGACGGGGTGTCAATCGGATGTCGGCGGACATCGGAAGAGCAAGAGGCGAAAGAGAGAGGGCTGACCGGTTCAGTGAAAGCCGATGCGGCATAACCTGTTGCTCCTCAAGGAGCTCGTCAAGAGAGACTTCCAGGGCCGGTACGCGGGCTCGATGCTGGGTCTCGTCTGGTCGCTGCTGCAGCCGCTCTGGCAGCTCGTCCTCTTCACCTTCATCTTCTCGACGGTGATGAAGATCACGCCGGTCGGGGCCCGCACCGAGCACTTCGCCATCTTCCTGTTCAGCGGCCTGCTGCCCTGGATGGCGATGCAGGAGGGCGTGCTGCGCTCCTCGACCGCCATCACCGACAACGCGGGCCTGGTCAAGAAGCTCCGCTTCCCATCCGAGGTCCTGGTGGTGGCGGTGGTGCTCGCCGCCCTCGTGCACGAGGCGATCGCGGTGGTGATCTTCCTGGTGGCGCTCGCCTGGGTGGGAGAGCTGTCCTGGGGCGGGCTGCCGCTGCTGCTGGTGGCGGCGCCGCTGCAGGTCGGTCTGACGCTGGGCCTGGGGCTGCTCGCGGCCTCGGCCCAGGTCTTCCTCCGCGACACGTCCCAGATCCTCGGCATCCTCCTGAACGCCTGGTTCTATCTGACGCCGATCGTCTATCCTCTGCCCCTGGTGCCGGAGAGGTTCCGGTGGTGGCTCGAGCTGAACCCCCTCACCACGCTGGTGGGGCTCTACCGGCAGGCGCTGCTCGAGGGCCGGGTCGTCCTGGTGCCCCGCACTGCGCCTCTCGCCCTGGGGACCGCCGTGGTACTATGCGCCGGCTTCTGGCTCTTCCGCCGCCTCAAGCCGGCCTTTGTCGATGAGATCTGACCGGGAGAGCCGTCGTTGTGAATCCGTTTCGAAGAAGGAGCTTTGCGATGCGCAAGTCGTTGATCCCGGGAGGCGTGTGCCAGGCGGCGTCTTTCGCCCTGGTGCTCTCCCTCCTGGGTTGCGCCTCGAACCCCCGGCCGGGCACGGGCACCCCTGCCGCGGCAGGGGAAGAGACGCCTGCCGATAACTCCGCCAAGCCGGCCGCCTCGGTGCCCGGGGTGCCGGCCGCGAGCGAGACCGAGACGATCCCCCAGTTCGACGGCGCGCTGGAGCCGCCCGACGGCAAATGGCTGCGCGACGAGGAGGGGCGGGAGTACTTCGCCGCCGAGGTGCCGCGGGTCGAGGGGCAGTACAAGTGGGAAGGGGAGGGGAACAAGCAGGTGCGGCTGGCCTACGGCCTGATCTTCGACGTCCTCTCCTACGACGACTCCAGTTTCGTGATCAAGGTGTACCGTCCGGTCGAGCGCGTCCGGCGGCCGGCCAGGGTGGAGGCGGATCCGGAGGCCGTGGCGGCCACCTACCGGTCCAGCCTGGCCGAGGCCGACCGCCTGGCCTTCGTCCCCTTCGGCAACGGGCTGCCGGCCGAGGGGCAGTGGCGGCACGGCTTCGACATGGTCGACATGGACGGCGACGGGCAACTCGACATCGTGCACGGACCGGCGCGCAAGGCCGGCAGCCGGCCGGTCATCTTCCTTGGCGATGGAAAGGGAGGCTGGAAGCGGTGGGCGGCCGCCCGTTTCCCCCAGGTGGCCTTCGACTACGGCGACGCCGCCTCCGCGGACCTCGACGGCGACGGCGACTTCGACCTGGTGCTGGGCAACCATCTCAAGGGTGTCGCCGCGCTGGTCAACGACGGCAAGGGGACCTTTACGATGTGGAACCAGGGGATCGAGTTCCAGGCGAGCCCCGATCCCGACGCGCCCGCCCCGGCATTCTCCTCGCGGGAGGTCGAGATCGCGGACTGGAACCGCGACGGCAGGCCCGACATCATCGCGCTCGGCGAGGGGCCCCGCATGACGCCCTCCCGCGGGCCGGCCGACGCCAACTTCCGCTCCGGCTCGCGCGGCTTCGTCATCTACCTCAACCGGGGGGACGGGACCTGGACCAAGACGGGCGGGCCCCAGAGCGACGACGCCGTGTTCGGCGACGACCTGGCGCTGGGCGACGTCAACGGCGACGGCATCACCGACCTCTTCACCGGCTCTTCCGTGATGGGCCTGAGGAGCGCGCTCCACCTGGGGCGGGAGGACGGGACCTGGCAGACGGTCGTCGTCGACCCGCTGCGTCCGAACGCCATCTTCCGCGGGGCCGGCCTCGGCGACTTCGACGGCGACGGCCGTCTCGACATCGCGGTGGGCTACCTCAACTTCGAGGCGCTGGTGTGGCGGACCGGTGTGGACGCGCTGCTGCAGCGCGACGGCTCCTGGGAGCGGCGCCCGCTGGCCCACGAGGAGGGCAAGGACGGGATGTACGGCCTGGCCGTGGGCGACGTCGACGGCGACCGGGCGCTCGACATCGTCGCCCTGACGGGCGCCGGCAAGAGCCTCGTCTTCCTGGGCGATGGCAAGGGCGGGTTTACGCGCGAGGAGTCTTCCGACCTCGGCCATCCCGGCTGCTCGGGATATCATGTGGAGCTGGTCGACCTCGACGGCGACGGCGCCGCCGAGGTGGTGGCCGGCTTCGGGGGAGAGGGCTCCGAGCTGCTGGGGCCCGAGCTCTGCCCCTCCGGCGGGAGCCTCCGCGCCTGGAAGGCCGTGCCGGGGAAGGGCGCGAAGAGGGCGAAGTGAAGTGAGAAAAACGAGAAAAACAGAGCCGCGGAATTTATGCCCCCTTGACAAGACCCGCGGCGAGAGGATATGAACTTGCGGAGTACTGTTACCTCGCAGGACTGGTTTAGAGCGGAAGGTGGTCTGCCGGCCCTAGGGGCGCGGGTCTCACGTCTTCCGGTGTCAACGATCTGTCAACCTTTGAGGAGAGTCGGAGTCCCTATGAAAAAGATCTGTCTCGGTCTGGCCCTGATCGGCCTGCTGGCATTCGGCGGGTCGGCGGTCGCGGAGATCGGCACCATCGATGACGTGCCGGCGGCGACCCTGCTGCTGCCCTACTTCGAGTGCGAGCTCGGCCCCAGCCTCGTCCCCGCCCCGGGTGGAGTGACGACCCTGTTCTCGATCAACAACGCGTCGGCCACCGCAGTCCTGGCGCACGTGACCCTGTGGACCGACGAGTCGATCCCCACGCTCGACTTCGACATCTACCTGACGGGTTACGACGTCCAGACCCTCAACGTCTGCGACATCTTCAACGGCAACCTGCCGGTGACCGCGTCCGACGGCCAGGATCAGGACCTGGACGACGATGGCAATGCCGACGACATCAGCCCGCAGGGCGACCTCTCGCAGGACATCAACTTCGCCTCCTGCAACGGCCGCCTGCCGTATGACAACCCGGTGCTGGGCGCGACGCTGCTGAACCACATCCGCAACGCGCACACCGGCGGTCCGTCGACGGTGTTCGGCGGCCGGTGCTCCGGCTTCGACTACGGTGACACGATCGCCCGCGGCTACATCACCGTGGACACCACGACCCAGTGCTCGCTCGACTTCCCGAGCAGCCCGGGCTACTTCTCGGGCGTGGCCAGCTTCCAGAACGTGCTCTGGGGCGACTACTTCCACGTCAACTCGTCCGAGAACTTCGCCAGCGGCGAGACGCTGGTCCACATCGAGGCCTGCACCCCGGGCAACGGCTACATCGGCTACGTGGGCACCGGCACCTCGGGCGTGAACACCTGCCCGATGGCTCCCGGCGACTACACCTTCTACGGCCGTTACGTGGGCGGCCTGGGCACCGACCAGCGCGAGTCGCTGGCGACCCAGTTCGGCGTGCGTTATCTGAACGGCGGTGCGTTCGACGGTGGCACGGACCTGGTGGTCTGGCGCGA
>DATMER010000007.1:0-53518 GCA_035556715.1 Thermoanaerobaculia bacterium
TGTCGGCGGTGCGCTCGCGCAATGCGGCGACGATATCCGGCGGATACTCGGGCGACGCCGCCAGCCCGGTGTGCTCGAAGCAGTCGACGCCGGCGGCGAGTCCACGGCGGATCTCCTCCGGCCGGTGCGCGTGCGCGACCACCGGCAGCTTGTGCGCGTGCGCCTCGTCGACCACCGCGCGCACCTCGGCCTCGCTCATCTGGTCCTGGTCGATCAGCTTGATCACGTCGACCTTGGCCTGCGCCAGCCGGCGGACCTTGGCGCGGGCGTCCTCGACCCCCTTGATCCCCCAGCGGAACGCCTCGGTGCCGGGGTAGGGCTCGTGCTGGAGGAAGGGGCCGGAGACGTAGAGCGTGGGCCCCGGCATCTCCCCGCGGTTGATCGCGTCGCGGACCGAGATGCTGTCCTCGAGGGGCGCGCCCAGGTCGCGGGCGCTGGTGACCCCGGCCAGCAGGAGCTGCTTCGCGGCCGCGGGCATGATCGTGGAGCGGAAGAGCTTGGGGTAGGTGCGGTCCCAGTGCTCGTAGTCCGCGTGGCCCACGATCATCAGGTGGACGTGCATGTCCCAGAGCCCGGGGAGCACGCTCATCCCTTCCGTGGAGATCACCTGGGCTCCCTGCGGGACCGCGACCTCGCCCACCCGGCCGACCTCCCTGATGCGGCCGTCCTGGACGATGACCACGCTGTTCTCGAGCGGCTTGCCGCCGTATCCATCGATCAGGCGTCCGCCCACCAGGGCGATGACGCCGGACGAGGGCTGCGTCGCCTGTGGGGAAGACTGGGGGATGGCCGCCCGCGTGAGCAGGACGGCGACGACGGCGGCGGCGAGAGCGAAGGCGGTTCGTCTCATGTCTCCGGACCTCCCGGCAGGAGTATCTCAGAGCCGAGGAGGTCAGGCCATGGGCCGCCGCCGGCGGAGAGCAGGTCTGCTCAGGAGGAGCCGGGCCACCAGGGCGGTCGGCGCGATGCCGTCCAGCCGGACTTCGGTCTGCGGATGGACCTCGCCCAGCAGCACCTCGCGGGCGCGCAGGCGCCCCAGCTCGATCGTCTGCAGGAGGACCGGCCAGCGGCGCTCCAGGAAGGGGATCGGGAGCCGGTGCCGCGGGCGGATCACGACCATCCGCTCCCGGAGCTCCGGCGGCACGGCGTGCTCGGTCTCGTGGGGGCTTCGGTGGGGCAGGCCCTCGCTCTCTCCCTTCATCACGATCAGCACGACCGCATCGCATCCCTCCGCGAAGGCCTTTTCATACGGGATGTTGTTGGTCATCCCGCCGTCGCCGCAGCGCTCGCCCTCGATCCGCGGCGCATGGGTGTAGAAAGGCGGCAGGTAGTTGGAGGCGAGGAGCACCTTCAGCGGGTCGTCGGCGGTCCGGAGGTCGTAGTAGAGCGCCCTCCTGTCGGAGAGGCGGGTGACGCCCACGAAGACAGGCAGCGTCTCCGGCCGCCGCAGCCGCTCGGGGCCGACGTAGCGGCTGAAGGTGCGGCGGTGGATCTCGTTCCAGCGGTAGGGGGAGTGCTCCTTCAGAATGTTGCGCAGGTCCAGTCCGGGCATGCGGGTGAAGGCCCGCCAGTAGGTGCGCAGCCGGTGGGCGTGGCCCACGGCCACGGCCGCGGCGTTCCACACTCCGGCCGAGACCCCGACGCAGAGCGCGGGCTGCACGCCCAGATCCAGCAGAGTCTCGATCGCCCCGATCTGGAAGGCGCACCGCGCAGACCCGCCGGAGAGAACGAGCCCGACGCGCCTGGCCGAGCGGAGGAGGCGGAGGTCGGCCGTGCCGTCGCTCATAAACTTTATTTTAGCTCAGCGATAGCCTGTCGCCTGCAGCTCGAACAGCTCGGTGTAGCGCCCGCCCTGCGCCAGCAGCTCCCCGTGGGTGCCCGTGGCCTCGATCTGCCCCTCGGCGAGGACCAGGATGCGGTCCGCCATGCGCACGCTGGAGAAGCGGTGGGAGATCAGCACCGCGGTCTTGCCCTCGCTCAGCTCCTTGAAGCGCTGGAACACCTCGAACTCCGCGCGGGCATCGAGCGCCGCGGTGGGCTCGTCGAGGATCAGGAGCTGGGCATCCCGCATGTAGGCGCGGGCGATCGCGATCTTCTGCCATTCGCCGCCGGAGAGGTCCACGCCGGTGCGGAAGCGCTTGCCCACGACCTGGTCATACCCTTGGGGCAGCTTGCGGATCACCTCGTCGGCCAGGCTGCTCTCGGCCGCGGCGGCGATGCGCGCCCGGTCCTCCCGCGCTTCGATGCGGCCCACCGCGATGTTCTCGGCGGCGGTGAGGTGGTAGCGCACGAAGTCCTGGAAGATCACGCCGATGTTGGCGCGCAGCTCCTCCAGGGCGTACTCGCGCAGATCGTGGCCGTCGAGCAGGATCCGTCCCTCGTCCGGGTCGTACAGCCGCGCCAACAGCTTGACCAGCGTGGTCTTGCCCGCGCCGTTCTCGCCCACCAGGGCCAGCACCTCGCCGGCCTGCAGGGTGAAGCTCAGGTGCCGCACCGCCCAGCGCTCGGCGCCCGGGTAGCGGAAGCCCACGTCCTCGAAGGTGAAGCCCTGGCGGATCGGCATCGGGAAGGGGCGCGGGTTCTCGGGCGAGACGATCTCCGGCTGGATCTCGAAGAAGGAGAACAGGTCGTCCAGGTAGAGCGCCTGCCCCGCCACCTGCGAGAAGCCGATCAGCAGCCCCTCGAGCAGGTTGCGCAGCCGGCGGAAGGAGCCCGCGAGGAAGGTGAGGTCGCCGATGCTGAACTGGCCGCGCAGCGTGCGCCAGGCGATGAAGGCGTACGCCACATAGTAGCCGAGGGTGCCGATGGCGGTCAGCAGGCCGCCCCAGCCGGCCCGGCGGGCCGCGAGGCGTCGGTTTTCCTCGTAGATCTTGCCGGCCAGCACGCGGTAGCGCTCGATCAGGAAGGCGTTGAGGCCGAAGATCTTCACTTCCTTCGCGCTCTCCACGCTGGCGCCGGTCTGGCGCACGTAATCGAGCTCGCGCCGCTCCGGCGTGCGGGCGTAGTTGAGCGAGTAGCTCTGGGCGTTGAAGTGCGCCTCTCCGAGGAAGGCCGGCGCCAGCGCCAGGAGCAGCAGCGCGATCAGCCAGGGCGCGTAGACCACGAGCCCGGCGGCGAAGCCGGCGATGGTCACCAGGTCCTGGGCCTGGCCGAACAGCTGGCCCATCAGGTTCATCCTGCCCATGGTCTGTCGGCGGGCACGTTCGAGCCGGTCCTGGATCTCGCTGTCCTCGAAATCCTCCAGGTCGAGCGTGGCCGCGTGCTCCATCAGGCGCACGCTGGTCGCATTGGTGAACTGCTCCGACAGGAGCGTGTCGAGCAGCGAGACGACGCGGCCCAGCGCGTCGGACAGCACCGCCAGTCCGAGCTCGGCCGCGAGGAGCCAGCCGAGACGGTCGAGCAGGCCGCTGTCCAGCCAGGCCCTCAGGCTCACCGGCGCGCCTTCGGTCCCCGCCAGGGAGACCACCTCGTCGATGATCAGCTTGCCCACGTACAGGGTGGCTACCGGCAGCAGGGCTCGGACGAGGCGCAGCAGCAGGTTGGCGAGGGTGAGGCGCGGGCTGGTCTCCCAGATCAGCTTCAGGAACGGCGGCAGGTTGCGCAGCGCGCCGAAGCGCTCGCGCAGCGATCTTGGCGGCGGAGGCGCCGAAGGTGCACCCGGCCCCCCCGAGCCTGAGATCCCCGCGGACCCCGCGGATGCAGCCGCCCGTCCGCCCATGCTGTAGTGCCTCGGCATTCCCGTCGCTCAAGCCAAAACGATGCCATTCCTCTTCCCTTCCTGCTTGACCTTGGTTACACTTTAGTTGCGACTTAAGTATAGGAGTCCTATGTACACATCTTTGTATCCGAAAGAGGAGGGGGGGCAGATCGTCTCGTTGCAGGAAAGAAGACAACAGCTCCGGCCGCGGAAGAAGCTGCTGTTTGCCGGCATCCTGGTGCTCGTTTCCTGCCTGCTCGGCTTCATCGGGCTCGAAACCTACCTGCGCATCGCGAAGCCGGTGGACCTCTACGTCGCCACGGGCAGGGTCGCCGGCCCGAGTCCCATGGGGGCCTGGGCTGTGGTCGACGGATTCTCCGCCTATCGGGCCAAGCCCGGGGTGCAGGCCGCGGGCAAGACCGTCAACCGGCACGGCTTCATCTCCACTCCCGATCTCCCGATGAGCAAGCCGCCGGACACCGTCCGCATCCTCTTCCTCGGCGAATCGTCCACGGCGGGGATGGGCGTGAACCTGAAGGATTCCGACACGTGGCCGTGGAAGACGGTCGAAGAGATCCGCCGGAGGACCGGCAGGAAGGTCGACTTCATCAACGGCGCGGCCGGGGGCTACACCACGTTCGAATCGTATGGCCGCTTCTGGAGCCGGCTCCGCCACTTCTCTCCGGACATCGTGGTCGTCCATCACGGCTGGAACGACATGTACTACTTCGGCGAGGTGGACAGGATCACCTCCTGGCGGACGCTGCCTGACGGATCGTGGTCGTTCGACCGCCCTGGAAAACTCGGCGGGCGCTACGCTCCTTACGCGATCGATCCGTTCCTGCGCTGGTCCCAGGCGCTGACCCGTGTCCGGCTCGAGCTGTCCAGCCACATGGGCGGCGAATATGCCTCTCCCGGGAACCGGCCTCCCGCCCACGATTTCGATCACAGGGGACTGGAGATCTTCCGGACGAACCTGAAGCTGTTCCGGGAGACCAGCGAGGTGCTGGGTTCCAGACTGGTAGTCGCGAAGCAGGCGACCCTGATGGTCCCCGGTGCCTCTCCGGAGCAGAGGGAGCTCTGCCGGTACGATTATCACGGGTTCGACTACGACGCGCACGTGGAGGCATTCCGGGGGCTCTACCGGGTGATCGAGGACGAGATCCCCGCCGATTCGATCGTCGACGTCACGCCGGTCTCCGGCAGGCCCGACCTCTTCTACGACCACATCCATCCGACGCCGAAGGGGACCACGGAGGTCGCGCGCATCATGTCCGACTTCCTCGTCCCCCTGATCGAGCATGGCGTGACCTTCCCCGGCGGATCCGCGCCGGGAGCGCCGGGCGCGCCGATCGCGAGAGCCTCGAACAGGAGCCCTCAGTCAGGGCTCTGAGCTGCGGTGAGCTGCTCGACAAGCCATCCGTTGCAGTCGTCGACCAGCCAGAGCCCGGCGCTCTTTCGCGTCGGCGGGTGCAGATTCAGCTCATCGCCCCATTCCGAGGCGCCGGGGTTCTGGTTGACCAGCAGCGCGCGGCAGGCGTCCGAGTCCGGGGAGGACCGGGATCTCCAGAGCAGGGTCCTGATGAAGAGCCGCGCCTCCCGGCCGCCGTCGTCGCGCTGACGGGGAAACTGGAAGTCGGGCGCGGGCACGACCACGACGTCGGAGTCGCGGCTGGCGATCTCCCAGAGCCGTCCCACCATGCCGCGGCGCTGCGCCTCCGCGGGCCACACGCGATCGGCCGGCATCCGCCAGGCGAGCACCACCACGCTCGCCGCCATCAGTGCCGACTGGACGGATTTCCGGTCCGAGACCGCTTGCGCCAGGTGTTGCGCGCTCACGGCCACGAGCAGGGCAATCCCGGGGTAGCTCAGGTAGGCGTACCAGGGAAGCTTGTTGACCGAGGCCGATGCCAGGAGCGGCGCCGCCAGCGACCAGGCGACGACGCAGGCCACGTCATGGCGGGAGAGGGGCTGGCCCTTCCGGCGCCCGGCGATGCCAACGGTCACCGCGCCGGCCGGCAACAGCAGCAGCGGACCGAAATCCTGCGCGGTGGTCTCCAGGTAATAACTGGGGCTCTGCGCTTGATGCTTGCCGAGCCGCCCTTCGACCCGCCGCACGTACTGCTGCAGCAGGAGCCGCTTGGCCACCGCGCCAGTTGAAGTCGCGGCGCTGAGCGTGCCGAGCCAGAGGAGATATGCCCCCACCCAGAAACCGGCGACCAGCGCCACCGTGACGCCGAACCGGGGGGTGCCCTGGCCTGCGCGGCGCGCCGGCAGCTCCGTGGCGAGCAGATAGACCACGAACACGATCAGGGCAAACGGCGACTTTACCCAGGCGGTCGCGGCCACACAGGCCACCAGGCACGCGAGCGACCAGGAACGGCGATGCCGCCGCCAGACTTCGAGAGACACGATCGCCGACGTGATGAGCAGGATCTCGAGCGAGTCTGGAGTGGCGCTGCGGATGCCGTGCAGCATCAGCAGGCCGGGGGCGAACACGAAAACCAGCGCGGCCAGGACCCCCACCGTCTCGCCGAAGACCGCCGCTCCGAAGAGGTAGAGCACGACCGCCGTCGCCACCGCTGCCAGGATGCTGGGCAGCCGGGCCGCGAAAGGGCTGGGATCCAGGACCTCGGAGGACAGCCGCATCAGCCAGAGAGAGAGCGGCGGCTTGTTGATGAACAGCTCGCCGTTGCCCTGCACGGGGAGAACCGTCCCCTGGACCATGGACTCCAGAACACTGCTCATGTAGGTGATCTCGTCGGTGTGCAGCTCCGGGTGGGACAGGCGGGCCGAGAGCGCCGCGGTGAGCCCGATGGCGAGAAGGACGGATGTCAAAAGCCGGCGGCGAGAGATCGGGTACCTGGAGCGTTCGCTTCCCATCTGCGGGAACAGATCGTAGCATCCGTCCGGACGCTTCTTGGAGGACGCACCATGGCAGACGAGACGAGAGACTACGAGGCTGGCGGTTCAACCCGCCGCGGTTTCCTGCGCGGAGCCCTGACGGCGATGGCGGTCGTCGGCTTCGACGTCCACTTCCGGAGCTGGGTCACGGCGGCGGAGCTCGCCACCGGGCGCGCCGGGCTGGCCGATGATTTCCCTCAGTTCGACGGCGAGCTCCTCACCGATGAGGCCTCGCTGACCGCCGCGGCTGACGATTACGGCCATTTCATCCACCGCCGGCCCCTGGCCGTGCTGAAACCGGGCTCGGTCCGGGACATCGTCCGGCTCATCGACTTCGCCCGCCGGCAGGACATCCAGGTCGCGGCCCGCGGTCAGGGGCACAGTACCCTGGGCCAGGCCCAGGTCGAGGCGGGCGTGGTCATCGACATGTCCACCCTTTCGGCAATCCATGAGATCAACGAGGGCGATGCCCTGGTAGGCGCCGGGCTGCGCTGGAGCGACCTGCTGCGGCAGACGCTCCCCCTGGGGCTCGCACCGCCGACCCTGACCGACTACATCGACCTCTCGATCGGCGGCACGCTCTCCGTCGGCGGCGTGGGCTCCCAGACCTTCCGCGAAGGGCCGCAGGTGGACAACGTGCTGGAGCTGACCGTCGTCACCGGCCGGGGTCAGATCGTGACCTGCTCGCCCACCCGCCGCTCTCAGATTTTCGACGCCGTGCGTGCCGGCTTCGGCCAGTTCGGCATCATCGTGCGGGCCCGGCTCCGCCTCGTGCCCGCCCTGCCGAGCACCCGCTTCTACGACGCCAAGTACGACGACCTCCCTCTCTTCCTCTCCGACCTCCTGCTCCTGGTCCGGGACGGCCGCTTTGACACCGTCCAGGGCTTCGCAGCATCAGATAACGCGGGAGGCTGGATCTACACCCTGGAAGCGACGAAGAACTTCGCGCCGGGTAACGAGCCCGACGACGCGGCCCTCTTGGCCGGCCTCCACTTCCTGCCGGGCCAGCAGACGGCCCGGGACATGCCTTACTTCGACTATCTGAACCGTCTCGGTCCCGTGGTCGAGCTCCTCAAGGAGCTTGGAGTCTGGTTCTTCCCCCATCCGTGGGTCGACCTCCTGGTGCCCAGGCGCCACGCGGAGAGCTTCATCGGCGGCACCCTGGCGGCCCTCGATCCCGCGGACGTGGGGCAGGGACCCATCATCATCTATCCCTACCTTCGGGACCGCTTCGAGGCGCCGAACTTCCGCGTCCCCAACGGCGAGACCCTCTTCCTCTTCGGGTTGCTGCGCAACGCCATCCCGCCGACGCCGGAGCGCTCGGCAGAGCTGATCGCCGCGAACCGCCGGCTCTTCGAGCAGGCGAGGGCGCTGGGAGGCTACTTCTATCCCGTCGACTCGGTGCCCATGACCCCGGCCGACTGGCGCCAGCACTTCGGCCGGCGCTGGCACCAGTTCCTCGCCATCAAGAAGGCGCAGGACCCGAGCTTCATCCTGACGCCGGGGCAGGGCATCTTCCGGGCGGATTGATCCGGCGACGACCGCACTGGGCGAGACCGTCAGTCCGAGCCGATGTCCGAGTAATTCGCTCCGGCGATGTTCCAGTACTGGTTCGTCGAGCTGCAGGTCGTCGACAGGGAGCTGGCTTTGTTGGTCAGGTACTCGCCGTTAGCGTAGTTCTGAATGCAAGTGCCGGACGTGCCGTTGATCGTCCACCACTGATTCGACGAGCTGCAGGTGCTGGCCATCGAGGACGCGCTGCTGGTCAGGTACTCCTGGTTGTCGACGTTCATCACGCAGTAGACGTTGGTCTTGCCCGAAACCGGGGTCATCACCCACCAGGTGGTCTGATCGACGCAGGAGCCGGCCATCTTCGTGGCCTTGTTTTCGATGTACTGGCTGTTGCCCTGATTCTGGATGCAGACCCACTCTGGATTGTAGATGCGCCAGTATTGATCCTGGCCGCAGGAGCTGGACAGCGAGGACGCGCTGCTGGTCAGGTACTCGCCGTTGCCGACGTTCTGCACGCAATAGAGCGTTTCACCCTGGTAGTTGTGCGTCGTGACGTTCCAGTACTCGTCGTCGCTGTTGCACTCGCTGGCCAGCTTGGTGGCCTTGTTTTCGAGATACTCGCCGTTCGACTGGTTCTTGATGCAGTAGTAGCTCGTTCCGCTGACCGGGCTCAAGTACCAGATCTCCTGATCCTTGCAGTCGCTCGCGAGCTTCGAGGCGCTGCTGGTCTTGAACTCGCCGTTTGACAGGTTCTGAATGCAGTTGTAGCCCGCGAGGCTCTGCGCGTTTGCGGCCGGCGCGAACGCGGCGGTGAACATCAGACAGAGACCGAGGCAGAGGGCAAATGGGACGAAGCGGTTCGAGGGCATTGTGCGTCTCCTTTTTTCTGGAGGACGCCGGCGAGGCCGGCTCCAATTAAGGCCGACGTTGGTCGGCGATTTCAGAGCCGTAGTGGGACGGCGGCGGCAGATATCCCACCCCTGAGGAGATTTAAACGGAGCCGTGCTCGCCGTGGAGCTTCGCTGCGCGGACGACGTCCTGGGCGAGGCCCTGGCGCAGGGCGGCCAGAGGGGTTTTGCCTCCCGTGGCCGCGTTCTCGCCTAGGAAGAAGGCGAGCTTCATCCAGGGATCGAGATCGGAGAGCGCGGCCAGAGGCTCCTCGATCCCGGTCAGCACGCCGCCATGCGCGAGCTGCCAGGCAGGGAAGGCGTAGCCGTGACGCCCGCAGTCGATGGCGAGGAGCTTGCCGGCACGGTAGCGCTTGTAGACGGCCTGGCGCGAGATGTTCAGGTGCGCCGCGACCTCCTGAATGCCCAGTGTCCCTCCCTCGGCGGAGAGGAGCTTCTGCCTGGCCTCGATTCCTCGAAGACGTGCCTTGGCCAGAGGGTCTTCCTGCTCCAGTGCCGCGAGACCCGGCTCCGACTCCAGGGCCGCCAGCAGGACACCATAGTCCGAAGGGGCCGAGACGGCTTCCCGGAGAGAGACCTCTTCCATCTGCTCGGAGAGGCGCACAACTGCCCGGAGTGCACGGCGGGCGAAGACTCCGCGCAGGGAGACGTTGTTGGTGCGAACCAGACCACGCAGGGTCTGCTCGACATCTTCGTCATAGGGAGACACTTGAGCGGGTGCGGCCATGGCTGGTTCCTCCTGCCGGTTGACGGATTATCAGCCAGCAAGGCGATGATACTCCGACATCGCGTTGCCGTCAACCAGCCTCCCCCTCTTGCGCGGGGTACGGGAGCCAGTATAAAGATATCCGGCTCGCGAAACCGATTTCATGGCTCCCGATATGATTCGAAGGCCCCGGCCTCTCCCCGGCCCCACGCATGTCGTGGCGAGGCCGTTGCCGCTCCGCACCTGGAGCGACCCCCTGTACCGGATTTGCCGAGTCGATCGAGACCCCATCTACTTCGGGAAGGATGCCCGAAGCCGGTTCGATGACCCGCGGTGGGAGTTTGGCGTCCTCTACGCCGCCGGTACCGCCGAGGGAGCCTTCGTCGAGACCTGCATCCGGGACGAGCGGCCGGGGAGCGGTCGCTGCCTGACTCAGGCGTTCCTCGAAGAGCGCCGGTTGACGAGGATCTCCGTCCCGGCTCCGCTGCGGCTCGTCGACCTTACCGGAGCGGGGCTGACTTGGCTGGATGCGGATGCCCGCCTGCCCAGCGGTGCCTACAGTGTCGCGCAACGTTGGTCGCGAGCGTTCTGGAGTCACCCGGACCAGCCGGACGGGGTCCTCTATCGCTCGCGCTTCAATCTGTCCCTCCGATGTGCCGCCCTCTTCGACCGGAACAGCGGCGGGATCTCCATGGAAGATCTTGGTCCCCTCCTCGATGCCCAGAACATCGGGTTTCTCGGGGAGATGCTCGATCGCTATGGATTTGCGCTGTTGTGAAGTCTTCAGCCCCCGAAGGGGGCGACAGCATGTAGCCCGGCGCGTGAGCGCCGGGTAAGGAGGTCAAAATCATCCCCAAGCCGAAGGGGCGACAGAAGGGCCAGGGCATCAGCCCTACGGCTAAATACTGCCTAAACTAAGAGTCCTAGAGGGCGCAGTTCTCGCCGAATTTTCTCTCCAGCACTCTCTATGCCATCCGTTATATCAATGTACTCAATTCCACTGATGTCCGAGGGTATTTCGACCGGACCTTTGTGCAGTAACAAAATTCGGCCACTTTCCCTGCCTAATCTGCCCAGAAAGAAACCTAACTCTAAGATGACATTCTGCCGTGCTCTGCGCTTTAATTGTCAGGCTCGATACCGCTCGCCGCTGTGTCATCTGGTGTAAGAAGGACAAAAACCAATTCGACGCCTTCGGCTTCCCTCTCAAACTTCTCGAGGATTGTCTTGCCGCAACTTGGCATCTCTCACAATACAATAGGAAGATGGGGCCCGGAGAACCCTGTCGTATGTATCTCCAACTCTGCCTCGCAAGCAGAGGCAGGAAGGACGGACCCCGTCCCGTCGGGGTCCATCCTTGGTTGCGAAGGGACGCACCCCGGCCGTACAGGGCCGTCCCCGGTTGGAAGGTTGGTGCTTCGATTGTCAAAGAGCCCTGATGCGCCTGCTTGCCTCCCGCGGCGTCGGACCGCAGTCCGGCGCCCCGGGAGACAACCCGCCGGAGCGAGGAAAAAGTGGGGGCATGCCTGGTACCGGGCACGCCCCCGAGATCACTCAATCGATCCCTTGATCAACCAGCCGGTTCGGCCGGTTTGTCCGAGGCCTGGGCCTCGACAGGCGGCGGGGGAGGTGGAGCCGGCGGCTCCGGCTTGCGGCGGCGCGAGGGACGGCGGACCGGGATGCCGAGCTCGAGCAGCTGCTCGTTCTCGAACCCGAGCTTGCCGCGGAGCTGGGCGACGAGCCGGCTGCGGACGTCCCGGCTGTGCAGCTCCGCATCCTTGCGCAACCGGGTGATCTGGCGCAGCCGGCCGCGCAGCTTTTCCTGCTCGTTATCCAGATCCTTGGCTCCGGCGACCAGCTCGTCGAGCTCGTCGGCGTCCGGCTGCAGATCGGGGTACTGCTCGAGGTACTCGGGCAGGTTCGCGGTGAGCAGCTCACAGTCACGGATGATCTTGTTGAACGACAATCCAGGCATGTGCTTCTCCTTCTTTGGAGTCTTGGGCTCCGTTTCTGCCGAGGCTTCATGCCTTCGGCGGGATTCAAGATGCGCCTTCTTTTTCACATAACAGCAGCAACAGCTTTATCTGACTCGATCGGCACCTCCTTTCTGGTCTATGTCTTCTTCTATTGGCAAGCATCTGACGTGAGATCCATGATAGGCAGGCTATGAGGGGATGTCAAGAGCGAAATCGGTGCTTTCAGAAGAAGGTCGTACGTTTTGCATACACTTTGGTCGAGGTGTTCTTGAAATGCTCTCACCGGAGAGGCGTTGCGACGCGCCATTACGTTGCCGCTACGCGCGTCGCAAGGGAGGTCGTGCACGTCGTGGAAGAGGTCATGCGCGTCGTGGGACGGGTCGGACGCGTCGCGAGGGAGGCGAAGCGTGTCGCAGCGGAGGTGGAGCGCGTCGCGAGACAGGTTTTGCGCGTCGCGACGGAGGTCGGGCGCGTCGCGGGACCGGAAGCCCGTGTGAAATCCGCGCCGCCCTGGCACCACCTCCTGGATAGGATGCGCCTGACCGGAGGTACTACAGCGGAAGGAAGAGGACGCCGGGTTGGGTGCACCCCGGTCGTCTGTGCTAAATTGAGCCGCCAACCAGAAATAGACGGCGTTCGAGATCGAGCGTCAGTTTGGAGGGTCGAAGTGGTGTCTGTTGTTATCGACTCCCCCCGTGCCGTCCGCCGGCCGTGGCCTCCACGGGCGGCGCTGGCCCTGATTCCTCTCCTGCTGCTCGCCGCGGGCTGCGGGCTCCCGAACCGGATGCGCTCCATGTTCGGCGGACAGCTCCCCATCGAGGTCACCATCGCGCCCGAGGCCAACGAGGACAGGCCTCTGGCCGTCGAGCTGATCGTGGCCTATGACCAGAAAGTGGTCGACGAGCTGCTCAAGATCCCGGCGCGGGACTGGTTCGTCAAGCGCGAGCAGTTCCTGCGCGACCATGGCGAAGCCCTGGACACCTGGAAGTGGGAGTGGATCCCCGGCCAGACCGTGGAGCCGCTGGAGCTGACCTACGGCATCGGCGCCAAGAAGGTGGTGCTCTACGCGGACTACCTCGCCCCGGGCGACCACCGCGCCAGCATCGATCCCCAGCGGCCGTTCCGCCTCGTGCTCGGCGAGTCGGAGCTCTCCCTCGAGGCGCTCCAGTGAACGGCGACGGACCGGTCCGCCGCAAGGGGCGCGAGGTGGCGACCGCCTCGGATGTGCCCGCCGCCATCCAGTGGCACGAGGGAATGCTGCTCGCCCCGCAGCACTTCCAGTGGCTCTCCCGGCGGCAGGACGCGCTGCTGCACTACCACCTGTCTGCCGCGTCCCCCTTCCACTGGGGGGTGCGCCACCTGCGCATCGACGAGGCGCGCCTCTCGGAGGGGACCTTTCGGGTGCTCGCCCTGGAGGCGGTGATGCCGGACGGCCTGATCGTCTCTTACATGCAGGGCGAGCTGCCGGACCTCTCCGTGGACCTGCCGGCCAAGGGGGACGCGACCGTGCAAGTGGCCGTGGCGCGCCGGGGGCGCGGTCTCGCCCTGCGCGAGCGCTTCGACTTCGCCGACGGCGGCAACGCGCTCGACGAGAACGACGACGAGGGCGAAGTCCCGGTGCCGGTCCTCAAGCCGCGGCTGAAGCTGCTGACGGACGCGGAGGCGCCCACGAAGTACGTGACCTTCCCCCTGGCCAAGGTAGCCTACGTGGACAACGTCCACAAGCTGGAGACCTACGAGCCCCCCTGCCTGGAGGTGATCCCGGGGACGGGGGTGTACGACCTGTGCGAGCGGATCGCCACGGAGCTGCGCAGGAAGGCGGAGCCGCTCGTGGAGGCGTCGCGCGCGCCGTCGTCGGCGGGCTCGGCGCCCCTGGAGACGCGGGCCATGGTGCATGCGCTCGTAGGCGCCCTGCCTCCTTTCGAAGCTGCCCTGCGCAGCCGCGCCTGCCATCCGTTCCCGCTCTACCTGGCTCTCTGCGGAGTGCTCGGACATGTCTCGGGGCTCAGCGACGCACTGGTGCCGCCGGTGCTCGATCCTTATGACCATGACGACCTCCTGGCCTCTTTCAAGAGGGTGCGGACGGCCATCGACCAGGCGGTCAAGGAGGGCATCCTGGAGCGCTTCGAGCCGCACCGCTTCGAGTACAAGGACGGCGCGTTCCAGCTTCAGTTCGATCCCGGCTGGGCGCAGCGCTCGCTGTACATCGGAGTGCGGGCTCCTTCGGGGGTCTCGGACCGCGAGATGGAGGCGTGGGTGGCGGCCAGCCTGATCGCTTCGGAGTCGAAGGTCCTCGACCTGTGGGGCCGGCGCGTGGTGGGAAGCCGGCGCGAGCGGGTCGAGGCGATCCCCGGACTGACTCCTTCCCGCGGGGTCAGCCTGTATCTCCTCTCGGCCGACCGCGAGTACGTGGTGCCGGACGAGAGTCTCAAGATCCGCAACCTGGACGACCGGGAGGGGCGGCGGCGCCCGGACTCGATCGTCCTGTACGTGGAGAAGGATGTGAAGCGCGATGTTCCTGCTTGACCGGTTCCAAGAGTTCTATCGCGAGGTGCTCCGTCTCAAGGAGAGGGTGAAGGAGGACGCGTACGCCCTGGAGGAGGTGCGGCGCAGCCTGACCTTCCTTTTGGAGCGGCAGGCGCTGGAGGCGGGCCGCGGCGGCGGCGATTTCGGGCTGGAGGTCTACCGCCGCGCCCAGTACGCCATGGCCGCGCTCGCTGACGAGATCTTCCTCCATCTCCCCTGGTCCGGCCAGGAGGCCTGGCGCAACCGGCTCCTGGAGGCGCACTTCTTCGGCTCTCACCGCGCCGGCGAGGAGCTGTTCGAGCGCATGGACAAGGTGGTGCAGGACAGCGACGCCGGCTACCGCGAGCTCGGGCGCGTCTACCTCGCGGTCCTGGCCCTCGGCTTCCAGGGCCGGTACCGCAACGATCCCGAGGCCCCGCGCAAGATCGAGGAGCACCGGTCGCGGCTGTTCCGCTTCATCTTCGGAAGAGACCCCGAGGCTATCCGCGGCCAGGCGCGGCTCATGCCCGAGGCCTACGCGGCCACGCTGGACGAGGGGCGGACGTCGACCCTGCCGCACCTCAAGCCCTGGATCTGGGCCATGGTCCTCGTTGTCGTCCTCTGGATCGCCGGCGGTCACTTCCTCTGGCGCTCGGTCCTCTCCGACATCCGCCCCCTGGTCGACGAGATCCTCAGCCAGGATGATGCGTCCCCGGGCACCGTGGCCGCTGTAGAACCTGACCGAGAGGGAGGCCGGCCATGATCGACCTCCAGTCCGCCTGGCCCTACGCCCTCGCCGCGGTCGTGCTCCTGGCCCTGGTGATCCTGGTCCTTCTGCTTCTCCTGCTGCGCCGCTCCGCCAAAGCCTCCGAATTCAAGGACGCAGAGGAGCCCGAGCCGGCTCCCGTACAAGCGGAGCCGGAGGAGAAGCCCGGGACCGAGATCCAGGCCAAGGACGGGGCCGTGCCGTTCGCCTCCCGGCTTGCGTTCAACCGGGCCGGCCGGCGCCTGGACCAAGCCGCGGCCGGCGACCGCCATCGTGTCCCCTTCTTCCTGATGCTCGGCGCCGAGGGTTCCCGCGACGCCGACTTCCTGGCCGAGGCAGGCATGGAGCTGCCTTTCGGCGCGCCGGCCGAGGCGGGCATGAGCCTGGGCCGCGGGCGCGGCTTCTGGTTCCTCGACCGCGGCGTGGTGCTCGACCTGGCCGGCGACGCGGTGCTCGACGCCGATGGCCGGAGCGCGGACGAGGGGACCTGGCGCGCGGCCCTCCACCAGCTCCAGAAGCTGCGGCCCAAGCGGCCGGCGGACGGCATCATCCTCACGGTCTCCTGCAAGCAGCTGCTGGAGGCGCAGGCGAGCGAGCGGGCGCTGGACGAGCTGGCGGCCCGGTCCGGCCGCATCTACCGCAAGCTGTGGCAGATGCAGCAGAAGCTCGGCTTCCGCCTGCCGGTCTACCTGCTGGTCACCGGCTGCGAGGAGCTGGACGGGTTCTCGACGCTCAGCGTGGCGGTCCCGTCCCGCCTCCAGGGCGAGATGCTGGGCTGGTCGAGCCCCTACAGCGTGGACTCGGCGTACCAGACCGGCTGGGTGGACGCGGCGTTCACCTCGATCGGCGGCCGCATGGACGACCTCCAGATGGAGGTCTTCACGGCGCCGCCGGCCGAGACGCCGGAGCAGGTGGACTCGCTCTTCCTGCTGCCCGCGGCGGTGCGGTCGCTCAAGAACCCGGTGCGCGCCATGCTGGACCAGCTCTTCAAGCCGAGCGCGTACCACGAGTCGCTCGCGCTGCGCGGGATCTGGCTCTGCGGCCGGGAGGAGGCGCCGGAGGGCGCTCCGCGCAAGACCTTCTTCGTCAAAGACCTCCTCAACGAGAAGGTCTTCCGCGAGGCGGCCCTGGCCGTGCCCACGTCGCAGACCGTGGTGAACCGCAACCGCGCCGTGCGCATCGCCCAGATCGCCACGGTCACAGCCGCCCTCCTCTTCGGCGGCGGACTGCTCTGGGCCAACTACAGCCTGGGCCACCAGGAGGCCGTGCTGGAAGAGTTCCTCGGCGACACGCTGGAGCACCTCAGGCAGGTGCGCCAGATGGAGCACGAGAACATCAAGGACGCCGAGCTCCGGAGCTGGACCGTCGAGCTGCTCCAGGGCATGTCCAAGATCGACTTCAACCGCTTCGGCTCCGTCTTCCTTCCGAGCTCCTGGCTCAGCCCGTTCCAGGACCGGCTCGAGAACGCCATGTCGGCCTCGTTCGAGCAGATCATCCTGCAGGCGATCGGTCGGGAGCTGACGGAGGAGGGGCAGAGCCTGGCGGAGACCGCCGCCCTCTATGAGTCCTCGCCGGTGCTGACCTCCACGGGGAGCGGCGCGCTGGTGAAGCCGATCCACCAGATGACCGAGTTCGCCGCGTTCCAGCGCTACGTGCACCGGGCGCGGGAGCTGGAGAAGTACGGCCGCGTCTACAACCGGCTGCCGCAGTCGCGCGACCTGAAGCCGCTGGCCGAGCTGGTGAAGTTCTCTTTCGGCGAGACATTGCCCGACACCTTCTTCAATCGGGCCGATCTCTACCTGATCGCGTTGCGCCGGGCGAAGTATGAGCCGTTCGCGCCCGTCCAGTTCCGCGGCAATGCCTCGCGGCACGCCGAGAGCCTCGCCGCCAACTTCTACGCGGCTCTCTACCGGAGGAGCCCGCTCGCCGCGCGTCTGGAATCCCTTGCCCTCGGTCTTCAAGTGGCGGCGGTGCAGCGGCCCGTGGCCGGGGAGACTGAGCGTTTCGAGGCTCTCGTGAAGCAGATGGAGGACGTGGATGCGGCCCTTTCCGGCACTGAGCTGGAGTGGGCCTTCCGCCGCGAGTTCAACCTCGGCCCCGAGTTCAACCAAGTGCTCGCGGAGATGCGGCAGTCCGATCTCTTCGACGATGAATCGATCCGCCGGATCGAGAGCGCCGGGGCCTCGGGATGGAGCTCCTTCCAGCGCTACCTGGCGAGCGAGGGCTCGCCGCTGACCGGGACGATCCTCGCGGTCCAGGACGGCCGCGCCGAGATGCAGCTCTCGTCCGACACCCTGCTGCTCCAGACAGCTCTCAAGGCTTTCCTGGGACAGGGCTTCGTGGCGGACGCGGGAGGGCGGCGCATTCAGATCGAAGTGCCGCCCGGCACGCGCCTGACCTGGGACCCCGTCCTCCTCGACCAGGCCGCGGCCCTGGCCACGGCCTACGAGCGCTTCCGCGACAAGGGGCTCAAGGTCCTCCCGGCCGAGCTGCAGCCGGCCCTCGACGCCGTGGCCTTGGACCGCACCGAGGCGCAGGCCGAGGACATGATCGGCCGCGCCCAGCGCTTCGAGCCGCTGCCGCCAGCCGTAAGCCTGACCCTGCTGGAGGACGAGGTGCAGGCCGGCATCCGCGCCTTCGAGGCGTCGGCCCGGCCCACGGGCGAGCTCGCGGACGCGCTCGGCCGGGTGCGGCTGGAGAAGCCCCGACGCGACCTCTCGGCCGCCATGACCTCCGAGGCCTTCCGCCTGCTCAGCTCCGTGGACCGCCTGCTGGAAGCCGAGGAGCCGTATCGTCCCCGCCTGGGCGGCTTTGGCTGGTGGGACGGCTCGGACCCGGTCTCCCCCGCGGCCTGGGGCACGAACGATCCGGCCGAGGTGGCCGTCTACCTGGAGACCACCCGTGCCCGCATAACCGTGCTCTCCCGCAGCTATGCTCAACCCCTGCTCACCTGGATCGCCCGCGGCGGGGTCTCGGAAGAGCCGCCCGAGGTCCGCACCCTGGCCGGCAAATGGCAGGTCATGCTCGACGACCTGCGGGACTACGACGCCAAGAAGCCGGGCAACCCCACGGCGGCCCTGGAGGACTACATCGTCAACCGGATGCCCAAGGTCGAGACGCGGAGCTGCTCGTCCGCGGCAGCCCCCGCGGTCATGCGGCCGGCGCGCAGCCTCTTCGCCTCCAGCCTCTACGACCTCTCGCGCCAGCTCTCGACCCGGTGCTACACGCTGGCGGGCGGCCACGCGCTGGAGCTGTATGCCGAAACCGCGCGCTACTTCAACCAGCGGCTCGCCGGCCGCTATCCGTTCAGCGCCCAGCCCCCGGGGCCAAGCGTGCCCGAGGCCGATCCGGACGATATCCGGGCGTTCTTCCGGCTCTACGACCGGAGCGCGGGCGTGGTCCGCGCCGTTCCTGAGGCCGGGGCGCAGGGCAGCACCCTCAAGGCCGCCCGCAAGTTCGTCGACGACATGGCCCGGGTGCGGGCGTTCTTCGCCCCGTTCCTGGACGCGGAGAAGCCGCAGCCGGTGCCGTCGTTCGACGTCGAGGCCGCTTTCCGCGTGCTGCGCGACCGCGAGGTCGGCGCCAACCACATCATCGGCTGGGCCTTGGAGGTGGGCGGCGACCGGATCACGGACCGCGACACGGAGAGCCGCAAGATCCGCTGGACCGTGGGCGAGCCCGTGCGCATCATTCTGCGCTGGGCGAGCGACGGGCCGCAGATCCCGGTGCTCCCCTCGCCCCGCGCCGGAGCCACGGTGCGCGACCGCACTCTCGTCTACGAGTACGCCAACCGCTGGTCGCTGCTCGCGGCCGTGGCCGACCACCGTGCCCCGCTCCGCGACCTGCCGGCGTACGCCGACCGCAGCCCGGTGACCCTGGCGCTGGCCGTCCACACGCAGCCGGCGAACGGCGGTCCTCCCGGAGAGGCCCCGACCCAGGTCTTCCTGCGCATGACCGTGCTCGCGCCGGACAAGACCGAGCTCCTGGACCCGCCCGGCTTCCCGGACCGGGCGCCGATGCCGGACGATCCGACCGTGGAGGACGTGCTGTGAGGCTGACCACGACCCCCGGACCTGGGTTCGAGGAGATCGAGCGCCTGCTCGCGCCCATCTCCCCGGAAGCTCCAGCGGGGGAGTGGCTGCGCTTCGAGCCGGTGTACGACGAGATCAAGCGGCTGCGCGAGGAGGACGACGCGACCCTCCCTCGCGGGGTCTGGCAGCGTGAGCTCAAGCGCGCCGACTGGGCCGGCGTGGCCGGGCTCTGCGGCGAGGCCCTGGCGACCCGCAGCAAGGACCTGCAGCTCGGGGCCTGGCTGGCCGAGGCCTGGATCCACCAGCACGGCTTCCCCGGGCTGGAGCGCGGCCTGCAGCTCCTCGCCGGGCTCTGCCGGGGCTTCTGGGAGGGGCTCCATCCCCCCATCGAGGACGGGAGCGCCGAGGCTCGCCTGGCGCCGATCGGCTGGGCCGCGGACAAGCTGCTGCTGCCGCTCAAGCGGGTGCCGGTCACCGCTCCTTCGGGCGAGGACGCGGCCTCCTACGGCTGGGCGGACTGGGAGGCTGGGAACTACCTGGCGAACCTTGCCCGGCTGGACGCCGCCGCGGCCACCAAGGCCCAGGACCGGGGCATGGTCCCGCAGTCCAAGTTCCTGGTCAGCGTCTCGCTCACCCCGGCGCCCTGGCTGGGCGGGCTGGCCCGCGAGGTCGCCCGTGCCCTCGCGGCCGTGGACGAGCTGGAGACGGCGCTCGCCGACAAGGCGACCGACGCGGCCCCCAGCCTGACGCCGCTCCGGGCCCCGCTCGTGGCCATCCAGGCCTTCGTCACCCGCGTCCTGGAAGAGCGCGGCGAGACCACAAGCTACATACCGGCCCCCGCGCAAGCCGAGGAACCGACCATCATGGAAGCCGAGACCTCCGCACCCGCCCGCACAGGCGCCATCACCAGCCGCGCCGATGCCTATCAGCGCCTCAACGAGGCCGCGGACTACCTCCAGCGCACCGAGCCCCACAGCCCGGTCCCCTACCTCGTCCGCCGGGCGGTCTCCTGGGGCAACATGAGCCTCTCCGAGCTCCTCCAGGAATTGCTTCAAAAGAACGCGGACCTGCCCACGATCTACGCGCTGCTCGGCATCAAGCGCTCCACCTAAAAGAAAAATCAAGGAAATCGCTGCGGGGGCGAAAGATTTCGCCTCCTGGTCCCACGATTCTCTCAGACGCCTTGAAAGGAGGATCGAGTGACCGAAAGCACACAGAAGAAGCTGAGCCGTATCCGGCCGCCGCGGGTGCAGATCACCTACGACGTCGAGCTCGGCGGCGCCATCGAGAAGAAGGAGCTGCCGCTCATCGTAGGGATCCTGGCCGACCTCGCCGGCAAGCAGGAGAACCCCCTGCCGCCCGTGAAGGCGCGGAAGTTCATCGAGATCGACCGTGACAACTTCAACGACGTCATGGCTTCGATCTCGCCGCGCCTGGCCTTCGCCGTCGACAACCGGCTCGACGACGAGAGCAACACCAAGATGAACGTCGAGCTGAAGTTCCGGCGCCTCGACGACCTGCGGCCCGAGAGCGTGATCCAGCAGGTGGAGCCGCTGCGCAAGCTGTTCGAGGCGCGGCAGCGGCTGAACGACCTGCTCGCCAAGCTCGACGGCAACGACGACCTCGACGTCCTGCTCCAGGACATCGCCACCAACACCGAGAGCCAGCAGAAGATCAAGGAAGCCACTCAGGGAGGAAACACCAATGGCTGATGAGACCACACCCGCTGCGGAGGCGGCATCCGCCCCGGAAGCGGCCGCCGGCGAAGCGTCGCTCCTCGACCAGATCATCGCCAAGGGCAAGCTCGCCCGCGACGAGAGCCAGAAGGACCGCGCCAAGGACCTGGTCGGAGAGTTCGTCCACCAGATCCTCGACGAGGGCATGACCATCAGCCGCGACACGATGGCCATGATCCAGGCCCAGATCGCCCGCATCGACGAGCTGCTGAGCCGCCAGATCGACGAGGTCCTCCATCATCCCGACTATCAGAAGCTGGAGGCCTCCTGGCGCGGGCTCCACTACCTGGTGATGAACACCGAGACCAGCACGCGGCTCAAGCTGCGGCTCCTCCCGATCACCAAGCAGGAGCTGTTCAAGGACCTCGACCAGGCCATCGAGTTCGACCAGAGCTCGGTCTTCAAAAAGGTTTATGAAGAGGAGTACGGCACGTTCGGCGGCTTCCCCTTCAGCCTGATGATCGGCGACTTCGAGTTCGGCCGCCATCCGCAGGACATCGCGATGCTGGAGAAGATCTCGGGCGTGGCCGCGGCCGCGCACGCGCCGTTCATCGCCGCGGCCTCGCCGCGCCTGTTCGACATGGACAGCTTCACCGAGCTGGGCAACCCCCGCGACCTGGCCAAGGTCTTCGAGAGCTCGGAGCTGATCAAGTGGCGCTCGTTCCAGAGCAGCGAGGACTCGCGCTACGTCAGCCTGGTCCTGCCGCACGTGCTGCTGCGCCTTCCCTACGGCCCGGACACGATGCCGATCGAGGACTTCAAGATGGTCGAGGACGTGGACGGCAAGGACCACTCCAAGTACCTCTGGGGCAACGCGGCCTACGCGCTCGGCCAGAGGATCACCAACGCCTTCGCGCTCTACGGCTGGTGCGCCGCGATCCGCGGCGTCGAGGGCGGCGGCATGGTGCAGGGCCTGCCGACCCACACCTTCAAGACCGACGAGGGGGACATCGCCCTCAAGTGCCCGACCGAGATCGCCATCACCGACCGCCGCGAGAAGGAGCTCGACACGCTGGGCTTCATCGCGCTCTGCCACTGCAAGGGGACCGACTACGCGGCCTTCTTCGGCGGCCAGACCACGCAGAAGGCGAGGACCTACGACACGGACGCGGCCAACGCCAACGCCCGCATCTCGGCGCGGCTGCCCTACATCCTCGCCGCCTCCCGGTTCGCGCACTACCTCAAGGTCATCTGCCGCGACAAGGTCGGCAGCTTCCAGACCAAGGACAACATCGGGATCTTCCTCAACCGCTGGATCACCGGCTACGTTCTAGGCACGGACGACTCCGGCCAGGAGATCAAGGCCCAGTTCCCGTTGCGCGAGGCGCGCGTCGATGTCTTCGACATGCCCGGCAAGCCCGGGTCCTACCGCGCGGTGGCGTTCCTGCGTCCCCACTTCCAGCTCGAGGAGCTGACCGCGTCGGTCCGCCTGGTAGCCGAGCTGCCGCCGCCGGTCGCGGCGTAAACGATCACGACTCTGACCCTAGGAGATTGAGATGGCTTCCAACATGTACCTGAAGTTCGAAGAGCCGGCGATCGAAGCGGGGAGCACCGCCGCCGAGCACAAGGCCGAGATCGAGATCCTGTCGTGGAACCACGGCTTCACCCAGCCGACCAGCCCCACGCGCAGCACCGCGGGCTCCGGCACGGTGGAGCAGGCCACGCACCACAACATGAGCTTCACCAAGTACCTCGACGCCGCGACCCACAGCCTCCTCAAGTATTGCTGGAGCGGCAAGCAGATCGGCAAGGCGACGCTGACCTGCTACCGCTCTTCGGGCGCCGAGGACAACAAGCCGGTCGAGTACCTGAAGGTGGTGATGGAGCACGTCATCATCTCCAACTACAGCGTCTCGGGCGGCCCCGGCGACATCCCGGTGGAGAACGTCTCCCTGGACTACGGCATCGTGCAGTACAACTATGCCGACCAGAAGGAGAGCGACGGCACCGGCGAGGGCGCCAAGCCCGCGAAGCACAACCTGGAGACCCGCACGATCTCGTAAGGGCGGCCATCCATGGGAGAGCTCAAGAACGAGGTCCGCATGCCGTTGTTCGACCGTCTGGTCGACAAGGACCGCCGGCTCGGCCGGGAGGCGCGCCCCCTGCGCACCCTCGGCCGCCGGGACCTGAAGGAGTCGGTGCGCCGGGAGCTGGTGCGGCTTTTCAACACCCGCTGCCCCATTCCGGCGCACCGGCTCGGCGACAGGCCGCGCACGGTCATCGACTACGGCATTCCGGACCTCTCGGGCTTCTCGGCCCGGAGCCCCGACGACCGCAGCCGCCTTGCCGAAGTCCTCCTCCAGGCTGTCGAGGCCTTCGAGCCCCGCCTCGCCAACGTCCGCGTCCATCTCGATCCCATCCCCGGAGACGACCTTTCGCTCTCCGGCCGGATCGAGGCCGCGCTCGTCTTCGACTCGGTTGCGGAGCCGGTCTCCTTCGTCACCGTCCTGCAGATGAAAGACAACGAGGTGGAGGTCCATGACGGCGCCTAACGAAGACCTGCTCCGCCACTACCTGGGGGAGCTGACCTATCTGCGGGAGATGGGGGAGGGCTTCGCCCAGGCCTATCCCAAGGTCGCGGCGCGGCTCGAGCTGCAGCCCGACGAGTGCCCCGACCCGCACGTCGAGCGCCTGATCGAGTCGTTCGCCTTCCTCACCGGCCGCATCCAGCGCGACCTCGACAGCGACTTCCCCGAGATCGCGGCCGAGCTGCTCAACGTCCTCTATCCCCACTACCTGACCCCCGTGCCCTCGATGGCCATCGCCCGCTTCGAGGTGGACCCCGAGAAGGGCCAGCTCACCACCGGCTACGAGGTCCCGAAGCACACCCGGCTCTTCGCCCACTCCGAGCAGGGGGACCTCTGCCGCCTGCGCACCTGCTTCCCCGCGACCCTCTGGCCGGTCGAGGTCACCGAGGCCGAGCTGGAGCCCGCGGACCCCTACGAGTTCATCCGCGGCTCGGACGGCGTGGCCCACGTGCTCCGCATCCGCCTGGAGTCGCGCACCGTGCCGTTCGACAAGCTGGAGCTCGACCGACTGCGCCTCTATCTGCACGGCGATCCGGTCCTGGTCCACCGGCTCTATGAGCTGCTCTTCGACACGGTGCGCCGGGTTGCCGTCGTTCCCGTGGGAGCAACTGCTCCCTCGTACCTGGCTCCCGGCGCGGTCCAGCCCGTAGGTTTCGGGGAGGACGAGGGTGTCATCCCCTTCCCGCGCCACGCGCATCCGGCCTACCGGCTGATCCAGGAGTACTTCTCCTTCCCGGAGAAGTTCCACTTCGTGGACGTGCGCGGCCTTCTCGGCTGCGTCTCGGGCCAGGCCGTGGACCTCCTCTTCCTGCTCGACCGCGAGCCGTCGTGGAAGCTGCCCGTGACTCCCGAAACGTTCCAGCTCGGCTGCGTGCCGGTGGTCAACCTCTTCCCGCGGACCAGCGAGCCGGTGCGGATCGACCACCGCCGCCTGGAGTACCGGCTCGTGGCCGACATGCGCCGCGAGAAGACGACCGAGGTCCACTCGATCCTGTCGGTCTCGGGCTCGTCCAACCCGGTAGACGAGACGCGCCGGTACGCGCCGTTCTACTCCTTCACCCATGGGATGGCGACACGGGGACAGAAAGCTTTCTGGCACGCCCGGCGGATCGCGAGCCCGCGCGGCGACCTCGGCGGCACCGAGATGATGCTCTCGTTCCGCGACCTCGACTTCGAGCCGACCCGGCCGCCGGACGAGACGGTCTACGCCCATCTGCTCTGCACCAACCGCGCCCTGGCGCAGGAGCTGCCCGCGGGCGGGATGCTGCAGACCGACGAGGCGGGCCTGCCGGTCAAGCGCGTGGTCTGCCTCAAGAAGCCGACGCGGGCGATCGATCCGCCCCTGGGCGGCCAGGGGCTGTGGCGTCTCGTCTCCCATCTGTCGCTCAACTATCTCTCGCTCGACGCGGGGGAGGATAGCCTGCGCGGACTGCGCGAGATCCTGGGCCTCTACTGCTCGGCCGACACCCTGCCGGCGCGCAGGCAGATCCAGGGGATCAACGAGATGTCCACGCGCAAGGTGGTCCGCCGGCTGGGCGACGCGGCGTGGAAAGGTTTCTGCCGCGGCACCGAGGTGACGCTCACATTTGACGAGCGCGAGTACGTGGGCAGCAGCGCCTTCCTGCTCGCGTCCGTGCTGAGCCGCTTCCTGGCTCTCCACTCGTCCGTCAACTCGTTCACCCAGCTCGTCATTCAACGCCTCGGACGCGAAGGGGAGTGGAAGCGATGGCCTCCTATGGCTGGCGCGAAAGCCGTTCTGTAGAGGCGGGGCTCTTCCAGGAGGGGCACCGGTTCGCCTTTCTCCAGGCGGTGCGCCTGCTCGAGTCGCTGTATCCTGGAAAAACCCCACCCGGCGAGGGGCTCGACCCCCGCCGCGAGCTGGTCCGCTTCCGCTCCAAGGTGCGGCTCGACTTCCCGGCCAGTGACGTGGAGGAAGTCGTGGCCGCCGTGGACGGCCAGCCGGCCGAGATGACCGTCAACATCCTCGGCCTGGCCGGCATCCTGGGCCCCCTGCCGCCCTCGGTCACCGAGCTGATCCTCGACCGCAACTGGTCCGGCGACCGGGCGCTGCGCGACTTCCTGGACCTCTTCAACCACCGCCTGGTCTCGCTCCTCTACCGGGCGCGCAAGAAGTACCGGCCCGCGCTCGATCCCAACGCCCCGGACCGCGGGCGGGTCGCCACCGTGCTCCACTCCCTGACCGGCCTGGGCACTCCCCACTTGCGTGGGAGGATGGGCGTCCCGGACCGCTCGTTCCTCCCCTACGCCGGGCTCCTGGTGGACCGTGCGCGCTCGACCGTGGGGATGGTGCGGCTCCTGGAGGACTGCTTCGGCGCGCCGGTCGACGTGACCCAGTTCCAGGGGCGCTGGCACAACCTGGAGGAGCCGGACGTCACGAAGATTGGAAAGACCGGCCAGAACCAGGTCCTGGGCGGAGGCGCCGTGCTCGGCCGCCGGGTCTGGGACCAGGCCGCGGGCTTCGAGCTGCGCCTCGGCCCCATGCCCTTCCGGCAGTTCCGCTCATTTTTGCCGGACGGCGACGCTTTCCGGCCCCTGGCCGCGGCCACGCGCTTTTACGTCCGCGAAGAGCTAGGATTCACAGTGCGGCTGACCGTCAAGAAAGAGGAGATCCCGGAGCTTCGCCTCGGCAGGAAAGGTGAAGCGCGCCTGGGATGGACCTCCTGGCTCAAGACGAAGCCGTTCTCCGAGGACGACTCCCAGGTGAGTCTCACGGGAGGGACATGAGCAGCGAGCTGAAGGTCCTTATCGGAAAGCTCAACCCGCTCTGCCGGCGCGCCCTGGAGACGGCGGCGGCGCTCTGCGTGTCCCAGACCCACTACAACGTCGAGGTCGAGCACCTGTTTCTCAAGCTCCTCGCCCTGCCCGGGACCGACCTCAGCCCGGTGCTGCGCTACTACAAGGTGGACGAGGGCGAGCTCGCTCGCCAGCTCGAGCAGGCCATGGAGAAGTTCGACCGCGGCAACAGCCGCACGCCCGCCATGGCCCCGCAGATCGTCCAGCTTCTGCGCCAGGCGTGGCTCCTCTCCGGGCTCCATCTGGAGTCCCAGGCGATCCGCTCCGGCGCCCTGCTGCTAGCCCTGTTCGAGGATGAATCATTGCGCTCGATCATCCACGACTCCTGCCCGGTCCTGGCGCGCATCAATCGCGAGACGCTGCGCGACGACCTGCGCGAGCTGGTCCGCGGCTCGGGCGAGGACGGCGCCCCTTCCAGCGGAGGCAGGGTGGAGCCGGGCAAGGCCACGGGCGAGCCTGAGACTCCGAAAGGGAACACCGCGCTCGGCCGCTATACCCAGGACCTCACCTCCGATGCCCGCGCCGGCCGCATCGACCCCATCCGCGGCCGGGACTTCGAGATCCGCCAGGTCATCGACATCCTGACCCGCCGCCGGCAGAACAACCCGATCCTGGTGGGCGAGGCCGGAGTGGGCAAGACCGCCATCGCCGAAGGCTTCGCGCTGCGGATCGCCGCGGGCGAGGTGCCGGCGCCGCTGCGCGAGATCTCGCTCCGCATCCTGGACCTCGGCCTGCTCCAGGCCGGCGCCGGGGTCAAGGGGGAGTTCGAGGAGCGGCTCAAGTCGGTGATCGCAGAAGTCAAAACTGCGGTGAAGCCGGTAATCCTTTTCATCGACGAGGCCCACACGCTGATCGGCGCGGGCGGCGCCGCCGGCCAGGGGGACGCGGCCAACCTGCTCAAGCCAGCGCTGGCCCGCGGCGAGCTGCGCACCATCGCTGCTACGACCTGGTCGGAGTACAAAAAATATTTCGAAAAGGACCCGGCCCTCACCCGCCGCTTCCAGCTCGTCAAGGTCGAGGAGCCGGACGAGGAGGGCGCCCTCGACATGCTGCGCGGTATCGCGCCGCACCTGGAGAAGCACCACGGCGTACAGATCCTGGACGACGCCGTGCGCAGCGCCGTGGCCCTCTCCCACCGCTACCTGCCCGAGCGCCGCCTGCCCGACAAGGCGATCGGAGTGCTCGACACGGCAGCCGCCCGCGTGGCCCTGGCCCAGGATGGGACCCCCGCCGCGATCGAGGACTTCGACCGGCAGATCCGCATCGCCGAAGCCGAGCTGGACGTGCGCAAGCGCGAGGGTGGCGAGCCGCGCAAGGGTCCGACCGCCGCCGAGATCGAAGAGGACCTCGTCCGTCTCCGCGGAGACAGGGACAAGGTCCGGGAGCGCTGGAGCCAGGAGCGCGACCTCGTGGCCGAGATCCGCAAGCTGGCCCCCGAGAACGGGAGCTCCCCAAAAACGGCCGAGCTCCGCCGCAAGCTCGACGAGCTGCAGAATCCCGAGCCCATGGTGCCCATGGCGGTCGATTCCCGTTCCGTGGCCAGCGTCGTCTCCGGCTGGACCGGCATCCCCGTGGGCCGCATGCTCGCGGACGAGATCCGCAGCGTGATGTCCCTGAAGGACCGCATGGCCGAGCGCATCGTGGGCCAGCCGCAGGCGCTCGACGCCATCGCCCGCCGCATCTCCACTTCCCGGGCCGGCCTGGAGGACCCCTCGAAGCCCAAGGGTGTCTTCCTCCTGGTGGGTCCCACAGGCGTGGGCAAGACCGAGACTGCGCTCACCCTCGCCGATCTCCTTTATGGAGGCGAGCGCAACCTGATCTCCTTCAACATGTCGGAGTTCCAGGAGGCCCACTCCGTGGCCACCCTCAAGGGCGCGCCCCCGGGCTACGTGGGCTACGGCAAGGGTGGCGTGCTCACCGAGGCCGTGCGCCGCCGCCCATGGAGCGCCGTGCTCTTCGACGAGATCGAGAAGGCCCATCCGGACGTAATCGACATCTTCTATCAGGTTTTCGACAAGGGGATCCTGGAAGACGGCGAAGGCGTGACGGTCGACTTCAAGCACACCGTGATCCTGCTGACCTCGAACGCCGCCGCGGAAGTGATCGCGGAAGCCTGCCGCGAGGGTGCCCGTCCCGATCCCGAGGCGCTGGTGGAGGAGCTCCGTCCCGCCCTGCTGCGCTGGTTCCGTCCCGCGCTCCTCGCCCGGCTCGTGGTGGTCCCTTACTACCCGCTGGGCGAGGCGGAGATCGTGCGCATCGTGGAGCTGAAGCTGCGCTCGATCAAGCAGCGCATCCGCGAGAACCACGCCGCCGAGCTGACCTTCGACGATGGGTTGATCGAATCCCTTGCCGGCCGCTGCAACCCCGAAAGCGGAGCGAGAGAGATCGATCAGATCTTGACGCAGACGCTCCTGCCCGAGCTGTCGACCAGGATTCTGGAGCGCATGGCCAAGGGCGTGAGCTTCACAAAGATCCATGTCTCGGTTGACGAGATGGGGAGGTTCGTGTGACGCAGGCTCGGCTCGTGCTCGATCGGACCACGGTGGTCGTCCTGTTCGTCGGACTGGTCACGGTGCAGGTGCTCCTCTTCTCGGCGGGCTGGATCGTAGGGGCGCAGTTCCCCCTCTCCCGCGCAGCGGGGGAGGGCAGGGGAGGGGGCTCCGTGCAGCGTGCGGAGAAAACCTCTCCCACCCTGGAGACGAAGTCCGTGGCTATCCAGGCAAGTCTCCCCCTCTCCCGGGGAGGGCGTGCTCGGGCGGACCGGGAGAGGGGGCCGGGGGGTGAGGGCCCGGGCGGAGCCACCACCCGTCCGGCAAAGCGGACCGAGTGGGTCTCCCCTCTGGCCAGCGTCGCCTTTGCTCCAAAACCCAGGTTCCAGGCCGTCCGCCGCGCCCCCTCCCGCCCCACCCGCCCGGCCCCCGCGGCCTACACCGGCCTGATCCGCGACGCCGCCCTCCGCCACTCCATCTCCCCGGCGCTGGTGGAAGCCGTGGCCCGCGTCGAGTCCGGGTTCAATCCCCGCGCCCAGTCGCACAAGGGCGCCCGCGGGTTGATGCAGGTGATTCCGGCCACGGGCCGGCGCTTCGGCGTCCGCTCCGACAAGCTTTTCGATCCGGAGCACAACATCGCGGCCGGCGCCGCCTACCTGGCCTGGCTTTCGAAACGCTACCGGGGCAACCTGGACTTCATCCTCGCCGCCTACAACGCGGGCGAAGGCGCCGTGGACGACCACGGCGGCATCCCGCCCTACCGCGAGACCCGCGACTACGTGCGCCGCGTGCGGGCGGCTCTCAACGCCATCGAGGAGCGGGCCGCCCTAGCCGACCAGGAGCGCGTAATCGGCCATCTTCCGAAGGTGGTGATCGAGGATCGCCTCCAGCACCCGGTGGCGCCGCCCGGATTCGACCGGCCCGCCGTCGAGGGCGAGGTCGAGCCGGCCCTCCTCGACCTCTCTTTCGAGGAGGCGGATCAGGGCCTCGCGGTCCCTGGTGCCGTCGAGGTGGGGGAGGAGGAAGCGGGCCATGGTGTCGTCCAGCTTGAGGACACGGCGGCGCTGGTTGGTGACGAGCGGCCCTGCCAGGACCTGGCGGCGGGCCAGGACTGCGGCCCGGGGCGACTCGCTGACGACCTCGGTGCAGACCGGCGGAACCACATGGACCTCCGCGACCCCGCTCCAGACCAGAGACCCCAGTAGATCGGCCAGAATCTCCTCGTCCGCTCGCTCGTCCGCCTCCTCCCCGGCGGCGGCGAGGCGCGCCCGCGTGTCCGCGAGGAGATCGCCAAAGGAGAGCGCCCGCGGCCAGACTGCGGTGAGAGCCACGAGCGTCGCCTTGGCCAGCGGGTGGCCCGAGGAGAAGTTCCCCCCCTTGGGGCCCTGGAAGCTTTCGCTCTTCCCCCCGCGCAGGTCGGGCGTGTCCGAGACCGGCCTGGCAGCCGAAGCCGCGTGCAGCCGCCGCATCCGCTCCGGGGTCGCGGCCCGCTCGACCGCGGTCGCCGCGTGGCAGAGGAGCGTCCTGCGGAACGTCCGGTTCAGGACGAAGTCCAGGTACTGTTCCAGCGCGAGGCGGTCCGAGGCGAGCCTCTGCAGCCCCTCGGCCACGCCCGCGGGGAGGTTGCCGATCTCCGTCAGGTGGGGATCGGCTTCCGTCAGATATTGCAGGCCGTAGCGGCTGGCCCGCTCCACCATCTCGTGGAAGTAGAGCGGGATGTTGTCCTCCTCCAGGTACTCATGGATCAGGTAGCTCGGCCGGTCCTCGTACTCCTCGAAGTGGTCGCGGGCCGTGCGCAGGAACACGGAGTGGGCGTCCTGCCCTTCGCCCGCGGCTTCAGCAAGGAACCGCACCAGCTCGAAGGCGCGGCCGGCCCGCTCCTCGGGATCGGACAGCCCCTTCGTGTGGAAGAGCACCATGTCGCGGACCATGCCGCGCAGGTGCCAGCCCGGAAAGGTGTTGTAGCTGACGTAGGCCACGCCCTGGGGGGCCAGGTTGTCACGGCAGATCGCGAGGATCTTCTCCTGCACGACCGGGGAGACCCACGAGAACACGCCGTGGCAGAGGATGTAGTCGAACTCGCCCAGCCCGGCGTCCACGTCGAGGACGCTCATCGCCCGCAGCTCCAGGTTCGCAAGGCCCAACTCCGCAGCGAAATTCTGTCCGGACTCGATCTGCCGTGGCGACAGGTCGATCCCGGTGAAGCGACTCTCCGGCAGCTCTGCCGCCATGGGGATGAGGTTGCCGCCGTCGGCGCACCCCAGCTCCAGCACGCGGCAGCGGTCGGGCGCCGCGGGGTCGAGCCCGTGGAGTACGGCGAGAGAGGCCAGGTGGTCGGGATGGGTGTGGTGCTGCGAGGCGCTGGGATAGGGGACCTGGTCATACGCCTCCCGCACGCTCCGCTCGGCCTCCCGCGCCCGGGCAATGTCCTGTGAATCGGGTTGCATGGGACTCCTCAGGCTGCCGCCTACTCCGAAGCCGCCTGCCCGCTCTGTGCCTTGACCGGCGTCCAGGCGGTCTTGTCGAGATCGGGGAAGACGACCTGGCACTGGCCGGGTGGGATGCCTTCGATCCGGACCATCCCTTGATCGTCCAGGGTCCCTTCCAGGAGCTTCCCGCCCGGCAGCTTGAGAGCGTACCTCTCGCTGGGGATCGGGGAGTCGTCCTCGCCTACGAGTTGGATCTCCACCCAGGAGCGGGTGCGGAGCTTGTCGCCGCCCGCCCCCTTGGCTTTGCAGAGCTGGACGTGGGCCACTAGCGAGGCCATCAGCTCGTCTCCTCTTCTGGCTCTTCCTCGGCCGGCGGCTCCACCTGCTGCGTCTTCTCGTCCTGGGCGGGATCGTAGAAGGAGAGGAGCTTCTCGCGGAAGGCGTCGTCGACCTCTCCCGTGGCTTCGAGGCCGGTGAGGACCTGGAAGGCGCGGATGGCGCTCTTCGTGTCTTCGTCGATCTCGCCGTCGGGCTCGCCGCAGTCGAAGCCCAGGTTGTTGAGCCGCGCCTGCACGCCGCTCGCCTCGTCGGCGGGGTCCATCCAGCCGATCTTCAGCTCCCAGACCTGGGTGGCCGTCTCGTCCATCCACACGGTGAGCTTGCCCTCGGTGGTGTCCACGGGCACGGCCTGCTCGATCACGCCGTCGGCGGGGAGCTTGCCGGAGGTGGTCTTGCCGGCCACGGCGATCTCGTACTTCTTGCCGGCATAGGCCTCGCCCGCGGCGTCCTTGACCGCGAGGCGGAGCCAGGCCTTGGGCCGGCTGATGTTGAACGTATGCCGGGCGTCCACCGCGGAGGCCTCGTGGCGCATCTCCCGGTTGGGGATGAAGATGCTGTCGCCGGCCTTGAGGATGCCCGGGTCCGTGCGCTTCTTCTTGAGCTCGGCGTTCTCGGGCCGGTCGAGGATGTCCTGCCAGCTCTCGAGGCCGTTCTTGACCGCGAGCCCGAGGAGGGTCTCGCCCTGCTTGACGTCGTGGAAGGGCATGGCCGCTGTTTCCTAGCCTCCTAAGAGGATACCGTGCTTCTGGTGGTACTTCGAAAGGTTTTCGGTCTGCATCCTGAGGATCTCCGCCTCCGAGTAGACGGCCTTGAATGTCGTGCGGTGATGGTGGACCACGTAGGCACCCGGCATGAAGGCAAGCGTATATCCCGCCTGCCGCAGCCGGAAGCAGTAGTCGTCGTCGTCGCCCAGGCCCGTTCCGAACTGCGGGTCGAGCAGCCCGACCCGTTCGAAGACCTCCTTGCGAAAGGCGGCACAGAAGAAAGCGATCATCGAGACCGGGAACACCGTGTTCCCGTACCTCTGCGCGAGATAGCGGCGGACCTCGTCCGGGCCGGCGGCCGGCAGCCAGTCCGGAGTCCGCTCCCCCCAGTGCCCGAAGACGTTGCTCCAGCCCTGCCAGGATCCGGCGCAGGAGGTCATCGGACCCGCTGCCGCGACGGTCGGATCGCGCAACGGAGAGGTCAGGGTCTGGATCCAGCCGGCCGTCACCTCGGTGTCGTTGTTGAGGAGGACCACGTGCTCCGCCTCCGAAGGGAAAGTCTCCAGGACCGCCCGGAGCCCAAGGTTCGTGCCACCGACGAAACCGAGGTTCCTTCCCGGCCAGATGGATAGCCTGCTCTCATGCCGGGCAAAGGACCGGAGGACCGCCATCCGCGATTCTCGCGAGGAGCCGTTGTCCACCCAGACCAGGCGATAGTCCGCGGTGTGCTCGCGGATGGAGTCGAAGCACCTCGCGGTGAAGCCTTCCTGCCCGAACGTGGGGACGATGATTTCCGTTCTCATTTCAAGCACAGTCCTGGAGCACGCGGCAGCCGCCGATCGAAAACGTCCTCGTGCTGCGCTTCGGCTGATCCGAGTCCATGTCGATGCGCGGGATCGACCACACGGTCCCATCCGTCTGGTTGACCGAGAAGGCGGCCTCGAAGCCGGACTCCTTCACGATCTCGACGACCTCCGGCGTGAAGAGGCCCCAGGGATAGCTGAAGAAACGGCAGGGGACGCCGAGGCTCCGCTCGAGCATTTTCTTGGCCAGGTAGATCTCGGATTCCAGGCGCATGCGGTATTCGCCGTCGGTCTCCGGCCGGTCGTAGAGCTGATCGTACCCCCGCGCCACCAAGCCGGGCGCAAGGTCCGCTCCGGAGCGCCTGTCCCTGTAGGAGAGGAGGCGCTCGGGACCCGTGACGTCCGGGCCTTTTGCCTGGGCGACCCTGGAGTGGGTCAGGGAGTGCGCGCCGATCTCGATCACGTCCGTGTTGCGGCGCCAGAAGTCCCAGCTCAGCCGCAGCGAGTCCATCGTGTGCTCCAGCGGAAAGAGAAAGGCGATCGCCCGGATCCCGCGCTCGCGCAGGAAGTCGAGGATGTCCGTGTGCTTCTCCTCCCGGCCGTCGTCGAAGGTGAGCACGGCGTACCGCCCATCCGGATGGTCGCCGCGGATGCAGGTCATCACTTCCGACGGGTCGAGGAGCCGGTACTCCTGCCTGTCGAGGTCCAGCAGCGTGGCCGCAACCTGCTCGACGATGCCCGGATGGCTGTGGAACAGGTAGAACTTCAGGTCGAGCATACGAAGACCGCTCCCTTCTGCCCGCCTTCGTCATACGGGACGAGGGTGACCGACGCGAACAGCTCTTCCATCTCCCGGCGCATCTGCGGCTCCGAGAAGAGCCACACGTTGCCGAAGCGGTCCGGTGGCTGGCTCCGGTGCGCGAGAAGGTCCGCCCTGGCCGGGATCTCGAGGTACGCCGCCGCGTCCTCCTGAAGGACGTTGCGGATCGCCCGCAAGCCCGCCCGGTAGTCCGGCACCTCTTCAAGCACGTGCTGCATCAGCAGCAGGTCGGCCTTCCAGGGCAGGTGCCCGTCCAGGGTGCACAGGTCGCAGAACCGGTCAGCGAAGCCCACGTCCCGCTGATCGTGCGGGTTGCCGCGCGGCCACTTGTCCACGGAAAGGTACCGGCAGCCCGGATGCCGCCGGGTCATGGGCTCGGCGAACACGCGGACGTTGAGGGGTGCGACCTCGACGATGCTGGACGGCACCCGGCCCGAGGCGAGCAGGAGCTTCCACAGGGCGCGGTGCCTCTCCATCGCCCCGCAGCCCTCGCAGGAGCGGAACGGCCGCCCTGGCGCCGCTCGAAAGGCGCCGCCTCCGCAGAGGGAGCAGGAGTACGCCATCATAGACCGTGCTTCTGCCGCAGGACTTCCGCGGCCTCCTCCCAGGTATAGGCACCCGTGCTGATGGAGCCCTCGCGCATCGGCGTTTCGAAGAGGACCTCGCCGCTCCAGGCGCCAGCCTTGCCCTGGCGCAGCATCGTGATCCACAGGTCCCAGTCCTGGAGCCTCCTCAGCGACTCGTCGAAGCCAGGGAAGGCCCGGCGGCGGATGAGCGACATGGTGCTGACGTAGTTGCGGGAGAGGAGCCTGGCCCCGTCAAACGGCTCTCCTGCGAGGACCCTGTCGCCCCAGACGAAGCCGCAGTAGGCATACGCGGCCGAGGGCTCGGCGATCAGGGTCTCGATCAGCGTCTGCAGCGCTTCGGGATAGAGGAAGCAGTCCGCGTCCAGAAAGAAGAGGTATTCGCCGATGGCGTCCTTGGCGCCGGCATTGCGCGCCGCCGGGGCGCCCCGGTTCGTGGCATGGGCCTGGAAGCGGACCGGCAGGCGCCCCTGGAAGCCGGCGACGATCTCGCGCGCCCTCTCGCGCTCGTTCGAGCCGTCGTCGACGACCGTCACGCGCAGGAAGTTGTAGGTCTGGACCGCGACGCTCTCCAGGCACCGGGCGAGATGGTCCGCGCAGTCGTAGTGCGGGATCACCACGTCGATCATCCCGGAAAGCTCCGCCGCCGGCCCGGGCTGCCCTTCGCGCCGGCGCGAAGCGGCGAACAGCTCGGCCAGCCGCCCGGTGTTGCCGTCGAGGTCGCAGAGCTGCTCGACGCGCTCCCGTCCGCGCCGGCCCAGGGCGGTCCGCAGCTCCGGATCGCGGCAGAGCCTCTCGAGCCGCTCGGCGAGCGCGGCCGAGTCCCCGGGCGGCGCGAGCAGCCCTTCGCGGCCGTCGCGGACGTAGTGCGGCAGGGAGAGGAGGTCCGAGGTCACGACCGGCAGCTCGAAGGCCATGGCCTCCAGCATGGCGGTGGGCATGCCGTCGGCATCGCCGTCGGGAAGCTGGACGCACGGCAGGCAGAAGACGTCGGCCCGGGCATAGAGCTGCCGGCACTGCGCCTCGGACAGGAAGCCGAGGAAGGCGATCGAGGGATTGCCAGCCGCGGCCCGGCGCAGCTCCCGCTCCTGCGGCCCCCGGCCCACCAGCCAGAGCTCGAGGTCCTCCCGCCCGCGGGACAGCTCCTGGAAGGCCTCGATCAGACAGGTCAGCCCCTTTCTCTCGACGAAGCGCGCCACCGCGAGAATGCGCAGGCCCGGGTCGGCCTGGCGCGGGCTCGGGAGGCGGAAGAGCCTGAGGTCCAGGGAGCTCGGGAGGATGACGACGCGGCCGGGATCGACCCCGCAGCGCGAGGTCAGCCACTGCTCCATGAACGGGTCCTCCACCACGATCCCCCCGCACCAGGGGCTGCGCGAGAGGCTCCCGTAGGTCGAGTCGTCGCCTGCGGTGAATACCGAGATGCCGGCATAGGCGGTGATCGTGAAGGGGATCCCGAGCGCCTCCGCCACGCTCTGGGCGGCGAGCTGGGCCCAGAGCATCAGGCTGCCGTGGAGGTGCTCGACGTCGTCGTGCCGGACTGCGTCGGCCAGCGGCTGCAGGGAGCGCTCGCAGTCCACCTCGCGGACGGTCAGGCCCGCGGAGCCCGGCAGCGCGACCCGGGGGTCCCGGTCGAAGTGAGGCGTGTAGACGAAGACCTCGTGGCCGAGCCCGCACAGGGCGAGGATCTCCCGGCGCACCGGCGTCTCCGGGAGCGGGGAGAAACGCTTCAAGATATAGCCGATCCGCCTCCTGGCGCCGGTCCGGGAGGCTTCCGGGAAGACCGCGGGCCGGGGGTCTTCCGCGCCGGTCAGCGACCGGTAGAAGTCGAGGTCCTCCCCGACGACGCGCCGGATGTCGCCGGTCCACGGCGTCCAGCTCGGATCGTCCACGAGCTTGGGGCTCGTGTTGCGGCGGTGGATCATGGCGACGTAGAGCTCGCAGTCGGCGAGGGCGACCGCGCCGTCGAGGCGCTGGCTCCACACGAAGGCGGTGTCGGAGCCGACCTGCACGTCGGGGAAGGGGGACCGGCTCCAGAATTCCTTGGTGTACAGCAGCGATCCCCCGGCCAGCCAGGGCCTCTGCCACCCGTCCGGATACACGAAGAGCCAGGTCCGCCCGGTGGACAGCTCGTGGAACAGCATGCGCGGCTGCCCGCAGACCTCGGCACCGGCGCCGAGCAGCGCCTCGACCTGGCAGCGGATGCGGTGCGGCGCCATCCAGTCGTCGTCGTCCCAGTGCAGGATGAGATCGCCCCGGCTCTCGGCCACGCACAGGTTGCGCTTGGCCCCCAGGGTGCGCCGGCCGCCGAGGCGCCGGTAGCGGATGCGCGGATCGTCGGGGATCAGGTCCTCCACCGGCTCGCGGCCGTCGTCCAGGATGACCAGCTCGCGGTGCGGATAGTCCTGCCGCTGGAAATACCGGATGGCCTGCGGCACCCACTTCCGCCGGTCGGCGGTGGGCATCACGCAGGAGACGAGCGGCAGGTCGTCCGGCATGGCTTACGGCCTCAGGCAGTAGAGGTGAGTGGCCGTGGCGAGCAGGTACTCGCCGTTGGAGGTCAGGAGCGGCGCGGTCTGCAGCGGCTCGGGGAACGTGTACAGGGAATGGCGCTGGCCGTCCTCGTCGTAGGCCGCCAGCTCGTTGCCGTCTGCGACCAGGAGCCAGTCGTCGGCCGTGACCACCGCGCCGGCCGGACGCCCGCGGTGGCGCCGCGCCCACTTCAGGTGCCCCTCGGGGGTGACGGCCACGACGTGCCGCTCGCCGAGCAGGTAGGCCGCGTGGTCGAAGCCCACCACGGCCGGCCCGAGCACGCTCCCGAAGCCCGGCGGGAGCTCGAAGGAGTAGAGGAGCTCGCCCGCCGGAGAGATCAGCCACAGGACCCTCCGCCCCTGGGCCTCGACCGCCAGGTAGATCCGGCCGGTCTCGTCCAGGCTGAGCGCGTCCGGCGTGAAGGAGCCGGTCAGGGCGAGCTCGATCTTCAGGTCCAGGTCGGCCCGGTAGACGCGGTCGTTGGTGGCGAGAGTGACCTTTCCGCCCTGCATGGCGGCGAGCAGGAGCACTGTTTCGCGGGCCAGGTCCGCGACCGGCAGGGGCTCATTGGGATCGCCGAAGGACCTCCGTTCGCCCGGGTGCCCGATCTCGGTCACCTCGACGACCGTGGAGATGGGGGGAAGCGAGTGCTGGTCGACATGCAACCTGGTGCTCACCGTGATCATCCTGTCGGCCCGCTGCGCGATGAAGCTGCGGCCGTGGTTCTTTCCGGTCAGCAATCCGACGCGAAAGTCGTTCCGGCCGTCGCTCAGCCGGCCGGCGGCGATGAATCCTCCGGAATCGGCGAAATAGAACACCGAGCGTTGAGGATCGAGAACGACGCCGCTCTCCCCGAGGAAGCCGGACTTGACGGGACTTCCGTCGAGCGAGAAGAGCTGCCAGCTCTGGTCCCCCTCCACCAGGACGCGGTCACGCCACCAGAGCAGGGACGATGGCTTCGTCGCCGGCTCCAGCGGAGCTCGCCAGGCGATCTCGAATGGAGCCGGGGCCGCCCGAAGCCCCAATGCCGCTGCCCAGGGCAGGCGCGAGCTCTTTTCGTCGTTGACGAAGGTCCTCCGCACCACCAGCTCCGGCGTGGGCGCGGCTCTCTCGATGGGCGCGGCCCCGGTCGCCGGCCGGAGGGGGGTGAGGACGATCCCCGGCTCCACGGGTCTGCCCTGCAGGGTCTTGAAACCATCGCTCATCGCTGGGCTCCTCCCGGACTGCATTTTCCTCTCATCTCCCGCGTCCGCACCCTGGCCTCCGAGCGCCGCAGCGGCAAGCAGGGCCGGCAACCATTTCTTAACGGAGGATCGGAGGAGAGAGCGCATTGTTGGCCACCGTCTGCACGATATTCACATAGGAAGGCGGAGAGGCATAGCTGCCCGCCACCGCCGGATCAGGATCGTTCTCGAGACCCATGGTCCAGCACGCGGCATCGAAGACTCGATCCCCCATTGCATTGATCGAAGCTTGATAGTTGAGAGCCGGTAAAGCGCCCATGTCGGCAGGGCACCGCAGGCGAAGCCGTTTGAAATTCGGAGGCGCGGCGTCGGTCCGCGTATTGGTATAGGTATCATCGATGTCGACGAAGAGGTGCTCGGGTGAGAAAGTGTGGAGGTCCTGATCGGGTCCAAAGTCGAACCCTTGTTGTTCGTAGCCGGCGCCGGTATCCGTCAGGAAACAAGGGACGAAGTGCAGCACGCAGCGCTGGACTCGCGGCAGCGGCGGAGAGCCGGTCAGGCGAAAGCTCGCGTAGCGCCTGTTTCCATCGCTGTTCAGCCGCGCGTCGAAAAGCTGCTCGATTCTCAGACATACACGATCGCGAACCTCGTCGACGTCCGGGGCTACGACGGCGTTGAAGTCCATCCTGATGCGCAGCATCACCACCAGGATCGCGTCGACGGCATTGGCCGCCCCCACTGCGAGCCCGATCATCCGCGGCAGGATCTCCGTGCTGTAGCGGTCCTTGCCCAGCAGGTAGAGCACCGAATCGAAACATGTGTTTCCTCCTCCAGGCGGCCTCTGGCGCAGGTTGAAACGCACCGGCCAGTTGACGAAGTTCCTCGCCGGGTGCGCCGCGTGCCGGTAGTGGGGCAGGTAGTAGTCGGCCTCACCAGCGCCGTGCTCGATCTTCAGCTTGGCGCCGTTCAACCCGGTCAGCGTCCGCATCCATTCCACCGCGTGCCAGAAGTAGCGGGAGCGGATGTGCCAGTTCGTGTTCATCAGCCCCTTGGGGTCGAGGATATAGGGGTTGCCCAGGAGGTTGAGCGACAGGAAGTTCTTGGATTCGTCCGTATCGCTGCGGTACTCGTCCGGCATGCTGCCGCAGTGGCCCGCTTCATGGGCGGCGGCCATGCCGCGCCCTTCGGCCCAACGGTCGGCTCCCCAGGCGTCCTTGGCCGGCGGCGGGCCGGAATCGTGGTCCACGGCGTTGGCCCGGAGCCTTCCCCTCCCGTTATCGACGTTCATGGACGACCCCGCGGTCGGGCGAACGGTGACGACCTTGAGGTGCGCATGGGGTTCGGCCAGATACTGGATCAGGGTCAGGACCTGCGTCTTCAGCGGCGGCGACAAGGGGCGAGGCGGAGACGGCCGCGGCACGATCCAGGCCCGGTCCGAATTGTGCGCGTCGAAGCCGTTCCAGCGCGCGGTCACGCCGGTCACGAATCTCCGGGTCCACTCCACGGAATTGTAGGGAGGGGGACTGACCCACCGGGGCGGCGAATACGGATTTCCGGCGCCGGTGGTGGGGTGGTTCGAGCTGAAGTCGAAGACGAAACGGCTGAAACGCAGAAGCAGGGAGACCTCCCGGCCGCCGTCGACGCCGCAGCAGCGCAGGTGCGCGATGTCGAACCGCCCGATGCGGTCGTAGGTATTCGGGTAGGCGGCCGCCCATTCGTCATGAAGGACCGGGCCCACCTCCGGGTTGTGCCCCTCGAACGGGATCAGGTAGTCCTGCCGGTAGAACGATTGCAGGGCGAAGAAAGGCCTCTCGAAAAGCCCCGGCCGCGGATCGAGCGCATTCCCCGGTACCTCGCCGTTGGGCGGCGAGGTCGCGTTGATCCATCTCACCGCCGCGCGGGCTCCAACGACCCGGCCGATTCCATCCGGAGTCCGCCGGTCGAAGGCGTCGAACAGGTTGCCGTCCGCCACCACGAGGCGGGTCCAGTCCGGGTAGTCGTGGACGTACGAGCGGACGAACAGGGGCACGTCGCTGTAGGGATAGCCGGGGGGCGAGATCTCGCTGCCGGGCTTGTGCACCCCCAGCCCGCGGAAGAGCTGGACGGCCTGGGGATCGAGCAGGGGCGGGGCCGCCAGCACGGGAGGGGAGACCGTGGTCAGGAACCGGTGATCGAACACGATCGGGCGTCCCCGGGCATCCAGCGGGCCCAGGGCCGCGTCCGTCATCACGAGGTCGTCGAGGGAGAAGATCAGGGGCGAGTCCGGGCGTGACGCGCGGCCGATCTGCGCCTCGCTCAAGGCGTGGAAGAACTCGCCTCCGGGCGGAGAAAAACGGGTGTAGTAACGCTTCGACTTCCACAGCGCCGGGAGGTCGTAGTACCGCAGGCGCTCCGGCCCCGGCTTGAGGGTGTCGGCGTCGCCGACCGGGTCGAGCCCGACGAGGACGCGCTGCGCGGCCGAGCGCGAGTGCACGTACCGGGTCGGCGGCGTGGTCCTGAACTGCAGGGTCATCTCGCGGTTGAGCGCCGGCAGGGGAGTCCCGTCGGCTTGCCGCCGGAGGACCCAGGGCAGGCACTGGAGCCGCTTCGGATCCGCCCCGGTCGTCCAGTTCGAGCGCGTGTCCGGGTCCGCTGCCGGCGGGCTGGCCCGGAACCCCTCCAGGGTGACCGGCGGGATGTTGACCCTCGAAGCGTGCTGGCGGCCGTAGTAGCGGTCGAAATACTCGAAGCGGGCGTAATGCCAGTGCGGCTCCAGCAGCAGGACGGCCGGCGCGGGCTGCGAGGCGATGTCCTGGAAAGGCGCGAGCGTATGGCGGATCGTCCCCTGGGGAGGGCTGAAGCTGCCGTTGCCGGCGAAGACCGGCGGCGGGCTCCAGTCCGCCTGCCGCACCTCCCACTGCAGCGGCAGGCTGAAGAACCGCTGGCCGTTGCGGGTGGCGGCGGCGAGCTCGCCGGGCGTGTGGAGCCGCGGCTGGGACGGCGGCGAGACGGCCGGCTCGCAGACCACGTAAGGGACCTCGGCTGAGCGGAAGTCCAGGGTGAAGGAGCGCCAGGGAGGCGACAGCGGAGCGGCGAACGTGACCTGGCCTCCGGCCTGCACCGCGGTGTCGAACGTCTCGACGACCCCCGCTCCGGAGCGCACGCGGACCGGAAAGCCGAGCGGGAAATCGCGCACGACGCCATCCGGGTCGCGGAAGCGCAGGCGCAGGTAGACGTGCGGCGGCAGCACCTGGGCCAGGGCGTTGACAACGCCGCCCCCGATGGGCCCGCGCATCACGTTGGCGAGCACGCGTCAGCCTCCGTAGCGCTCGGCCAGGGCGGCCTGGGTGGCGGCGTCGGCCTCGCCGGTGGCCTCGATCCCCGCGCTCTGCTGGAAGGCGGAGAGCGCCCAGCGGGTCGCCTCGTCCATCTCGCCCGTGATCTGTCCCCGGTAGTACCCGAGGTTCCCCAGGCGCGACTGGATGCCGGAGGGATGATCGAGAGGGTTCAGGTGGCCCAGCTTGAGACGGTACGCCTCCTCGGCCTGGCCGGCCGGGCGGAGCGTCAGCGTGCCCTCGCGGGCGTTGGGAGGGATGGTCTGCGAGATTTTGCCGTCGTCCGCGGTGGTCCCCTCGAAGCGCTGGCCCTCGACCTCCAGCGTGTAGGGAACGCCGGACCGCTGCTGGTGCTTCGAGTCGAGCAGGACGAGGTCCAGGCGGCTGGGGACCCCCTTCCTGCGGAAGACGTGCCTCTTCCCCGTGGCGCACGCCACCTGCTTCGGCTCCTTGTCCGGAATGAAGACCTCGTCTCCCGGCAGGAGCGCGTTCGGGTTCTTGCGCCGGCTCTTGAGATCGGCGTTCTCGGGAAGGTCCCAGAGCGCTTCCCAGAAGAACCCCTTCTCGAACGCGATGCTGTTGAAGCAGTCTCCCTGCTGGACCGTGTAGATCGGCACTTTGTTCTCTCCCGGAGGCGGCTAGCCCGCGCCTCCCCCTCCCGGCTCGTAGAGCTTCTTGTCGAGATCGGGGAACGAGACCTTGGCGGTGCCGGGATCGACGCCGTCGACGCGGGCGCGGCCGAGGCCGTCGGTCCTGCCGGAGAGGGAGGAGCCGTCCGGCAGCTCGACAAAGTAGCGCTCATTCGCGATGGGTTTGCCCTCGTCGTCCACCAGCTCGATTTCGATCCAGTGCGCGGGCTCTTCCGCCGGCGGCTTCTCCTCCTTGGCGGCCTCCTCGTCCTGAAGGGGAGTGGTCGTCTGCTGTTGCTGCTGCGCTGCGCCCCCCGCCGCGGCGGCCGCCGCTCCCGAGTCCTGGAACGTGCCCTGAAGGGAGGCCAGGAAGGAGTCCGCGCAGGAGACGACCTGCAGCCCCTCCTGCACCAGCCGCTTGGCGAGATGATCGAGCAGCTCCTGGTCGCTCCAGGCCGTGCCCGAGCCCAGGGCGCCGCGCACCGTGGCCCGGTTGCCGGGATGGGCGAGCAGCGGACGCAGGAACTCCCTGGCGGCGCCCACGTCGCGGAACTCGCGCACGTGGCTCCGGGAGAGGATCTGAAGACGGGCGGGGCCGTCCTGGAGGAAAAGGCGCATGGGCGAAGAAACTCTACCTGATCCACCTGAGAAGTGAGAGGACGCGGAGGGATCTTTCAGGCTCCGCCGCGCGGAAAGCCGTGCAGCGGAGTTTAGAGGCGGTTCATGCCCCCTGCAATTCCTCTCCTCCTGATCCCACGTTGATGAGTAAGCGATTCCTGGACAGGCGAGGTGGCATGAACTCGACATTCGTAGGGAGAGAGAAGGAGCTGGAGACTCTCGGCCAGCATCTCGAGGCGGCCTTGGGAGGTCAGCCCCGCTTCTGCTTTGTCACGGGCGAGGCGGGTGCGGGCAAGTCCACGCTGATCGACGCCTTCACGCAGCAGAGCCAGCAGCGGCATTCCGATCTCGTGGTCGTGACCGGCGCCTGCAACGCGCACACCGGCCAGAGCGACCCCTACCTGCCTTTCCTCAGCCTCCTCACGCAGCTAACCGGCGACGTTTCTGCCCAGGTGCGGCAGGGCTTGACCACAAACGAGAACGCCCGGCGGCTGCAGTCCCTGATGCGCTTCTCGGTCAAAGCCCTGGTCGACTTCGCGCCGCAGTTGATCGGGACCTTCGTCCCCGGCTCCTCGCTGCTCGTGGGCGCGGCCAAATACCTGACCGAGGCCGGCCTCGCCGACAAGGTGAAGAGCCGGCTCGAAGAGACCCGGAACCCCGGCGCCCCGGGCGAGCTCAACCAGGAGCGGATCTGCCAGCAATACACCGAGCTGCTCGTCCAACTCGCGCGCCAATGCCCGCTCGTCCTGATCGTGGATGACATGCATTGGATCGACAGCGCCTCGGTCGATCTCTTCTTCCACCTCTCCCGCAAGCTGGAGCAGAGCCGGATCCTGGTGATCGGCTGCTACCGCCCCAACGACGTGAGCCTCGGCCGGGGTGGAGACCGCCATCCTCTCGACCCGGTGCTCAACGAGGTGAAGCGCTACCTCGGCGACGTCTGGATCCCGCTGGAGAAGGCGTCCGGAGAGGAACGGCGGAGCTTCGTCGACGCCTTGCTCGACACGGAGCCGAACCGGTTCGACGAGAGCTTCCGCAAAGCCCTGCACCATCACACCCAGGGCCATCCGCTGTTCGTGGTGGAGCTGCTGCACAACCTCCAGGAGCGCAGCGACATCGTCAAGGACTCCGAGGACCGGTGGATCACTGGCCCCCGGCTGGACTGGAGCGTGCTGCCATCCCGCGTGGAAGGGGTGATCGAGGAGCGCTTCGGCCGGCTGGAGCAGGAGCAGCGGGAGATCCTGACCGTGGCCAGCGTCGAAGGCGAGAGCTTCACGGCCCAGGTGATCGCCCGCGTTCAGCGGATCAAGGAGCGGGAGATCCTGCGTCTCCTGTCGGTGCAGCTCGAGAAGCGCCACCGCCTGGTCCAGGAGGGGAGCACGGAGAAGGTCGGCTCGAACTGGCTTTCGCGGTTCGCCTTCGCCCATAACCTTTTCCAGCAGTACCTCTACCGCGAGCTCGGCGAGCGGGAGCGGATGCTGCTCCATGAGGAGATCGCGGAGCTGCTCGAGGAGCTCTACTCCGGCCAGACTGAGGCCGCGGTGCAGCTCGCGCGCCACTACGATCTCGGGGGGATGCCCGAGAAGGCGATCCACTACATGTTCGAGTCGGCGGCGCGGGCGTTGCGCCTCAGCGCCTACGTGGAGGCGCGCGCCCTGCTCGACCGGGCCCTGGAGATCCTCCCCGAGCTGCCGGCCGGCCCGGAGCGCGACGGCCTGGAGCTGGCGATCCGTCTCCGTCGGATCATCATCCTCAACGCCCGGGAGGGTTGGGTCTCACCGGCGCTCGTCGGGGAGTACTACCGCGCCCGCGAGCTCTGCCACGCGCTGGGCGAGCGGCAGCAGCTCTCCCGCCTCCTCTACGGGCTGTACTCCTACCATCTCGTGAAGGTCGAGCTCGACCAGGCGTTCGCGCTCGCCCAGGAGCAGTTCGCCCTCGCCGAGGAGCTGCGGGATCCGAATGCCCGCATGCAGTCCCGCACGGCCATGGGAAACATCCTGTTCTGGATGGGCCGTTTCGTGGACTCCGTGCGGTACACGCGCCAGTCCCTGGAGCTGTTCGATCCGGCGTCGCGGGCGGAGCACATCCTCCAGTACGGACAGGATTCCCGCCTGTTCCCGCTCATGTTCACCGCGTACGGCTGCTGGGTCCTGGGCGACGTCGACGGCGCCCTGGAGGCGAAGCGGGAGATCGTGCGGCTGGCGGAGGATTCATCCCATCCCTTCAGCCAGACGATCGCTGCCCGGATCGCCGGCTATCTCGAATACCTCATGCGCGATCCCGCCGCGGCGCTGGACTGGGCCGAGCGCGGGGTTCGCCTTGCCGAGGCTCATTCCTTCCCCTACTACCTGGGCCTTGCGATCACCCTGCGCGGCTGGGCCAACGCCGTGCAAGGAAAGGCCGAGGAGGGCGCCGACGAGATCCGCAGGGGATTTGCCACCGGGGGCGTGCTCGGCGGCCGGATCAATCATCCGATCTATTGCCTGATGCTGGCCGAAGCCCAGGCGCTCGCGGGGCGCAACGAAGAGGCGCTTGCCACGGTGGAGGAGGGACTCGAAGCGACCCTCGCCTGCCGCGAGCTCTGCTGCGAGTCGGAGCTGTGCCGGGTGAAGGCGGAGCTGCTCTCCTCCGGACCCGAGGCCGAGCCGCTCTTCCTGCGCGCCCTGGAGGTCTCCCGCGCCCAGGGCGCGAGGCTCTTCGAGCTGCGCGCGGCGGTGAGCCTGGCCCGCTTCTGGAGCCGGAACGGCCGCAACGAAGAAGCCCACGCGCTGCTCGCGCCGGTCTACGCCGCTTTCACTTCCGGTTATGACACGGTCGACGTGCGGGAGGCTGGGGCCGTCCTGCAGGAGTTAGACCAGCGCTCAGGATAGGGAATTCCCGCTAGCCCCGCGATATGGATTCTCGACGAGGAGGAGCAATAGATCATGGGCCTACTCCACAAGTTGTCTCTTCACAAACATCTGACATCGGCCGATCTGTGCGACGCGGTGGCTTCCGAGTGGCTGGTGAATACGACAACGGACTACTCCTTCACCCTGTTCAACGGAACGGCTTTGAGTGGAGTCGCGGCCAAGCAGATCAGGGTGGAGGTGGCCAAGGACGAAGCGACCAAGGTATATCTCGAGCTCAACGAAAAGGCAGGGGCTTTGGACCTTCTGGAGCAAAAGGTGCCCAAGGTCAACAAGGACTTCTCGAACCTCGTCAACCTGACTCCGCAGGTTCACAGGCTCAGATTGGAGCTCGCACAGAAGAAGCAGACCCTGCTCACGACGCTCTGGGGTACGGCCACGACCACCGTAGTGTCGGAGGGAGTCTTGTCAGGGCTCGATACCGCGCTGACCGGGGCGATGACGGGGCAAGGCAAGTGGTCTCTGCAGGTCCTTCCGGAAAGCCTGGAACGGGCAGGGCATCACATGGCCCTGAAGCGGCTGGAGAAGGCGATCAACTTGCTCGATCCGGCCTCAGCCTTGTACATCTACGAAACCGTGGAAGAAACGGCAGTCTTCGCGAAGAACCTCCTGCTCGAGGGAGGTTTCAAGGCAAGCAGCAGGTACGTCCTGTTGAAGATCGCCTGATTTCCGCGCCGAGTCGGCTCTGAGGGAGCTCGGTGGGCCTCTCAACTCGTACCTGTCGGACTCGCCGCCTGCGCAGGGTCGACACAACCAGACAGGCAAGCTCCGGGCTCGCGCCTCCCTCGGGGCTTGTTCTCTGGAAGAAGGGAGGCGGAGGGGAAGAAACGGGAGGGCAAAGGCCCTCCGCCCGGCCTCCCCCCGGAGCCCGCCCGCACCCCTCCCGGACGGAAGAGACACACGGATTCCCTGGAGGCCAGGTCCTCTTTGGACGGACGGCGGCGGCCTTGGACACGGCGGCCGCCATCCTGATTCAGTTGTCAAAGAACCCGCCTTCGCCTCGCGGTGAGCCGGAGGCGGTCCACAGTTGAGTGGCGCCTTCCCTCGACTTCCCCGTCCGGTCCCCCGACTTTCGCGGCACCTCCGCTGGCACACTGGGCCAAGAGTCGTACGTGTCGTTGTTGACAGGCGTACGCGTTCGGGGTACCTTGAAAGCCGGAGTTTCAATATGCCAGTCAAGCCTTCACAGCTCCGCGAAGACATCTACCGCATCCTGGATCAGGTGCTGGAGACCGGAGTCCCGGTCGAGATCGAGCGGCGCGGGAAGCTGTTGAAGATCATCCCGGTTGATCCCCGGAGCAAGCTGGACAACCTGAAGCCCCGCCGCTACCTGCTCACCGAGCCGGAGGAGATCGTGCACATCGACTGGTCAGGGGAGTGGCGTCCCTGATCTACCTCGACACTCACGCCACGGCGTGGCTGTTCGCGGGCCGCATGGATCTGTTTCCCGAACAGGCCCGCGCCCTGATCGAGGAGCACGACCTCCTGATCTCGCCGGCCGTAGTCCTGGAGCTCCAGTACCTCTACGAGATCGGCCGCACAGCGGAGCCCTCGCGGGTGGTCATCCAGGCACTGGCAGTGGAAGTCGGCCTCAATATCTGTGACCTGCCGTTTCCCCAGGTCGTCGAGGTGGCCCTGGATCAAGCATGGACTCGCGATCCCTTCGACCGGTTCGTGGTGGCGCAGGCGATGCTGAGGAAGGCCCCTCTTCTTACCAAGGATCGTTTGATGCGGGAGCACTATCCCCAGGCCGTCTGGAAGGGTGCGATCGAGTCAGACGAATGACACTGCATTCTCGCTGACAGAGTTCACGAGGTGCAATTCTCCTGCGCTTGGCATCACTGGATCAGAAGAAGATCCGGGTTCGGTTCAGCGTCCTCAGACGATCTGCTTTTCACAAAGACTGGAGGCTCAGAGTGCTCCCCCTTCTTCCCTTGGCATATGGCGGAATTCCTCCTCTCCGAGTCGGAGACATACCGCCACTGGATGTGTGGCCTTGGAAGGGTGTCAGCGCTTCAGGTTCCGGCTCCTCGAGCTTGGTCGTGGGATTCTGAGGTCACCGCCGGACAGACAGGCAGGCTCGGGGCTCGCGCCTCCCTCTGGGGGAAGGGGGACAGGCCTTGGCCGTACAGGGCTTGTCCCGGTGTTGGAAAGTAAGTACGTCGATTGTCAATTAGCACAACGTGGTTTTACTCAGTTTAACCTACCTCGTTAGTCCTTGATTCTATTGACTTTTCCCCCCTATCTGCTACTATCCAACCAAGCTGATTTTAACGCTTCTGGGTTACGTACAGGTTACGCAGAAAGGGGGTTGTGATGAAGGGGAAGATCACCAAAAAGCTCGTGGACAGCCTCGAACCCGACCCGGCGCGCGATGTCCTGGTCTGGGATACCGAGCTCGCAGGGTTCGGGCTCCGGGTCTCACGCGGCGGAGTCAAGAGCTACATCTTTCAGTACAAGTTCCAGCGCAGAGCTCGCCGCATCACCCTGGGAGTGCATGGGCGAGCGTTGACCCTGGACGCGGCCCGCAAGCTCGCTGTGGCTCGCCGCCTTGCCGTGCAAGCGGGCGGGGATCCCGCGACGGAGGCTCAAGACGCAGCAGCAGCGCCAACCGTGCGCGACCTCGGCACCCGCTACTTGGCCGAGCACGCCGCCAAACGGTCCAAGAGTACCCAGCGCAGCGCCGCACAGTTCTTTCGCCTCTTCCTGCTTCCGGCGCTAGGCTCGCGTAAGGTGGCCTCGGTGACGTGGGCTGATCTGGAGGCGATCCATCAGCGCTTGGCCCACATCCCCTACCAGGCCAACGGGCTTCTGAGCTTGTGCTCCAAGGCATGGTCGCTCGCCGCGCGCTGGGGCTGGTTCCCGCGTGACCAGCCCAACCCGGCCCACGGCCACGATCGCTACCCCGAACGGGTCCGAGGTCAGGCTCTCGATCGCGAGCAGCTTGCACGCCTCGGCGCCGCCTTGGACCAGGAGAAGCCCGGATACATCGCCGCCGCGGCGTTCCGCTTCTGCCTTCTGACCGGCTGCCGCCCGGGTGAAGCTCGCGTGGCGCGATGGGACGCGATCGATCTCGGCGCCCGTCTCTGGAAGCTGCCCGAGGCTAAGACCGGCCCGCGTGCCGTCTACCTGGGGCATGCGGCTGTTGAAGTGCTCGCAGGGCTTGAGCGAAGTGGCCCATTCCTATTCTGCGGCCGTAGCCCTGAGGCCCCTCTCACGCAGATGCACGCGCTCTGGGACCGGCTGGTGGCCCGCGCCGAGCTGCCCAAGGGGGTGCGTCTCTATGATGCGACTCGGCACACCTTCGCCACGACGGCGGCGGAGCTGGAAGTGCCGCGGGATGTGCGCAAGCGCCTGATGGGTCACGCGATCGGCCGGGATGCGCACGATCGATACCTGCATCCGGTCAAGGTGCTTCTGCGGGCGGCCGACCTGGTGTCCGGGGAGCTCTCCGCCGCACTCCGGGGAGAAGCGGAGCCAGCCGCCTCCTTGCTCTTGTTCAAAACGGCCTAATCGACGTCGGCACCGGCCCGGTGGAAGCTCCTTCGCTCCCCGCAACAGGGGAGCGGAGGGGTGTCTCCGACTGTACGCAGCCCAGGCGGCGAAGCAACCACCACCCAGGCTATGGAAGCTGACCGGGTATGGAAAGCTCCGGTCCACCACACCGCCCGCCCCCGGACTTCCCACACCCGTTGGAATCCGGCCTCCCAGTCCACCGCCCGGGATTCCACACAGCTCCCACAGCCTCGGCGGGGCGTACATTTTCCCCGAAGGCGTCACTTTCGACGGAGAGGCGCTTGGAACCTCCGCAACCGCCTCTATTTCAGACTTTAGGTGCGGAAACCTGTGATGCGGAGAATTTGGTGGGCCGTCATAGACTCGAACTCTGGACCCGCGGATTAAAAGTCCCATTCGGGGCAATACTAGCCAACACCAACCAACAGACTAAGCCACACAGCAGCAGAGGTTTACGAGAATTTACCCGGCCTCTGTTGTTGGCCTTTTGGGGCCAGAATTGAGGGGCACTGTCCCCAACTGTCCCCGATTGTCCCCAGCTTCAGGGGGCACTTCGCGGGGGAGTGGCCGAGGCCCCCTTGGCGGGCGCGGGCTCTGGTTGGCGCGGCGCGGAACATCCTGGTGGCACCTATTCGGCACTTTTCCGGCACTTTTCCGGAAAAGTAGGAAGCTAGGTCCGTCTCTTCTCCTAGACATCTCGACGATGGGGCTGCTGCCGCGAGCGGGCCCTTACTGTGGGCAGCACCCAAGCCGTTGCGGTGGGGTCACCTGATGCTGGAGTCGACGATAGACAACTGACAGAGGAGACTTCAAGATGCAAAAGCCAAACTGGATCTGGATACTGCCGCTCGTGCTGGCGCTGTCGAGCGGGTGCGCCGGCATCAGCGTGCGGCCCGTGGTCAAAGACGACAAGACGGTGAAGGGAATCCGCTTCTATCAGAGCGCCCCCTACTTGCTGATCGTGACCGACAACAAGGGAGGCGTGACCACCCAGGTGCTCTACCTGCCGGATACCAACCGATTGATGTCGGCGTACCTCTACAACAAAGTGGCAACCAGCGACTCCACCTTGAAGTTCAAGAATGGGGTGCTCACCTCGGCCGTTGCGGAGGTCGACACCGCGGTGGTGCCGAAGGCTATCCTCAACGCCATTGCCACCGCGGCAGCGGCAGCCTTCCACCTGCCCGGGGACACGAAGGACAAGCTGGCGCCCGGCCCCTATCTCTACCGGATCAAGGTCGAGGGCACCTCAGCGACCCTGATCGGCTCCAACCAGACGCTTGTCGTCAAGTTCGGCACCAGCCCGGAGAAGGAGTAGCCATGCGCTTCCTAGTCATCGCAACCCTGGCCACCTTACTCGTCGGCTGCACCACGACGATGAACGTAGACAAGGTCAAAGACACCGACACCACCGAAGGAGTGCGCTACTACCTTCCGAAGCCGTACCTACTAGTGCAACCCGCGCCCGACGGGACCATCACCGTGAGCACCGTCTTCCTTCCCGACAAGGATCGGCAGTACGCCGTCCAAACGCGGACGACGCTCGGCAAGTTCAAGCTGACGATGAACCTCAGCGACGAGGGGTTCCTCACCGACTTCGGGTGGAAGCCGGACGGAACCGAGCTCGCCAAGGCGGCCGCCGAACAAGCAGGGACGGTGGCAAAGGCCCGCATCGACGCGCGCCAAGAGGAGGAGAAGGAAGCCGAAGCGGCCGCCCAGAAGCGACTAGACACCATCGCCGCCGCCGAAGAGGCCGTACGCAAGGCGGTTTCGGACCGAGACACGATCCTGGTCGAGATCACCGAGATCGAAGATTCCGGGATCCCCAACGACAAGAAGGAAGAGAAGCTGCTCGACGCCCGCATCCGGCTCGCCCGTGCCCAATCGACGCTCACAGCGGCGGAGGTCACCCTCGCCCGCTTGCAAGCAACTCAGGCGGACGATGGTGCCGGCAACGTTCCGGTTGGGGGCGGAGCCCAAAACGGCCAACCCGCCGACCCAAACGCCCAGCCCGCCGATGCCAAGCCTGCCGACGCCGAGCCCGACGACGCCAAGCCCGCTGATGCCAAGCCTGCCGATGCCAAGCCTGCCGATGCCAAGCCCGCTGATGCCAAGCCCGCTGATGCCAAGCCTGCCGACGCCAAGCCCGCGCCGACGATCCCGAATGGTCTGCAGGCGACCTTCGGCCCGCTGTTGCTTGCGATAGTCGACAACGGGGATTCGGTCAGCCTCGTACCGGTGGCCTGGCCGGGGAAGGGTACCCCCACGCAGTTGGAATTTGCCACCCAGACGATCCAGCCGGCAAAGCCAAAGGGTGACGTCACCCGGCCTCAAGGTGTCGTGCGCCAGCAAATCCGGGCCTCGGGGGGGAAGCTCGAGCTGCTGATCGATCTCAACATGGTGGTCACCTCGATCGACGAAACACTCGCACGGCTGCGCCAAGACGGCAACCTGGTGACCGGGGGAATCCTCGGTGCGGTCCTCGGTGGTTCGCAACGAGCGATCATCGTCAACCTCAAGCCCGACCTCGCGGCAGGCGATTACACCCTCGCCATCCCGGTAGTGTTCACCGAGGCCGGCCAGGAGACGCGAGAGTCGTTAACCGTGTCGTTCCAGGTCCTCAAGTGAGTACCAGCATTCGCTGTCTGGTGGCGCCAACCGCCGAGAGCGTCGTCTTGCCGGCGAGCCTCGAGCTCGACGGCAAGACGATCGCGGAGTACTTCAGCCAGGGGTCCGGCGGCGACATCGTCCTCGACGTAAGGCACAGCAGCGATGTGGTGCTGGGCCGCGCCGTCGTCGACGACGCGGAGCTACAGGTGGCGCTCGGTGACCTCACTGGCAACACGTCGGTGCCAGGCTTGGTTCATCGCATCGGGCTCTTGGTCGCGGGGGAGTATCGGCACCACAGCAAGGCCCTCGGTTACATGTTTGACCTTGGCTTCACCGTAGACGACAGCGGGACCGTGCCGCGCGAGGGGTGCGCAATCTTCGTCGATGCGATACGCGCCCTGCGCGGCACCGGCAGCGCCTTCGACACCGAGCTGACGTTCACCGCCATCCACGAGCTTGGCCACGTGTTCAACCTCTGGCACGACGACTCGGTGAAGAACTTCATGGCCCGTTCGCAGCTTGAGACGGTCTTCACGGCTCCTATCGAGTTCCAACTCGCGCATCGCGGCTTCCTGGCGAGGTGCTCGCAGGCCAAGGAGGTCCATCCGGGCGGCTCCGCCTTCGGGCGGCGAGGCACTTTGGCCAGCGGCGACGCCGATCCTCATAACGAGCCAGCGGGCGGGGACTTCGGGCTCGAGCTGCGGGTCGAGATGAATAACCGCGAGTTCTTCGCCTTCGAGCCCGTCGAGATCGAAGTCGAGCTTCGCGTCGCCGCCGGCGTGCAACGGTCGTTCGCGGTGCCGGATGCCGTCGACCCCGCATACAACCTCTTCGAGATCTGGATCGAGCAACCCGACGAGGAGCGGCGGCGCTACCGATCAATCAAGCACTTCTGTACTCCCACGGGGATGCTGATGATTTCGCCGGAGCGACCATTTAGGTGCGACATCGCTATCTTCGCCGGCGCCCGCGGCTACACCTTCCGGCACGCCGGACTCCACCGGATATGGGCCCGCTTCGCCGTCCCTGGAGTCGGGGTACTCACTTCCAACGTCTTGGTAATCAATGTCCTCGCTGACCTCGGCGACGATCGACATACGGCGTGGGCGCGAGTCTTGCGCGAAGCGCGAGTAGCGCACCTGTTGTTCTACCGGTCGTTCCCGTTGCGCGGCCGTAACAGCCAGGCGTTGGTAGCGTTGAAGGAGCTGTTTCCCGAGAGGGCCGCGGCGGCGACGGCGCAGTACGCACAAGGGCGCGCGCTGCTGCGCGATGCAGAGCGAGCGGCCACCAAGAAGACCATCCAAGCGAACCGGGCCAAAGGCTTGGAGTGCTTGGCCAGGGCAGCGGACCACCCCCGGCTCGGCAACCACCAGCGAGCCGTTGCCGAGCGGTTGATAGCGACAATCTCAGCCAGCTCGTGAGGCACGCATGAGCGCTCACCCACCCGCGCAAGCTCCGGCCTGGTCGTGGACGGCGAGCTCCCCCCAGCTCGCTGACGCAAACGCCCCCTCGCCTGCGAGCCGCCGTGGTTGCGCCGGAGCAGCTCCCGCACCCTGCACACCCGCCCGGAGCTCCTCCGTCGTCGGAGCCGCCGTGGGACGGCCCCGCGTGCGTCTCTCGTCTCAGCCCTGGTGCGGACGGCGAGTTCCCCCCGCAGATCGGCTCCGCGCAAGCTGCTCGCCGAACTGCTCCCACCCGCGCAAGCTCCAGCTTCATCGCCGACGGCAACCTTCAAGCAACAAGGCCGGGTGGGACGCGCCGGAGACTGCGGCCGCGAGCGTCCTCCGTTCCTCCGTCGACGCCCACCCATTCCCCGGCCGCCCGCCCTCTTCCATTTCCCCCGCCCTCGGGCCCCGCAACGTGCCGTGGCATTCCGGACCTTTCCCCCGCCCTCCGGCCCGGGAGCTGCCCGCCCCTGGCTCCGGCGGGGGCGGCGCAAACGCAGGGCGGGGATTCCG
>DATMER010000008.1:0-2523 GCA_035556715.1 Thermoanaerobaculia bacterium
GTCCGAGGCCAGCAGCCGCACGCCGCAGTTGATGTCGTAGCCCACGCCGCCCGGCGAGATCACGCCGTCCTCGGCGCGGAACGCAGCTACTCCTCCGACCGGGAAGCCGTAGCCCTCGTGGGCGTCGGGCATGGCATAGGCAAATCCGGTAATGCCGGGCATGGTGGCCACGTTCACGAGCTGCTCCAGCGTGCGGTCGCCGATGGCGCGCTCCCAGAGCACGTCGTCCACGTAGATGCGGGCCGGGACGAGCATGTCCTCCCGGGCCGAGGCCGGAATCTCGACCAGCCAGGGGTTGATCCGCTCCCACGGGTACTTCGTCACCGTCTTCATACGTCCAGGATCACCTCCGCGGACAGACCATCCGCCGTCTCCACCACCTCCAGCCCGTGGAAGGTCGCGGCCTTGACCATCGAAGGGGACAGCTCGACGGTCACGCCGCGCGCCCGCGCCCGGATCCGGGTGTCGGAGGCCTCCAGCACCTCGATCTCCAGGGGGATCCAGAGCCCGGTCTCGGCGACGAAGAGGATCTCGTTGAGCCAGTCCACGAGCAGGGACTCGCGGTCATGGGCCGAGACCTCGAAGTCGCGGGCTTCCCCTTCTGCTTCCGCGGGAGCTTCACGAAGCATGAGCCTTGCCAGCCCCCGCGCGGCCTCGGCCAGCAGCTCGCCGAAGGTCGCGGCCTGGACCTGGAGCCCGATCTCGGAGGTGTGATCGACGAAGCGGTGGGAAGGCTCGGCCATGCCGGCGATCCTACCCTACCCCGCACTGCGGCTCAGGGCCGGTACATGATGAGGACCGTCCCGGCCACCAGCAGCGCGAATCCCACGAGCTGTCTGGGGGTCAGGGGCTCTCCGAGCACGAAGCGCGATACCAGGGCGACGCAGACGATGCCGAAGGCCAGATGGAACGTCGCCATCTGGGCGCCGCTATAGGTGCCGTATCCGTACCTGGTGGCGGCGACGTTGAGCACGTACTCCGGCAGGACCAGGAGCCAGCTGAACCCGAGGGCCGTCCAGAAGCCGATGCTGTCCCGATAGCGGAGATGGCCGAGCCAGGCCAGCGACATCAGCGCGCTCGCCACGAGCATGAAGACCGGGACGAGCGCTGACTTCATCGTTCGGCGGGCTCGTCAATCGGCATGGACGATGGTGCCGACGTGCTCGCCGTCGAGCGCCCGCGCCAGCAGCTCCGGCTTGAGGCCGTTGACGATCTGAAAGCGCTTGACCAGCCGCGCCCGCTCCAGCAGATCGAGCAGGATCTCGTCGAACGGCAGGGTCGGCAGCCGGCGGGCCCGCAGCTCGGCAACGCTGATCTCCCGGATCAGGCTCGCCGATGGCTCCTTCTTGGGATCGGCGTCGTAGAGGCCGTCGACGTCCTTGACCAGGGTCAAGGTCCTGCAACCGAAACACTCGGCCGTCAGGTAACAGCCGGCGTCGGTGCGGTGGGGTGGAATCCGTCCCACTGGCGGCGGATGCTCCCAGATCGAATACGGTGGGTCGCCGGTGAAGATCACTCCCGGCGCGGCTTTGACGAAGAACGGCAGCAGATGGCCGAAGATCTCGGGCGGGATCGCCACCACCCCGTGGGGGGCGAGCAGCGTCCCCAGGATGTGGGCGTTGCCGAGGGCGTCGGCGATGGCGAGCTGGGCGAGGACCCCGGTCGGCAGCCCGAGGTCGAGGCCGATCGAGAACACGTGACGGCTGCGCACCCCGCCGCCGGTGCCGATGATCAGCTTGCGGTCGCCGAGGGCCTCGCCGATCGCCGCGGCGAGCGGGAGCAGCGCCCCCCGGCCGCGGTCGATGATCGAGCGCCCGCCGATCTTCAGCACGCAGGCGTCGGGAAGCATCCGCACCAGCGGCCCGTGCCCGTCGGTGGCGGCGACCAGGTCCTTGTCGATCAGGCTCTCGCGCATCAGCAGCGAGTCGACGTGTTGGCGTCCTTCTCCGGGATGGTTCTCTTGCATCGCAATCCTCCCTCAATCCGCAGTGATCAACGATCCGACGTCTTCGCCAGCGAGAGCGCGGGTGAGGTTTCCCGGCACCAGGCCGTTGATCACCCGGATCGAGCGCCGATTCTGAGCGTTCTTCATCAGGTCGAGCACCGCCCGCTCCACCACCACGTCCTGGAGATCCATCGCTTCGAGCTCGGCGACGGTGATGCGGGGGATGAACCTGGCATGGCGGTCCTTCTTCGGATCGGCGGTGTAAAGGCCGTCCTCGTCCTTGACGAAGATCATCGAGCGCGCCCCGAAGACCTCGCTCACCAGGTAGGCTCCGGTATCCGTGCGGTGGGGAGGGAGGCGTCCCACCAGCGGGTTCTCCTGCCAGAAGGTATAGGGGGGCATGCCGAAGAAGATCGCCGCGCGGCGTTCGACGAGATAGAGCGGCAGCTGGGGAAACTGGGCCGGCTCGATGAACGGGATTCCATGCTTGGCGAGCAGGTAGTGGAGCATGCGGGCGTTCTGCATCGCCACGAAGGTGCCGAGGACGCTCATCACCCCGGTCGGAAGGCCGAGGTCCA
>DATMER010000009.1:0-71445 GCA_035556715.1 Thermoanaerobaculia bacterium
TGAGCGCCGTCTGCGCCCGCTTGATGTCCTGCTCGAAGCGGGAGAACTGCCGGTCGATGTCCTTGAGGAAGTCGACCAGGCGGTTGCGCGTCTGGACGCTGAAGTCGATCGTCCGGATGTCCTTGGCGATCTTGGCCACCAGGCGGTCGATCTCGCGCTCGATCTCCAGGTACTTGTCACCGTCCGGCTTGCAGCGCTTCTGGCGCTTGCGCAGCTCCAGGATCTCGTGGTCGTTGACCGCGATCTGCTCGAAGATCTTGAGGTTGAGCTTGATGCGGTCCGCGGCCTTGGCGTCGAGCGGCTCGTCCGGGTCGGCGTTGATCAGCTCGCGCAGGATGCGCTTGTCGCGGGCGGCCATCTCGTTGAGGCGCAGGAGCTCCCGCAGGACCACCGGGTTCTCGCAGAGGGCCTCGTAGATCAGCCACTCGCCCTGCTCGATGCGCTGCGCGATCTCCACCTCGCCCTCGCGGTCGAGCAGCGGCACCGTGCCCATCTCGCGCAGGTACATGCGGACCGGGTCGTTGGTCTTCTCGTGGGTGGTGAGACCGAACTCGGTGCTCTCGTCCTCCTTCTTGTCGAAGTCGCTCGGGCCCGACTCGAAATCGTCCCGGTTCTGGTAGCGCTCCGGGCGGTCGATGACGTCCACGCCGAGGTCCGAGAACCGAAGATAGATCTCGTCCAGCTCGTCGGGAAGGCTCACGACCTCCTCGGGCAGCATCTCGTAGATCTCGTCGTACAAGAGATAGCCCTTCTCCTTGCCAAGCTCGATGAGCTGCTTGACGGAGCTGTACTTCTCTTCGACGGGTGTGAGGCTCGGAATAGTCAAAGTGCTCTCCTATGGGCTTGAGCGCGTCACAGGATCAGATTCCCTCGCGGGTCCAGCGGGAACCCCGGTGAGAAGCGTGATCCAGGCGCCTCTTCTCGTCGACGAGGCTCTGAAGGCGCGCCGAGTCCTTCCGGAGCTCCGCCTCCCGGATCATGGCTCCCAGCTCGTTCCTCCGCTGTTTGCGCCAGCGGTCCTCCAGTTTTTCGAGGGACTCAAGAAGGCCCAGACTCCCGGGTACAAAATTTCTTTCTAACAGAATTCTGGCCATCAGGTCAACAGATGTACCCTCGGACCCGACCTCCGCCTGCACGGCCCGGCTGTCCGGGGGGGCACCCCCTCTCGCATATAGAGCGTAGAAGACCTGGTAAATATTCCTGCATCCCGGGTCGCGGAAGGCCTCCGGCCGAGGGAGGTCTTCCAGGGGCGGCACCGCCTCCGCCCGCTCCGGGTCCAGGAGCAGCTCGATCACCGCCTTCTCGGTGCTCCACTCCATGCCGCCCATGCCGCCCGGCTGGGCGGCGGGCGTACCTGGACGGTCCTCCCGCCCTCGGTCCGGTTGCCCCCCCACCCGCCGGGCCAGCATCTCCGCCGGCACTCCCAGCCGGTCCGCCGCGATCCGGGCGTAGCTGAAGCGCAGGATCGGGTCCGGCACCGGCCGCAGGAGCTCGGCAACGGAAGCCGCCGCCTTGGCCTGGAGCCGCGGCTCGCGGCCGGTTTCGGGAGGGACCAGGCGCTCGATCTCGGCCACCACGGCGTCCTCCGCGTCCCGGACCGCGGACGCCACCGCCTCCGGACCCGACTCCAGCCGCAGCGAGTCGGGATCGTGCCCCCCTGGAAACCGCGCCCGGCGGACGCCGATTCCCTCGGCGAGGAGCAGCGGCAGCGCCCGCCGGAAGGCGTTCTCGCCGGCGTTGTCTCCATCGTAGGCAACAACGACCTCCTCGGCATAACGGGAGAGCTGCTTGGCCTGCTCGGGGGTGAGCGCCGTGCCCATGCCCGCGATCGACCCTTCAAGCCCGCAGGCCACGGACCCGATCACGTCGAAGTACCCCTCGCAGAGGACGGCCCGGCCGCTCTCCCGGATCTCCCGCTTGGCGTGATGGATGCCGTAGAGGAGGAGCCCCTTGTGGAAGCGGTCCGTCTCGTTCGTGTTGACGTACTTGGCCTGGTCGTCCCCCAGGGTGCGTCCGCCGAACCCGACCAGCCGTCCCGAAGCGTTGTGGATGGGGAACATCAGACGGTTGCGGAAGCGGTCGTAGGGCTCGCCCCCCTTCTCGGACCGGGCGGCGAGCCCCGCAGCTTCCAGGTCCGCCATGGGTATCTGCGCATGGCGGGCCTGGAGCGCGGGGATCAGGTTCCGCCAGCCGTCCGGAGCGTAGCCGAGCCCGAAGCGCTCGATCAGCTCGGGAGGGATGCGCCGCTTTTCCAGGTACCCCTGCGCGAAGGAGGACTTCCGGAGCTGGTCCCGGAAGAACTCGGACGCGGCCTGGAGAGCCCCCTCCAGGTCGCGCTCGGCCCGCGCTCCGGCCCGGGTCTCCCGGCTCGGGAGCGGGATGCCGTAGCGCGTGGCCAGCGACTCGATGGCCGCGGGGAAGTCGTCCCCGGTCGCCAGCATGTGGAGCTTGATCGCGTCGCCCCCGGCGCCGCAGCCGAAGCAGTAGAAGAGGCCCTGCACCGGATCGACGCTGAAGGAGGGGGTCTTCTCCTTGTGCAGCGGGCAGATCCCCTGGTACCTCCGGCCGGCCTTGCGCAGCCGGGTGTGCTCGGAAGCGATGGAGACGACGTCCACGGCGTCGCGCACGGCCTGCACGAGCTGGGGGGTGAGATGGACGTTGCCGAGCGACATTGAAAGGGGAGACCCCTTAACCTTTCTAGTGTGTGAGTCGACGGACTCGGGACATCAGGCACGCAGGGTCACGACGGTCGCTCCGTCGCCCCCTTCGTTGGGGGCTCCCGGGCGGATCGTGGCAACCCCGCGGTGCGACCGCAGGTGCTCGCGGACCGCCTGGCGCAGCCGGCCGGAGCCGTGGCCGTGCACCACCCGGACCTCCTTGCGGGAGGCGACGAGGGCGCGGTCGATGTACGAGTCCAGCTCCTCCAGGGCGGGCTCGACCCGCTGGCCGATCAGGTTCAGCTCGGGCGCGACCGAAGCCGACTCGTCCAGGTCGCGAGCCTTCGTATCCCGTGGAACGGGCTTCAGCTTGGTCGGACCTTTCTGGACAGGACCGGCGGCGGCCAGGTCCTCGGGCCGGCAGCGCACCCGCTTGCCATGGACCAGGACTTCGGCGCGATCCGCCTCCAGCTTGTCGAGCGTCCCCTGCCAGCCGAGGCCGATGTGCCGGACCAGTCCGCCGACGACCAGCGGACCTTCGGCCGCCGGCTCCTCCTCCTGAAAGCGGGGAGCCTCGGCGAAGAGGCTCTCGACGGCCTCGGCCGCCAGTCCCCGGCGCTTGCCCTCTTCGAAACGTTCCTGCATGCGCTCGACTTCCCGGCGCAGGCGATCGGCGGTCTCGCGGCGGAACGCGTCGAGGTCGGCCTTGAGCTTCTTGCCGAGGTTCCGGCGCTCCTCCTCCAGGGCATTGCGCTCGGCTTCCAGGCGGCGGCGGAGCTTCTCGGCGTCCGCGGTCTCGATCTCCAGCCGCTCGCGGGTGTCGCTCAGGTCCTGGCGGACCCGGTCCACCTCGGCGATCAGCCGGCGGAGGTCGCGGTGCTCGGTGCCGAGGCGGGCTTCGGCGCGGTCCAGCCACTCGGCGGGAAGGCCCAGCCGGCGGCCCAGGGCCAGCGCCTCGCTCCCGCCGGGCGGGCCGGGCACGAGCCGGAACGTGGGCCGGCCGCTCTCCGAATTCCACTCCATGGCCGCGCAGGTGGCGCCGTCCAACTCCAGGGCGGCGGCCGCGAGCTGCGTCAGGTGGGTCGTGATCACCGACAGGCTCCCTTTCTTGAGCAGGCCTTCCAGGAGAGCGACAGCCAGGGCGGCACCCTCCTCGGGATCGGTGCCCGAGCCCAGCTCGTCGATCAGGATCAGGCTGTCGGGGCCGGCCGCCTCCCACGCCTCCTTGAGCCGCAGCAGCCGGCCGCTGAACGTTGAGCGGTCGGCGAGGAGGTCCTGCTCATCCCCCACCGTCGCCACCAGCTTGCGCACGAACGGCACCCGGCTCCCGGGAGCGGCCGGGATGGGCAGCCCGCACTGCGCCGCGAGCGTGAGCAGCCCCGTGGTCTTGAGCGCCACGGTCTTGCCGCCGGCGTTCGGACCGGTGACCACGAGGATCCGCCGGTCGGACCCGAGCTCCACCTCCAGGGGAACGATGTCGCCCGAGTGGCCGGCCTGGCCCAGGGCTTCGGCCCGGAGCTCGGCCAGGCACGGATCGAGGAGCGGATGGCGGGCGGCGAGCAGCCGCAGCTCGTAGCGCGGCCCGATCTCGGGAAGGTAGCCGTCGCACCCCTGGCCGAAGCGGACCGAGGCCTGGAGGAGATCGAGGTCCTCCAGGAAGGCAGCGTGATCCCGCAGGGCGGGTATGGCGGCCCGGGCCTCGGCGATCAGCTCCAGGAGGATGCGGCGGCGCTCCTCCTCCTCGTCCTCGGACGACTGCTGCAGCGTGTTGTTCGTCTCGACCACGTGCAGCGGCTCGAAGTAGAAGCTCTTGCCCGTGGCCGAACGCCCGTGCACCAGCCCGCTGGTCCGCCCCCGCGCTCCGGCCTGGAGGACCACCACCAGCCGCCCGCCGCGCATCGGGACCGTCTCCTCCGAGAGCTCGTCCTTGTGGCTGGAGACGAAGTCCCCGAGTTCCCGGTAGAGCTGGTCGCGCACCCTCCGGATCTGCTGGCGAAGGGCGGCGAGGCGCGGGCTGGCGTCCTCCCTCACCTCGCCGCGGCGGTCGAGCGTCCGGTCCACGCGCCGCAGCAGGGGATCGATGTCGGGCAGGGCCTCCGCCATCCGCAGCAGGTGGGGACAGGGGGGGACGGCCTCCCGGATGCGGGCGGACGCGGCGCGGGTGGCCCTCCCCAGGTCAGCGAGCCGCACCAGGTCGGCCCCTTCCAAGGGCGGACGGCCGGTGACCAGACGCTCCAGGAGCTGGCCCAGCGGGAAGTCGAGATCCGGCACCAGGGGCCGGTCGCCGATCAGGCGCGAGGCCTCCTCGAAGCGGGCGCGCTGGAGCCGGAGGGCGGCCTCGTCGTCGTAGGGCTCCAGCCGCAGCACCCGGTCGCGCCCCAGGTCGCTCGACGCGAGACAGGAGACCACGGCCAGAAGACTCGGGAGCTCCAGCGCCTGCGCGGTCGCGTCGGATAGGATGGAGAAAGACGTCTTCACGGCCCCAGTCTACTAGTAACCTCCGGGCAGGACGGAAGCGGGTGGAAGGATGTCCGAGGCGTGGGCTTCGCGCCGGAGCCGCTCGGCAGATCCGGACTCGGATGGTAGTGTTTCATCCCTGTTTCGCCCCCTCCCGGCCCTTCGGAATCGTTGAGGCGCGCACTTCGGAGTAGTTGAGTTCAGAACCGAAGGCGTGAGATTTGGGATGGGTCCCAGGTACATCTTGTCCCATGCAGCAACCCACCCACGGAAAATATCACGCAGAGCAGCACAAAAGGGCCTTCGGCGAGAACTCCTTTTCTCGATCTAAGTCACTGGATTCAAAAAGTTTGCGCTTGCCAGAAAGCCGCGGAAAAGGTACATTTCCGCGCATGTCAACCTTCCAAGGTCTAGGTAGAGCCCTACGCTGGCTCCGCGACAGGCAGGGCAAGCGGCAGTACCAGGTCGCCGATGCGGCGGGGATCACGAAGGCGATGCTCTCGGCGTACGAGACGGGCAAGCAGAAGCCATCTCTGGACACGCTCGAGAAGATCCTCGACGCTCTCGACTGCAGCCTGAACGATCTGCACAACTCGCTGCAGATCGTCAACGAGCGGCCGGAAGCGATCCGGCGCCCGGGCGGGCGCGAATCCGGCTGGGTGAGCGGCCGTCGGGACCAGGATCTGTTCCCGGGCGAGCGGTCGGGCGCGGACGTCTATCACGTCCTCGGGATCAACCGGCCGATCCCGCCGATCGAGGAGCAGGCCCTGAGCGAGATGCTGCAGGGCTTTCACAAGCTCGTCCGCTACTTCCACGACACCGTCTCCCAGGCTCTCCCCCCGGAGCAGCAGCCGGAGCCGGAAGAAGAGCAGCCGACCTAGCCGGCGGGCTGTCCGCCCCCTGCTGCGAGCCCCCCCGCCGTGTGCTGTCCGGCGGGGGCCGGCCGGAGTCTCCCCGTCTGCGCACGCTTCTTGCAGCCCTCGACCCGCGAGTCGCGAATCCTCGCGATTCCGAGCAGGTGAGGACAACGGTGGATGCGAGCGGGAGCCGAAAACAGCCTGCATTTTCTCCCAGGGGTTTGCCCGGCAGGAGCCCCGAAAGGGGGCTTTCGCTCCATCCCGGAGGCATTTCGGTGGCGAGCAATATGGACCGGCGGATCGGCCGCCTCCGGCAGGGAGATCATCTCTGCCTGATCTATGACAGCGCCGCCGAGAAGCTCGCGGCGCTGGTTCCCTTCCTGAGGACGGGCCTCTCCCGCGGAGAGCGTGCCCTTTTCCTGGGACGAGCCTCGAGCTGCCACGGGATGGGCGGCATTGAGCGTGCCCTGGAATCGGAAGGCATTCCGGTGGGCAGCGAGATCGATCGCGGCGCCCTGGTGCTGCTCGACGACCGCGACTCCTGGCTCGACCGAGGCCGGTTCGATCCGAACCTCTTCAAGGACCTCCTGCGCCGGGCCGAGCAGCAGGCGATGGACGACGGCTTCTCCGGCCTGCGCGCCACCTGGGACGTGACCTGGCTCCTGGAGGGGGTCCCCGGCGCCGACCGCTGGATCGAGCTCGAGGCCGGGCTCAACGGGTTCCTCGCCGGCAGCCGCACCGCCGCCCTCTGCCGCTACGCGCGCCCCCGTTCCTCGCCTGCCCTGCTCCAGGACGTCCTGCGCACCCACCCCCTGGCCCTCCTCGGCCACCAGGTCTGCCCGAACGCCTTCTACGAGCCGCCCGAGATGGTAATCGGCGGCGTCGGCGCCAGCTCTCCCGAAGAGCGGGTGGACTGGATGATCGCGCAGATCCGGCGCGCCCGGGTGAGCGAGGAGAAGCTGGAGGAGCTCTCCATCCGCCTGGCCCAGAAGGGGGCCGCGCTGGAGCGGGCGGACCGCGCCAAGGAGGAGTTCCTCGCCATGCTCGCCCACGAGCTGCGCAACCCCCTGGGCACGATCAGCAACGCGATCCAGGTGCTGCGGCTCAAGGGGGACGAGGGGGACGAGACCTGGCACCGGGCCATCGACGCGGCCGAGCGCCAGGTCCTCCACCAGGCCCTGCTCGTCGACGACCTCCTGGAGGCCTCGCGCGTGACCCGCGGCGAGGTCGAGCTCCACTGCGAGAGCCTCGACCTCGCGGAGCTGGCGAGGGAGACCGTCGAGGGCTACCGCGAGACTCTGCGCAACGCCCGGCTGGAGCTCGACCTTGAGCTGCCCGACGGGCCGCTCCCCGCGCGGGGGGACCGGCTGCGGCTATCCCAGGCCCTGGCCAACCTCCTCCACAACGCGGCCAAGTTCACGCCGCCGGGCGGCCGAGTCACGGTGCGGGCGCGCCGCGCCGAAGGACGGCGGGTCGAGCTCTCGGTCCGGGATACCGGCCAGGGGATCGCCCCCGAGGTGCTGCCCCACATCTTCGACGTCTTCACCCAGGCCGACCAGAGCCTGGACCGGGCCCGCGGCGGGCTCGGGATCGGGCTCGCCGTGGTCAGGGGCCTGGTGGAGATGCACGGCGGCGAGGTGCGCGCCGCGAGCGGAGGACTCGGCGAAGGGTCCGAGCTCACTCTCTTCCTGCCGCTGGATCAGAGCGTGGCCGCACCCGCGCCGGTCCCGGAGATCCACGAGACCTTGCACGAGACCTTGAAAACCGCCGAGGTCCCGCACCCCGGCACCCGCCGCATCCTCGTGGTCGAGGACAACGCCGATGCCGCATCCACCCTGCGCGACTTCCTCGAGCTCTCCGGCCACGAGGTGGAGCTCGCCAACTCGGGCATCGACGGCGTCCAGGCGGCCCGCCAGTTCCACCCGGAGATCGTGCTCTGCGACCTCGGCCTCCCTGGGATGACCGGCTATGAAGTCGCGGCAGCGCTGCGCCGCGATCCCGACACCGCCTCGGCCCGGCTGATCGCCGTCACCGGCTATGGCCGCGAGGAGGACCGCCGGAAGTCCAAGGAGGCCGGCTTCGACCTCCACCTGACCAAGCCGGTCGATCCCGTCCAGCTCCGCCGCCTGCTCCAGACCGACCCCGCCCGGCAGGCGACGCCTCCCGAGCCGCCTCCTGCTGCTGAGGAACGGAAGAGCGCCTGAGGCCTGTGCTAGCCTCCTCCAACATGGACCCTGACGATCCCAAAGAGCCCGAGGCCGGAGACCCCATCCGGATCTCGACCATGGAGATCCCCCCTGAAGAGCGGCTGATCTTCGCGCTCGACGTGCCGAGCGCGGACGAGGCGAGGCGCTTGGTCACGACCCTCGGCGACTCGGTCCAGTTCTACAAGGTCGGCCTGGAGCTGTTCGCCTCCGGCGGCTACTTCGAGCTGATCGACTGGCTGGCCGGCCAGGACAAAAAGGTCTTCGCCGACCTCAAGCTCTTCGACGTGCCCGAGACCGTGGCTTCGGCCGTCCGCCAGCTCCGCCAGCAACGGATCACCTTCACCACGGTCCACGGCAACGACGGCATCTTGGAAGCCGCCTGCCGGGAGAAGGGGGACCTCAAGATCCTGGCCGTGACCGTCCTGACCAGCCTCGACCAGGGGGACCTGAAGGACCTCGGCTTCGCGGTGGACGTCCACCGCCTGGTCCTCTCCCGCGCGCGGCGCGCCCTGGAGATCGGCTGCGACGGCGTAGTCTCCTCCGGCCAGGAGGCCCGGGCCCTGAAGGACGCCTTCGGCGAGAAGCTCCTGATCGTGACCCCCGGCATCCGCCCGGTGGAGAACCGCCCGGCGGACGACCAGAAGCGGGTGGTCACGGTCGAGGAAGCCTTCCGCAACGGCGCCGACTACATCGTGGTCGGCCGTCCCATCCGCAACGCCCCGGACCCGTACGAGGCCGCGATGCAGATCCAGGGGACGATCCAGGGGCTGTTCCTGGGCGGCTGAGCGGCTCCCGCTACGATCTCTCTATTCTGCAAGGTGCTATATTTCTGGATCGCATGGCGGCTTCCGTGCGCTTCAGAAAGGAGACCTGCATGAAGAGGATGGTTCTTGTGCTCTCTCTGACCCTGGCCGCTCTCGGCTTGCTCACATCTCCGGCGATTGCGGAGACAAAAGTACCACAGGTAGCTCGGATCCTGAGCGCCGCGGACCGGGCCTTCCTTGCCTCCCTTGCCGCGATGCCGCTGGCCCCGGCTTCCGCGGCGAAAGGCCCGGAGGTTGGAACGCTCGCCCTCTGCACCGCCATCGCGAGCTGCGGGACCTACAACATCAGTTGCCAGGGCAACAACAGCACCACCAGTTGCACGGCCGTGGACCGCAATTGTCCGCAGAAGGGGCATGTCACCTGCGATGGCGTCACGACCTGGTGCAACGAGGAGTGCGAGGGTTGCGAGCCGGGCTGGTGCGACAACGAGGCCGCCTGCGCCAGCAGTTGCTTCCCTTGTGACTACACCTACACCTGCAACGAGACCCATTGCTTCGACCGCTGCAAGTGCATATTCGCAACCTGCCCTGTGTAGGGCCGAATCCCCGGTAGACGCGGAGAGCCGCCCCGCTCGCGGCCGGTCCGATGTGGACCGGCCGCGCCTCCCTTCCTCCCGGCGGTCAGTCCAGGGCCCAGGCAGCCGTGAAGGTCACATCTCCATCGTTGCTCGTGCTGTGTAGGCGCTGGCCCCGGACCTGGATGCTGGAGTTGAACCGGAGGTGCAGCGGGATGAAGCCGGTGTTGGTCCCGAGACCGACCGAGGCATCGCCCGTGAAGTCGGATCGGTTGATGGAGAGGACCTGGGCGGCCCCGCCGTCGATCGTCACCTCGATGGTGCAGTGTTGCGAGTAGAAATTGGTGCCTTCGATGGTGCCGAAGAAGACGTTGATGCCGTTGAGATAGCCTGCGCCCGAGGTAAGCGGGATCAGGTCGACGTAGATCGAGGTGGTTCCGCCGATCGTCAACCGGTTGAACCGCGGCCTGGTCGGTCCGTTGGTGAGCCCGAGGTTGGCCCGCGCCTGGGCCGGGGTGGTGGCGCCGGTGCCGCCCTTGGCTACCGGCAGGACGCTCTCGACCGCGACCGTGCCCAGGCCGAGGTTGGTGCGGGCGGTGGCCGCGTCGGCGGCGGCGGTGCCGCCGCGGGCGATCGGCACCACGTTGTCCAGGGCCACGGCGCCGAGCCCGAGGTTGGTGCGGGCGCCGGCGGCGGTGTTGGCGGCGGTGCCGCCCTTGGCGATCGGCACGATGCTCTCGGTCGCGGCCGTGCCGAGCCCGAGGTTGGTCCGCGCCGTCGCGGCATTGGCCAGGTCGGAGAGGTTGTTCACCCCCTTCATGGCCCCGAGGTTGGTGAGCGCCGCGTCGGCCGTGCTGGCGCCGGTACCGCCGCTGGCGACCGGCAGCGGGCTCGGGCTCCCCACCACCTGGGCAAAGCCGCCGAGCGACACCATCCAGCTCGCGAACGTCCCGGATCCCTTGGTGCTCGCCACCTGGACGGTCATCGCGCCCGAGCTGCCGGTGTAGGCGGTGATGGTACCGTCCATGAAGACGTTGGCCGGATCGGCGGTCGAGGCGATGCGCACCGGCTGGCCGATAGCGAAGGGCCGGTTGGGCGAGACGGCGAGCGACTTGGCGCCGGTGCCCACGGTGAGCGAAGTCGCCGAGGGGCTGTGCCAGGCGTTGGCGACGTGCTCGACGATCTTCTCCAGCGCCTTGGGGAAGCCCGTCTGCTCGTTGGCATAGGCGGTGCCCGCGAAGTTGGCATCGGTGAACTGGAAGCCGGCGAGGACGTGGCTGAACGGCATGGCAAAAACCCCTTTCTTTGCGATCGGTCCGGGCGCTCTCTCAGAGCAGCTCCTCGACCTCGAAGCTGGTTTCGAACGACTCGTAAAACGGATTGGTCAGCGGCTCCAGGGTGCGCAGGCGGCCGTAGATCGCCTGGTTGTGGTACTGGTCGGGCCGGTCGGCGCGCGGGATGACCAGCACGTCGCCGGCAATCCCCTTGCGCCGGAACAGGTAGTCGAAGACGTTGGCGAAGGCCTCCGTCTCGTTCAGGTTCGAGAGCGTGAAGCGCAGCACCCGGAAGCGCTCCTGGACGTCGATCCAGGTCTGGCCGCCGCGGCTCTTCGAAACGACGCTCGGATCCTCGAAGCCGATCGACCAGCCGTAGAGCATGTCGCGCGACGGCCGGTAGGCCGGGCCCGCCACCAGCCGCCCGGCTTGGAGATAGCCGGCCGGATTGCCCACGTCGTCGATGTCGATCCGGAGCTGCTGCGCCACGGCCGGAGTGGGCAGCAGGTGGTAGGCGCTCAGGGTGATCTGCGCCGCCACCTCCTGCGGCACCAGGCCGCCCCACTGGAAGACCCCCCAGGGCAGGGTCCCGAACTCCTCGATCTGCGGCCAGACGTTCACCCAGCCGCTGTCGTAGGCGTGCGTGACGAAACTCGGGTCGTCCCCGACCCGGATACGCCATCTCGAGCCCTGGCTGAAGTTGTGGCGGATCAGGGCGACGGCGCCGATCACCTGCGGCTGGGTGAAGGCGGCCCTGACCCAGGTCGAGGCCAGGGCGGTGGTCTGCGTCCGCCAGGGCTTGACGATCTGCCGGTCCTGGAGGTTCGCCACCGGCAGGCTCGCCACCTGGGAGCCTGCCGTCAGCGTGGCCTCGTCGGCCCGGTTGGGTGCGCCCGCGAAGACCAGGTTCGACACGTTCTACCTCCTTGCTATCCCCAAAGCTCCATCGTCACGCGGTTCACATCGGCCCGCTCCTCCAGTCCGACGACCCGGAACAGGCGGCCGTCGAGGCCGAAGCGGGTGTAATCCAGAGCTATCTGATCGCCCAGCTCCAGCCGGTAGGGCTGGGTCTTGACCGTCACGCGGTACATCTCCCGGCGCTGGCCGTAGAGCCCGAGCAGGTGATTGGCCTCGACCTCGGCCGCTGCCTTGTCGGCGAGCAGCGTGGGCAGCGGCTCGGGGTCGAGGGCGAGCAGGAACTTCGTCTTCACCGTCTCGTCTGCGGCCACGGCCAGGCGCACCTCCTCGGCGAGGAAGGCCTTGCGCGCCTCGGTGACCGAGCCGGCGAGCGAGTCGCCGGTCTGCACCGTCCAGTTGCGCTCGTAGCCCACGCGCTGGCGCCAGGCGGGCAGCTCGGTCGGCAGGGCCTCGATCTCCAGGATCTCGGCCGGTCCGAAGGTGGCCGCGGCCGGACTCTCCTCTTTCGGAGGACCGAAGAGGCCGACCTCGAACTTGCCGCCGCGGTCGAAGCCGTAGAAGGCCCCGATGCTGTTGACCAGCTCGTCGAGCACGTCGAGGATCGTCCGCTGGTCGGACGCGTAGAGTCCGGCCACGGCCGGCTTGGCGGCGTCGAGCGCGGTAAAGCTCGCCGTGTCGAGATCCGCCGCGGTCAGCGGACCGTAGGTGGCCACCACCCTGCGGGCGATCCCGGCCACGGTCGAGACATAACTGCCCCCCAGCGTGTCGCCGCGCACGTCGGCCGTGATCACGCCCCCGTCGCCGGGTGCCTGGAGCAGGGTGAAGGTGCCGCGCAGCAGGTCGACCGTGTACTGCCCTCCGGCCAGGGCCACGCCGCGGTTGTAGACCGCGTCGATCGCCTGGATGGGTCCGTCGTGTACCTGATAGAGGAGCAGCGACGGGTTGATCTGCACCGGCGACACGTTGAGGCACTTGCCGAAGCAGAGGGACTTGGGCCGTCCTTCGAGGCTCGCGCCCGACTCCAGCTCGGAGCGCAGCTTGACCGAGAGCTGGTTGCCGGCGTGGCTCGACAGGTGAGGAGTCACGCCCAGCGCCGCCCCGCCCGTCCAGATCGCCTTGCGCAACGTGTTCGATCCATCGGTGATGCGGATGTTGCGCACGAAGGCGCGCACGATCGCCGTGGTGCCGGCCGCGGGGTCGTACTCGCAGGCCACGTCGTAGTGGGTGATAGCGCTCCCATGCAGAGAGGCGGGGATCGGGATGGAGCGCGCGTACCACTTCCCCGAGGCGTGCGCCGACAGGTCGGTGGTGGGGTGGGCCGAAAGATTGTTCTGGTCGACCGCGGCCGTCGCCCGCAGGGAGCTGGTAGCGGTGCTCAGGTCGATGGCGACCTTCTGGGGCACGAGCCGGCGCGATGGCCAGTAGACGTCGTACTTGAGGACGTCCCCCGCCTGGAAGGTGTACGCGCTGATGCCGGACAGGGAGGCGTAGAGATAGCTGTTGTCCGCGATGCCGACCATGGTGAAGGCCAGGTCGAGGGCGTCCTCCCCCGCGCCGGGCGGATCGTACAGCTCGGCCTGGAGCGGCGCGTCGAGCTTGTACTGCAGGTCCCGCAGCCGCACCGCCACCTGCTGCTCGTCGACCACGGCGCTGTGGGCCGTGCCGCGGAAGACCACGCCGAAGTCGGCATAGCCGAAGCCCTTGCCGCCCAGCCGCACCACGACCTCGCGGCCGTCGAACGCCAGGTTGCGGAAGAAGTCGAGGCCGCCGTCCGCGTTGTTGAGGCGGATCTCACCGAAGCTGGGCAGCGACGGTCCCCCGATCGCTCCGGGGCGGAAGATGCTGCGCTCGAAGTTGAGCGCTTCGACCACCCGCGCCTCGAAGTGCCGGTGCGCGGGCGTCTCGGCCGGTCCGGTTGTGAAGCCGTGGTCCGAGTAGTACAGGCTCACCACGGTCCCGGCCACGAGGTCGAAGGGCGCCAGCTCCACCAGGTAGTGCCGCGCCGCGTAGGGATCGGACAGCAGCAGGTCGAAAGGCGTGGTGCTCACTGGGCGCGCCCTCCGTACTGGGTGTTCGAGGTCAGCCTCCGCAGCAGGGCGCGGACCTCCTTGAGCTCCTCGCTCTGCTGGTCGACCCGGCGCTGCAGCTCGACCGAGTCCACGTGCTCCTGCTGCCGGGACAGCCGCACCTCCTCGATCAGGAGACGGTTGCCCTCGCGCACTCCGGAGAGGTCGACCGCGAGAGCCGGTCCGCCCTCGGCCGGAGCGCCGAAGTGGGCGGGGCGCTCGCCCGGCTCCAGTCCGTACAGGAGCTGGTCGCCGGCAAACGTTCCAAAGGGGAGCCCCGCCGTGGCCATGCGGTCCTGCCAGCTCCAGCCGGTCTGCGCGAGCAGGGCCTCGAAGGAGGTCCCGGCCGCGGCCGGAGCGGGCAGCAGACCTGGGGCCAGATTGCCGAGGACCTGCTCGATCACGCTGTTGACCAGGGCGAATAGGTCCTGGTAGCCCTGGCCGCTGGCGAAGAACGACTGCCCCTCCTGGAGGAGCTGCTGGGCCGCGCTCTGGAGCTGCTGGGCGGCTTCGAGGTCGCCACCCAGGGCGCGGGTGGCGAGGTCCTGGAAGCGGGCCTGCGCTTCCGCGAGCCGCTGCTCCGGAGTGAGCGTCGACAGCTCGGACAGAGCCAGGCTCTCGCGGAACTCGTTGAGCGGACCGAGCAGGCGCTCCCAGAAGTCGTCGATCGCGATCTGGTAGGCGGCCTCGACCCGGTCGAGCGAGACGCCGAGGCGGGCGGCGTTCTCGCGCATCTCGTCGAACTGCTCGTTGAGCTTCTTGAGCTCGCGCTCGGCCGGCGAGAGCTGCAGGTCCTCGAACTGTTCGAGCTGGCGTAGCAGGGCGTCGAGCTCGCGCTGGCGCTGCTCCGCCTCCCGGGAAGCGTCGTCGCCGCCGCCGCGCTCGATCGTCCGGCCGGGGCGCTGCTGCTGGGCGGCCTCCCAGGCCAGGCCGATCTTCTTGAGCGTCTCGGCAAGCTCGGGCGGGATCTCGGTTAGGCCGAGCATCGCCTGGATGGCGTCGAACGTGCCGCTCGCGAGCTGGTGCATCAGGTCGGGCAGCGACAGGTCGCCGCCGGAGAGCAGGATGTCGATCAGCGCGCCGAAGCCGTCGGTCGATCCGAGGACGCCGTCGCGCAGCTCGTCGAGGAAGCCCGCGATGTCGCCCGAGCCCAGGGCATCCGTGAGAGCCAGGAGCGAGCCGTCGATCTCGAAGCCCGACTGCTGGAGCAGCGACACCAGGTTGCCGAGTGCTCCCTGGAGGGCGCCGGCGTCGTCGGTCATCCCCAGCCGGAGCTGTTCGAGGAGCAGCGACACCTGGGTGGACGCGGCGTCGATCGCCGCGCGCTGCTCGGCCGGAATCTCCTCCATGCCGCGGCCCTCGCGCAGGGGTTCGAGCAGGTCGAGCACCGAAGCCACGAGCTCGCCGGGCGTGAGACCGGTGGGAGCACCGTCGGGCGAGCCCGGTGGCGGGGGAGTGGTGCCGTCCGGCAGCGCCGCGTGGCGCAGCTCGCGGAAGGCGGTTGCCAGTTCCTCGGAGGCGAGCTTGACGTCGCCGAAGGTCTGTTCGAGCTGGCGCGCTCCCGGGAACGGCTCGGGCTCCATCGGCTCCTGGGAGCCCGGCTCGTAGGTGTAGAGGGCCAGGGCGTCGCGCAGGTAGGTGAGGAACTCGTCTTCCATGGCCCGCTGCTGCTGCTCCTCGTCGGAGAGCAGGTAGCGGTCGAGCTGGGCGTCGAGCTCGCCGCGCAGCCGCTCGATCGCTGCGAGCTCCAGGCGGGTCAGCTCGTCGACCGACAGGCCCAGCAGCTCGGCGTCCTCGCGAAGCTGAGTGAAGCGGTCGCGCATGTCGCGCACGGCGATCTCGGTCGGGGTGAGGCCGGCATCGCGCAGGTCCTGGAGCGAGGCCTTGAACTCGTCCACGAGCTGCTGGAACGCGGCCGCCTCGGCTTCTCCGAGCAGCCGCTCGTTGGGGCCGCCGCCGCCGGTGAAGCCCATTGCCTCGTCGAGCGCCCGCGCCGCCTCGCGCTGCTCCTCGAAGAACTTCGTCAGGTCGCGGTGGCGGACGGCGATGTCCGAGAGTCCGCGGCCGTAGTCGAGGTAGCTCTGGATGCCCTCCTGGAACTGCTTCTGCATGATCTCGAGGGCCTGCTGGTACGCCTCGTTGACCCGGTCGGTGCTGATCCCCAGGGCCTCGGCGTTCTTTTTCAGCTCCTCGAACTTCTTCCGGAGCTCATCGAGCTGGGCGACGAACGGGTTTTCGCCGGCGAAGGCCGCGAGCTCGTCCTCGAACTGCTGGCGGAGCTGCTCGCGCGCGGCCTGCTCGGCGCGGTTGACCGTCTCCATGTCGATCCCGAGCGCCTTGGCGTTGGTGCGCAGCTCGGCGAAGCGCTCGTCGAGATCGCGCAGCTCGACCTGGAGAGGGGTCAGGCCGTCGGCGAGGTCGAGGTAGGGCTGGAGCTGCTCCATCACCTGCTTGCGCAGGGCTTTGACCGCCTCCTCATAGGCCTTGTCGACCTCGCGCATCGACACGCCGGCGGCGCGGGCATCGCGGCGCAGCTTCTCGAAGGTGTCGTCGAGCTCGAGAAGCTGTTGCTGGACCGCGGTCATGTTCGCCCTCTGGTAGGGGGCGAGTGAGTCGCGCACCCGCTCGCGCAGGGCCCGGCGGGCTGCCAGCTCGGCGCGGTCGATCTCCGACATGTCGATCGGCGTCTGCGACTCGTTCAGGCCCTGCAGCCGAGCGATCTCCTCGAGTAGCTTCTTGATCGTCTCCTCGATCCCGCCGGTGGCGAGGCGCAGGAGGCGCTCGGGGTCCATGCCCAGGGCGGCGAAACGCTCGAGGATCTCGGGCGGTATGAAGGCTTCCGGGTTTGCCTGCGCCTGGGCGAGGAGCTCCTGCTGGCGGGCGACCTCCCCTTGCAGGCTCTGGATCTCTTCATTGCGCGTCTGCTGCTGGCGCTCCAGCTCCTCGTTGAACAGGCGCGCATTCTCCCGCATCTCCTCGAATGCCTCGGTGATGCGCCGCGCCTCGCGCTCGACGTCGGTCAGGCCTGCCTCCTGGAAGGGCTTGAGACCCGACATGAGGTTCTTCTTCATGTCGTCGAACGCGCGCTGGAAGGCGTCGTCGATCTTGTCGACCGCGATGCCCAGGGCCAGCGCCCGCTCGCGCATGTTCTGGAAGCCCTTCGCTAAGTCGCGAAGGTCCTTGGTGACCGGCTCGAGATCGATGTCGCGCACCGCGACCGCGAACTCGATGTCCGAGGTCAGCTCCTCGATGGTGGTGGCCATCGTGTTCTTGAAGGCCGCCTGGACCTCCGGCGACAGCCCCTCGAACTGGGCGCCCTTGAGCGCCTGGATGACCGCGAAGTCGGTGGCCGCCTTCAGGTCCTCGCCGAACTTGTGCGTGATGCCGGCGGCGTCGATGACGCGGTACCACTTGTTCTTCTTCGTCTCCAGGGTGATCTTGGGCAGCGACGTCAGAGCGCCGCCGCTCATCGCCACGATCTCGTTGATCGCGTCGGTGACCCCCTTTGAGAACTTCTGGAGCTGCAGCATGTCGGCCTTGCCCCGGACGCGGACGGCGTCGATGACGGCGAACCCCTCCTTGGCCGCCAAGTCGGCATAGCCCCGCTCGCTGGGCTTGTAGGAGATCGCGGCCGCCACCAGACCGCCGATGACGCCGCCGATGAAGGCGCCCCAGACGCCGCCGACCGCGCCGCCGATCTGGAAGCCGATGGTGAACCCCGCCGCCGCGCCGGCAGCGCCCGCGATGTAGCTCACCGTGGGATCGGCGCCCGCCGCCGTTCCCACGGCTCCGCCGACACCGGCGCCGATCACGGCGGCGCTGCCGGCGCCGGCAGCGCCGCCCTGCTGCATGTTCACGATCAGTTGCCCGAACTGGGTCGCGTCGGCGCCCGTGCGGAAGATCGCCGCCTTGAGCCACTCGGCCACCATGTCGGCGAGCATCTTCGAGAAGAACTTCCCGACGTTGTCGAAGAGGTTCTTGAACCCCTCGGTGCTGCCCTGGAAGAGGTCCGCCAGGGCGGAGCTGAACTCGGAGAGGAAGGCGTCGACGATCTGCCGGTAGATCCCCTTCAGGGTCGCGGCCGCCTTCGCCGTCGACGTCTCCAGCGTTACGCCGAACTCGGCTCCCGCCTCGGTCAGCCCCTCGAGGTCCGTGCGCATCTGCTGGAGGCGCTCGGAGGCCACCTGGTACTCCGGCCCCGGGGGCGTCTGCTTGAGCTCGTCGCTCGCTGCTGCGACTGCATTCTCGAGCTCCATCATCGCGGTCTTGAAGGCATTCACCCTGTCCGGAGCCTGGTCGGGCGTGGCCTCGGCGAGCGCGGCCAGGGCCTTGGCCGCATTGAGTGCCTCCTCGCTGTGCTTGCCGATGGTCTTTCCGGCCGATTCCTGACTGCTCCCGACCTTCTTCGTTGCCGCGTCGAGCTGCTCCGTGGCCTTGGCAACCTCTCCCTGGGCATCGGCAAGCTGCGCGAAAGCCTTGCGCGCTTCCTCGACCGTCTCGTTCGTTTTCTTCGCGCTGGCCTCGAAGGCGTCGTACTTCGCCTGGACGTCGAGGATCGACGCGCCTTCGAGCTCGGCAAGGGCCTCGGTGGTCGCCGCGGCGGCCTTCTCCACCTGGGAGAGCGGACCGCTCATTGCCTCGATGTTCCTCGCAGCGGCCGAGTTGCCTGCCAGGTCCGAGATCTCCTTGTTGAGCTCACTGAGCGCCTGGATCACCGCCTCGTGCTTGGGCGGCAGCTTCTCCAGGATCGCGCGCTGCTCCTCGAAGACGCCGGAAGCCTTTCCTGCCAGCTCGGTGAAGCGCTGATACTTCTCCGCCACCTCATTGAGGGGAGCGCTCTTCAGCTCGTCGAACGCGGCCTGGGCTTCGGCGGCGCTGGCGCGGATGGCTTCGAGCGCCTGGGTGGCCGCTGCCTCGGCGTCGACTCCGCCGCCCCCGGCACCCGGCCGGATACGAGACGGAGGGGAGGGAATGGCCGGCTCGGGAGGACGCGAGGCGACGAGCTCGTTCGCCCGGGCCGCGACGTCGGTGCCGAACATCTGGCCGAGCTCGGCGAAGTCCTGCCCGACGCCGACGACCCAGTCCTTGACCTTCCCCGCCACGGCGCCCACCGCGTCCCCCACCTGGTTGGCGAAGTTGCCGATGCCCGTGGCGATCGCACCGAAGGCCTCGCCGACGTAATCTTTGCTGAAGTTGTCCGCCGTCGCCGCGCGGACACGATCGAAGAGCCCCGAGACGTCTCCTTCTTCCAGCGCCTGCTTGGCGGCGGAGAAGGCCTCGGGAATCGAGAAGATGACGGCCAGGGCCTGGTTGGCCGTGTTGCGCAGCCACTGGACGATGGCCGTGAAGCCGACGCCCAGCAGCTCCCCGATGCCGCCTACGATTCCGGCCACGAACTGGAAGGCGCTGGCGAGCCCGGCCATGATCTTCTTGACGCCGTCGAGAACGGCGTCCTTGATCCACCCCCAGAGAATGACCATGTCGTCGCTGAAGGAAGCGAACCAGGTCTTGAGGGCATCCCAGGCGACTCCGAGGTACTCCTTCGTCGTATCCCAGGTGGCCTGCAGCCACTCGCCCACGGTGGCGCTGGTCTCGCCGATGGTCAGCGTCTCGTCCTTGAAGATGACGAGCGCCGCCACCACCGCCGCGATCGCCCCGACGATCAGGCCGATCGGGTTGGCGAGGACGGCCGTACCCAGCGCGACGATCGCGCCCTTGGCCACGCTCAGGCTCTTCACCAGCTCGCCGATGGCCGCCACCGCGGTCGCCGCCGAGAGACCGGCGAGCACCGAGGCCACGATCCCCGCGTGCTCGGCGAGGAACTCGGCGGCGCTGGCCGCCACGCCCATTGCCGCCCCCAACCCCTTGCCCAGCACCTCGGCCACGGGCCGCGCCGCCTCCACGATCTTGGCGAAGCTCCCGTCCATACTCTCGAGCGCGGTCAGGAGGCCGGCTCCTCCCAAGGCTGCGAGCAGGCCCGCGAAAGCTTCCTTCACCTGGTCGAAGCCCGTGGAGAAGGTGTCCGCCTGCTGCTCCATCCCGTCGGCGAAGCGGGTGGTGCCGAGCTGCTCCAGATATTGAGCCACCTCCCGGGACGAGTTGCCGACGGTGGTGCTCACCCCCTGGAAGGAGATCTTCAGCTTGTTGCCCTGCTCCTCCACCTGGAGGCCGAGCTCTTCGAGCCCCTCGATCTTGCCCAGGTCGACGCCGGAGATCGCCGAGGTCACCGCCGTCAGATCCTTGCCGAAGCCGGCGGCGGCGTTGCCGAAGGCCGTCATGTTCTCCTGGGTCGGCTGGATGCCCGCCGTCCAGAGCTGGCGGAAGGCCTCGGTGGCGGTCTCCAGGGAGACCGGAGTGCGGCCGGCGAAGTCCTGGATCATTTGGAAGGCCTGGCCGGCGCCCTCGGCCGAGCCGAGCATGTTTTCGAGCGAGAGCTTCAACTGATCGAAGGAGCTCGCCGTCTCGGTGACCGCGACGAAACCCTCGAAGGCGAAGGTCAGGACCTTGATCGGCTTTTCAAACATCTCGGCGGCCGCCGCGGCAGGGCCGAAACCCTGATCGCCGAGAGTCCTGAGCGCACCTTGCAGAGCTCCGACCTTCTCCTTGGCCTGATCGGCCGCGTCTCCGGTCTGCTTGATGGGTCCGTCGGGGGGCTCGCCACCGCCGCCGCCAGCCGCGGCCACCAGGGCCGACGCCGGAGCCTGCGCAACGGAGGCGACCACGGAGGTGGAGGACTGCGCCGCCGCCACTTCCTCGGTGGCCGCCCCGGCGCTCTGGCGGCGGCTCCCCCTGCCGAGGATCCCGAAGCCGGTCGCGGCTTCGACCATCAGGTTCTTCACCTTGGCGAGCGCCACCGCCAGCCTGCCGGCGGCATCCGCGACGGTGACGAACTTCATGGCCTTGCCGATGGCCGCCATGACCTTCTCCACCGTCAGCGCCTTGGTCACGAACTCCTTGAACCCGCGGCCCGACTTCGCGAGCGCCTCGAGCACCTTGGCGAGGGCCGGACGCATCTGGTTGAGCATCCGGGTGACAGCGGCGAGCGCCGGGCCGATGGCCCTTGTGGCGCGGACGACGGCGACGGCTCCTGCAGGTGCGGCTTGCATTACTTTCCCGTCCTCTTCTGCTTGCCCTTCTCGTTCGTCGACTTCAAGTACTCCTCGTCGAGCGCCCGGAGGAGGTAGAGGAGATCCTCACGCTCCTCCGGCTCGATCTCGAACATCTCGCAATACGCCCTGACCTCGGTCAGAGGGATCGCCCCCGCTCCCCAACCCATGTTGCGGCTGGGGCTCAACAGGACGAACGCTTCCCACACCGGAACGAGGTCCGGGTACAACTCCGGCCGGTTCTCCAAAGCCGGAGTCGGCTTTCCTTCTTCCTGCCTCCGCTCGAGGAGCTCGAGATGCGGGCCCCAGGAGAGCGACCAGCGGAGGGTTTCGATCAGTTTCCCCGGGCTTCCTCGAGCTCCTCGGCGCGGAAGTTCTCCATCTCGTTCGCCGCGTCGCTCACGAAGTCGCGGAAGTCGGCCGACTCCTGGAGGAACGACCGCGCGTTGTCCACGCTGTAGGGGAAATCCTCGCCACCCTTGGTGAAACCCTTCCAGTCGAGCAGGATCGTGTTGGCGAGCGCGTCGACCAGGAGCTTCTCGGCCAGCTCCTCCGCCAGGGTGCCATTGCGGATCTGCCGCTTGTAGGGCTTCGTGATCTTCTGGAAAAACTTCTTGTAGCGCGCGTTGTTGATCCGCGCCACCTTGACCTTGGTGCCGTTGCCGTCGACGTCGACCCAGATGCCTTCTTCTTCCGCCGACTTGTTCGTCTGGAACTTGCTGATATCCATGTCGTTGTCTCTCCGATCTGGAAGCTGTTCTTTTGTTAAGCCGTGAACCGGTCGATCTGCACGGTGTAGCCGAGCGTGGGGTGGCGGAACGCGGTCCAGCTCATCTCCGCGATGATGTCCTGGTCCTTGCCGCCGGCCACCGGGTTGCCGTCGGTGAACTTGAGTGCCGGGAAGGTGAAGACGTAGCCGTTGCCGTTGCCGTCCACGATGCGGAACGAGAACGACGAGGTCTCCCAGTTGAGGTGCTTTTCATAGAGGGTGCGCGAAGTGAAATAAGCCGACACCGCGCCGGTCACGTTCAGCGTGCCGATGCCGATACCCACGTTGCCCAGGCTCCCCTGCGCCTTCTGCGCGCGCAGCGTGTTGTCGATCGTGAAGTTGTGCGACGAGACGTCGAACGCCACCGCCTCGTTGCCGATGCGCAGCCCCTGGATATGGTCGACGGTGTTGAATACCTGGTTGTTGGGGGCCGCGACCACCGGGCCGGTGCCCACCGTGGAACCGGTGGCCGCGGCGATCTTGCCCTGGAAGGAGAAGGCGCCGGTGATCATCGCGCCGGTCTCCGCGGTCAGGTTGAGGCTCGCCACCCGCATGCCGGTGAAGGCCACGTACTCGTCGATGTCCGTGAAGGCCTTCTCGATCGTGTAGCTCTTGGGCTCCACACCGTTGCGCAGGTACGAGCCGCCGACCCCGACGCTCCCCCCGGCCGCCTCGGTCACCAGGGTGCCGCCGGCGAGGACCACTTTGTTGGCGGTCACGCTCGTGGCCTGGAAATAGCCGTTGTTGGCGGCATTCGTGAAGCCGGAGACCTTGACCCACTGCCCCGGGGCGATTCCCGCGAGGCCGCCGGAGGCGCTGTTGATCGAGTTGTCCGAGGCGTCGGCCGAGATGTTGGTGCCGGTGATGGCGAGCGCCGACGACCACGAGGACAGCAGCGCGCCTTCGAGCAGGTCGTCGAACGTCCCGAAGGACAGCTCGACGTTGATGTCACCCTGGATGTCGACCCCGGTCCGCACCACGTCCGGGACCTGGCGGTCGGCGCGCACCTCGGCGCTGACCTCCGAAGTGGTGGTCAGGGCGAGGCTCTCGCCAGTCCACCGCAGCTCCTTCAAGGGACCGCTCGGGGTGACGCCCCAGTTGGTTTCTTCGGCGTACGACAATGCGACAAGGCTTGAGCTCGCTACGGGCATTTTACATTCCTCCTTCTTCTTTTTACTGTCGCCAGATGCACGGATTCCTTACGAACACGGTGCACATGGACCGTTCACTTGTTTTAACAACCCGGTTCGATCGCCAGGGATCGAATTGATCTATCTACGCCACGGATACGCCGATGTCTTTTTCACTCCTCCTTCAAGCCCTCGACGCACGAATTCTTTATTGAACGGCAATAAACCATCCATCCGAAAAGCCCGGCCCGCATGCCGGAGACGGGCTTGATTCATTCAGGCAACGAATACCCCGATGTCGCTTACATTCCTCCTTCTCTTGTGCCGCCGACAGGTACACGAATTCCTTGCGGAACGGCGCGCCCGGATCATCTCTCCTTGATCTATTCGGCGCGATCACCACCCGTCAGCGAGTAGTGACCGGGACATCAAAAGCGTTTCACGTTCATGCGGCCTCCGTGATAACTCCGGCTCTGATGGGTATACGCAGCCAGGAAAGAGAATGTTTATGGCTTTGTGCCGCGGAACTTCGCTCCGCGAGTATTCGCAAACCCAAAAGTGTTTCTAATCCGTGAAAAGTGGAGATCGGACGGGATCCGGGTTCCCTGCTCCTGAACCGGCGTCGGCGCGCGGGCTTGAATCTTGCTGGAATTGGGAACAGGCCTGACGATCGCAGGCCATGGAGGTTGCCATGCTCGGATCAGTGAAGAGGATCCCCTTCAAGCTCGTTCTCGCCGCCGCCGCCCTGGGTATCGCGGGATGCGCCTCCTCGGCGAGGCTCCCCGTCTCGGCTGGCACCGGCCCGAGCCCCACCCTGCCTCCGCCCGACAAGGCGCTGATCCCGTTGGTGCACGTCGTCAAGGCGACGGGCTGGCCGGAGGGAGCGAAGCCGGTGGCCGCCGAGGGAACGGCCGTGGCCGCGTTCGCCCGGGACCTGGACCACCCGCGGTGGCTCTACGTGCTCCCGAACGGCGACGTGCTCGTGGCGGAGACCAACGCGCCGCCGCGGCCGGAGGACAACAAGGGGATCAAGGGCTTCTTCTTCAAGCTCTTCCAGAAGAAGGCGGGCGGCGGTGTGCCCAGCGCCAACCGCATCACGCTGCTCCGGGACGCGGACGGGGACGGTGTCGCCGAGACGCGCTCGGCGTTCCTGACAGGCCTCAACTCGCCCTTCGGCATGACGCTCGTGGGAGACGACCTCTACGTGGCGAACAGCGATGCCATCGTGAAGTTCCCCTACACGGAAGGCGAGACCAAGATCACGGCGGAGGGCACCAAGGTCGCCGACCTGCCGGCCGGTCCCCGCAACCATCACTGGACCAAGAGCCTCATCGCCTCTCCGGACGGGTCGAAGCTCTACGCCGGCGTCGGGTCCAACAGCAACGTGGCGGAGCACGGAATGGAAGAGGAGGAGGGACGGGCGGCGATCTGGGAGGTGGACCTCGCGACCGGCAGCCACCGCGTCTTCGCCTCCGGACTGCGCAATCCGGTCGGGATGGCCTGGGAGCCCGAAAGCGGAGCCCTGTGGACGGCGGTCAACGAGCGCGATGAGCTCGGCAGCGACCTCGTGCCCGACTACATGACCTCTGTCCAGGACGGCGGCTTCTACGGCTGGCCCTACAGCTACTTCGGCCAGCACGTCGACACCCGGGTGAAGCCGCCGAGGCCCGATCTCGTCGAGAAGGCCCTCGTGCCCGATTACGCCCTGGGTCCGCACACCGCCTCCCTGGGCCTGGCCTGGTCGGCGGGGACGACCCTCCCCGAGCGGTTCCGCAGCGGGATGTTCGTGGGGCAGCACGGCTCCTGGAACCGCAAACCGCGCAGCGGCTACAAGGTCATCTTCGTTCCGTTCGCAGGCGGCAAGCCGTCCGGCGAGCCGGTCGACGTGCTGACCGGCTTCGTCAAGGAAAACGGCGACGCGATGGGACGTCCCGTGGGCGTCGCGATCGACAAGCGCGGGGCTTTGCTGATGGCCGATGATGTGGGCAACGTCATCTGGCGTGTGACCGGCGCCTCTTCATAGTACAGGGGCCGGTCCGCGGCACCTTTTTCGGGTAGATCCTGTAGACTGCCCGGGCCGTGAAGATCGTCCATACAAGCGACTGGCATATTGGCCGCCGATGGAAGGGGATCCAGCGCCTCGACGAGCTGGAGGCCGTGCTCGACCATCTCGCGGCCTTCATCGAAGAGCACTCCATCGACCTCGTCCTCCACACCGGGGACGTCTTCGAAAGCCGAAACCCGCCTGCCGAGGCCGAGCAGCTCGTGAACCGGTTCATGGTCCGCGTGGGGCGAACCGGAGCGCACATGCTCGTCATCGCCGGCAACCACGACGATCCGCTCCGGCTGGACGCCCGTTCGCTGCTCACGGAGCTCGTCAACGTGCAGATCCTCGGCCGCCCTCGGCCCGCCTCCCGGGGCGGGACCCGGACCATCGAGACCCGTTCTGGAGAAAGGGCGATCGTCGCCGCGATTCCGTTCGCATCCCCCGGGGCTTGGGTCTCTGCGCTGGACATCGCCGGCGAAGAGGCCAGCGCCCGGATCAAATACGCTCGAATGTTCGAGCGCGCCGTCCAGGACCTCAGCGGCGCCTTTCGGCCGGATGCCGTCAACCTCCTCATGGCGCATACGCACATCGAGGGGGCGCTCTTCGGCGAATCGGAGCGCCGCGTTCACATCGGAGAGGACTGGGCGGCCTCGCCGGAGGCTCTGCCGTCCAACGCGAGCTATATCGCTCTGGGGCACATCCACAAGCCGCAGAAGATCGATGGGCCGGTGCCCGCTTACTATGCCGGATCTCTGCTCCAGATGGACTTCGGCGAGGCAGGGGAGGAAAAAACCTTTGCCGTCGTCACGGCCTCGCCCGGCAAGCCCGCCGCCGATATCGAGCATGTCCCCTACGAGGGGGGGCTGCCGCTCGTCGACCTTCGCGCCACGCTCGCGGAGCTCGAGGAGACTGCGGACGAGCATCGCACGGGTTGGTTGCGCGTGACGGTCCCGTTGACGGAAAGGGAACCCGATCTCAACCGAAAGGTCCGCGAGCTGCTCCCCAATGCGCTCGTCGTGCGCGCCGAGCTCCCCGAGGCCGAGGAGCCGTCAGACATCCGGCTGGAAACCGGAGTTCCGCCGGTCCGGCACTACGCAGCCTACCATCTCCGCGTGCACCAGCACCCAGCGGACGTGGCCGTCCTGGATACATTTGAGGACCTCTACGAGCAGGCATCCGGGGAGGATTGAGCGCTGCGTCCCGTCCATCTCGCGATCGAGGGTCTCGCGTGCTTCAGCAAGAAGCAGGAGATCGACTTCCGCACGCTCGAACTGTTTGCCATCTCGGGGCCAACGGGCGCCGGCAAGTCGACCCTGCTGGACGCGATCATCTTTGCGTTGTATGGAGAAATCCCCCGGGTCAACAATTTCAATCGGACCGAAATGATTTCGGCGGCCCGGGACCGGGTCAGGGTGGTGCTGGATTTCGAGGTCGGCGAGAACCGCTACCGCATCGCGCGGACTCTCCGGCGCAATGGCGTTCAAATGGTTCGATTGGAGGAGCAGGACGGCACCGGTTCCTTCAAGAGCCTGGCGGACCAGGTTCGCGCCGCCACCGATCAGGTGGTTCAGATCCTGGGGCTTGAAGCACCCGCGTTCATGCAAGCCGTGGTTCTGCCGCAAGGCGAGTTCGCAAGGTTTCTCAAAGCGCAACCAAGAGACCGGCGCAGCATGCTCCGCACACTTCTTCGACTGGACGTCTACGAGCTGATGCGGGAAAAGGCTCAGCGTCTGGCGGCTGCAAAGAAGGGCATTGTCGATTCACTGCAGAAGCTCCTCTCGGACGAGTACGCCGGCGTTGACGAGGCCGCTGTCGCCCGGCTGGAGACGGAGCACGCCCAGGTCGCCGAGTTGCTCGAAGCCTTGAGAAAGAGACGGGACGACACCCAGGCCACGCTCGCCCGGCTGCGCGGCCAGCACGCGAAAACCCGAGAGCTTCGACAGGTCGAAGAAAGGCGAGCCGCTCTGCAGAAGCAGGCCGAGCAGGTGAGCCGTGACAAAGCGAGAATCGAGGCGGCGGCTCGCGCGGTGCCCCTGTTGCCTTTGCTCCATGAAGCGGCCCGAGCCTTCTCCTCCGCGACGGCCGCGACAAAGGCGGCTGACGAAGCCAAGGCCCACCATGACTCCGCGCAGAAGGATTGGGAGAAGAAGGCCGGCGAGTTGAAGTCCGCGCAGAAAGCCGCCAAGGCGATCAAGAAGATTCGCGAGCAGGTGGCTCGCCTCCACCAGGTGCTCGGGCGGCTGCCTGAACGAGAGCAGCTCAAAGCGGCGATCGAGCGGCAGACGCAGGGCTTGAAGGCTCTGGAAGGTGATCTGTCCTCGCTCTCTGCGAAAGCCGAATCGGCGAAGGCCGCGCAAGCGCAACAGCAGGCAGCCGTCGATGCGGCCCGGCAAGCCGCGGAGGCCTCCGGCTATGACCCGGAGCTGGACGAGCTGCTGCAGAGCGTCCGCGACCGGGCCGTCGAGCTTGGCGCCGCTCGAAGGAGCACGGCGCAGCACAGGACCGAGCTCGCCCGCAAGCGCGAAGCGGTGAAAGAGCAGGAAGGAAAGATCAAGCTCCTGAAAAAGGAAGCCGACTCCGCCAGGAAGTCCGCGGTAACGGCGGAAGAGGCGCTGCATCGCACGATCAGTCTGAACGAGGCCAATCACCTCCGCGAGGGGTTGATGCCCGGCCAACCCTGCCCGGTGTGCGAGCAGCTCGTTTCGACCCCGCCTCCGGTCCAGATGGCACCCGAGGTCGAAGCGGCCAGGACCGCGCTCCAAGTTGCCGACTCGCTCGCCAGACGGAACGAGGCCGCCCTCACGGGCGAACAGGCGAGTCTCCAGGCCACACGGCAAAGCCTCTCCGAGCTGGAGTCGCGCTGCGCCGAGCTGCAAAGCGGCGTGGCCGCGGGCGAGGAAGAGATCCTTCGAACGCTCGGCGACCGCGCTCCAAAAAGTGATGCCCTGACTGAGGAATGGATCGAAGCCTGGATCGAAAAACAGATCGCATCTCTCACCAGGAGCCGCAGGACGAACGAAGAGGCGAAGGCGCGACTGGCGACAGCCGAACGAGCCCTGGAGAAAGCGAAAGCCGAAGAGGCGACCGCGAGGGAACGGCTCGGCGAGAGGGAAGCGTTACAGAAGAGATTGGAAGAGGAGCGCACCGAAAGCCTGCAACGGCTCGCGACGCTGCAGGGCGAGATCCATGCCGTCACCAAGTCTGAGGACCCGGCTGCCGAGGCCGAGGCCTTGGAAGAGCAGATCCAGCAGCTTGAATCCAACCTCAAGGCGGCCTCCGAAAAGGAGGCAACCGCCCAGAACCGGGTGATGACCGCCCAGGAGGCGCAACGTCTCAAGGCTGAAGCTGCCATGGCGGCTCTTCAGGACGCTCTCGAGAGAGCGGAGAGCCGGGACGCGGAGATCGCTCGCGCCGGCTTCGACGACGAGGCCGCCGTTCGGGAGGCCCTCCTCGACGATGCCACCGTCACCCAGCTAAGGGAGAAGGTCCGCAAGTATGAGCAAGACAGCCACGCCGCCGAGGAGCGTGTCGCCACCCTGAGAGCCGAGCTGGGGGATGAGCGAGTGTCCGACGAACAGTTGGCGGCCGTCGAGAAGCTCGCGGCGGATGTCACCATCGAAGTGGAGACCGCGTTCGGCCGAGGAAAGAAGCTCGAAGAGCAGATCGGGCGCATGAAGCAGCGTCTCGAACGTTCCAAAGAGCTCCGCGAGCAGTTGGACAGCGAGGAGGAGGCGCTGCGCGTTTACGACCTCCTGGCCGGCGACCTGCGGAGCGACAGGTTCCAGGCGTACGTCCTTCAGGAGGTGTTCACCGAGCTCGTGAAGGGCGCCTCGGCCCGGCTGCTGATGTTGACTCAGGAGCGTTACTCTCTCCAGTTCAACGACGACGAAATCCGGGTCGTGGATCACGACAACGCCGACGAAACGCGGATCAGCGACACGCTCAGCGGAGGGGAGACCTTCCTGACCTCGCTGGCTCTCGCCCTGGAGCTCAGCGACCAGGTTCAGCGTGCCGTCGGTGCGGTAAATCTGGACAGCCTGTTCATCGACGAGGGTTTCGGCACCCTCGATCCCGACACTCTCGCTCTCGTCTCCGAAACCCTCCAGAGCCTGCGAGTGGGCGGCCGGATGGTCGGCATCATCACGCACATCCCGGAGCTGCGGGACGAGTTCGCCCAGCAGGTGATCGTGACCAAGCACCAGGGCTTCTCAACCGTCGAGGTCCGCGGCTTGGCGGAAGTGGGGTGATGCGCTCCAGGAGGCAACGGCTGCCAGCATCAGGCGGTACGGATCTCCGGCACCTTATCCCCTACCTTTAGGCTCCTTCCTGCTCTACTTGAGCTCATCTACACGAAGTCGGCGGGCTACACCCACGATCTCTTCCGTTTCACCGGCATATGAATACCGGAATGAAAACTCTTTCTCCGACGGCTGGTGGATGCTCCCTATGCTGACAATCGGATCTGTCTTAATGTACTGCTTCGGACCTAAGACCATTGGCGCCGGAGATAGCTCTATGCGCCCGAATGGTCGCGCTTGAAGCTCCATTTGACTGAACGTGATCGACATATCGCCCAGATTAGTAAAATATATTTCGTAGACCTCCTCGGCAATTCCCTCTGCGCGAGCACTCTTGCTGATCCTACCGTCAGTGACAAAGGGCCTTGACGTAAAGCGCCAGAGGGGAGGAACGCGCTCTCTCCCGAGAGTAATGAGAAGATGCATGCGGACCTGTCCGTCAAGAATTGGCTCGTTAAACTCAAAGTATTCAGAGTATACGATGCCGGCCTGTTCTTCGGCCGCCGGCGCCTGAGAGGTTGATATGATCCCTTCAGGAGTGCCCCTACCCAGCTTAACCAACGCACGTCGAGCCTTCGAAGAAATACGCCCCTTAACCATCGCGTTCGTCTTCTGTATTACGGAAACAGCGTCCTGGGAATCGAGCACCCCCTCATTGTTGGGTAAAAAGCGAACTACATTGCCGCGAAAGACGCGTCTGAGGCTGGCCTCATCCACTTCACGGAAAACCGACTGGCGGTTTTCTTTCGTCAAGAGCACAAAGTAGCGAGATCCCTTCTCCAACGCAAGCTCCGCACAGCGGCGAAGAGTAAGCTGCCCTTCGTAGTTCAAAGGCGTATTGTCGCGAACTTCAACCCAAACATGAAAAGTATTGTCGGCTAGTCTCCTCTCCTCATATCCGTAAAGTTCAACTCTCTGGTACGAATACTGAGTCGTGCACCCCCAAAGCATTATGGTTATGATACCTGCAACAACGTATCTGACGCTGCTTCTCAAGGATATTCCTCCCATGATCTCGACGGCCCGACTTGCGAGGACTTGCGGCTCATCCCTGAAGGCGAGCCAGCCGTTCGGTGCAGGCTAAGCCGGCCCTGTTTACATGAATGGCGAGAAGAGTAGGAAGCTTTCATAACATTCTATAGATATCGGCATTGGGCTTGACGCTGCACTCAGGTGCCAACCGGTCCTTCCGGGCGGGAGGAGACTCCTCAAGCATGTTCGTGAATGACATTCTCTCCCGGAATCGGGCGGCCGGATGGTCGGCATCATCACGCACATCCCGAGCTGCGGGACGAGTTCGCCCAGCAGGTGACCGTGACCAAGCACCAGGGCTTCTCCACCGTCGAGGTCCGCGGGTTGGCGGAAGTGGCGTGAGTCGCTCCACGCTGAGAGCGGAGGCTGCGCCCGCTTCCTCTCATTCGCCGGCGGCTCGCCGCGCCCCCGTGAGCGCACTTACAGTTGTAGGAGAGGAGCCGGTGCTCCTTCCGCCGCGGCCGGAACGAGTGGCCCGCAGCTCTCCTCAACCTCAATTCGGAGACATCGAATGAAGAACTTTGCGCTCGTGATCGCCTTCGCACTCCTCGCCGCCGTTCCGGCGTCGGCGGCGTCGGCCGCCGAGATCTCCAAGCCCGTTCCCGCGATGACACCCGTAAAGCAGACCCTGGAAGTAATCCCTCTGTTCCAGAAGGGGCCCATCCAGCCTTACCCTCCGCGCTGCTATACCCTGCATGGCAACTCGTGTCCGGCCGCCGGGGCCACCCAGGCCTGTACCGACGTCTGCAACAACAATCTGAGCTGCACCTGCCACAACTTCTATGGCGGCCCCTATGGCACAACCTTCCTCGGGCGGTACTGGGTTTGTGACTACGAATGCTGATCGCCCCGGGGGGGTTACGCGCCTCACCTACCGGGCTGGCAGCGTTATCTCCCTGAGGTTGTCCGTGGCGTCCACGTCGATCAAGAGGCTGCGCGGGTCGATCCCGGCCCCGGCAGGCTTCCGCGGCACCGTCACCGTGATCTGCTGCTCGCCGGAGCGGACTCGGTGCATGCGCATGTACAGCGGATCGCCGAGCCCTCCATCCTCCGCGAGCGTGAAGACGCCGACCTCGACGAGATCGTCCATGGGGACCTCGGTCTCGATACCCACGCTGTCGACCACCACCTTGCGCGCCTCCACGTCGAGAGTCACCTGCCAGCTCCCTGTTCCAGCCTGCCGCGCCGTCACCCGCTCCGCAGAGAGCTCCCAGTAGGTGTTCGCCTCGAAGAGATCGGCAAGGAGATACCGGAGCGAGGCCGGCGTGACCGCCTGAAGCTCGCGGTACAAGTCGAGGGAAGTCGGCCGGGGAGGCTCTCCCGAGCCGTGCTTCTTGAGCAGGCGCCGCAGGGCGACGTTTACCCGCTCCTCGCCGATGTACTCGCGCAGCGCGTACATTGCGAACGGCCCCTTCCTGTAAGCCTGCAACCAATCGGTGGCCCGGAGCAGCGGGACGTTGGCGCGGGCCTGGGGCGCCAAATACGCCTCCCGCATCAACTTCAGGAGCCGGCGCAGGTGTTCCTCGCCGTAGGTCTTCTCCATGACCATCATCGCGGAGTACCACGCCAGACTCTCGCTGAGAAGCGGGGCGCCCTCGACGCGTGCAGACGTGACCTGTTGGCCCCACCACTGGTGCGCAACCTCGTGCCCCACCACCGCGAACGGGAAATCGAGAGCCCGCGGACCGTCCGCCGGATTGAAGAGGGCGAATGCTTCCTGGTACGAGATGTTGATAGCATCGGCGTGAAGGGTGATTGCGTCCCCGGGGTACTCGACGAGCCTGATCTGGCCGTGCGGGTATGGCCCGAACTGCTCGGCGTAATAGCTCAGCGAAGCTTGTACGCTGCGGACGATGCGATCCAGATTCCAAGCGTGATCCGGATAGTGAACAATCTGAATGGAAACGTCGTTCCACCGCCCTTCATGGACCGCGTAGGCGGCAGAGAAAAAGGCGTAGTCGTCGCGGATCGGCGCATCGGTCACATAATGGAAATAACGGCGCCCTTTTTCCATCCACGTTCTGCGCAACCTCCCGGGCGCGACGGCGACCTGACTTTCGTCGGTGCCCACCACCGCTTCGAACGCGATCCGTTCTTCCCCTGCGGTGTCATACCGCGCCTGCACGTCGTCGAGGGAAGGAAACTCGGGCCGCGCGGCGAGCCCATGCGCTCTTCGCTCGCCGGCGTTGTGAAGCTCGCGGCCCGGCTGATAGCCGATCGCGGGCAGCCACTTATCCTCCGTGAAGTAGGTGCCGTTCGGCACCACGGAGGCATCGACCCCGCCGTTCGAAAATCCTCGCGGCGCGGAATGCACCTCGAAGCTGAGACGCAGCGAATCCCCTGGCTGCAGCGGCGTCCCCAAGGCGTAGACATGGTGACCGAGGTCATCGTCCGCGAGAACACGTTTCGCCGGCCGGTCGAAGCGGATCGCTCGCGTTTCGACTTCCGAGGCGGTGGCCACGTGGATGGAGTCGATCGCCGCCGCGCTTCGATTCACGAGATGGAACGTACCGCGGATGTCCACCTCCCGCCGCTGGGGATGGATCTCGACCTTGAGGGAAGCACCCGTCTTCCGGGGCTGCGCGAGGCCTTTGTATTTCCCGTAGCGCCGCTCATATTCGGCGCGCCGCTCCATCTTGTCGGACTTCGTGTGGTACGCGTTCAACACGTTGGTGTTGTAGAAGATGAAACCGCCCAGCGTCAGGATGAGCGCCACCGCTACAACCGCGGATCCAACCGCCGCCCGCGTCGAGCGGTGGCCCGCGAGTTGGAGCCGCAATCCGAGGCCGGACTCCTTCCCCCGAACCCAGAACAGCTTCGTCGCCACCGCTAGGAGCAATGCCCAGGCGGCCCAGTACAGCTTGAACCACACGAAAGGCGCGACGAACGGCGCGAATCCACGCATATCCGAGTACACCCAGCCGGGATCGGACGCGTACACGAGCAGCTTGTGCTCGATCCCGAGCTCCGCCGCAAAGGCGGAAAACCCATACGCGAGGAGCAGAACCGTGTGACCGATGTACTTGTGGTTCACGATCGCGTGGACGGCCAGCGCCAGCAAGACGAAGAGGAGATAATCGGGGAGCTGGAACCCGAAAAGAATCCGCGCATACAGTCCTGTTTCAAACAGGTGATAGCCCATGCGTACCTGAACGAGCATCGCCGCGGCCATGATCAACGCCTGCAGCAGGACGAGAACGGAGCTGAGCCCGATGAGCTTGCCCACGAACGAGACCCAATCCGGAGCCGGCGCCGCGTCCGCGATCTCGCTCAAGCGAGCCTCGCGCTCCCGCCAGACCAGCTCGCCGGCGAAGAAGACGATGAGCATCGGAATCAGCAGCCAGAAGCCGTCCTGAGGATCGGTCAACCAGGCCGTCATCCGCGCCGTCGTGGGGAACAGCCGAATGCCCATGTGCTCCATCAATTCGGGTCCGGACAGCACCACCATGAACGGCAAGAACGCCAGGACGAACCAGCCCCAGCTCGTCACCACCGTTCGGAACGATTGCCATGCGATCGCGAACGTCTGCAGGGCGTGGGTTGCGGACCCGAACCTCCCCTGGACCCGTGGCGCCGAAAGCGTCGTGCCTGGCGCGATGGCTCTCTCCGCGATCTGCCGTCGCCTGCCGCGGTTCCACCACGAGCCCGGCGACGGATGGGCAAAACGGAAACGCCGATGGGTGAGCGCCAGAGCGCTCAACGCGATGCCGAGCCACAGCGCGCGGTTCGCGAGCAGCGGACCCTGCAGCCCCACCAGAAGCGTATTTTTTTCGGCGGGAGTCCACACCTTCAACAGCTCGTTGAACACGGGGAGGCAAAATGGGTCCAGCAGCCTCGCCAGCTTCCACCATCCCAACGTCCCTGCGACGAACTGCCAACTGAAATTCGAGTGGAAGAAAAGTAGAGCGCTTCCGAAGTAGGCCGCGACCGCCTTCCGGCCGAGCGCCGAGAGCGAGAACAGGAGCGCAGTGACGATGAACGCGTTCGGCAGAACCAGGAAGACATACGCACCGAGATAGGCCCCGGGCCGGAACGGCCCGATGAGATCGGCTTCCGCGCGCGACAACAGCGCGGCGAGCACGAGGCCGACCGGCACGGCAACCAGGATCAGCAGGTTGAGGATGAACGCCGCGAGAAATCGGCCCCTCAGATAGTTGGCCTTGCCGACTGGAGTGGTGTAGAGGAGCGGATGCATCCCCGTCTGTACATCCCGCGCTCCCGCATCGCCGGCCACCGACGCGGTTATGAACAGCCCTATCATGCTGCCGAAGGTGGCGACGCTCGCGATGACGAACGGCGAATTCAAGAAGTAGCCGCCGTCGCGCGCGTTGGAGACGAATTCTTCCGTCCCCAACACGTACGTGAAACCCAACACGACCGCGAAATAGAGCCAGGTCGAAAGGCGTCGCGACTGGTGGGTGATTTCAAAACGGAAGATTTCCCAGAGCTTCATCAAGCCACCTCGTGACAGCAGCCCGCCATGGTGCTGAAGTAGACGTCTTTCAAATCCGCCTCCACGGGATTGAAACCAGCGCCGGGCGACTCGGCGCCGTAGACGTGCACGACGGTGCGGCCGGCGAGGAGCTTCGTCGAGATGACCGCGTGCTCCCGCTCCAGCTCCGGCAGCTCGCTCTTCTCGACCACGCGCCGCCAGATCCGCCCTTGCAGGGCCGCGACCGCGCGCAGCGGCTCGGTTTCGAGCAGAATCGCACCCTTGTCGATGATTGCTACCCGGCTGCACAGCTCCTCGACGTCCTCGACGATATGCGTGGAGAGGATGACCACCGCCTTCTCGCCCAGCTCGCTGAGCAGGTTCAGAAAGCGCACCCGTTCGGCCGGATCGAGACCCGCGGTGGGCTCGTCGACGATGATCAGCTTCGGGTCGCCCAGAAACGCGATGGCGATGCCCAACCGCTGGCGCATCCCTCCGGAGTAGCCGCCGAGCTTCTTCTTGCGCACTTCATGGAGGTTGGTCTGGTGCAGGAGCGCATCCACGACCTCCCTGCGCGCGCGCCGGTCGGTGATGCCCTTGAGCACCGCGAAGTGCTCCAGCAGTTGCTCCGCGTTCACCTTCGGGTAGACCCCGAACTCCTGCGGGAGGTAGCCGAGCGTCTCGCGCACCCTCTCCTTCTGCTTCAACACGTCGATGTCGCCGAAGCGGATCGATCCCTCATCCGGCTCCTGCAGGGTGGCGATCGTTCGCATCAGGGTGGACTTGCCGGCGCCGTTCGGGCCGAGCAGTCCGAACATGCCGTGGGGAATCGTCAGCGTGACGTCCTTCAGGGCATGCACATTGTTGGCGTAGGTTTTGGAGAGATTCTTGATCTGTAGTTCCATGTGCCCTCAAGGGTGCCCTGACGATACATTGCAGCGGATGGCGGTTATCGAACCGTTCCTGCCCTTCGAAATCGACGGCGGCATAGACATGACGCCGCGCCCGCCCGCGATGTTACGGGGCGATCGCACGACCACGTCGCGCTGGGAGGAGGCTCCCGCTGTATCCGTGCAGATGATGGGGATGGTATAGATCCGGCTGTGTGCCTGGCACCTCTACGCGGCGCTTCTCCTTCCCCGGGGCCGGCTCTTCATGAGAACCGCCGTGTCGTCCGCCAGGAGATCCCCTGCGTGTCCTCCACCCCGTCGTTGCGCAGGTGACCCTGGAGGCGCAGGGAGAGCAGCTTCTGGTCGAAGGCGTCGGAGGTGAGGACGAGGACCGAGTTGAGCCCCGGGAAGGTGCCCTCCACCTCCCTCCACTCGCATTCCTCGATAGCCCGCGCCACAAGGGCTCCCGCTCCCGGCTGGGTCACCAGGAGGGTGAGGTGGGGTCCGGCGAACCGGACCTCGGTCACATGCTTCGCGGCCCCTTCGAACTGCCCCACGTCGTCGTGCAAGCCGAGAATCCAGCGCTCCTCCATGCGCAAGGCCCCTAGCTCCTTCAGGTCGCGGCTCACGCTCGACTGCGTGGCTGGTATGCCCATCTCGGCCAGCTTCTGGATGATCTCCTTCTGCTCAGAGACCGGCTCTTCTCCTTTTAGAATGCTGATGATAGCCATGCGGCGCTGCTTCTGAACCTCGCGGCTGCTGGGCATCCGGCACCTCCTCGGTTTCGGCATTCTAGACCCATACCCGCATACGAAGCAAGCTTGGGGGTTGACAAACGCTCGGGGCCGTTCTAGCGTATGTACATTCAAGGCAGTTGCCCGGCTCCAATTCCGGAGCCGGGGATCCTCCCCGGAAGGGGAAGGAGGTCCGAGATGGGCTATGAATGGCTGTACATGAACAAGGTGAACTCGTGGGAGAAGATGGACGTGGCCCTGAGCGCCAACGCCGAGCAGGTGCCGAAGATCGAGATCAACCTGCCGGAGCTGCGGGAGAAGTCGCAACGGGCCCGCGCTCTGTTCGCGCAGCAGGCGGTGCTGATGGCGGCGAAGCAGGAGATCACCCGGGAGCTGCAGCAGGTGATCCAGGATGGGGACGCGCTGATGAAGTTCCTTCGGGAGGGCCTCAAGGCCCACTACGGAAAGGACAGCGACAAGCTGACCGAGTTCGGGATCCAGCCGTTCCGCGGTCTTACCCGCAGGTCCGTGGAGAAGCCCGAGCCCCCGCTGCCCGAGACGGTCGCCCCCTCCACCCCATCCGCTGAAGCTCCTGACACTGCCAAGTAGCCTGTCATTCCCCGGGGGCGTGCTGCCGGACGCCCCCGGCTTTTTCCCCGCTTTTTTTCCTCACCCGTCGTCATTCTGAAATTCTCAGAGCCATTCTGAGCGGCTCAGAACGATTCCGAGAAAGCTCGAAGCCATTCTGAGAATCTCAGAATCATTCTGAGGTCCCTCGAAGCCATTCTGAGATTTTCAGAATCGTTCTGAGATTCTCGGAGCAGTTCTGAGTGGCTCAGAATGATTCTGAAAATCTCAGAGCCGTTCCGAGCGGCTGAGAATGGCTCCGAGAAAGCTCGAAGTCATTCTGAGATTCTCAGAATCATTTCGAGGTTCCTCAAAGCCATTCTGAGATTCTCAGAATCGTTCTGAGATTCTCGGAGCGGCTAGGAGAAATCTTGACGACTTCCGGCTTCAGAACGACCGAGTTGCTCTCCTCGGCGATCCTCGCCGCATACTTACCCCGCACCAAGGCGCCAAAATCAGAACGCTTGTACTCGGGCCGCATCTTATCGGTGGCTCTGGGGTTCAGCCTTCCCATCCGGAGTGCCAAGCGTTACCAAGTCACGCCCTTGAGCTCAGCCGGGAACAGAGGGCGGTTCGAGGGACGGTCCTCGTCCAAGGCTCGAATCAGGAATTCGCCGGTCTCTTCATGCTCCTGAGCATCGCCGCTCTCAATCCAGGACTGAAGCAGCTCGGCCAGCTCTGCTTTAGGATCGCAAGCGGGTAGGTGCTGATCCAGCAGGCGAAGGGTCAGCTTGTCAGGAGGGAGTCCCTGCCGCTCGGCCTCGTGCTGAAGGCGGTCTTCCAAATCGTGGGGGAGGCTCAGAGTCAAGGTCATGATCGTCTTCGCAGCCGAATCCCGAACTCGGAGTCCGGACCAAGCCCGGCAGATGGCTCAGGACCTTCGTCGAGATCCGCATGTGCAGGATACCTCCCAAGACCGCCACAAGGAGAACTCGGCCGCAACCCTGCGGCTGCCTGCGCCAGGGAGACTCCAAGGTCGGACCGCGCCTCATCTTCCGGCTCCCTGCAAGTGTGCCAGTATGACGGTATGAAGCGAACGACGATCACACTCCCGGACGATCTCTCGGACCTCGTCGACTCTGAAGCCCGCCGCAGGCAGACGAGCGTATCTGAAGTCATCCGTACGTTCATCCTCGAAGGCTTGGGGGGCACCGCCGAAGGGCCGCGGGAGATCCCGTTTGCCGGCCTCTTTCACGACCCCGGCATGGTCACCGGTGATTCGCTTGATGAAGCGCTAAAGCAGTACTGGGCCAACGACATCAATCGCGATCGTGGATAGCGCACCTTTAGTCGCCGTGGCGAATACGGCCGACCCGGCCCACCGTGCCTGCCTCGCGGCACTCCAGCTCCTGGCTTTCACCTAGCCATCCCCGCTCTCTGCGCGGCGGAAGCCGCCTTCCTCATCCATCAGCGCCGGGGTCCCCTGATCGAGGCCCGCTTCCTCCGAGGCCTGGAGAGCTTCGATGTCCAAGCCCCTCCCGCAGGGGACTGGCCTCGGATCGCAGAGTTGGTCGAGCACTACTCGGACTTCCCTCTGGGCGGAACCGCCGAACAAGTGCCTGGCACCTAGGTTCCACCTACGTTCCGCTCCGAACCTGCTCCTGCCTCTACGGATTGGATCGGGGCGGTTTCCACCTTGGCCATCCTGCCTGGGCGCACTAAACTGTCTTGCCGCGGTCTTACCGGATCGCGGAGACTGGAGGTCTTCGCATGAGCGCCCGGGAGTTTACCGTCCGGCTTTCCACGAAAGGTCAGCTTGTCGTCCCCAAGGAGATCCGCCAGCGGCACGGGTGGGCGGAGGGTATGGATCTCGTGCTGGAGAACCAGGATGACAGCGTCCTCTTTCGCCCGACCCGGCAGTTTCCGGAGACGACTCTCGAAGACCTTGTGGGGTGCACCGGATACAAGGGACCCACAAAGAGCCTCAAAGAGATGGAAGGCGGAATTGCGAAGGGAGCGAGGGACCGCCGGTGATCTCGCTCGACACGAACGTGATCGTCCGGGTGGTCACGGCGGACGATCCGGATCAGTTCGCCACGGAGGCATGGACTTCGTGGATGCCCTGCACCTCGCCGCAAGCACCGGGGCCAATCGGTTCGTGACCTTTGACCGGGGGAGATCGAGGCAACCAGGGACAGGCATGTCTAGGAACTTTCCGGAAGCTTGTAATGCTCAAGTATCAAACAGGTGACATCATCGTAGGCGTCGGCAATAGACTTCACCGCAGCACTAAGGCTCAACCCTTCTTCCCCCCTCCGCGATGTGAATGTTCTCTCTAATCTCTTCTCTGCGGTGGCTATCTCGCACTGAATCATCCCCTCCTGTTCCAGACCTGTACACTGCACATCACCCCACACTGAAAACATCACAGTTCCCTTAAAATCGCCAAGGATCACCTCCACGCCAAATGGTACAAACACGCGCGTGCTACTTCGACTTACCTGTGCTCTCTCCCAAAACCATCCTACTTTCATTTGGTGTATCTCGGTCGATAAGAGAGACCGCAGAATCTTGAAACGCTCCTCTTGCGACATAAGGATATCGACGGTCAGCTCTACCTCATCTTGCACGTCAAGGTGCTTTGCAATCTCCCACGCATTCAGTACAGTCTGGGCGAGGTCAACAATCCCAGGATCGATCACCTCATTGAAACCAAGGCTGCCCTGCCATAGTATCCGTGAAGCCGAGCGAACAAAGATCCTTAGGTTCTCTTTCCTATTCGCATTCTCCTCAAACAACAGCACAACTCTGGCAAAGTCATAAAACTCTCGAAGTTTTTTCGGACCTTCACTTTCTATGTCACAGAAGCGTACATCCATACTAGAGCTACGAAGAGTAAAACGGAAAAGCTCGTGCTTCAGGAGCACTTTCAGCAAGCCCGCACCTAATACTTCTTCCACCGGCAAGCCGCGTGGAAGAAACATCTCCATCACTGTGCGTACGACGTGAATCCCACGACTAAGTACTACTTCTACCCTCTCAACTGGTTCAGGGATAATCTTGATTTCGCCTGTAGAAAGTTCTCGATGCGGCAACCTGGCCGGAATACCAAAACGCACATCTCTAAGTTCAGCATGGTTTATAGGTAGGGGCTCTCTCAGCCCGAGAGAGAGGTCAACAAGATATTCAAGAGGACTGACGCCCTGCAAGACCTCAGCGAGGGCCTCAAAGGTGAGCTGATACCTGAATGACTCGTACCCTGTTGTTTCGACTGTTTCGAGCTTCCGCCGGACGTATTCCTCGAAGCTTTGGCCGATGTGACTTCGAATCGCTCGCTCTAGAGACTCTCCATCCGGAGCCTCCAATCTCTGCTCCTCCTTACAAACAATGCTCATCGTGTGCTTGGCAATGTCTTCTCCTTGCGAATCAAGTTCTCGAATCCGCCGCAGAACCTGATGAATCGAAGCCGCATCGACCGGAACCAAGTACGCGACTTGGGGGACCACGCCCTCCCCAAAATCTATCACTAGAAAGAAGGCGGGGAGTGGATGGGTAATCAACCGCTGCCAGTTGGTTAGGCTAACTGACCGATTTAGGTCTCCTATGCTTGTCGCTTTCACTTGGACGAGACAGGAAATCCTCGCAGGCTCTCTGTCTCGTGGGTAGGGCGGGAGAGTACTTCCCCAAAGCGGTGGAAATTCAAGGAGATAGTCCCAGCCATTCTGATCGTAGGTCACCTTCTGGGGGAGTATCCTTCTCGCCGTGGCCCACGTGGTGAGCGTGCTTTCTCCGAGTGCCCCAAGGTATGTTTGCTCCACAAGCTTCTCCTACGTCTCAATCGTTGGTTTTGCCGGCGCCTCCATACGCCTCCCTTTCGCTTACATGGTAACACCCACGGGCGACGGGTAGATCGGTCACTTCCCCTCACCGCCCAACTCCTCGCCACCACCTTCGCCGGCCCCGACCCCCCAAAGGTTCAAAGCTCGTATCCGCGCTGACAGTACTGGAGGAGGAGCCATCGGGCCGTTTCGATCCACGGTCCCGTGACAACGTAGAGGGTGAAAAGGGGCCAGCGGTTGCCGGCCCCCGCTTCGGGGAGATCAGGCGTAGCGGTCCATCCAGATGTACTGCTTACCGGGAGGTATCCGATCTTTTCGAGGAAGGGGATCACTGGGGGATCGAGCAAGGCGTACGCGCCTACAAAGGCCACCTCGCGAGGGATATGGCCTTGAGTTCATGGTGTAGGGCCGTACCAATCCCGCGCCGTCGATACTCCGGGAGGACGGCGAGGAACACGATTCGGGCCGAAGTCTCCTCCATCGTCGCGTACAGGAAGCCCAGAATGCGGCCCCTTCGCTCGGCGACCAGGGTCACGGTGTTCATGACCCCGAAGAGCCCGGTCCGAACAAGTGCCTGGCACCTCTACGGCAATTGTGAGAGAGCAGGAGTTTCTTAACCTGCGGGGTGAAGGACGAGCCCATTCAGGACACAAGGCGGATCTTTTCCAGCCGTGGCTTGTCAGCCGCGAAGGCGATCACGTCGGGCTGATCTCCGGAGAGAAGCTGATTCGCTTCCGAACAAATGCCTGGCACCTCTACGGCCCGGCAGTAAATCTAGAGTTCGGGGCAAACTCCTCGTCCTTCACGTCGCACTGGCTGCTCGGCGGTTCCAGAATGATACTGTTCATGTGGCCTCCCTTGTCGTTTCGAGCACTCCTGAGAGCCGGCCGCTCTGGATGAACCGCAAGGCATCGCGGGCAACTAATCGGCCCTCGTCAAGGCACGCACTGGCCTCGGAGAGGCGACGTTCCAATTCGTTCAACAGACGAATACGGGCACGGGAAAGTGCAGTTTTGCGAGCACCCGGCGTGAGGGATTGAAGAGATACCTTCTGCTTGCGCGGCTTAATGCCATAGGCCTTCAAGTTGTAGCGCTCGTATAGCAAGGCGTAGTCGCGATCCGAGAGCGAATCGAGAGCGAGGCTGATGAAGCCTTTGAGAAGACGAGCTACTTCACGCATATGTGTGGCTTCGATATTTGACTCGACTCCATTGAAATCTATCAGAGCCTCATTGAAGTCCTTGAGTTCGACTTCACGACGCCGCCTTCGGATAGCGCTCTTCTGAAGGCGACCCAAGGCTAACAGCAGGCACTTTGATGCCTCTGCGGCGTTGAGCGTTGGGAGGCGTAATGTATCCAACTCATTGAAGATCGCTTCCGAGACGATGTCCATGTACACTTCATGAGGAAGTTCTCCCTTTCTACGGACCCAGCATAAACATGCATCAAATATCTTGTCGAACGCCTTCGCTTGCTCGTAGCCGGATCTCAGCGCATCGAGAGTAGCCTCTGAGATAAGTGTTTCTTTAGTTCTGTGGTCTAGCTTTTCTCGCACGTTGCGAGCGCCCTCACCGATCTGCGCGCTAGTTACATCACGGCGCCGATTTGCCTCCTCAGACATGGCACCTCTGAATGAGAGATACCACTCTAAGCGTTCTGCGCATTTCTCGCAAGAATTTAAATGTTGATCCATCACCTCTACGGTTGCGGGCGGTAACTCCTCACCAGCGTAGGCGCTCAGCTGAGCCTCCGTCAGGTGATCTCCAATGGTGCCCTCGGGCAATTCGCAGAGGAAATCCGCCAGCCGAGTTGTCTGGTTGTGATCCAGGCAGAAGTCTTTCTTTTCATGGTCCATGGCTTTTCTCCTCAAAGTCCGTAGCTCGACTTGAGCACTGCGAGCTTCGGGCGGAGCAGTTGGCGTGCTCGACAGATCCTGTTCTTGACGACCGCCAGGGACACGCCGAGTTCCTTCGCAATGACCTTATAGCTTTTATCTTCAAGAAACAGCATTAACGCTTCACTGTATAAGACAGGTAACTCTGAGAGCGCCTGAGGAACAAGCACTTCCATTGCTCGGTGAAGCTCCCGCTGAGCCAAGCGTTGGTATGGATTACCTTCTATAGTAAGATCGATCATGCTGGCATCTTCTACCTCCAGAGGTACAATAGTAGGGCCTCTTCTCTTCTTCCTCCAAAATCTAGCAATTCTTTCCTCACAATGGGTAACCAAAGAGACCCGGAGATAGTTTTTCAACTTACCGCGCTTTGGATCATATTTATCGAGGAGTTTGTCAAGGCTGCTCAAGAATAGATTAAAACTTTCTTTTCCATATTCCAGGGGAATGCCCGAGCCTTTTTTGAAGAAGGTGCTCTCGGCACAGCTAGCAAGAGCATATGGATCTTGACAGAGGACAAAATCAAGAAGATCGCCTTTCTCTTCTGGTGTCCAGAGTGAGCTGGGCCTGGCAAGGATGTCGTCGAACCTTGTCTTAGTGCTTAAAGATTCTTGGATCATGGTAAGCCCTCTGAGAGTGGCACTTTCCTCGGTGGGTACCCGCATTAGCGAGCACAGGGTCTTCTGTCAGCCTGCGAAAGGGCTCCGAGCAATGCCGCGAGCACGGTCTTAAGTCCCTCCGCGGCCGCTGGGCCCATGCCGAGATCCAGCGCAGGAAGTGACGACAACATTAGCATAGACGCAAAAATTACTAAGAGAATCAGGTAAACTCTGGTGGCCCACGGTAAATTCGCCAGTCCAAGTCTTGCAAAGAGATCTCTTTCTTGCTTCATTTTAGCTGGCTCCTGTGGCCAGGAAGATCTGGCCTCCCCTTACCTATATCTATGTCTTAAAGTCAGGGGAGGTTTCACCAAGGGGTCAGCCTGTTACCGCCGCCCGAACCACCAAAAAGCACAGCCGGCCAGTCGAACGCTTCCGGTCATTCTCCTGTCCCCCACCGGCCGTCCTTAGTCCCCGGCATCCCTGGCCTCTCGACGCCCGCTCTGCCGGCTCGCTCGCCACCTCCCTCCCGTGAGGCCCCTAAGCGGCCCCAGGCGCCGTGCGGCCGTGCTAAGGGCCAGCCACCCGAAGTCTCTAAGTGTCTGTTCTGGTCCTGTCCCCGCCCCCCCGAACCACCAAGAAAGAACAGCCGGCCAGCCGGACGCCCTTGGTCGACGCTCCGCCCTGTCGTCCACCGGTTCTCCGAGGCCTCCCCGCTCCCCGCCCACCCACATCCCCGTGAGGCCCCTGTGCGGCCCCAGGTCATGCGGCCGTGCCAGGCCCATCGACATGTAGCCTCTATGTTTCTTTTCTGGAGTGAGTTGCGTGGTGCCCAGGGGCGGAATTGAACCACCCGGCACCGTGACTTTCAGTGTTGAGGCCGGAACCCCAACCCGGCGTTGGCAGGACTGGCGATCCTTCCTCGGCCTAGGTCGGCCGACAGGCCTCGACCCTAATTGGGGAGAGACCACTTTCTGTTGGAAAATGAGGAGAGGGGCCGTTACCTTTCCCTTGTGTACTCGGTTGCCATCATTACTATCTTGTCCCCAGATTACGGCAATCGGAATATCCCCCATATATTATTCATGACTGCTTCACGGATCAGTATGGCGCCTCACCCTGCTCCTCCATCGCGAGATAGAACCGTTTCGGATCACCACGTCTCCCGGCACCAACATGTTGGATCACGCCTTTCTCGGCAAACTCAGCCAATTTGTGCTGTGCCGTAGTCCGCGACAGCTTCGGCAACGTCGGATCAGTCCTTCCAAGTAAGGGCGTGGTCAGCGCTCTCGGGCAAGACTTCGAGCTGGGAAGGTGCCAGCCGAACGTACTGAGCCCGCACCGACACCGCCCGAGAGCCTCGAGTCCCTCCACGGCTGTTATCCTGAGAGCTTCAGCAAGGAACTACGCGGGTGCCCACCGCCCCTCCCAGATCATTCACTTCGTTCAGGACGACAGATGAGGAGGTTGCCTCAGGCCCCGGAGCCGGTGTCCTCGGCCTTTGAGCTTGGCCAAGCTCTGTCACTTCTTAGCGGCGGAGATCCGGGGGCGCCCCGCTGGCCCATGACGCTCCGTTGCCCGGTATACTTCGAGGGTGAGATTCGAATGGGACCCTGAGAAGGAGGTCCGCAACCTTCGGAAGCACGGGGTCTCGTTCGTGGAGGCGAGCACCGTAAAGAAGGCGCTATGAATCAGGAACCTGAAGACGACGATCTCGAACCGGAGTACGACTTCTCGGGAGCGGTGCGCGGCAAGTATTACCAGCGCTACCGGCAGGGTACGAACGTGGTCCTGCTCGACGCCGACGTGGCTCAGGCTTTCAAGGATTCGGAGTCGGTCAACCGGGCTCTCCGCCTCCTCCTCGATCTCGCCAAGCAAGAGGTTCCCAGAACCGCTGACCCTGAGGTTTGACCGATTTGCCTCCTCGCACCGCTCATCACGCGGCGGTGTGCTCAGGGATCTTGCGGATTTCGTCGCGCAACTTCCGCTCGGCGTGCCACAGATCGTGAGCCGTCTGCATGCGAAGCCAGAAGCCGGCACCATTGCCGCAAAACCGCCCAAGGCGCACCGCCACCTCCGGCGAGACGGCCGAGCGCTCGGCGAGGATCGAATGGAGCATCTGCCGGGAGACGCCAAGTTGCCGCGCCGTCTCGGAAACGGTGAGATTGAGCGCCGGGAGCACATCCTCGCGCAGGATCGCACCGGGGTGAGTGGGCTCCATCCTGGGTGGTTGCTTGGCAGAATACTCAGGCATCGTCGGTTCCTCAGTGGTATTGCTCAAGGTCTACTCGCGCCAAAGAACCGCTCTAACTTGCTGTAGATGAAAGAGGAAGATGGTGCAGCCAGGAGGAGTCGAACCCCCAACCTACAGATCCGTAGTCTGTAGAAGCAGTGTTCCGCGGCATCTCAGCCTGTCCCGATAAACCCCTGAGAGTATGGACGTTGAGCGGCATTGCCTGTATCATAAGGCATCATGCCGTCTCGTGCAAGAGCATGCGCCAGTGGTCCTTCAGTGGTCCTTTTCGCGTGCGCCGTGGCGGCACCCACCCCACCAGGAGGCCGCTATGAGGCGTAGCACGGACTATCTGACCGATCGCCAGATCCGCTCTCTCAAGGCTCAGGAACAACAGTACGAAGTGACGGACGGCGCCGTCTCGGGGCTCGTCCTCCGTGTCTTCCCCACCGGGAGCAAGAGTTGGTTTCTCCGGTACGGCCCGCGTGAGGCCCGCCGCCGGATCGTCCTCGGGCCGTATCCCGCTCTCACTCTGGAAAAGGCCCGGGACAAGGCCCGCGAGCTCGTTGCAGGCGTCAAGATCGCCGGCAGAGATCCCATGGAGGAGCGGAAGGCCGAACGTACCGCCCGCAGGAAGGCGGAGACCGCGACCTTTGCCGCTCTTGCCACCCTCTACGTAGAGGAGCACGCGAAGCGGAAAAAGCGGCTCCGCGCCGGGAAGGAAGACGAGCGGAAACTGCGGGTTGAGGTGCTCCCTGCTTGGGGCTCTCGCCCGGCCGCCGAGATCCGCCGGGTCGATGTGCGCTCGCTGCTTGAGCGGATCGCAGAAGAGCGCGGGGGCGTCTGCGCCAACCGGACCCGCGCGCTCCTGTCCAAGGTTTTTTCCTTCGGCATCGAGCAAGAGCGCGTCGAGTCGAATCCCGTCTATGGAGTGAAGCGGCTCTACGAGGAGAAACCGCGGGAAAGGGTGCTCACGGAGGAAGAGCTGCGCATCCTCTGGCCTTTCCTCGATCGCCTGCAACCGACGGTTGCCGCCGCGTGGCGCCTGATCCTGTTGACGGCGCAGCGGCCGGGGGAAGTGCTCGCGATGCGCTGGCGGGATCTCGAGCGCGACTCCCGGGGGTGGTGGTGGAACCTCCCCGCCGAGCTGACGAAGACCAACCGCGCGCACCGCGTCCCGCTCTCCCCGCAGGCTCTTGAGATCATCGAGGCTCTACGCCCCCTTACCGAATCCTCAGGATGGGTGCTCGCCTCCCGCGCCGACGGCAAGCGGCTGACGTGGCTCTCCCACAGCTCGGCGCGCCTGCGGGAATGGTCCGGCCTGGACCACTTCACGCCCCACGATCTCCGCCGGACCGCTGCAACGTGGCTCGGTCGACACGGGGTACGCCCCGACACCATCGACCAGCTTCTAAACCATGCGGCCGGGCGCATCTCCCGGACCTACAACCGCGCCGGATATGACTCCGAGAAGAGCCAAGCCGTGACCCTGCTCGGCAACCTCGTGCATAACGCGGTTCTCCCTGCCGAAGAGCGTTCAAACGTCGTCCGGATCGCATGACGCCATGGCAGGCACTTGGACTCCGGAGCAGCTTGGGGTTTTCGAGGCGAAGGTCGAGGCCGCCCGCGCCGGGGACGTGGGCGAAGCGGCAAGCCTGCTCCGTTGGGTTGCCAAGTGCCTAGAGAACGGATGGCCGCTCCCCGAGCCGCTACGATGCTACCTAATCAACGCATTCCGCAAGATCACGAAAGATGACAACCCCGGCGGCTTGCTAATACCTCCCCAACCTGTATTCAGGAACGTCGCGGAATTGAGCAAGATCATCAAGCACCTTGAGACTTACGACGCGAACGCGGCTCTCAATCTGAAGCCTCCACCCGGCCGAAAGCACACCAGGATGAAGACTGCCGCGGTAAGTCTAGTGCTGGACATGATGGTCGGTCATGAGATGGAGGGCGGGAAACGGCTAACGCAGGCAATCGAGGCAGTAGCCGACAAGATGGACGTTTCCGACAAAACTGTCAGCCGCGCCCGGAAATATGCCAAACGACTTAGGGACAACAAATAGCCTGATTTGTTGTCAGTGACTCGCCCCAAACCATCGCGCCACAATAAGGCGCGCCGTCCCTCACGGCGCACAGCATAGGAGGCGCATTGCATGGCCGTTTCCCCGATCATCCGCCCGGCGCAAGCCGCCCGCCTGCTCGGCATCTCGCGAGCGACTCTCTACCGTTGGGAAGCCTCGGGCCGCCTGGCACCGCGGGTGATTCTCGGCCCGAATACGAGCGGTTGGCGGGAATCCGACCTGGAAGCTTTCATCGCCACCGCGCCTCGTGCAGGCCGGGAAGGGACGGAGCAGGGCAGCGGCACGTAGGAAGCCTCCACGCGGGGGACAGATGGCAGCCGGACATCCGGCCCGATGAGGGAACCGCACAGCCGGCGAAAACCGCAGCACTACAACCTCCCCGCTCCGCAAGAGCGACCATACCGCCGGTGGTGGGAGGAGCCCAGGGGTGAGGCGCAAGCCAAGGCGCGAAGGGGCGACCGGCCGGGATGCTCGCATCTCAGAATGCATCGCGTCCGATCCGTGGCGAGAGCGCGGATTGTCTGACGACGGGGCCGGCTCCATACCGACGTCCGTTGCGGATCAGATCTCCCCCTTTTCACCCGGAAAGGCTCCGGGGGGAAGGGGGGTCTGTCCTCCTCTGAAACCTCACCACCCGCCGTGGCCTGGGAAGCAGCTCCGGACTCTCTGTTGAGAAGGAAAGAGGAGTGCGAGAGGATAGGCTTCCGGAGTCACGGAGCACGGAAGGCTACTGATGTTGGACGAAGGGAGCCGCGGAGACATGCAGACCCACCACTGACGCCGAGCCCGGTGAGTCACTGAAGTCGGCAAGGAGACTCGGCAGAGACCTGGTGCTTTGCGGTTACCCGCTCCCGCTGCTTAGGACCTGCCTACCCAGGTCCGAGATGAAGACGAGGGTACCTCCGCCGAGCATCGATGACTTTCCGCTGGACATGCGAGACTCAAGGAGACCTTCCCTCCTGAGTAGGTCAAGCGCGGGAGAATCGTACTCATCTGTTGTTACGAAATTATACCCGCGCGGACTGCGCTCTGCTTGTTCGAGGAGCCAACGGGCGCGCCTTTTCCAAAGCTCGTTGTCGGCCAAACGCTTGTAAATGTCGGCAGGTTCCTCTTCTTTCATGAGCCGCAATGATACGCCATGACGCCGGAGAGAACTGCTGCCCTTTCCGGAGGACGGCACTTTGCAGGCGGTCGGTTTGAAGAGGCGCTATCTCCTCCCCCCCGGCGCCGGCCCCCTCGCCGGACACGCCCCCCCTCCTCCGAAATCCGCCCCTCTGCAGCCTTTCGCCCCCCCTCATCTGGAAGTAGAATTTGCGCCCATGGAGCCCCAGACATGGAAGCGCCTTCTAGTCCTGGTCGGTCTGCTCATCCTTCTCTTTTGTCTTTGGCAGGTAAAGATGACACGGTATTGGTACGTGGGCGCCGGCGAGGGAATGTACCGGGCAGACCGATGGACCGGGGAGATTCTCTACGTCTATCGTGGCAGCGCCCATTGGGTCGAGATGCCGCCTCCCTGGCGAAGACCGAAGTAGCAACTTGCGCCCCCCGGCCCGCGGCGCCGGAAAATCGCCCCCTCAGCGCCTCTCTGAGCCACGCAGGACGGGAGCGGCGCGGGGAGCACGGCCGGCATTGAGATCGGGGCTCCCGTGACGTCCGGACGGGGCTCTCTGCCCTTTGCAATCTCCCCCTGACACTGAACCCGCTCCAAAACCTCCGATTCGGCCTGCCCGATGCCGTGGCGCCCCCCGGAGACCGTGACGAAATCCACCTTTCACAGGGGGTACTGCCACTATCGTTCGACTCGCGGGGGGGAAGGGAGGCGGGGCGGCCCTGTTCGACGACCGTCCCGCCTCCGTGCTACTCGGTGAGGAGTGAGACTTCGGCGACCTTCAAAGGCTCCCCCTCGAACAGGGCGGACTCGGCCCAACGGGCGAAGCGGTCAAAGGCTTCCTTCCGCCGTCGATCCCGCACCGTCTCGGCAAGCACGAGCGGACTGACTTCATCGTCCACGGGCGCGGCGGCAGCCGCTTTGATGTCCTTGACACCCTTCCCGAAGACCTTCCGGAACCGCTTCAGCTCCCGGTGATGGTCAACCACGTACCGGACGCAGAACAGGAAGAACTCCGGCACGTCCATGTCCTTGCCGATACACCGTGCCGCCATCCGGAGCGCGTACTGGTGGAACGTGTCATGGACCTTCACGCAGTACGTCTCGGGCTTGTAGAAGCCCACGGGGGCCAGTTGCTTCTCCCGGGCGGTATGAGCCCAGCTCATCGCCTGCCCTTCCGCTGGCGCTTCTGCCAGTCGCGGACAAGGCTCCCCGGAGTCTCCGCGACAGCTTGCCGTAGAAGGTCGTCCAAGGGGTCAATGTGGTCCGTCCGTGCGCACTCGATCGAGCCGCGCAGGGAGAACGTGAGGCTCTCCGGGATCTCGCCGGTTCCCATGGCTTCCGCGTCCGGCGGATCGGGGAGACGGGAGTAGGCCAGCTCCAGGAAGAACTCAACGAACCAGAGCAGCTCCAGGACGCGCCGGAGGTCGCTCTGGGCGTCTTCCTCTCCGGGGGTGACGGGTGGGACGGGCGGCGGGGTAGACTGCGGGGTTAGCTCGGGCATGGGAGTGCGCTCCTTTGCTCGGGTCAGGTCCGGCGGGGTGTTTCCGGCACTCCGTCGGGCCGTCTGGTTGGTCCGCTCCCCACCATGGGGAGACGGAAGTAGAACCCGGCGCCACGACGGCGCCGATCGTCTTTTGGAGGGGAGGCGAAACGAGGGAAACAGGACCGGGCCGGCCGGGCTGGAAAACGCAGGAAGCGCGTGCGCCAGTGGTCCTCCAGTGGTCCTTGAGCAGAAAGGAGCCACGGAGCCAGATTGGGGCCTGACTGTAACTAGCTGATTTTAGGGGGGTTAGTTGGTGCAGCCAGGAGGAGTCGAACCCCCAACCTACAGATCCGTAGTCTGTCGCTCTATCCAGTTGAGCTATGGCTGCACGAGGTACTGCCGGCCTGGGCCGTCGTGCGGAGTCGGGATTTTAGGGCAAGCCGCGCTGGAGCGCAACCCCCTTCCCGCCGAGGGGTAGAACGCCGGGAGCGGGGCGGGGATTCCCGCCCCTACTCGATCAGCCCCGTCGTCGGCGAAGAAGCCGAGGCGTAGAGCTTCCTCGGGATCCTTCCGGCGTTGGCGGCGAGCCAGCCGGCTTCTACCGCCAGCTTCATGGCCCGGGCCATGCGGATGGGGTCCTTGGCTTCGGCTACGGCGGTGTTCATGAGGACTCCGTGGGCTCCCAGCTCCATGGCCAGGGCGGCGTCGCTGGCGGTGCCGACTCCGGCGTCCACGATGACGGGGACTTTCGCCTGCTCCAGAATGATGCGGAGGTTGGCGGGGTTGCGGATGCCCATGCCGGAGCCGATGGGGGCTCCGAGGGGCATCACGGCGGCGGCTCCCAGCTCTTCCAGCTTGCGGCAGACCACGGGGTCGTCGTTCGTGTAGGGGAGGACGATGAAGCCTTCTTTCACCAGGACTTCCGTGGCCCGGAGGAGCTCTACGTTGTCCGGGAAGAGGGTCTTCGGGTCTCCGATGACTTCCAGCTTCACCCAGTCCCAGCCTCCCAGCTCCCGGGCCAGACGGGCGGTGCGGATGGCATCGTCCGCGGTGTAGCAGCCGGCGGTGTTCGGGAGGAGGAGGTAGCGCTTCGGGTCCACGAAGTCCAGGAGCGAGCCCTTGCCGCGGTCGTCCAGGTTCACCCGGCGGAGCGCTACCGTCACCACCTCGGTGCCCGAGGCTTCCAGGGCGGTGGCCATGGTCTCGAAGTCGGGGTACTTGCCGGTCCCCAGGAACAGGCGGGAGCGGAAGGTCCGGCCCGCGATGGTCAAGGGCTCGATTTCGAGAGCAGGGGCAACAGGGGCGTACGTCGTCGTCATGGTACCTCTCATCCTAACAGGGGGTCAGACCCCTCTCTGCGTTGAAGCGCGCCGGGGCGTCCGACTTGCGGAGACGGACGAGGTGGACCGGCCGCTCCGAGGTGATGCAGACACAGTTCGGAGCCGGCGGGGCTTCCAGGAGGTCTACCACCAGCTCGCCTCCGGCCTCCGCGGCCGAGCGGATCGTCACCCTCGAGACGCAGGGCTGGTTCTCCATGGCCGCCACGATCACCATCTCCTGGCCGAAGTCCACGGACGGGGCCGCCTCCGGGAGCCCGAGCTCTCTCCAGGTCGCGTTCAGGGCGGCCTGGTCCCGGATCACCTCCTTCACCGTCCCCCCGCTCCCGCCAGGGATCGACTGCTGAACGATCGTGGTCAGCTCCATCGTTGCCGGCTCCTTGCCCTGAGGCTCGGTCGTGGTCTTGCTTCCAGGATTGCTCCCCTCGCAGGAGGCCGCGGTCAACACGATCGCGGCCAGCAGGAGACCCAGGGTTCGTTTCATACCACCTCCGCGAGCTCCTCCTCGACCAGCGCCAGGGGCGTCAGCACCGGCGGGGGAATCCTCTGGTTCTTCTCGTCCACGTAGACCAGGGACGGCTTGTGATTCCTCGACTCGGAATCCTCGTAGACCGCGTAGGTCGCGAGGATCACGATGTCCCCGGTGCCCGCCTTGTGGGCCGCGGCTCCGTTGATCACGATCTCTCCCTTGCCCGGCGTGCCCGGGATCGCGTAGGTCGCGAAACGCTCGCCGTTGGTCACGTTGTAGATCTCCACCCGCTCGAACTCCAGCAGGTCCGCCGCTTCCATCAGGAGAGGGTCGATCGTGACCGACCCGCGATATTGAAGATTGGCGTCCGTCACGGTCGCCCGGTGGATCTTGGACTTCAACAGGGTTCGTTGCATCGTCGTTCCTCGAATGGCGGCGATGGCTCAGCCTTCGACCGCCAGTTGCAGGTTGTCGATCAGTCTGGTCCCCCCGACTCGCACGGCCAGGGGGAGCACCAGCCGGCCTCGAAGCGTCTCCACCGGCTGAAAGGTCTCCGCATCGACCACCTCGGCATATTCAACACGCGCGAGGGGCTCGGAATTCAGGGTTTCGGACAAAATGCGCCGGATCTCGTCCCCGCGCCGCTCGCCCGCCTCGATCGCCGACCCGGCAGCCCGGAGCGAGCGATGCAGGACCGTTGCCGCCTTTCGTTCTTCGGGAGAGAGGTAGGCGTTGCGCGAGGACATGGCCAAGCCGTCCTCCTCGCGGATCGTGGGCGCGGGGATGATCTCGATAGGGAAGTGGAGGTCCCGGACCAGCCGGCGGATCACCGCGAGTTGCTGGGCGTCCTTCTCGCCGAAGACCGCCACGTCCGGCTGCACCAGGTTGAAGAGGACCGCCACCACCGTGGCCACTCCCCGGAAATGACCGGGCCGGCACACCCCCTCGAGCGTCCCGGAAGGGTTGCCGAGGTCCACGTAGACGGTGTGGCCGGATGGATAGATGGTCTCCACGTCCGGCAGGAAGAGGAGATCGCAGCCGACCGCGGCGAGCATGCCCGCGTCCTTCTCCGGCTGGCGGGGGTAGCGCCCGAAGTCCTCGTTCGGCCCGAACTGGGCCGGGTTCACGAAGACGGAGGCGACGACCCGGTCCGCATGCTGCCGGGCGAGCTCCACCAGGGACAGATGCCCCTCGTGGAGCGCGCCCATGGTCGGGACGAACCCGATCCGCTCCCCTTCCTTTCGCCAGCGAGCCATGCCGCCGACACTGCGGCGGAGCTCTTCCGCGGTCCGGACCTGGAGCATGGCCTAACCGTAGACCTTGCCCACCGTCTCCCCGGCGGGACGGGCAGCGCCGTAGCTCTCGTCCGGAGCCGGGAAGCGGCCGTTCCGGACATCATCGGCGAAGCGGGCGATCGCCTCGCGGGAGGCATGGCCCAGCTCCGCGTACCGGCGCACGAAGCGCGGCGCGATCCGCTCTTCCAGACCCAGGAGGTCGTGGTAGACCAGCACCTGCCCGTCGCAGTGCGCACCGGCGCCGATGCCGATGGTCGGGATCTCCAGGCGGTCGGAGATCTCGGCGGCCAGGTCGGTCGGGACGCACTCCAGGACCAGGGAGAAGGCTCCAACCTCCTCCAGCTCCAGGGCCGCGGCGAGGATCGCCTCCTTCGCCTTGTCGTCCCGCCCCTGGACCTTGAACCCGCCCAGGCGGTGGAGCGACTGCGGGGTGAGCCCGAGGTGGGCCATGACCGGGATTTCCGCGGCAACCAGGGCGGCGACCACGTCCGTCCGCGCCCCCTCGATCTTGACCGCCTGCGCTCCGGACTCCTTGACGAAGCGGATGGCGCTGGCCACGGCCTGCTCCGGTCCGAGATGGAAGGAGCCGTAGGGCATGTCGGCCACGAGCAGGGCGCGCTTGACCCCCCGCCGGACCGCCCGGGTGTGGTGGATCATCTCGTCCAGGGTCACGGACAGGGTGTCCGGATGGCCCAGGACGACCATGGCCAGCGAGTCGCCGACCAGGATGATGTCGACTCCCGCGGCATCGGCCGTTTTGCCTTGCGGGAAGTCGTACGCGGTAATCATGACCAGGTGGTCCCCCCTCCGCGGCGCCGCCGCGACCCAGGGGACCGTGACACTCTTCGCCTCGCCCGCCATGGGGCCTCCTTTCGTTTCAGGACCAAGATCAGGACCGAAAAGCGAAAAGCCCTTCCGCTCGGAAGCGACGGAAAGGCTTGGGGCGGGCCTACGGTTTCACGGTCCGCAAGGCTTCCGCGAGGTAACTGTCCTCCTGGGGAGGATCAGGCCCTCGCCACCCGCGGTCGCGCCGTAGGGGGGCGCTGTGACCGTCTCGGTCCCAGCCATCGGGATCCAAGCGGTGCGGCCAAGTCCCGGTGGGACTGGCCGGCTCAAGAATACTCGGGATTGGCCGCGGGGATCAACTGCCCGGAGGCCCTCACCCCCTTCCCCTCTCCCGCTCCGCCCGAGCACACCCGCCCCGGGCGAGGGGCGCCACCACCCGCCCAAAACAAAAGCTAATCTGAGCAAGTCTCCCCCTCTCCCGGGGCGGGTGTGCTTGGGCGGAGCGGGAGAGGGGGTCGGGGGGTGAGGGCTCTTACCGCGAAGCGCCGAGAGGCTGGAAGTACTCGGTCCCCTTGATGGGCTTCGCGAGGCGGTTCAACAGCTCGTCGAAGTCCTCGGGGCGCTGGGGGAAGTTCAGATGCCGGGTGTCCACGACCAGCAGCGGGGACCGGTCGTAGTAGTGGTAATAGTGGTTGTAGGCGTCGATCAGCTCGGAGAGGTACTCCCCGGAGATCGTCCTCTCCACGTTGCGCGCCCGGCGCCGGATCCGCTCCATGCAGGTGTCCACGTCCGCGACCAGGTAGAGCACGAGGTCGGGCACCGGGATCTGCGGCTCCAGAAGGGCGTAGAGCTTGTCGAAGAGCATCAGTTCGTCGTCCGACAGGTTCAGGTAGGCGAAGATCCGGTTCTTCCAGAAGGTGTAGTCGGAGATCAGGAGCCGGTCGAACAGCTCCCGCTGGGAGATCGCCTGCTGCTGCTTGTAGCGGGAGAGCAGGAAGTAGAGCTCGGTCTGGAAGGCGGCGCCCGGCCGGTCCTGGTAGAAATCGCCGAGGAACGGGTTGTCCACGTCCTCCAGGATCTTCACCCCCTCGAAGCGGCGGGTGAGCATCTCCACGAGGGTGGTCTTGCCCACCCCGATGGGGCCGTCCACCGCCAGGTAGTGGAAACCGAGGTCGGGCTTCAACTCGCGGCCGTCAGTATGGGAGCCGGGACGTTGATCGGGTTGTAGAGGGTGTCGCGCTCGACCGGCACGAAGCCCGCCTCGCGCACGATCCGCTCCAGCTCGGGGCGGCTGAGCTGCTGCGCCGTGCCCGCGCCGGCCATGTGGTAGATCTTCTCTTCGACCACCGTGCCGTCCAGGTCGTCGGCGCCGAACCGCAGCGCCACCTGCGCCAGCTTGGGCGTGACCATGACCCAGTAGGCCTTGATGTGCGGGATGTTGTCCAGCACCAGGCGGGCGGTCGCGATGTGGCGGAGGTCGTCCTGCCCCGTGGTGTGGTACTTGAGCCCCATGTAGTTGTTCTCGGGGTGGTACGCCAGGGGGATGAAGGCGTTGAATCCGCCGGTGTCGTCCTGCAGGTTGCGCAGGCGCATCAGGTGGTCGACCTTGTGCTCCGGCCCTTCGACGTGGCCGTAGAGCATGGTGCAGTTGGACTTGATCCCCATCCTGTGGGCAATGCGGTGGACCTCGATCCACTCGTCGGCGTCGAGCTTGCCGTCGCAGATGATCGCGCGCACCTCGGGGTGGAAGATCTCGGCCCCGCCGCCGGGGAGCGACCCCAGACCGGCGGCGCGCAGGCGGGTCAGGACCTCCTCGATGGAGATCTTCTCGTACTTCGCGAACCAGCCGATCTCGATGGCGGTGAACGCCTTGAGGTGGGCGTTCGGGAAGCGCTCCTTCAGACCGCGCAGCATCTCCTCGTACCAGGAGAGCGGGATGTCGGGGTGGAGGCCGCCCACGATGTGGAACTCCGTCACCCGGTTGCCGCCCTGGTCGGCCGCGTGCTTGTACACGTCGTCGAGGCTCATCTCCCAGGCGTGGCTCTCGCCGGGCAGGGCCGCGAAGCTGCAGAACTTGCAGTTGTAGGTGTAGACGCAGACGTTCGTCGGGTTGATGTGCCGGTTGATGTTGAAGTACGTGATATTGCCGTGCAACCGGCGGCGGACGGTGTCGGCCAGCTTCCCCAGGTGGAGCAGGTGGGGCGTGGTCAGGCAGACGAGGGCGTCCGCCTCGTCGAGACGGACCCCGTCCCGAACCTTGGCCGCGATGTCGCGCAGGGGCGCCGGGAACGTTTCGGGACGGATTTCGGGGATCGTGGAGACGTCCATCACCTCAGGAGTATATCTGATCCCGTCCCCCCTCTCCCCTGCCCTCTCCCCCGTGCCGGGGGAGAGGGAGTCAGATCAGGATGTCGAACGCTGTCGTGGCAAAGAGCCAGAGGGAGAGCACGCCGTTGGCGGTGAAGAAGGCGGCGTTCAGGCGCGACAGGTCACTCGGGCGGACCACCCAGTGCTGCCATCCGATGAGGGCGAGGCACCCGGCCCATCCGATCCAGAACCCGGGACCCAGCCCCGGGTAGATCCGGGGGAGCAGGGCGAGCAGCCCGAGCATGACCGCGTGGAGGAGAGCCGAGATCCAGAGAGCCGGCACCACCCCAAAGCGCGCCGGGATGGAGAAGAGGCCGCTTCTCCGGTCGAAGTCCACGTCCTGGAGGGCGTAGAGCACGTCGAACCCGGCCACCCAGAGGAGGACGCACACCGCGATCAGGACCGGCGCAGCCCGGACGTCCCCCCGCACCGCGATCCAGGCTCCGAGAGGAGCGCCCGCCAGCGACAGCCCCAGCATCAGGTGGGACGCCCACGTGAACCGCTTGGTATAGGAATAGAGGAAGAGGATGCCCAGGGCGAGCGGCGAGAGATAGAAGGCCAGCGGGTTGAGCATCCAGGCCGCGGCCACCAGGAGGGCGGAGCTGGCCGCCACGAACAGCGTGACCCAGAGGGGGGACACAAGCCCGGCCGGGAGGGCGCGCGACGCGGTCCGGGGGTTGGCCGCGTCGATCTTCCGGTCCACCAGCCGGTTGAACCCCATGGCCGCGCTCCGCGCCCCGACCATGGCCACGACGATCCACATCACCGTCCGCCACGACGGCCACCCCTCGGCCGCCAGGATCATCCCGAGGAAGGCGAACGGCAGCGCAAACAGCGTGTGCTCGAACTTGATCATCTCGAGCACGGTCGAGAGGGATCGGAGGAAGGGCATGTCGGGAGGGGATTGTATTCGAAAGCAAGATACGGAGTGTCAGTCCCCTGGCGTCGGTGCGATAGTGACCGGCGGGAGAAACGCGGACGAGACGAGGACAGCGGCATGGATCGACAGCAACTTCTGAAGCGGCTCGACAAGGCGTGGGTGGCATTCAAGGCGTCGTATGCCGGCTTGCCGGAGGAGCAGTTGATGGAGCCGGGTGTCACCGGCGCGTGGTCGATCCGGGACATCATCGCGCACGTGACCACGTGGGAGGAGGAGGCGCTCGAGCACCTGCCATCCATCCTCGAAGGCCGGAGGCCGCCGCGATACTCCGTCAAGTACGGCGGCATCGATGCCTTCAACGCCCTGATGACGAAGCGCAAGGAAGGATTGTCGTTGTCCGAGGTGCTCCGCCAGCTCGACGACACCCATCAGCGGCTCATCGACCTCATCGAGAGCGCGCCCGAAGATCAGTTGCTCCGCGAGACCCGCTTCCGGCGCCGCCTGAGATTCGATACATACGGCCACTACCCCAAGCACGGCGAGGCGATAAGACGATGGCGGGATCAGCGGTCAGGCGGGGTGGAGGAGCCCACGCACATCGGGTAAACTGGTGTCATGACGTCGACCGAGCTTACCCGACGCGTCCTTGAGCTCCCTGCTGAGGAGCGCCGCACCCTTGTCGAGACCCTTTGGGAGAGCCTTGAAGGGGAGGCGACCCGTCTTCCTCTTCACGATTGGCAGAAGAAGCTTCTCGACGAGCGCTTGGCGGAAGCAGACCGCGATCCTGGCGTTTGGGTCCCATCGGAAGAGGTCGAGCAGGAGATCTCCTCAGCCCTGGCAGCGCGCCGGCGCCGATGAAGCGCTGGTATCACCGTGAGGCTCGAAAGGAGCTTCACAAGGCCGTCCTCTGGTACGAGGACGAGAGGGAGGGGCTCGGCTCCGAGCTCTTGACCGCGGTCCAGGAGACGATCGAACGCATCGCCCAGAATCCGAGGCGCTTTCCCATTGTCTATCGGGACCTTCGGCAAGCCTTCGTCCCCCGGTTTCCTTACCTGGTCTTCTTCCGTCTCCAAGAAGGCACGCCTCGAGATCTTCGCGGTTTTCCACACGTCTCGAGAGCCGGATCTGGAAACAGCGTAGGGATCAGTGATCCTTATTGCGCTTGAACCTGTAATCAACACTCTCTTTCCAAGGCGATGAACGACCAGGCGAAGCAGGTCCAGCGCACCTACCTGTTGCTGATGCTGCTGTCGACTTTGTCGGCGTCTCTCATCTGGGGGATCAACACGCTTTTCCTTCTGGATGCCGGCCTCAGCAACGCCCAGGCCTTCGGCGCCAACGCGTTCTTCACGGTCGGACAGGTGATCTTCGAAGTGCCGACCGGGGTGGTGGCGGACACCTGGGGCAGGCGCACGTCCTATCTGCTGGGTGCCGCTACGCTGCTGGTTTCGACCTTGCTGTATCTTTTCATGTGGAAGGCCGATGCGCCGTTCTGGGGATGGGCGCTCGCCTCCATCCTGCTCGGCCTGGGATTCACCTTCTTCTCCGGAGCGACCGAGGCCTGGCTGGTCGACGCGCTTGCCTTCAGCGGGTTCGAGGGCAACCTGGAATCGGTGATGGGCAAGGGACAGATCGCGTCCGGCATTGCCATGCTGACCGGGTCGGTCGCGGGTGGATTCGTTGCTCAGCTCACCAATCTGGGTGTGCCCTACATCCTGCGGTCGATTCTGCTGGGCATCACCTTCGCGGCGGCCTTCTTCCTGATGAAGGATCTCGGTTTCAAACCCGATCACAGCAAGGGAATGCTGAAAGAGGTGCGCCGGGTGCTGCGGTGTTCCCTGGACCATGGCTTGCGAAACCCTCCCGTGCGCTGGCTGATGCTGGCCCAGCCCTTCATCATGGGGGTCGGCATCTATGCCTTCTATGCCCTTCAGCCTTATCTGTTGCAGCTTTATGGCGACGAGCGCGCGTTCGGGATCGCCGGGCTGGCGGCTGCCATCGTCGCCGGGACCGAGATCGTCGCGGGATTGATCATCGTGCCGGTGCGCCGGCTGTTTGCCCGGCGCACGCATGCCCTGCTCTTTGCGACTATCGTCAGCACGGTCTGTCTGGCCCTCATCGGATGGACATCCACTTTCTGGGTGGCGATCGTGCTGCTGGTGATCCTGGAGCTGATCACGTCGCTCAGCCAGCCGATGCGGCAGGCCTATCTGAACGGCATCGTACCCTCGGCCCAGCGGGCGACGGTCCTCTCCTTCGACAACCTGATGGGATCGGCCGGCGGCGTGGTGATCCAGCCGGCGCTCGGACGTGCGGCCGATGTCTGGGGCTATGCGCGAACTTATGTGATCAGCGCCGTCATCCAGGCCGCGGCCATCCCCTTCGTGGTGCTGGCCCGGCGCGAGAACGCCCCTTCGGACCCGATCGAAGGCGACGAGCTTTCAGAGGCACCGAGCGCGTGATGGCTTCCAACACCCATCGCGCGATCGACGCGGTCTGGAGGATCGAGTCGGCCAGGCTCATCGCCGGTCTCGCGCGGATCGTGCGCGACGTCGGTCTTGCCGAGGAGCTTGCGCAGGACGCTCTCGTTGCGGCACTCGAGCAATGGCCGGAGTCGGGCATCCCGCGCAATCCGGGCGCCTGGCTCATGGGCATCGCGAAGCATCGCGCGATCGATCAGTTGCGCAGGAGAGCTCTGCTCCAGCGCAAGCACGAGGAGCTCGGCTACGAGATCGAGCGCGAGGAGGCGGCTCCGGACCCCATCGACGCGATCGACGACGACATCGGCGACGATCTGCTGCGCCTCGTGTTCATCGCCTGCCATCCGGTCCTCTCGACCGAGGCGCGGGTTGCGCTCACGCTCCGCCTGATCGGAGGTCTGACGACCGAGGAGATCGCGCGCGCCTTCCTCGTCCCGGAGCCGACCATCGCCCAGCGCATCGTCCGGGCCAAGCGGACCCTCTCCGAGGCGCGCGTTCCTTTCGAGGTCCCCCGCGGACCGGAGCGCGCCTCCCGTCTTTCGTCGGTGCTCGAAGTCATCTACCTCGTCTTCAACGAGGGCTACTCGGCGACCGCCGGCGACGACTGGCTGCGGCCTGAGCTCTGCGAGGATGCGCTGCGCCTGGGCCGCATCCTCGCCGGGCTCGTTCCGAAGGAGCCGGAGGTCCACGGTCTCGTCGCGCTGATGGAGATCCAGGCGTCGCGCTCCAAGGCCCGGACCGGTCCCTCGGGAGAGCCCATCCTGCTCCTCGATCAGAACCGCGCGCGCTGGGACCGGCTCCTCATCCATCGTGGCCTCGCGGCGCTCGAACGTGCCGAAAAGCTCGGCGGCGCAGAGGGTCCGTACGCTCTCCAGGCTGCGATCGCCGCCTGTCACGCGCGAGCGCTCACTCCGGAAGCAACGGACTGGGCGCGAATCGCGGAGCTATACGGGACGCTCGCCCGCGTCACGCCATCCCCCGTCGTGGAGCTGAATCGCGCGGTCGCGGTCGGGATGGCCTCCGGTCCCCAGGCGGGCCTCGAGATCGCCGACGCTCTGACCTCGGAGCCATCTCTAGAGCGCTACCATCTCCTGCCGAGCGTGCGCGGAGACCTGCTTGCGAAGCTCGGCCGCTTCGACGAAGCGCGGGCGGAGATCGAGCGCGCGGCATCCCTCACACGAAACGCGCGGGAGCGCGATCTGCTTCTGAAGCGTGCCGCAGCGATCAGCCCGTGACGCGGACCACGACGAAAGTGATGTCGTCGTCCTGTTCCCGCTCGCCGCGCCAGGCTGTCACCCAGGAGAGGAGCCGCTCGACGAGCTCGCGGGCAGGCAGGCTCACCGAGGCGCGGAAGGCGTCGGCCAGTCTCTCGTAACCAAGGTTATTGTCGCCGGGGTCGAGCTGCTCGGCGAAACCATCGCTGGCAAACAGCAGGGTGTCGCCCGGGTTGAGAGGGATGCTGCTTTCGTTCCAGGCTCCGGAAAGCCGTGAGCCGACCGGACGCCCTCCTGTACCCAGCTCTTCGATCTCGCCGCTGCCTGCGCGATGGATCAGCACCGGCGGCATTCCGGCCGAGCAGACTGTGACCGAGCCGGGCGTGATGCGGGCGAGCGCCAAGCACATGTGGAATGGCCTGACCTGCATCTCGCGCAGCACGCGGTCGCACTCGGCGAGCACGGCAGGCAGGCTCTCCCCTCCGCCGAGCGTCGAGAAGAGCGCCTTGACCGCCGTGACCATGATCCCCGCTGCCACGCCGTGCCCGGTGGCATCGCCGAAAGCCACCACGAGGCTGCCGTCGGAGGCGACGCGAAAATCATAATAATCGCCGCCCACCTCGCTCGCCGGGACCATCACCGCGGCGGTCTCCAGCCCCTCCACCACGGGCAGCGCCGAGGGGAGCATCGACAACTGGAGCGTCCGCGCCGCGTCGATCTCCGAGGACTTGCGGGCGTTCTCGGCTTCCAGCCGGACCCGGAGCATCTCCTGCTCGTGCGCCGCACGCTCCTGGCCGAGCACCTGCTCCGACAGCGCCTTCACCTCTTCGAGGCGGCGTTCGAGATGGCGGCTGGTCCCGGCGAACCTGCGGGCGAGAAAGAGGGACATGGTGATGGCGAGAGCGAGGACGATGAACGGAACAAGGTTGCCTTCGACGATCGGAGGAAAATACCCCTGGATGATCAGGAGCTGAAGCGCAAAGATGGCGATGACGACCGCAGAACCGACGAGCAGGATCCTGGAGCCTTCCACCGGCACCGTCCTGCCGGTCCTCTCCACGCGGATGATCTCGAGAAGCATCAGGAAAAAGTACGTGTACCAGATCCAATAGAGCGGAGCGCTCGGTGGGAGGAAGAAGGCCAGCGGCATCAGGGCCAGGCCTAACGCCGCAAAGGCGATCCAGGTGAGGGGGAAGGTCCGGAGCCGCAGCGCGAAATGGGTGAGGAGGCCGAAGAAGATCACGGCCAGGGCGCCGCAGACGATGAGACGGTTGGCCAGAGCAAACGTGGCCTCGCTCGTGGTCCGAATCAGGATGCGCTCGGAGAGAAAGATCGCTGAGAAGGCGGCCAGGCTCAGGGCGTGAAAAAGGTTTTCCCGGACCTTGGGATAGGACAGGAAGATCGCCAGATGAAACAGGGCGAGGAACGCCGTGAGGAACATCGGCACCAGGTTGAAGATGGCCAGCCGCGTACCGAAGCTCCGCTCGGCGGCAATCTTGGCGGCAATCACGACCGCCTCGGCATCCATCGCCTCGATGGTAAGGTGAAAACCGGTATTTCCGCGATGGCGGACCGCCAGAACGTGATCGGGCCGGGGCGAGAAGGTCACCTGTCTCCAGATTCCGCCCGTGAGCCGGCCGCCGACCGCCGTGGCCATCAGGGGCGCGCCGTCGAGAAAGACATGGGTCTCACCGGGAGTCATGACCCGGATCACCACGGGCTTTCCCCACAGCGCGGGATCGATGAGCAGGTGCCGGCGAAACCATCCGGTTCCCGGCCAGCCCCCGCGGGGGAGCTTTCCGTCCGGCGTCAGGAGCGGGTCGACCAGCTCCCAACCCTTGTCAACCAAGAGGGGATCGGCCCATCGCGGATCGTCGCCGGGGTGATACCGCCAGGCAAAGACCAGATTGACTACTCCCTGCTCGGCGAGCATCTCCGCCGTGATCCGCGCCGGGGCCGGTTCCTGTCCATGCGCGGCGGCGGAGGCCCCCAGAAGAACAGCAAGGATGGCAGCGTGGTACAGGGCTTGTCGGAGCATGTTGTCCCCGGCCATTCTACGTGACCCACGGTCCAAGGTTTTCGCTATACTGGTTCTTGGCGCAGAGGGCGCCACCCGTCCGCGGAAAGGACCGAGTCCACCTCGCAGATCTTGGAAGACGGTTCGCACGAACCTCCTTTTCCGCCCGATGCCAGCGGACCCGGGCAGCAACACGAAGGAGGTCCGTCATGCCCGACCGTCACTTTCCCGTCCGCCCCGACCTGGAACAGCTCAGGCACCAGGCGAAGGATCTGCTCCGCGCCATCCGGCGGGGCGATCCGTCCGCGGTCTCGGAGCTGGAAAAGCATCATCCGGAACCACCCGAGAGTGCGAAGCTGGCCGACGCGCAGCTCGCCCTAGCTCGGAGCTATGGCCTCCCGAGCTGGCCGCGGCTCGTGCTCGCCTGCCGAATGACCGATGCGATCTGGCGGGATGATGTGAACGCTGTCCGCGAGTTGGTGTTGAAACATCCGCGGCTGCTGCACGAAGACGCGCGCGGGCTGAAAAGCAACTGGGGGCCGCCGATGTCGTATGCCGCGAACCTCGGCCGCGACCGGATCATCGCGATGCTCCGCGGCCTGGGCGCCACCGATCTGCAGCACGCTTTCGACCGGGCGTGCCTGCAAGGACGGCTCGACACCGCCCGGCAGCTCTACGCCATGGGCGCCCGACCGGTGATCGATTCGATCATGGGTCCGGCCGAGACGCAGAACGGCGCCGGCATGGAGCTCCTGATCGAGATGGGAGCCGCGATCGGCGACGAGCACGGCAACCGTCTCGCGCCGGTCGCGATGGTTCTCCAGACGTACAGCCGCAATCCTGAAGGAAAGCACCGCTGCCTCGAGCTGCTCGCCAGGCAGGGCATCGATCTTCCGGATACTCCCACGATGGCGGTCCACCGCGGACGGACCGATCTGCTCGAAGAGCATCTGCGCCGAGATCCCGGTCTGCTTTCGAGAACCTTTTCCCACCGGGAGATCTATCCCCCCGAGCTGGGCTGCCACAAGGACGAATCGCTGGCGCTGCACGGCACGCCGCTGGCCGGGACGACGCTGCTGCACCTGTGCGTCGACTTAGACGAGATCGAGATCGCGAGCTGGTTGATCGATCGCGGGGCCGATCCGAATGGAAAAGCGGAGGTCGATGCCGACGGCTTCGGCGGGCATACTCCCCTGTTTGGCTGCGTCGTGTCGCAGGCGTACCGCGCCGGCCTGCGGAGGGACGACTTCCTCGCCCGCCTGCTGCTCGACCACGGCGCCGATCCGAACGCTCGCGCTTCGTTGCGGAAACGGCTCCGGTTCGTCGCCGATGAATCGATGCACGAGTACCGCGACGTCACCCCGCTCTCCTGGGGCCGGCGGTTTCACGATCAGGACTGGGTGAGCAGGCCCGCGATGCGATTGATCGCCGAGCGCGGTGGACAAGAGTAACAGTCTAGCCCCAGCGCAGCCCGGGTTCCCCCGCCTCGTGGATTCCGAAGCGGTCCAGGACCCGGAGGGTGTAGTGGTCCAGGAAGCGGCCGAGATCCTCTCCGCCTATGTAGAAGGCCGGGACCGGGGGGAGGAGGGTGGCTCCGGCGTGGTGGAGACGGCGCATGTTCTCCAGATGGATCAGGCTGTAGGGGGTCTCCCGGAAGCCGAGGACCAGCGGCCAGCTCTCCTTGAGGGCCACGGCTCCCGCCCGGTGGATCAGAGTCCGGGCCATGCCCGTGGCCAGGGCTCCAAGAGTGCCGGCGCTGCACGGCAGGATCGCCGTGCCCTTCAAACGGTAGGAGCCCGAGGCGATGGGGGCGTCCAGGTCGTTGTCCCGGTGAAGGACCAGCTTCTCCTTCCCCGCGGGGGAGAGACCGGCGGCGTCCGCCAGGTCGGCCGCGCCGGTGCGGTCCGGTCCCAACTCGTGGCGCAGCACCTGGCTCGCCCCGGCCGAGACCACCAGGTGGATGCGCTCGATCTCCGGGTGCTCCGCCAGCCGGCTCAGGACGTGACGGGGGAGGAGCATCCCGGATGCGCCGGTGACCAGGAGTGCGATCCGGTGAGGCACGCCCGGCATCGTATCAGCCCGCGCCCGGCTCGCGCCGGCTCAGCTCCTCGCGCAACGCCTCCCGCACCACGGCCCGGAGATCCTCCCGGGTCAGCACCAGGCCGGGCGGCGGAGGGGGGTCGGGACGGTACACTCCATACGCCTCGAGCAGGAGCTCCACCGGATCGAACCCGAGCGCCCGCCCGAGCATGGCCAGGTGCCGGAGCCGCAGCTCCGTCCGGCCGCGGACGAGATTGCCGATCGTTCCGTGGCCCAGGTTCAGCTCCCGCTCCAGGTCTCTGTGAGAGCGGCGGGAGAGGCGCACCCTCTCCCGGATGAGCTCGAGCAGCCGCAAGCTTTCAGAATCGTTCGCCATGACGGACGGATTGTATTCCGGGAACCGGCGCGGATTGCAGTTGCCGGGTGCGGAGATTTGTTCGCCAATGGCGAACTTCCCTCGCCGGTCCCTGGCGTACCCGCCCGCCGGATCTGTATGATGGGAATCCCCCGAAGGGGGCATCGAGTTTCCCCCCTTGAAGCGCCCGCTTCGCGCGGGCCTGCCGAACCGACGCACGTTTCGGACCTGGAACCAGACGAAAGGAGGCTCTCCATCGTGTCCGTCCGCACCACTCTTGCCCTGGGGCTGCTCGCCCTGGTGGCCGTGAGCGCCGCGGCACCCGCCGCCGCGCAGCAATCCGGGGACATCTTCCCCTACAAGGTCCACGAGACCACCCTCGAGAACGGGATGCAGATCCTCGTGATCCCGTACGACAGCCCGGGCACGGTGGCGTACTACACCATCGTGCGCACCGGCTCCCGCGACGAGGTCGAGGCGGGCCACAGCGGCTTCGCCCACTTCTTCGAGCACATGATGTTCCGCGGGACCGACAAGTACTCGCAGGAGCAGTACAACGACCTGCTCAAGCGCATGGGCGCCGACTCCAACGCCTACACGTCCGACGACCAGACGGTCTACCACATCGTCGGACCGGCGAGCGAGCTGGGCACCATGATGGACATGGAGTCCGACCGCTTCAAGAACCTGAAGTACGGCGAGGACGGGTTCCGTACCGAGGCCCTCGCCGTGCTCGGCGAGTACAACAAGAGCGTGTCGAACCCGTTCCTCCCCATGTACGAAAAGGTGCGGGACCTGGCCTTCCAGAAGCACACCTACAAGCACACGACCATCGGCTTCCTGGACGACATCAAGGCCATGCCGGGCTACTACCAGTACAGCCTGGGCTTCTTCAACCGCTTCTACCGGCCGGAGAACGTCACGCTCGCGGTCGTGGGTGACGCCCAGCCCGACAAGGTCTTCGCCATGGCGAAGCAGTACTACGGCGACTGGAAGAAGGGTTACCAGGCGCCCAAGGTCGAAGCCGAGCCGCCGCAGACCGAGGCCAAGAAGGCGCACATCGACTGGCCCAGCCCGACCCGGCCCTACTTCATGGCCGCCTACCGCATGCCCGCCTTCAGCACCGACAACACCGACTCGGCCGCCCTCGGCCTCATCGGGCAGCTCCTGTTCAGCGACTCCGCTCCCCTCTACCAGGAGCTGGTGGTGGAGAAGCAGTGGGTCGACTTCATCCAGGGGGACGCGGATTTCCACCGCGACCCGTACCTCTTCATGTACTTCGCCCGGGTCAAGTCCGAGGACCTGGTTCCGAAGGTGAAGGAGACCGTCGACCGCTACGTGGCGGAGCTCGCCCAGAAGCCGGCGGACCCGAAGCGTCTCGACCGCATCAAGTCGCACCTCCGCTACGCCTTCGCCCTGGGGCTCGACACGCCCGACGCGGTCGCCAACCAGGCCGCCAACGCCATCGCGACGGCCGGCGACCTGGGCGCCATCAACCGTCTCTACAAGCAGTACGAGAAGGTCACGCCGGCCGACATCCAGCGGGTCGCCCGCGAGATCTTCCGGCAGCAGAACGAGACCTTCGTCACCCTTTCGCATAAGGCGACGGAGCAGCCCGCGGCCGGTGGGACCCAGGGAGGCAACCATGACTGATCGCAAGAGAATCGCCGCGGCGGCCCTGGTGCTCGCGCTCTCCCTGGCCGGCGCCGCGGGCGCTCAACTGCCGGCTACGGCCTCGGGCATCCACGTGGTCGCCCTGCCGAGCGAGTCGCCGCTCGTCGCCATCCGCCTGATGTTCGACGTCGGCTCCATCCACGATCCCAAGGGCAAGGAGGGCCTAGCCGCCCTCACCGCCTCCATGGTTGGGGAGGCCTCTACGCAGAAGCGCTCCTACACCGAGCTGCTCGAGGCGCTCTACCCCATGGCGGCCGCCATCGCCACGGGGGGCGACCGCGAGGTCACGGTCTTCTCCGGCCTGGTCCACCGCGACAAGCTGAACGAGTACGCGGCGCTCCTCCAGGAGGTCCTCCTCCAGCCCGCGTTCTCCGAGCAGGATTTCCAGCGCAACAAGGACCAGCTCCAATCCTTCCTGACCAACACGCTCACGAGCAACGACGAGATGCTCGGCCTCGAGACGCTCCAGACGGAGCTCTGGGAGGGGCACCCCTACGGCCACCCGTCCGCGGGCACCGTCGAGGGGCTCAAGGGCATCACGCTCGACGACGTCCGGAAGTTCTACCGCGACAATTACACCCAGGCGAACCTGATGCTCGGCGTGGCCGGCGGCTACCCGAAGGGCTTCCCCGAGAAGCTGCAGAAGGACCTGGGGGCTCTGCCCAAAGGTCAGCCGGGCCGCACGACACTGCCGGCGGCGCCCAGGGTCCAGGGCCGGAACTACACCCTGGTGGAGAAGGAAACCGCCTCGGTGGGCATCCATCTCGGCTTCCCGCTCCCGGTCACCCGCGCCGACGCGGACTACTTCCCGCTCATGGTGGCGAACAGCTACCTGGGCGAGCACCGCACCTTCCACGGACGGCTCATGCAGCAGCTCCGCGGGGCTCGCGGTCTCAACTACGGCGATTACTCTTACATCGAGTACTACGCCGGCGCCCCCTTCTCCACCACCCCGGCGCCGAGCGTGCCGCGCCGGCAGCAGTACTTCTCCGTCTGGATCCGGCCGGTCGTGCCGGCGGACGCCCACTTCGCCCTGCGCGCCGGTCTCTACGAGGTCCAGCGGCTGAGGGACCAGGGGCTGACGAAGGCGGAGTTCGAGCTCGTCCGCGATTTCCTCCTCAACTACACCAAGCTCTGGGCGCAGAGCCTCCCCGACCGGCTCGGCTTCCACATGGACAGCGAGCTCTACGGCACGCCGTACTTCATCGACGAGGCCGACAAGCGCCTGCGGGCGATGACGGTCGAGCAGGTGAACGCTGCGGTGAAGAAGTACCTGAGCCTGGACAACTACGACGCGGTGCTCGTCACCAGCAACGCGGCGCAGGTCAAGGAGGCGCTCCAGAAGGACGCGCCGAGCCCGAAGACCTACAACAGCCAGGTCCCGGCCGACGTCACCGAAGCCGACAAGGCCATCCAGGCAATCCCGGTCAAGCCGACCTCGATCGAGATCGTCCCGGTGGCGAAGCTGTACGAAAAGTAAGAGCGGCCGTTCTCGCGGCTGAGGGAAGGGGAGCCCGCCCGGGCTCCCCTTTTTCTTTACAGTTGCCCTGTTTGACCGGCCTGATACAGGTACGAGGAGCGCGCGTAGAACATTGCCGCGAGACCGAGCAGAAGCACCGTCATGGCTACCCAGACGGCTGCCGGCGTCAAAGTGGCATCAGCGGATCGCCTGCGCGCCAGCGAGATGATGAAGCCCGTAACCGCAATCAGAGCGGCGAGAACCCCGGCCCCGAAGCTTGCAATCAAGAGACTGCTGAGGCGTTGTGAAACGTCCCCGACAGATCCGGTGACGCGATCGGCAAGCACATCGATGATGAAGCCTTCAGCCGTCCAGAGGAGGAGGCCCGGGATGCAGGCCAGGATAGGGGCCGGAAGAGAAACCCAAAGCCCCGGAAATACCTCAGCCCGGTGCCGCGCGCGGAGCGCGGCCACGGAGAGCACGCCTGCGAGGACAGTGGCTGCCACGAGAGCGACAATCAAAGGGCGATTCGCCTCATAAATACCGATTGAGGCCGTCCCGATGCCTCCACTGCCGGTTTCTGCCATTTCGCTGAAGGCATTGATGACCCCTCGTGTGGCGAGCGCAGCACCGGCCGCCGGAAGGATTGCGGCGAGCGCCGCGACTGCATGCCACAGGGGACGCATTGAGGTCTCAGCAGGACCACTTCGGATCTCGGCTTCCACGATTTTGGCCTCCGTCAGGTATAGGACAGAGTATACAGTGCTACACGGGCTCGACGGGACCCTCCGCCTTCATCCACGTGAGCGTCTCAAGCCTTGAGCCGCTTCGTCACGCCAGGGCTCGTAAGTTCCCGGAGCGCATCCTTCCCCACCCACCTTGCCGTAGCATCCTCCGAGCTCGCCAGGCGCCGCGCCACCACCAAGGCAGCGGAATTGAGAGCGCGATTGCGTTTGCCGATCGCGCGCAGGGCCATGTTGATTGCCTTCTTGACGAAGTTGCGTTCGTCGCCGGCTTCGCGTTCGATGAGGGCGAGGCCCTGGATAAACAGTTCGTCGCCGGCAACCTTGTCATGCACGGTGAGACTCCACAGCAGCGCAAAAGCCGTGCGCTTCCCGAACTCGTTGCGACTGTTGCTCCATTGCGTGACCTTGGCCCAGGCGTGCGGCGTGCGGTCAAAGAGGTTGAAGCTCATCGCGTCGCAGAATGCCCAGTTGTCAAAGTCCTTGCACCAGCGATCCATCTGCGCGGGCGTGAGCTGCTCCGGATCGGCGACGAAGGACGTGAGCATACGCGCCTCGTACACGCCTGTGGCCCAGAGCGCGACGGCGAGTGCGTGGTTGCGCCCGAGCATCTTGCCGAGAGCCTTGATGTCTTTCATCGCAACGCCGTAGGCATGGTCCGAAGGGATGGCATAGCGCGCCATGCCGTCGAGGGTGGCCTTGGTGCTATGGCTTTTCAGCCACGTGAGCGCCGCCTGAACCTGATCTTCGAGCGACTGCGTCGCTTTCACGCTGGTGGCTTTCACTGTCAGCGTTGCGGCTTTGCGCTTGGTGCGGGAGTGGAGTTGTCCAGAAGTTCCTCGGGCCTTCCCAACTCAGTGTGCAGCCTTTGGCCTTTCCCGAAAAAACGCGATCTTCTCCTGGGGGAGAGGAGCGGCAGGACGGCGCCTCCTGTAAAAGGCGAACGACACTTCAACTAAGTTCCCGTTAACCCGGTAGCCGTGGCGGCTGAAGCCCTCTTCCAGACCACCAATACCAACCAGAAGACGAACACCTGAAAAGGAATAGACCAATCGGGCGGTAGGTCAATGATGGTTCTCCGAATGAACATACCGGCGGGATGAATACTGCCAACGACTACTTCACCCTGGAAGACAGCGAAGCCTCTTCCGAAGACGGAGGCGCGTGTCAAAGAGTAGCGACGGCCACGGAACTCTAGATCAAACTGGGAACTGAAGGCGCTAGGCTTGATGGCGCGTGCGACAACCTGTCCTTCGTTCTCTAGTAAAAAGGCCCCGCTCATTAGGCCCTCACGGTAAAGTTGATAGTTCTGGCGCCCTATCGAGATCGCGCCAGCCACCCTCCAGATCGAGGAGTCGAGCAATGCGATCTTTTGTCCTTCGGCTTCGATGCTGAACTTTCGGGTGAAGATACTGATTGGCCTGGCTTCAAGTATCATCTCTCAACTCATCCTTGTCGCAGAACGTCTTGGGGCTTCGGAGGGCGCTCTCCTGTAGGTGGCGAGTCGCACGTCGTTAGCGAATCGCCTCGAGGATTGTGTTCATGGGTTGATAGACAGCTTCGAGCATCCATGCTTGTAGGGCGAAGGCGGATAGAAGCGTGGCCGCTAGCACAATGGCAAAGTAGCGCGGCGGTGGATCTGGTCGTCTGGCCACGTCGATCGCGAGGAGTGCGAAGAGAACGGGGACGAGCCACCACCATCGGTACGACAAGAAGAAGGAGCGACTGACAGTCGGCAGGGGGTTGCCGAGGCCGATCAGAAGGCTTAGGAACTCTGGGGCGTTGCGCTGGGCGGCCACCACAACGTACAGGAGCCATGCTATCGCCGCAGCGAGCACAAGAGCGACTGTGAGTCTGTGTCGACTGAGTGTCAACCCACTCTCTCTTTCTAGCTGGAGGATGCTTAAGACGCCAGCGCCGTCTGCCTGGCCGCCCAACGCTGTGCCCCCTCACCAGCGGATGGGCGCGAGCCCAGCCGTCCGGTGCAGGGGGTGGTTAGGCGCCATTTGTGTTCGAGCTTTGACCTCATCTGGGTGTTATCTGGAGAATCTTGATAAGGACATAGTGATTTGGAGGAAAAACTTGTCCTCGCCTTCTGGAAGCTTACCAGGATCAAATGATAGCCCCATTGGTTGAACAGGGTCGACCAGAGTTGGGTCTCGAGTGGTGCTGGAGGCCGGGTCTAACGGATGAGCCTTTCTAACTGTTGACCAGCGCCTAAGCTCTGTGGCATCCACCTTTTGGGAAGTTGTGGCAATCTGCGTACCACCATGCAAGAGATCGAGCTTTAGCTCAAGAAGATC
>DATMER010000010.1:0-48481 GCA_035556715.1 Thermoanaerobaculia bacterium
CGGCCACGGCCACGGTGTTGGCGCCGCTCTGCTTCTGGATGCCCAGGCCCACCGAGGGCACGCCGTTGATCTCCGTCATGTTGCGCAGATCCTCGTAGCCGTCGCGCACCAGGGCCACGTCCTGCACCCGGATCGGCTTGCCCCCGACCTCGGCGATCGTGGTGCGCGCGATCTGGTCCACCGACCGGTACTCCCCCCGGCCGCGGACGTAGAGATCGCTGAACCCGCTCTTGACGTTGCCGCCCGGCAGAGTGACGTTCTCCGCGCGCAGGGCCGCCTGTACGTCGAGGGCGGTGAGCCCGGCGCCCTTCAAACGGTCGCGGTCGAGCTCGACGCGGATCTCCCGGTAGACGCCCCCGCGGACCTCGATGGCGCCCACGCCGGGAATCTGCTCGAAACGGCGCGCCAGCTCCTCTTCGAGGATGCGCGTGAGCGACTGGAGATCGCGGGTCGAGGTGGCGGCGATGCTCACCACCTCCACGCGGTCCAGGTCGAGCTTCAGGATCTCGGGCGGCTCGGCTTCGACCGGCAGGTCGTCGCGGAGCTGGTCGAGAGCCGCCCGCAGGTCGTTGGCGGCCTCGTCCACGTTGGTGCCGCGCGAAAACTCCAGGCGCACCCGGCTCGATCCCTCCTCCGACTCCGAAGTGATCCGCTCCAGGTTGGGCAGCCCCGATACCGCGTTCTCGATGGGATCGGTGATGATCTCCTCGATCTCCTGCGGACCGACGTTCGGGTACTGGATACGGACGGTGAGCTGGGTGAACTCGATCTCGGGCAGGAGGTCCACGGGCAGGCTGCGGAGGGCCACAATGCCCACCACGATGAGGATGAGAAAGGCCATGGCCGTTGCCACGGGCCTCCGGATCGACAGGGCGGTGATGCCAGCCAATCAGCCTCCTTCCCGGGGCGCCGCCGGCGGGCCGCCGCTCTTCAGGAACTCCTCGCTCGGCGGCGGCTCGGTGCCGCGCTCGCGCGCCAGCCGTTGCTGCTTGTCCATGTAAGCCTCCAGGAGATCCTCGCGCTGCAGACCCTGGAGGCGGAGCACGCGGTCCCAGGTGGTGGGACGGACCCGCGCCGTCGCACTTTCGTTACCCGAGAGCAGGTTCTGGCCCACGATGACGACCCACTCTCCGGGCCGGACGCCGCGGACGCCCACCTGGGCCCGCCCTTCGGCGATCACCTCCACCGGCCGGAGCTGCACGGGGCGCGGCTCCGCGGGGATCTCGGACGAAGAGCTCTGAACCATCGCCGGGCCGCCGGCCACATAGATGCCCCTGACCCCGGAGCGCGGGTCCTCCCACAGGGCGCTCGCCGGCACCAAAGTGGCCTGCGCGCTCTGGCCATAGAGCACGTCGACCGTGACGAACATGCCGGGCCGCAGCCGTCCCGCTTCGTTGGCCACATCGATCTCCCCCACGGTGCTGAAGCTGCTCGCTTCGAGGAACGGGGAGATGCGGGTGAGCGTCGCGGAGACCGGGTTTCCACCGAAGGCCGGCGAGCCGATGCGGACGGGCTGGCCCGTCCGGACATAGCCGAGCATCTCCTCGGTCAGGGGCACCTCCACCACCAGGTCGCTCAAGTCGCCCAGGAGGAAGAGCACGGCGCCGGGACCGGCCAGCATCCCGACCTCGGCGTTCCTCTGGCCGACGCGGCCGGCCACCGGCGCCCGGACCACGGTCCTGTCGAGGGCGGAGCGGCGCTCCTGCACGGTGGCGCGGGCCTGCTCCACGACGGCGTCGGCCTGGGCGGCGCCGGCCTTGGCCGAGGCGAACTGGGCCTCTTGGGTCTCCAGCATCATCTCGCTCACCAGCTTCTCCCGGGCGAGGACGCGGGTGCGGACCACCTGCGCCTCCACCTCGGCCACCTGTGCCCGCGCCTGCTGGGCGGAAGCCTGGGCCAGGCGCACGCTCGCCTCGGCCTGCCGGAGCTGATCGCGGAGGGTGTCCCCATTCAGCCGCACGAGGGGCTGGCCCTGTTGCACGGCCTCGCCGTTGCGCACCAGGACTTCGAGTATGGGAGCTTCGATCTCGGCCCGTACGGCGACCTGGTTGTCGGCCTTGACCACGCCGTTCAGCCGCTCTTCGAGGGGCAGGGTGCCGCGCCGGGCGGGCACGGCCTCGACCGCGGGAGCGAGTTCTTGCCGTGGGGCCTCCTCGTCCCCCTGGCAGCCGGTCAAAACGGCCGCGAGGGCCAGAGGTCGGGCAAGCTTTCGGAAGGTCTGGGTCATGGTCTCAAGATCCTGCAGGTTCCACGCCGGAGAACCCGCACCTCTACCCCTGGAACAGGGGCGGGCCGGCCCGGATTTCCCTCATTTCACGTTCGCGACGAAGCGGACAGCCCTGCCAGGAAGCCGGCCAGCTCGACCGCGTCCTCCAGCCGCGCGCACCGGTCATGGAAGACGAAGCCGATGGTCCGCCCTGGCGCGGGCTCGCGGAAGGGAACGTAGCGCACGAGGCCCGAGCAGTCCAGGCCCGCCGCGACCGTCATCTGGGGGAGCAGGGCGCACCCGCTCCCCGCGGCTACCAGGTGCCGCAGTGTCTCGAGGCTCGCCGCCTGCACCGGGTTCAGGGCGGAGTCCGGGGTCGTCCCGCAGGTCTCCAATGCCTGTTCCCGAAGACAATGCCCCCGCTCCATCAGAAGCATCTCCCCGGGCTCGATCTGGCCCAGGGTGACCTCCGGCTCCCCGGCGAGCGGGTGATTCGAAGGCACCGCCAGCAGGAACGGCTCGCGCAGGAGAGGGGTCTCGGTCACGCCCCACTCTCCCGACGGCAGGCAGACGACGGCCGCATCCAGCAGCCTCTGGCGCAGCATCTGGAGCAGCGACTCCGTCATCGCCTCCGTCAGCACCAGCTCGAGCTTCGGATAGCGCGCCCGGAGCGCGCCGAGGAACCGGGGGGCGTAATAGGGCCCGATCGTGGGGACCAGCCCGAGCCGGAAGCGGCCCACCAGGCACTCCCCGCAAGCCTTCCCCTGCCCGATGCCGGAGAGCTCCTCCAGCATCGAGCGGACGCGCCGCACGGCCAGTTGCCCGGCCGCCGTCAGCGACACGTGGCGGGAGGTGCGCTCGAACAGGCGCTCTCCCACCGCCTCCTCGACCTTCTTCACCGCCGCGCTCAGAGAGGGCTGGGTGATCGACAGGTCGTCCGCGGCTTTGCCGAAGTGGAGCCTCTCCGCGAGAGCGGCCACCGCGCGCAGATCCCGGATCGAGAGCCCGTCGAGCTTATCCATAGGAGAATCCGATCGCATCGATAGAGCTCCTCGTCTTGTTCCGGCTGGACGCGTGTGGTTTCATTATCTCAGAGCCTGGAAGCAAAAGGGAGCTGAGCAGAACGACCGCGAAGATCGCCCGGGTGGAGGCTTGCCAGCCTGAATCTTCTGGGATTGTGCAAGTGCAGTCATGACCTGGCCCGGCCGATGCGAACCGCATCCGCCGGGCCAACTCTTTTTGATCCGATTCCTAGCGCCGGCAGGAGGCCGCTTCGGGGTAGCGCACCACGCGCTCGAGCTCGGCCGCCGGGACATCCGCGAGGAACTCCGTCTTGCGGAACGCGGCCGTCACCAGCTCCCGGTTCAGCTCCCGCGTGTAGGGGACGAGGCGGCGTGCCACGTCGCCTTCGATGTCGGCGTCCAGGTCCAGCACCCGCACCGGCGTGGAGCAGGAGAAGTCCACGTCCTTCAGATCCAGGCTGCGGACCTTCCGGCGGTCGCGGGTGCGGAAGTGGACCCGTCCCCTGTCCACCTCGTAGACGATGCTCCACTGGGTGTAGCCCGGCTGCGCGACCTGGTCGAGGGTGTCGAAGGCATAGCGGACAGCATCGGTCCCCTTCGCCTGGAACCCGCGGACTCTTTCGGCCGCGCGGCCAAAGCGGGCGAGGGACGAGCGCCCCTCCGTCTGTCCGCCGCGCAGCGACTCGGCATAGGTGCTGTTGGCGAGCGCCGCCACCGGGAGCTTCTGCCCGGTGTGGGCCACCAGCCGTCCGTCCAGGTACTCCACCGTGGCGACCTGCCCCTTGCGGTCGGCGACCAGGTAGTGGAGGGGCGCGTCGCCGGTGATCCGCAGAGCCTTGTCGGCCTGGAGGGCCTCCTCGACCGTGGCGTGGTTGTCGAGGTGGTACTGGATCCACTGCAGGACGTCCACGGCCGGCCGGGCGTCCGCCGCCGGGTACTCGCTGCCGTCGAGCCACATCAGCTCGATGGTGAGCCCCTTCTCGTTGATGCCGCCCGAGGGGAAGTCGCGGCCGTACTGGTTGAAGGTCACGCTGCCATAGCGGGACACCCAGCTCGCCGGCTTCGGATCGTCCATGGCGTCGGCCTTCCGGGCCACGCCCCGCTTGTTGACGACCAGCATGCCGTCCCCGACAGACCAGTCATAGTTCTTGCCGAACACGATCCGCCCGCCGTCGCGCAGGCAGAACGTGGTGCAGGCCGAGGCCGGCGCGGAGGACAGGGAAAGGACGAGGAGGGTGGCGGTCAGGATCTTCATGCGCTCTCTTACGAACGGGCACGCCCGCGGGTTTAGCCCGGAGCGGCCGGGAGGTCGTCGAAGGGCTCCAGAATCCCCTCGCGCAGGTCGCCCAGCACGTCGCGGGCAGCTTCCGCGTGCTCTTCGGGGACCTGGATCAGGACCGGGCCGACGACCGGGTTGACACCTCCGATACGGCCGAAGAGCTCCTGGAGCTGGTCGCCCTTCTTGACGTACGGGATCTTCTGTTCCATGAGCAGGGATTCCGCCAGGGCGATGGCCCCAGGATCAGCACCGTCCAGCACCGTGACGAGGTTGAGGTCCGGATGCTCCTCGGGAATCGGAGGAGTGTCCGTCAGGGGGACTTCGCAGTCCACGCAAACGTAGAAGCCTTCTCTGTACTCGCTACCGCATTCTGGGCAGTACATGGCAGGCCCTCCTCTCACCATCAGTATAGCGGGGAAGCCCGTCTCACCAGCGGGTAAGGAGCTTTCACCCGCGGGTGTCCGGCCCCACCCTGGGGTGGGGCGAATCCCCTACCCCTGATACCCGCGGATCATCTCCTCCAGCCGGTCCAACCCCCGGCTCACTTCGTCCAGGCTCGGGCCGAAGGAGAGGCGGACGTGCTGGTGGAAGCGGGAGAAGCGCTGGGCGCGGCGGCGGCCGGGGTTGACGTCGAAGAAGACGCCGGGCACGCAGATCACCTTGTGCTCCAGGGCGGCGCGGAAGAAGGCCATGCCGTCCGAGATAGGCTCGGGGAGGTCTCTCACCGAGACGAAGGCGTAGAAGGTGCCGGCGGGCTCGGGATGGACCCGCATCCCCAGCTCCCTCGCACGGCGGAGGATCAGCTCCCGCTTCGGCAGAAAGGTCTCCCGGATGGCCCGGGACTCCGCGGTCACCAAGTCCGGATTCATCAGCTCCACCGCCGCCCGCTGCTGAGGGCGCGAGCCGCCGCCGTCCAGGAACGAGCCCGCGCTTTCAATGGCCTCGATCACCGAGCGCGGACCCAGCGTCCAGGTCACCCGCCAGCCCGGATAGCGCCAGTTCTTGGTCAGGCCGTCCACGATGACGACAGGGTCGCGGTCCACGTCCTCCACATAGCGGGCGGCGCTCACGGTCGGGCCGGGCTCCCCCTCCCCCGCGTCCCAGACGTAGTGGGAGTAGAACTCGTCGATCAGCAGGGTGCAATCGAGCTCTCGGCCCACGTCGATCCACTCGGCCAGCTCGTGGCCGGAGACCAGCTTGCCCATGGGGTTGCAGGGGTTCGAGAAGAGCAGCACGGAGAGGCCGCGGCCGACCACCTCCCGCCGCAGGTCCTCGGCCGAGAAGGTGTAGCCCTGCTCCCGGCGCAGCAGGATCGGGATCGCCGTCACCAGGCGGAAGATGTCGAGCAGCTCCTCGTAGGCCGTGTAGTCCGGCAGGAAGTGCCCGAGGTTGACCTGGTCGAGGGAGGCCACGGCCCGCGTGAGGGCCGCCCGGCCGCCGCCCGAGATCGCCACGTTCTCCGCCGTGTACTGCGACCGCATCCCCTTGCGGTAGAGATGGTTGTAGAGCGCGGCCACCGCTTCGCGCAGCTCCGGGACCCCCGCCACCGGCGCGTAGTAGTGATCGGCCGGGTCGATCGACAGCGAGGTTACCCGCGGCGGTGCGCCCGGAAGCGCGCCGGTCTCGGGCTGGCCCTGGCCGAGGTTGGACCACCCGGGGTCGCCGGTCCGGTAGCCCCGGGCCATGGCCTCTTTCGTGACGTAGACGACTCCGGTCCGCGGCACGGCGCGGAAGGCCTGGAGGGCGGGGGCGGCGGACGGGGATGGGCTGAGCATGGCGGGCAGATCCTACTGCTAGACTCCGGCGCATGAAAATCCTCCTGCCCCTGACGCTCGCGCTTCTCGCCATCCCGGCAGTCTCGGCGGGGATGGCCGGGATAGACGCTCCCGCGAATGACCCCGTCTCGGATGAATCGGCCCGCCTCCACGACCTCTTCGACAGGGAGTGGGAGTACTGGCTCAAGGAGAGGCCGCGCTTCGCGACCAACGTCGGCCGCCACGAGTACAACGACCGCCTGGAGGAGGTCACCCCGGCCGACCTGGAGCGGCAGACGGCCGCCGCCCGGAAGTTCCTCGCCGAGCTCGGCAGGATCGACCGTTCCAAGCTCCCCGCAGCGGACCAGGTCAGCGCCGAAATGCTCCAGCGCCAGCTCGAGGACACGATCCGGGATTACGAGCTCGGGGCCTGGCAGATGCCGTTCAACGCCGACTCGGGATTCCACAGCGACTTCTCGCAGCTTCCCACGGACGTGCCGCTCTTCACGGTCAAGGACTACGAGAACTACATGGCCCGGCTGCGTGCCTGGCCGCGCTACGTGGGCCAGCAGATCGAGCTGATGCGGACCGGCCTCAAGAGGGGCATGACCATCCCCCGGGCCACGCTCGACGGCTACGACAAGACGATCTCCGCCCTCGTCGTGGACGCGCCGGAGAAGAGCGTCTTCTGGAAACCGTTCGAGAGCTTTCCGTCGACGGTGCCCGAAGCGGAGCGGGAGCGGCTGCGCCAGGCCGGAAGGGAGGCCGTGATGCAGGGGGCGGTCACGGGCTACAAGGCTTTCCTAGACTTCTTCCAGAAGGAGTACCTGCCCAAGGCCCGCACCACCATCGGCGCCTCGGAGCTGCCGGACGGCCGCGCCTTCTACGCCCAGCAGGTCCGGAGCTTCACGACGCTCGACCTCTCCCCCGAGGAGATCCACAAGATCGGCCTCGCCGAGGTGGAGAGGATCGACAAGGAGATGCGCGAGGTCATCCGCAAGACCGGCTTCCAGGGCGACTTCGCCGCGTTCCTGGAGTTCCTCCGCAAGGACCCGCGCTTCTACGCCAAGACCCCCGACCAGCTCCTCAAGGAGGCGGCCTGGATCGCCAAGAAGATGGACGGCAAGCTCCCGGCCCTGTTCGGACGGCTGCCGCGCGTCCCCTACACAGTGCAACCCGTGCCGGCCCACATCGCGCCCAAGTACACGTCCGGCCGCTACGTGGGCTCGCCGGAGGGCAGCACCCAGCCGGGGATCTACTGGGTCAACACCTACAAGCTGGAGGTCCGGCCGCTCTACAACCTGGAGGCGCTCACCCTGCACGAAGCCGTGCCGGGCCACCACCTCCAGATTGCCCTCAACAAGGAGCTGGAGGACCTGCCGAACTTCCGCCGCTTCAACTACCTCTCGGCATTTGGAGAAGGCTGGGGCCTCTACTCGGAGTGGCTGGGCCTGGAGGCCGGCTTCTACACTGATCCCTACAGCAACTTCGGCCGCCTGACCTACGAGATGTGGCGCGCCTGCCGCCTGGTGGTGGACACGGGCATGCACGCGATGGGCTGGACCCGTCAGCAGGCCATCGACTACCTGGCCACGCGCACCGCCCTCCCCCTCCACGAGGTGGAGACGGAGATCGACCGCTACATCTCCTGGCCCGGCCAGGCCCTCGCCTACAAGATGGGGGAGCTGAAGATCAAGGAGATGCGCCGCCGCGCCGAGAAGGAGCTGGGCACCGCCTTCGACGTCCGCGCCTTCCACGACGTGGTGCTCGGCAGCGGGTCAATCCCGTTGACGGTGCTGGAGAAGAACGTGGAGAGATGGATCGGGGAGCGGAAGGCGAGCGCGTCTAAGTGAGGCAGGGGGAGGGAATCCCCTCCCCTTGCCATCCCGGAGAAGCGTCAGTTCTTCTCGTTGAAGTTGACGAGCGCCTCGGTCTGGCCGCTGCCGCTGCCGACGGTCACGTTGACGTTGCGCTTCTCATCGTCCGTCTTGCCGACGAGCATGATTGTCTTCTGGCCGTCCGTCTCGTACGAGCTCCGCTCCACCTTCAGACCGGCCCCCTCGAGCTTGGACTTGTAGAATTCCGCCACCTGGTCGACCGAGTCGGTGGACTTGAGGGTGAACATGGCGCTCCGGCCCTCGGCCGTGGTGGCGTCGTAGGAGCCCTCGATCGTGGCGCCCGCGTAGGTCGGCACCCAGGAGGGGAGGTTCTTGGGCGCGCCGGCGCTGGTTCCGAACACGGCCTCCTCGCCCTTGTCGGTGGTCACCTTGAGCGTGCCGCCGTCGCCGCCGTCGCCGGTACTGGAGCCGTCGAAGGTGGTCGTCCCCTCCTTGGTGGTGAAGGTGAGCTTGCCTTCCTCGATGTCCTTGGCGTTCATCGTGATCACTTCGCCGGTCTTGGTGTTCTTGATGGTGAGGGTGCCCTCGTCCGAGTCGGACTCGACCACCTCGAGCTCGGGGTTGGCCCGGACCATCAGCTCGGCTGCGGCAAGGGTCGGATTCTTCTCCATCTTGTCGGCTGTCTTCTTGATGAACCGGCCGCCCATGAAGGCGAGGCCGCCGAGGACGAGGATGCCGACGATCGCAATGGCGCCGCAGCCGATCGCCACCCATCCGAGGGGGCTCATCTTCTTCTTGCCGGGCACTGGAGGCGGGGTCATGGGCTCAGACATCTCTGGGTTCTCCTGAAAAGTTACGACGGACTGTCAAAGTCGATCGGGGATCGCCAACATCTACGATAACACCGACGGTTTCCCGACACTCACCTTGGGCGGATGGATCGGCGGATCGTTACCACAGGAGCTTCCAACGAGCTACTCTGGTCTCGGATACAATCCCGCCGGCATGAACGGGGTGGATCTAGGAACGCAGCTCCCCTTATGGAGCGCCATCCCGTTCGCGGGCATCCTGCTCTCGATCGCGCTCTTCCCGCTGCTCGCCCCACAGTACTGGCACCATCAGTACCCCAAGATCTCCCTGCTCTGGGGGCTGCTGCTGACCGTTCCCTTCGTCTGGGCCTACCGGGACGAGGCGGTCCACGAGATCCTGCACGTGGCCTTGGCGGACTACCTGCCCTTCCTGATCCTGCTCGGGACCCTGTTCACCATCGGCGGCGGGATTTACGTCCGAGGATCGCTCCGCGGCACGCCGGGAGTGAACGCCGCGATCCTGGCGGTGGGCACGTTCCTGGCCTCGTGGATCGGGACCACTGGGGCCGCCATGGTCCTGATCCGTCCGCTGCTGCGCGCCAACGCCCACCGGCGGTACAAGACGCACACCGTCGTCTTCTTCATGTTCCTGGTGGCCAACATCGGCGGCTCCCTGACCCCCCTGGGCGATCCACCCCTGTTCCTCGGCTTCCTGCGCGGGGTGCCGTTCTTCTGGACCTTCAATTTGGGGACCGAGATGCTCCTCGTCTCGGTCCTGGTGCTCGGCATCTTTTTCGGGCTGGACTCGCTGCTCTGGCGGAGGGAGGAGCCGCAGGTGCGGTCCTGGACTCCGGAGACGCGGGAGCGCCTGGGGATCGAGGGGGGACACAACATCCTCTTCTTGGCGGGAGTGCTCGCGGCGGTGATCGCCTCGGGCGTCTGGCACCCCGGCGAGGTGACTGTCCTGGGAGTCCACGTCGGGATCCAGAACCTGGCGCGCGACGCCGTGCTCGTGGCACTGCTTCTGGGCTCCTGGTTCAGCACCAGCCAGAGCACCCACGAGAAGAACGGCTACACCTGGGGTCCGATCCGGGAGGTGGCGATCCTGTTCGCGGCCATCTTCGCCACGATCATCCCTGTGCTCGCCATGCTGCGGGTCGGGGAGAGCGGTGCCATGGCCGGGTTGATCCGCGCCGTCCAGACCCCGGCCCAGTTCTTCTGGGCCACGGGCGTGCTCTCGTCCTTCCTGGACAACGCGCCCACCTACCTGACTTTCCTGACCACCGCCCTGGGGCGGTTCCACCCCGGCATGCCCGAGCGCGAGGCGATCCAGCAGCTCATCGCGGAGAGCCCGAAGTACCTGGCGGCAATCTCCACCGGCGCGGTGTTCATGGGGGCCAACACCTACCTCGGCAACGCGCCGAACTTCATGGTCAAGTCGATCGCCGAGGAGTCCGGGGTCGAGATGCCTTCGTTCTTCGGCTACATCCTCCGCTACGTGGTCCCGTTCCTGCTTCCCGTGTTCCTCGTGGTGACCTGGGTCTTCTTCTAGGAGGTCCGATGCGTTGGTACGAGCTGGTGATCGAGGGATCGGAGGACGCGCTGGAGCTCCTCTTGAAAGACCATCCGGGCGAGGTGATCCGCGGCTCGGAGCTGCGCCTGGCCTCGGAGTCGTTCACGGACCGCATCCTGGAGTTCCTCCACGCCCAGACTCATCACCTCGTCTTCACGTCAGCGGATCATGCCCGGGAGCTCGCGCAGGCCATCCGCCAGCAGAAAGACCTTCGGATGGAAGCGGTCCGCGAGGTGGTGGAGGGACGCTTTGGGTTCAAGGCCGAGGCGTACAACCCCGAGATCGGGGCGAAGATCCACGACGCCCTCAACTCGGACCTGCCGGACGGGATCGCCTGCATCGACCTCGAGAAGGAAGAGCGCCATCCCGGCGCCAAGGGGATCGAGCTGTTCACCCCGGTCCACGACTATGTCTACAAGGCCCGCGGCACGATCGTGGGCACGCCCCCGGGTATCCTCGAGATGAACCGGCGCCTCCACCGGCTCGACTTCGTCCACGAGGAGCCGCTCGAGCTGGTGTGCAGGGAGGCTAGCCTGCCCAGTCCCGGGGCTTGAGGAACTCCTCATAGAGACGCGCTTCGGGCGTGCCCGGCTCGGGCTGCCAGTTGTAGCGCCAGCGGACGAGTGGCGGCAGGGACATGAGGATCGACTCGGTCCGTCCGCCGGATTGAAGCCCGAACAGGGTGCCGCGGTCCCAGACCAGGTTGAATTCGACGTAGCGCCCCCGGCGGTAGAGTTGGAAGTCGCGCTCGCGCTCGCCGTAGGGGGTGTCCCGTCGGCGATCGAGGATGGCGAGGTAGGCGGGGAGGAAGTGGTCTCCGACGCTGCGCAGGAGGTCGAAGCAGCGCTCGAACCCCCATTCGTTGAGGTCGTCGAAGAAGAGCCCGCCGATGCCTCGCGGCTCGTTGCGATGGCGGAGGAAGAAGTACTCGTCGCACCAGCGCTTGAGCCGCGGGTAGACGTCCGGCCCGAAAGGCCCGCAGGTTTCCTTCGAGATCGTATGCCAGTGGATTGCATCTTCCTCGAACCCATAGTAAGGGGTGAGGTCGAACCCGCCGCCAAACCACCAGACCGGCTCGTGCCCGGGCTTCTCCGCAAGGAAGAAGCGGACGTTCATGTGCGTCGTGGGGACGTACGGGTTCCAGGGGTGAAACACAACCGAAACTCCGAGCGCCTCGAAGCTCCGTCCGGCCAGCTCCGGCCGCTGTGCCGTGGCCGAAGGAGGCAGCCCTGGCCCATGGACATGGGAGAAGCCCACCCCTGCCTGCTCGAAGACCTTACCCCCCGAAAGAACCCGAGACCGTCCGCCGCCCCCCTCCGCCCGCTCCCACGACTCCTCCTGGAAGAGCCCCGAGCCGTCCTCCGCCTCGATGGCCGCGCAGACGCGGTCCTGGAGGTCGAGGAGGTAGGCCTTGACGGCGGGGGTGGACTCTGGAATGTCCAAAGGAGAGAGCCTACTCCGCCCGGATCGGGAAGAGCTCAGCTTGTCGGGTGTCGCCGTTGGGGACGGGATAGGCGCCGGTCCAGCAGGCGGTGCAGTAGCTGTCGGGAGGGCCGCTCACGGAGGCGAGCATGCCTTCGAGGGAGAGGTAGGCGAGGCTGTCCGCCTCAATGTACTGGCGGATCTCCTCGATGCTGTGGTGCGCGGCAATCAGCTCCTCGCGCGTGGGGGTATCGATCCCGTAGTGGCAGGGCCACTGGGTCGGCGGCGCCGAGATGCGGAGGTGAACCTCGGCCGCGCCTCCCTCCCGGATCATGCCCACGATCTTGCGCGAGGTCGTGCCCCGCACGATCGAGTCATCCACCAGCACCACCCGTTTGCCTTCCAGCAGATCCCGCACCGGGTTCAGCTTGATCTTCACCCCGAAGTTCCGGATCGACTGCTTGGGCTCGATGAAGGTCCGGCCCACGTAGTGGTTCCGCACCAGGCCGAACTCCAGTGGCAGGCCCGACTCGCGGCTGTACCCCATGGCCGCGAAGAGGCCGCTGTCCGGGACCGGCACGACGATGTCGGCGGCCGCGGGCGCCTCCCGCGCCAGGCGTGCCCCCATCTTCAGCCGGGACTGCGACACCGCGTCGCCAAAAACCTTGCTGTCCGGACGGGCGAAGTAGACGTGCTCGAAGATGCAGCGGGCTGGCGGCGAGGTCTTCGACAGCCGGAAGGTCTCCAGCTTGCCGTCCCGCGAGACGATCACCTCCCCAGGCTCCAGCTCTCGCACCGGCCTCGCTCCCAGCAGGTCGAAGGCGCAGCTCTCGGACGCGAAGCAGGGGAAGCCATCCAGGTCGCCCAGGATCAGCGGCCGGAAGCCGTTCGGGTCCCGCGCCGCGATCAGGCACTTGTCTGTGTTGAGGAGCAACGAGTAGGCACCTCGCACCTCCTCCAGAGCCAGCATGAAGGACTCCACCATGTCCTTGCGCGGCTTGCGCGCCATCAGGTGGAGGATCACCTCCGTATCACTGGTGGTCTGGAAGATGGAGCCGTCCTGCTCCAGCCGCTCGCGGATCTCATTTGGATTGGTCAGGTTGCCGTTGTGAACGATCCCGACCGGTCCCATCGAAGTCTTCACGACGATCGGCTGGGCATTGGCCACGACGCTGGAGCCGGCGGTTGAGTAGCGGGTGTGGCCGATCGCCCGGGTGCCGGGCAGACGCTCTATCACCTCTTCCTTGAACACGTCGGAGACGTGCCCCATCCCCCGCTCCAGGTGGAGCTGCCGGCCGTCCCACGAGACCATGCCGGTGCTCTCCTGACCCCGATGCTGGAGCGCGTAGAGCCCCAGGTAGGTCAGCTTCGCCGCGTCATCGCAGCCGTCGATTCCGAAGATGCCGCACATGCAAGGCTCTAAACGGTCACGCCCGCGCGAAAATTCTACCTGTTTACAGACCTAGCGCCCTGGGCAGCGCCGTGGACCAGATCTCGTGGAGCCCGGCCACCGGGGCGCGCAGGGCCTCTCCCCCGCTCTTGACGACAAGGTCCTCGCCGCCGGTCTCGCCGATCTCGGCGGCGGGGACCCCCATCTCCTCGGCCGCCTCCAGGACCCGGTCGAGCTCGGCGGGCGAGCAGGCCACGATCGCCCGGGCCTGGGTCTCGGAGTAGAGGTCGGCCCCCACCATCGGGACTTCGACCGTCACGCCCATCCTCCGGCCCATGCAGGCCTCGGCAAGGGAGATCAGGAAACCGCCCTCCGAGAGGTCGTGAGCGGTGCGGAGGTGCCCCTGCTGGATCAGGTGCCGGAGCAGCTTCGCCAAGCGAAGCTCCGCGTCCAGGTCCACCTCGGGTGGACGGCCCTGCTCGATGCCGTGGAGGAGCCGCAGATACGCGGCGCCGCCGTGCTCGGAACGGTCGCGGCCCAGGAGCACCACCCGGTCGCCACGGTTTGCGAAGGCGGACGTCGGCAGGTTTGCCCCCCCTGAGATCACCGGGACGACACCCACCATGCCGACGGTCGGAGTCGGGTAGATCGAGCGGTCCTCGGTCTCGTTATAGAAAGAGACATTGCCCGAGATGACCGGCACGCCCAGTGCCCGGCAGGCCTCGGACATGCCCAGGATCGCCTCGCGGAACTGCCAGGAGATCTCGGGCCGCTCCGGGTTGCCGAAATTCAGGCAGTCGGTGAGCCCGACCGGCTCCGCCCCCACGCAGGCCAGGTTTCGCACCGATTCGGCAACAGCCTGCATGCCGCCCCGTCTCGGGTCGAGATAGCAATAGACCGGGTTTACGTCCGAGGTCATGGCGAGCCCGATCGGCGTCCCCTTGAGGAGCAGGACCGCGGCGTCGCCCCCCGGTCCCTGCATGGTGTTCGTCCGGACCGACCAGTCGTACTGGGTCCAGATCCACTCCTTGCTGGCCAGCTCGGGGGTGGCGAGCATCCGCTCGAGGCTCCCCCGGAGGTCTTCGGGCTGGACGACCTCGGGGGCGCGCTGCCGCTGCTCCAGGTCGGACGGCGGCGCCAGGGGACGGCGGTAGACAGGGGCCTCCTCGGTGAGAGGAAGGATCGGCATGTCGGCCACGGTCGAGCCCCGCCATTCAAGGACGGCCCGGCCGGTGTCCGTGACCTCGCCGATGTGCGCGACCTCCAGGCCCCAGCGCTGGAAGACGCGGACGAGCTCCTCCTCCCGACCTTTCTGCGCCACAAGCACCATGCGCTCCTGGGACTCGGAGAGCATCATCTCGTAGGGGGTGAGCCCCGCCTGGCGCAGCGGCACGTTGTCGAGGTCGAGCCTCATGCCCGTTCCGCCCCGGCCGGCCATCTCGAAGGTGGAGCTGGTCAGGCCGGCGGCGCCCATGTCCTGGATGGCCACGATCGCGCCGGTGCGCATGGCCTCCAGGCAGGCCTCCAAGAGGACCTTCTCGGTGAACGGATCGCCCACCTGCACGGTTGGCCGCTTCTGCTCGCTCTCGGAATCGAACGACTCTGAGGCCATGGTGGCCCCATGGATGCCGTCGCGGCCGGTCCGGCTGCCCACATAGAGGACCGGATTGCCCATGCCGCTCGCCCGGGCGTTGAAGATCTGGTCGCGCTTGGCGACTCCGAGGGCGAAGGCGTTGACCAGGATATTGCCGTTGTAGCAGCGATGGAACCCGGTCTCGCCGCCGACCGTGGGGATGCCCACGCAGTTGCCATAGTCGCCGACGCCCCGGACCACGCCGTCGATCAGGAAGCGCATGCGAGGCGCGTCGATCTCCCCGAAGCGCAGGGAGTCCATGCAGGCGATCGGGCGCGCCCCCATGGTGAAGATGTCGCGCAGGATGCCCCCGACGCCGGTCATCGATCCCTGGTAGGGCTCGATGTAGCTCGGATGGTTGTGGGACTCCATCTTGAAGACCGCTACCCAGTCATGGCCCACATCCACCACCCCGGCGTTCTCGCCCGGCCCCTGGAGCACGTGCGGCCCCTCGGTGGGGAACTCCCGGAGGTAGACCTTGGAGGACTTGTACGAGCAGTGCTCGGACCAGAGGGCGGAGGTGATGCCGAGCTCGGTCCAGTTCGGATCACGCCCCAGGATCTTCTGCAGCCGCTCGTACTCCTCCGCGGTCACCCCGAGGGTGCGGGCGATCTCCGGAGAGACCTCCGGCTCCTGGACCATCACTGCAAAACTCCGACACCCGACTCGACCAGGCTCTGGAACAGACCGAGCCCGTCCGTGTTGCCCAGGATCTCCTCCGAGCAGCGCTCCGGGTGGGGCATCATGCCCAGCACGTTCCCCCCCTCGTTGCAGATGCCCGCGATCGCCCGGGCCGATCCGTTCGGGTTCCATTGAGCACCCAGATCACCCGATACTGCGGGCGAGCCGTCCGGAGCCACGTAGCGGAAGACCACCTGGCGGGCGGCTTCCAACCGGTCAAGCTTCTCGTGCGAATCCTCGTAGTTCCCCTCTGCATGGGCGATGGGCATGCGCAGGATCTGACCGACCTCAAAGTGACGGGTGAACGGCAGGTCATTGCGCTCGACCCGCAGGAAGACGTCCCGGCACTGGAAACGGAGGTTCTGGTTGCGTCGCATGGCCCCGGGAAGCAGCCCGGCCTCCAGAAGGATCTGGAAACCATTGCAGATGCCGAGCACGAGCCCTCCGGCTTCGGCATGGCGCTTGACCGCGGACATCACGGGGGACAGGGACGCCACCGCCCCGGCCCGCAGGTAGTCGCCGTAGGAGAACCCGCCCGGGATCACGACGAGGTCGCAGCCCTGGAGGTCCTCGTCCTGGTGCCAGAGGAAGGTGACGTCCTGCTCCACCACGTGCTTGAGGACGTGGTAGGCATCATGATCGCAATTGCTGCCAGGGAAGACGACGACGCCGGCCTTCATGAGAGCAGCTCCACCGAGTAGTCCTCCACCACGGTGTTGGCGAGGAGCTTCTCGCACATTTCGCGCAGCTCGCGGTTGGCGCGGTCGGGATCGTCGGTGCTCAGCTTGATCTCGAAGCTCTTGCCGGCGCGGACGTCCTCGACGTCCGGGAAACCGACGCGGGAGAGCGCATCGCGGATCGCCTTGCCCTGCGGGTCCAGGATCTCGCGGCGCGGATAGACCGTCACTCTTGCCTTCAAACCGTCACCTCCAGCCAGGGATAGGGGTGATCCTGCGCGGTCACCGCCATGCGCGCCGGGCACCGCTCGCGGTCGAGAACCTCCCCGATCGCCGAGGCGGCGAGAGCGGGCAGGTTGTTGGTCTCGGAGAGATGGTACAGGACCACCCAGCGCAGGCGGTCGCCCATCAGCTCGGGGAGGCCGTCGGCGGCATCGCGGTTCGAAAGGTGACCATGCCGGCCGGCGATCCTCTGCTTGAGCATCCAAGGATAAGGGCCGTTGCGCAGCATGTCGAGATCGTGGTTCGTCTCCAGGATCAGGACGTCCACGTCCCGGAGCCGTCCCCAGGCGAGGCTGGTCCGGCATCCGATGTCGGCCACCAGCCCCACCCTCCTGCCGAGAGAGTCCTCCACCACCATGCCGATCGGCTCGCGAGCGTCGTGCGGCAGCGAAAACGGCTCGACAAGGAACCCCGCGATCTCGCGCGGCTCTCCCGACCTCAGGATCCCCCTGGTCACGGCAGACAGGTGCACCTCCTGCCGCAGACGGGTGCCGGCGAGAGTGCCCGACGTGGCATAGACCGGGATCTTGAGCTTGTGCGCCAGGCGGTCCGCGCCGCGGCAGTGGTCCACGTGCTCATGGGTGAGGACGAGCCCTCCGAGCGTCGCCGGATCGAAGTCGAGCGTCTTCATCCGCCGCATCAGCTCGCGGCAGGAGAACCCGGCATCGATCAGCAGCCGGTTCGGTCCCGACTCGACCACCACGGAGTTGCCGCCGCTGCCTGACCCGAGGACTCCGATCCGCAAAGGCGGACCGTCCAGCCTCTCGGGAAGGGCTCTCCGGACGGGCGCGGGCTGAGGAGCCGGAGGCGGCTCTTCCGTTGCCAGCGGCGACGCCTCGCCGAAGTCCAGCAAGCCCTGCTGGACAACCGAGTTCCTGGGCCGGATGGAGCGGCGGGGGAAGAGGGGCGACACACCCAAAAGGTACCACAGGTACCACCCGCTGGGGGTCTCTTCCGGTAAGGCCACCAGAAGCTGTGCTCCCTGACAGGAAAGCCGAACATCTGTCCGATCTTCCCGACAGTCGAGGCTCTCTCCAGAGCGAGCAGCCCAAGGGCATAAATCTCCTTCCTTGAATGGCTTACCCCTGGAATCCGGCAGCGGCACGGGGCGTGCCTTGGCTCACGGGCATGCCCGCTCTCCTTGCACTGCTCCTTCCCTTGCTTCTGGCCAGCAGTTCTCCGGTCCAGAGCATCGAGTCTATCGAGATCCGTGGACTGAAGGCTCTCTCCGAGGACACGCTTCTCCACTACCTCGGGCTCGCTCCGGGCCAGCCGCTGGACGAGGGAGCCCTCAACCGCAAGATCAAGGAGCTCTGGAACCGCAACCTGGTGGACGGCGTCGAGGTCGAGAGCACCTCCACGCCCGCTGGGGTCCGTCTGCTGATCACGGTCTCGGAGCGTCCGGTCCTGCGCTCGATCGACTATGAGGGCCTGAAGCGGATCACCAAGACCGACTTGCAGGACAAGATGAGCAGCCAGCGCATCCGGGTGCGCGAGGGCGAGCCGCTCTCGCTGGGTGAGCTGCAGCGGATCAAGACGCTCATCGAGGAGATGTACGGCGAGAAAGGGTACCGGTTCGCCACCGCTCAGTATTCCGTAGAAGATGTCGGTCCCAACGAGAAAAAGGTGGTCTTCGCCGTGGACGAGGGCAGCCGCGTCCGCATCTCCGACATCGATTTCGAGGGCAACGCGGTTTACAACGACCTGCGCCTTCGGCTGACGATGAAGAAGACCAAGGAGAGCGGCCTGATCACCCGCATTACCAAGAAGGATGTCTACGATCCGGCGAAACTCCAGGAGGACCTCGACAAGCTCCGCGATCTCTATCAAGCCTCCGGCTACAAGAACGTGGTCATCGGCGATCCCAAGGTCGAGGTGCGGGCGCTCAAACCCGGTGCCGCGCGCCGCATGTCCATTACCGTGCCGATCGAAGAAGGAGAGCGCTGGAAGTTCGGCCAGGTGACGATCGAAGGCAACCAGATCCATTCCGATCAACTGCTGATGCGGGTGTTCACCCACGAGACCAGCGGCTGGCTGCGCTCCAAGGTGATCGACGACGCCGTCAAGAAGATCGAGAGCGCCTATCACGACACCGGCTACATCTTCGCCAGAGTCGAGCCGGAGCTCGTCGAGCGAGAAGATCACCTCGCCGACCTGGTGGTGCACGTGCAGGAGGGCGAACAGTTCAAGGTAGGCCGCATCGAATTCGAGGGCAACGACAGCACCAACGACAAGGTGCTGCGCCGCGAGTTGCGCCTCTACGAGGGCGGCCTGATGAGCCTCACAGCCCTCCGCAACAGCGTCCTCAAGGTCAACCAGCTCGGCTACTTCAAGCTGAACGACGAGGACCCGGTCGAAATCGACACCGACACGGAGAAGAAGGAGGTCAACCTCCTCCTCAAGGGCGACGAGGCGGACCGCACCGAGGTGCAGCTCACCGGTGGCTGGAGCGAGGTGGACGGGCCCTTCGGCCAGTTCGGCGTCAACACCAAGAACTTCCTCGGACGCGGCGAGCACCTCGGCGCCTCCTTTCAGTCCGGTGACCGGAGCGACTCCCTGGACCTCTCCTACACCATGCCCTGGTTTCTCGACCGGCCCCAGAGCATCGGCTTCCGCGCCTTCGACCAGGCGTACGAGTACGGCGATATCGAGGACCTGGACTACTACGCGCGCGACAGCCAGGGCGCCGTGCTCACCTACGGGCGCAACTTCCGGCTCTTCCAGTCCGCAAGCCTCAGCTACAACCTTTCCCGCTACGATGATCGGTACAACGTCCTGCTGGCCGATGACACCATCACAACCATCCAGGGGTTCATCAACAATTCTTCCTTGCGGCCCATGTACGTTTTCGACAGCCGAGACAATCCCTTCGATGCGAGCCGCGGCAAGAGGCTGTCCCTGGCAGTGGAGTACGCGGGCGGCTTCCTGGGAGGGGACAACTACTTCATCCGGCCGGAGGCGTCATTCAGCATCTTTCAACCGGTGAGCGACTATCCCACCCGCTCGGTGCTGGCGTTCAACGCGAAGGGGGGCCTGATCAACTCCTTCGACGGCTACGGCATCCCAACCCTCGAGCGCTACTTCCTGGGCGGTGAAAGCAGTATCCGAGGCCACGAGCCCCGCTCGATCTACCTGCGCGATTCCGAAGGCAATCCCCGGCGCGACAAGAACGGAGCCGTCCTCGGCGGCGACCGTTTTGTCCAACTGAATCTGGAGTATCACTTCCTGCTAGGCGGACCGTTCCGCCTGCTGCTGTTCACCGATGCGGCCAACGTCTTCGGCGAGGGCCAGACTTTCGACCTCTCAAATCTCCGCACCACGGCCGGAGTGGAGCTCCGCGTCCTGTTGCCGATGTTCGGCGCACCGCTGCGCTTCATCTACGCCAAAAACCTCGATCCGCGGCCGCAGGATGACTTCGAAGACTTCAAGTTCAGTATCGGCACTAGCTTCTGAGATCAGAGCAGGTCTCACATCAGCGCCGGGCGGCTTCCACGCTCGGGGTCCAGATGGCGGCCAGAGCCCGCCGGAAGTTGCCGCCCAGAACGCCTTCGATGTCCGGATCCGAGTAGCCGCGGCGGATGAGCCCTTCGGTGAGATCAAAGACCCGTCGGGGGGAGTCCACCCCGTCGAGGTCCATCTTCTCCCGGAAGCCGATCTCCTTCTTGTAGGCCCCGCGGATTGCCTGGCGAGCGTTGGCGGGGAGGGCGTCCCATCCGGCCAGGTCCGTGTCGCTGCCGATGCCGGCGTGCTCAATTCCCACCAAGCGGGCGATGTGATCGACATGGTCCAGCAGATGCTCGAGAGTCGTAGGCTCGCTGTCCCGCACGAACATCCGCATGAACGTGAGACCCATCACGCCCCCCTTTGCCGCCATCGCGCGGATGGCCTCGTCGGTTTTCGAACGCGGTTGCCGCGGCACCAGCGCCCGGCAGTTGGAGTGGGTGATGAGCACCGGCCGCTTGGAGACTTCGAAAGCATCGAGGGTGGTCCGCTCGCCGCAATGCGAGACGTCCACCGCCATGCCGAGGCGGTCCATGCGGCCGATCACCGCCACGCCGAAGTCGCTCAACCCTTCGTCGCGGCGCTCGGTGCACCCGTTGCCCAACAGGTTGCGCGCGTTGTAGGTGAGTTGAGAGACACGTTGGCCGTAGCGGTAGAACAGGTCCACATCCTCCACGGTACGGAAGTGGACCGAGTCCTGGACGCCGAGGATGATTCCGGTCTTGCCGGACTTCTTGATCCGCTCCAGACCTTCCATGTCATCAATGCGGGCGAAAGTGTTGCTGTGGTGGGCGATGAGTCCGTTCCACAGGAGATGAAAGCGCACCACGTCGTCGTACTGCTGCACTCCGCCGGCGACGTGCAGTACGGTGTGCCCGGAGGCTCGGACGTGCGCGAGGTCGGCGGCCGAGAAGGAGGCAGGGTCCTCGAACCAATTTCGTCCCGGCAGACGGAACAGCGACGGCAGGCTGAACGGATTCAGCATGTCGATGACAAGACTCCGCTCGACGAGTTGGACTGCGCGAGCCGAGTAACGGGTTGGCGAGCCGGCGAACAGTGCAAAGCTGCCGAGGTTGAGAAAGGGGCCGGCCGCCGCGCCGAAGCCTGCGACAGCGGTCCCCCGCAGGAAGGAGCGACGGGTAAGGTGCGGCTGGGGCGACGATTCCCGGAGAGAGCTGGCCATGGACGAGACTCCTTTCTGGAAGGGTAGTCTCGGCCGCGGACAAAAGCTTACAGGCACTTTCCGGGCCCCCGCCCGGGCTCCGGAAAGTGTCCGAGGATCGAGAAGAGCTCAGCTCCCGATGTGGAACCGGACCCTGCTGTCGCCGCAGTCCGAGATCACCCAGAAGGTATGCCAGCCGCCCGGCAGCTTGTGGACGAACTGGGCGCTGAACTGGTCGTAGAAGGTCGCGGACCCGACCGAGGTATTGTCGAAGCCCCACTTCACCGAACGCGGACCGCCGGCACAGGTCACGCTGAAGCTCGACGTGAAGTAGGCCGAGTGCAGCGCGCCCGGCAGCGGATCGGTGATCGGATACGAGCCGCCGTCGATCGGATAGACGATATTGACCGGCGCCTGGGCCTGACCGACGCCGGCCAAGGCAAAGAGAGCCAGGACAAACGAAAGAGCAACCAGCTTCTTCATACAACTCCTCCTGTATCCAAGTCGAGGGCCGCGGACCTCCCGCGGCCTGCAAGTGCTATTGGGCGGAGGCCTACTCGACTTGTTACAGAACTAAGAGAATGAACTGACCTTGCCGCAGTGAGCCGCCGTCAGCTATCCGCTCTCTGTCGGTCCTGGCTTCCGCCTCGATCTCAACGACGGCACCTCCTGTGGGTCCGGAATTTCCACGTCCGGGAAAGGACTGCCACCGAGCCTACGCCTTTCCTTCTCGGACTTACCCTCTTCTCAAAGTCTCTGGCACCTCTTCAGGGCGCGAAGTCGACACGTGGCCCATGGGCTAGCGTCAGGTGAGCGGGGGACGGGTGCCCTGGCCCTCCCCCTGGCTTCCTCCGTCTGAAGAAGTTCGCGCTTTTAACGGACTTTTCTGGCAACAACCCAGGTCGAGATCGGCCATCCAGCAGAGTTGTGTGTTGCGATCCAGTGGAAGGGGTGCCACCGCGCGTGCGGGATCGGTTCATAGCGCATACCGAGCCAGATGTAAGGCCAAGCCCAAAGATTACCCCAGCCTCCCACTTCCAGCACACGACCGTGCGGACTAACCATCAGCGCCAATCCGGCGGGGGTAAATCTCCAGAAATCTCCGGGCACGTTGTGAATGGGATTGATGAAACAGGTCGTGTGGACCGCGATGCCTCCTGGGCGCAGAACTCGGAAGCTCTCGTCGATGGCGACCTGGGGATTACCCCGGACATGCTCCAATACCTGATCGCTGACAATGGAGTCGAAGGAGGCGTCCTCAAAGGGCAAAGACGTGATGCTGACCTCCGGATACGAGACATTGACGATGTTTCCATCGCTAAAACCGAGAATTCTACACAAGGGCTGAGAATCGCTGATCGACAGAACAGGCGCCCCTTGAGCCATTGCAGTACCCAAACCAGCGAGCCTCTGGTACATGAGATAACGTGTCACATGCGGCCCTCTATCGAATCCGAGCGACGTCAACCGCAGCAGCTTGTGGCTCCCCTTCCTCATCCAGTTGGCTATCTGGCTGCGCAGGATCGTCGACCTTGTGAACGCACCATGGGGCGCGGCTTCCGCGCTCAGCTCGGCTACAAGCGTGCGGAATGAACCGAGAGCTGCCTCACCGGATAAGCTGCCCAACATCGCCCCCAACAGCCTCCGCTCCTCGCTTGTTAGCTGCTCGGCAAACTCACCGAGTTGGTCAGCCACTTTCTCGTGCACGGACTGTTTCGCCAGTTGCTCCTCTTTCATCTCAAAACTCCGCGAACCAGGAGGTGACAAAATCATCCACTGCCTCCTTTTCCGGCCATGCCGGTAGCGTTCCACTCCTGATGAAATTGCAGACGAGTTCGGCAAGAGGTCTGCCCTCAATTGAGGGCCATAGCTCGCAGACTTCGTACGGGTATCCCTCCAGGCAAAGGTTTTGGGTGACCTGCAGCGTGCCTCCCTCCTGACTGGAGGCGCTCACAAGATCCGTCAACAGTGCCTCGAGAATCCTCTCACGAGCAAAGTTCTTGGCTCGCTGGATCCCGACCTCTCTCCTCTCCATGAGCCCTTGCCGATCTCCGAGAGATGTGACGACCGTCTCTACAAATCGGTCAGGATCTACACGCTTCCGATTTCCGCCCGAGGCAAGGGGCACAAGAAAGCCCGCGCCAGGTGGCACTGTTTCCCGAAATCCGTTGTAACATGGAACCACAGGTGGCGTTCCGCAGGCCATGGATTCCACTGGCGAGCGGCCGAAGGTCTCAAATGTGCTTACGGCTGCACTGACGAAGATATCCGCTGCATTGTAATAGCCCACCAGCGCCTCCAGACCAGGTCGATAGATGAGCCTTACGTTCCCGATCGAGCGTGCCCGCTCTGTACACTGGTCGAGGTATGCCTGCCGAAAGAAGTGATAACAGATGACTAGCTCGGCTCGCCGACATAGCTTAACCTTCCCGAATGCATTCAACAAACCCAGAATGTTCTTGTCGTCCGCAACCCGCCCGGTGTACAGAAGAATGTCACGATCCACGGGAAGACCGAGGAGCGGACAAAGACTCTTCTTGCTGCTTGCAAGAACTCTGAAGGAGCCGAGATCCAATCCTGGCAGATAAGAAGGTTCACATTGAAATCCGAAGAGTGAAAAGGCACGACCAGCGGCGGAGCAACCCGTGTAAACGCGATCCCGGTGCTGGCGCAACTGGGAAGACAGCAGCATAGCATAGGCGTGCGGAGGGTAGAAGTGGTTGTAGCGGGGGATGATCACGAAAGGCGTTCTGTCGCCGGTCAGACGGAAGACGGCATGCCAGAGAAATGCGCCGCTACACTCGCCTATGATGTAGTCAAACTGCTCGGAATACTGGATCGCCAGCTTGAAGCAGCGATCCGGGTCCAGGCCATTGCCTCTAGCGATATCATTCAGGGTGTACTCCCGGCCAGGGAGCACCATCGCCGATACCTCCGCGCGAGGAAGCAAGGGCTCCCACTCGGCCAGGTTACACTCGTCGATGAAGAGCAATCTCGGCTTCCTGTCCCCTGCGGCAAGCGGCAAATCTTTCACACCGGATTCCTCTGGAGAATGCGCCGGCCGGAACGCGAGTCACGATGGCCTGAGCACTGGATCGCCATGCCACCGAAAGAGGCGTCCCGGCCGGGCACCTGAGCCACTTCCTCACCGAATCCAGGCTACGATGAAGTCGCCGCCGCCCGCTGCATCGAGATCCTCGTCGATGAGCTCGGAACCGGACTCCTTCGCACGCGCAAGAATCCAGTTGAGGACGTTGTGCTCTTGCTCAGGCAGTTCCTGGGCGAACTTCTCCAACTTGCTGGTGAGGCTGTCGAGATCGGACCTGTTGATTGCCATCTCCTTCTCCTTCTGCGAATGGCTCGAAGCATCCTTACTCCGAGCCGGTTGTCCCGTGGTTAGTTTGGCCTAGTGCCCAAGCAAGATCAGCGAGCAACGGCGACCAGCCGCAGCACCCTTCGGCGCTCGACGCGCTTCGGTGTCTGCGAACATACCGGTCGTGAGGGCAACCGCCTTGACAAATCCGAAACCACGGACAACGGCTGGCGCGGTCCATGTCTGTATCCGTCTGAATCTGAGCACTGACGAGATTAGGCGAGGCCAGTAAATCCGCCAGATCCGACTCAAGAACGTTACCAAATCTGAAAGCTGAATTGCCCTGGAATCGGTCACAGGCCGCAATCTCTCCCTGCGGCTCAATGGTGTAGATGCTTCCCATGCAATTCTCACCGAACACACAAAAGCTGCCATTCCCTTGCTCCAGCCGCCGAATGAGATCGGAGATCTCCTGAAAAGAGATCCGGTCCACGTAAGTTGGCCACCAGAGACGGAAGAGGTCCCGCAGAAAGTCGACGTAACGTGAGAATTCAAGATAGTCTCCTGGCAATCTGCGATCGGGCTCACCATCTGGAACGACGTTCAGAAGTGATACCTGGCGAACCCCGATTGCGAGGAAATATTCAAGAGTTCGGTGAGCGCCCAGCGCGATGACCTCGTCGTCGACCACCATCTTGATCTCGAACGGGATTTCGTCTTGCTTGAGTCTCTCGATCCCGGAGCGCACACGTTCCGATGTCGGTCGTCCGTGGATATCGAGACGCCGGAGGTCATGGACCTCCGGCGGACCGTCCAGACTGATACCCACTGCGAACTTGTAGTCCTTGAGGAATCGAAGCCAGTCGGAATCGAGAGTCGTGCCGTTCGTCTGAATCCGGTTGTAGATCCGCAATCCGGGTGAACGAAAACGTTCCTGCAGCCACATGGCCTTGCGGTAAAAGGATACCGGACGCAGGGTGGTCTCACCCCCATGCCAGACGAATTCCACATGACCGACCCCGGAGGCCGTACAGGCGGCCTGGATTGTGCGGGCAAGCACGCTGAATGGCATCACTTGGTCTTTCCCCTCAGCCCAGGAGCGGCAATAGGTACAGCGCAGGTTGCACAGCCGAGTGCCCTTCACGATGAGGGTCAGGACCTTGGGCAATGTCCGGGCCGAAGTGGTCGGCCAGGCGAGCAGCCGGCGATAGACTTCGACCTCCTCCGCGCTCAGGACGGCTTCCGGAGGCAGCGCTCCCAATTCGAGAAGTGAGGGGTTGCATGCACTCAGACTCTTGAGAAGCAACGAGAGCGCCTCCTGCTCTCCGGGCGCCAACTCGGCCATTTGTTCCAAATGCCCGCGGACCGAGTCGATCAGGGTACCATCCGGAGGAAACTGGCGCTGGCGCAACCCATCCAGTGGAAAGAACGAGGCGTTAGGGAGCAGATCACTCTTCGGCATACTGCACCTTTGATCCATTACCAATGCCGGTTTACGGGTAAGGCCAGGCTCAGGAAGTTGTTCCTCTCTTCAAGCATGAGGCCGAGCTCGCAGAACTTGCCCAACGTAGCTTGGATATCGTCAAGGCCGACATCCGCCGAGCCATTCCTCTCGGCCAGGAACTTGGAAATCGATCCTGGATTGCGCTCCGATTCTCCGGAGAACTCGTAGACGTCCGCCTCCCAATCCTTAAACAGATGCACTGCCGCGTCCTTGGTGCGCCGATCAACGATCTGCATCCAGCCAGGTGCACGTTGGTAAACCAGGTTGGGCCGGGGCTCGCCTTTCCACGCAGCCCGCCAAAGGCGAATCGTCTCTTTTAGATCTTCGTGGTGGTCCGAGGGAATCGTGGAGTCCATCTCATATTTGAAGAAGTAGGCGATCTCCTTGAGGTCGATTCTGTCTTCGGGATATACGAATCGATAGGCGTCAAGGGGTTGCACAGTCCGCACCGGGAATGAACTGTCGAAAAAATAGGGACTGAACCGCTCTAGCCAGATACGGGCAGCCCCCGAGGGGGGCGGAAGGTGCTGCAGCAGCGGCAGGACTCGCAACTGCTCCGCGTAGTCGGCCTCGGTCTCGCCCGGAAATCCGGTCAGGATGTTCCAACTCACTTGCATTCCGTAGTAATGCGCCCACTTTAAAAGGCGCACGTTGCGCAGCATCGTGATGCCTTTTCGCATCAGGCCGAGGATGTGCGAGTTGAGGCTCTCGATCCCGGGCTGAATCCTGTTGATTCCTGCCCGTGCCATCGACCGGAGCTGGTCCGGGCGGAGATTGGCTTTGACTTCGTAGAATATCCGGTAGTCGAAGTGGTGCTCGGCAAGGGAACTGCAGAGCCCTTCGACGTAGCGATGATCTATGATGTTGTCCACTGCCTCGAAGTTACTGATTAGATACTTGGACGACAATCGCTCCAATTGGCCTATCACAGAGGATGCCGATTTCGAGCGGAATTTCATACCGTTGCCGTTCAACCCGCAGAACGTGCAGTGCTGCTTCTCCCCCCACCAGCATCCACGCGACGTCTCCAACAGGAGAAGCGGAGGGCGATTGTTCAGAACGATTTCGGTTCCCAGGCGAAAGAGCGTCGCAAAGTACTCGTCATAATCCGGATCCGGAAGTGAATCCATATCCGAGATTCTCAGGGACGGCCCATTCTCCACCAGCGCGCCTTCATGGCGACCGATTACTCCGCAAAGTCCCAAAGGACTTTCGCCCTGCGAAACTCGCTCAATGATCTGCGGAAGCACCCTGTCCCCCTCGCCTATGACGGCATAATCGATGAAGGGCAGCGCGCGCATGTACTCGCGGCCCATGGTGCCGTCGAAGTTGGCTCCACCGAAGAGAATGATGATTTCGGGGTGACGCTCTTTGATTCTCCGCGCCAGGGAAAACGCCGCATTGTTCTGCTCGAACGTCGTCGTGAAGCCTAAAATGGCGTAGCGGCTCCAATCGACTCCTTCCGCCCACCGATCGAGCCATGCAGGTATGAGGACGTTCCGTAGCTCACACAGAAAGCGAAAGCCCGTATGCCAGCGTTCCAAATCGTCAGCGAGAGCTTTGAATGTGTTGCAATAGTCAGTCTCATTGGGCAATCCATCAAAGATACTGGCAGAAAAGAGCCATTCGCCGAGGAGGTCATCCCGGCACATTTTTGAGATGTTGGCGTAGAGCTCCCCGCCTATTTCCGCAGCGAACTCAAGGTTCAGATAGAGAACATCGGCTTCGTACCCAGCCTTCTTCACACATGCCTTCAGAAGGCCGCACTGGATCGACGGGCGCTCAGCCATCGCGAAAGGCATGTTGACCAGAGCAGTTCGGAACGAGCTGAGGGGTACATCCGCAGCCATGCTCGGCAGCTCCTCTCGAAGAAATCTTGGAACCTTGCCGACCGGGCCCTGGGAGAGGCTCAGCCGACGCCTCCTATAATTCTAAAGTGCTCATGGACGCCAAAGCGGGACAGCAAATGCTGATCAGCCCCGATCGTGCCAGAGGGAATCGAGAAGAAAGGAGCACGAGGGGAAGCGGAACCTCGGCGTAACTTGTTCATGGAGGTTCCTGGGCCGAGGGATTTTGGTAGGGCGACAGGCAGATTCCCTGGAGAATCACTCTCGGAGGCTTCCTCAGATAGCCTCGGAGGCGCCTCGAAGGCTGCTCTCGTCGCCAAGCGGACAGTCAGAGAACGTGCCAGAGGAATCGAGAAGAAGGAGCGCGAGGGAAAGCGGAACCTCAGCGTAACTTGCTCATAGAGGTTCCTGGACCGTTGGGATTTTTGGCTGGAGACAGGCAGAGTCCCTGGAAAACCATCCTCGGAGGCTTCCTCAGAGAGCCTCGGAGGCACCTTGAAGGCTGCTCTCGTCGCCAAGCGGACACTCCTTCCCCTTCCTCTCTCGATCGGAGCTCGCAGGCAGGGCACCAACAGATCTGGAGGTCAGATTGGCCGTTTGCCTCCCTAGGGAGGCAAGGCAGGGTAAGCGCTCACGAACGGCTTTGCAGGCGGGAACGAGCCCAGAGGGAACCTCGCCGTCCGGTCTCCCGCCTTGAGCTTCTCGGCGGCTTCCCGGAAGGCGGCCACAAACGCGGAGTACGCCTCCCAGAATGCCTGCCGGGCCGCCTTGCTGGCGGCATGGAAGCCTGGCGCGGGAGACTTCTTGGTCTCGTTCGGACGATTGTGGGGATCCTGCCGGAGAATCGCCTCGACTCCCATCGGCTCGGTCCCTTTCTGCTCCCTCACGGCCTTGGCATCGGCCTCGATCTCCTCGGCCAAGCCGGCGACCCGCTCCCGGTATTGCTCCGGAGTCAGATGCGCCCAGCAGGGGAGCTGCGTCAGCAACAGCTCCTCCTCGGTCGCGTACTTCAGACGGCCGAAGTCATCCCCCCGGTTGCGGGCGGCATACTCCTGGCTCCGGTCGAACCAGTATCCCTTGAGGGGCTTGCCCTGGAGGACAGCCCTGGCAAAATGGACGCCGGGCCACTCGGTCACCCGGCTGACAAGTCCTTCTTTAACCCCGTGCGCCAGATGGTAACGGAGCCTCGCGACCTGGGCCTCGGGCTCGTCGCTGACCAGGATCGCCTTGTAGCGTCCGGACCAGACCCCGTGCGGCCAGTCGTGCATCTCTTTGCGGCCGATCTCCTTGGCGAGGTTGCCGTCCACGTACTGCATGAACCGGGCAAGCTGAAGGGCGTCATCGACCTGGAGCAGCGCGTGCCAGTGGTTCGACAAGCAGACCACGCTCGCAACCCGGACTCCATAGCGCTGCTGGGCGCGACCCATTACGCCGAGGATGATCTCGTTCAGGGCAGGGCTCGGCCGCAGGAGCAGCCGGGACTGGTCCGTCCGGAGGGTCACCTCCACCAGAGTGCCACCTTCGGGCACGAAGCGCAGACCACGTGGCATGACAAAGGGATAAAGACGGAAATCGCCCCGCCAATGTCATTCCTTTGGACTCTGAAACAAGAAGAGCGGGAGCCGTCAAGGAGCCTCGCGCCACTCGTCCACGGCGAGAGCCAGGAGCACGGAGAACAACGACCGAGGCGGCTTCGAGGAGCAGCTCGGCCGTCTGTCGTGGAGAGGAGATCCTGTGGCCGCCGGACATCTCGCCGTAGCCCTGGAAAGGACCAAAGGAATCCTGCGGAGCGTTTCAGAGCCATTCTGAGAATCTCAGAACCATTCTGAGCCGCTCAGAACGGCTCTGAGATTTTCAGATCCATTATTTTGGGTCGCAGAATGGCTCCGAGGTTTCTCGACGTCATTCTGAGCCGCTCAGAATGATTCTGAGATTTTCAGAACGGTTCTGAGATTCTCAGAATCATTCTTTGGAATTCAGGATGGCTCCGAGGCTCCTCAGAACCGTTCTGAGTTTTTCAGAATGGCTCCGAGAAATCTCAGAGTCATTCTGAGCGGCTCAGAACGCCTCCGAGTTTTTCAGAATGGCTCCCGAGCGCCTCAGAATCATTCTGAGCGGCTCAGAATGGCTCCAAAGCGGGAGAGGGCAAGGCAGGACAGAGATCAGGCCACAGCCGGAACGGGGATCGCCGTCCTCTCCAACAAGCGCTCGGCGGATGGTTCAGGACTCTTCCGGCCCTCAGCGGCTTGCCGACAGAACCTTCCCGTACTCCTCCAGCAGCGAATCCTGGATACGCAGGGCGACCCGCAGCCTCTCGGCGATGATGGTGAGCATCCGCCGCGGGTCATCTTCCAGGATCTCCGAGATGCCGCTGAGGCGCTCCACGACGGCGGACTGGCTGGTGACGTACAAACCCTGGAGCTCGTAGACGTTCGAGACGCGCCTCACCCAGTCGAAGTCGAGGAAGTTTGCCGCCTGCGTCATCTGGGCCGTGTTCCAGGAGGCGGAGGAGAGGAGAGCGATCTCGAAGTGGAATTGCAGGGCCATATCGCGCTTCTGCAGGATCTGGAGCAGGGCCTCCTCGACCTGGCGCAGCAGCGCGCGGTTGTTGTCCTGGGTGTTCCGCAGCTCGGACTCGTTGTTGCGGATCTCTTCGAGGATGCTGGCGCGGGCGCGGGCGGCCAGGGCGTTCCGGCTTCGCGTCTCGCGCCACTCGTCCACGGCGAGGGCCAGGAGCACGGCGAAAACCACCGAAACGGCCTCGAGGAGCAGCTCCGGGAGCTTCTCCCTCAGCCGCGGCCGGAGACTCCCCGGCGCCGCTGCCCGGGTGGCTGTTGCCTCGCTCTCGGTCCGCTCCGCTTGCGCTGGCATGATGGCTCTGACTCCCTTACCCGAAGGGATTGATGACCTCTACGCCGCACTCCATGAAGTCCTGGACGTTGCGCGATGCGACGGAGCAGCCGTTCGACCAGGCGATCGAAGCGATCTGGCCATCCAGAATAGCCAGCGGACGCCCGGTCTCTTTGCGCTGCCCCATGATCTCGCCGTAACGACGGGCCGCCGCTTCGTCGAAGGCCAGAATGCGGCCCGCAAAGGCCTCGGCAAGGATTCTCTCGAAACCTTCTTCCAAGAAGCGCCGCCGTTTCCCCTGGGGCAAGGCCCGCAAGCCATAACGAACCTCCCCAACCGTGACCGCGGTCAGGAACAGCAGGGAGACATCCTGACCGTTCAACCAAGCCACTACGTTCGGAGCCGGCGTGGCCCTCATCATTTCCGACACGACGTTGGTGTCGAGGACGATCATCTGGACTCGAAGTCCAAGGGCTCATGTGGCTCGCGAGAGGAGATCTCCAAGTCCGCACCCTTGCCGGAGCCGAAGACCTTCAAGAAAAGGTCGCCCAGCCGCTCCGGCGACGCCACGGCTCGCTTCAGGATCTGCCGGGCCTCCTCCTCCATCGACACCCCATGCCGGGTCGCACGGGCCCGCAGCCGGTCATAGATCTCGTCGTCGAGTTTGCGGATGCTCAAGCTGGCCAAAGGAACCTCCGTGAGAGCGGGTCCGCCCATATGCTAGCACATGCCAGCACCGCGGAAACAGTACCTGAAGGCGTATTCCGGGTGTGCAGGTCTCGGGATTGATCGGCAGGACCACTCCACATAAACTACCCACATGAAAGCTATCCAGGTCATGCTCGATGAAGATCTCCTGGCCCGGCTGGATGCCAATGAGGAGGTCAAGGCGGAGGGACGCTCAGCCGTCCTCCGCCGCGCGGCGACCGAGTACCTGAGCCGCCGCCGCCGCGATGCGATTGCCTCTCAGTACCAGAAGGCGTATTCCGGCAGTGCCGGTCTCGGCGAGGAATTCGAGGGATGGGAGGACCAGGGCTCGTGGCCGGAAGAGTGAACCGGGGAGAGATCTGGCTGTTCACCTTCAAACCTCCAGACAAGCGGCGCTTCCGCGATCAATCTTGACCATGTGGAGACGGTGGAGCAACGCCAGCTCTCGCAGTACATCGGAAGCCTCGGCCGCGAGAAGATGACCGCCGTCTGCAAGGCCCTCGCCGTCGCCACCGGCTGCGCGAGTTGATCCGGCCGCCTCCCTCCCGGCGAGCGGGAGGGAGGGGGGGAAGCCAGCCTCAGTTGGCGTGGAGGTGCTTCAGGTATTCGTAGGTCGTGGGGAGCGTGGCCAGGAGCTCGCGCTGCTGGTTCTTGACCCGCTGGAAGATCGGCTCGGCCTTGGCCAGCGAATCCTTCTTGTAGAGCAGTGCAGGCATCGGCTTCTCGGGGACCATGCCCAACCCGCCGAAGATGCTGTAGTAGCTGCCGTTGGTCCAGAAGTTCCGGAACTCGCTCTCGAAGTTGCCGTAGTAGGAGGCCTCGTCCGAAGACGGCTGGTTGACCGGCAGGCCGGACTTGTAGGTCGCCATCTTCTCCTTGATGTTGTCGGAGAGCGTGATGTCTTCCTTGTTCGCCCGCCAGAACGGCGTGTCCATCCGCGGCGACACCACGTAGTGCGCCTGGATGAAGTCGCGGCAGTCGTCGAACATGTTCTCGATCTCGCTGTTGAAACGGTCGATCAGGACCGGGTCGAAGCTCTTGTCCGGGAAGTGCTTCGCCAGGAAGAAGTTGGAGGCGTAGATGAAGTAGATGCCGGTCGATTCGAGCGGCTCCAGGAAGCAGGAGGCCAGGCCGATGCTCACGCAGTTCTTCACCCAGGCGCGGCGGTTCCGGCCCACCCGGAAGCGGATCTTGTTGAGCGGGGTCTTGTCCGGGTCCAGGTTCCAGAGCTTGCAGAAGTCGCGCGCGGCCTCGTCCACGCCGGCGAAACGGCTGGAGTAGACGTAGCCGGTGCCGAACCTCCCCAGCATGGGGATCTTCCAGGTCCACCCGGCGTCCATCGCGATCGATGAGGTGTAGGGCTCGATCCCGTTCTTCTCGTCGTCGTGGGGCACGGCCGCGGCCACGGCGCTGTCGCAGAAGAGGTGATCGCTCATGTCGATGAAGGGCTCGTCCATCGCTCCATTGATGAGCAGGGAGCGGAACCCCGAGCAGTCGATGAAGAGGTCGCCCTCGATCGTGCGGCCCTCCTTGGTCTTGAGAGCCGTGATGTACCCCTCGGCGTCCTTGGTCACGCCTTCGAGCTCGTCGATGACGTGGTGGACCCCCTGGGTGCCGACCGAGAACTTCCGGAGGTACTCCGCCACCAGGGCGGCATCGAAGTGCCAGGCGTAGTTGACCGCCCGCCGCCCGTCCATATGCCGGGGGGAGAGCTTGGCGTCCATGACCGGCGGCTCCTTGAAGCAGGCGTAGTCGTAGGGCTCGCCGTTCCCAGCCTTCCGGCGGAGCAGCCAGTAGTGGGAGAGGGGGACGTCGTCGCAGTTCGGGAGCAGGCCGAACGGATGGTAGAAGTGGTTGCTCACGCCGTTCTGGGCCGGCGCCTGCCAGTTGACGAACTTGATCGCCGTTTTGAAAGCTGCGTTGCAGCCGCGCATCCAGTCGTCCTCGGCCACACCGAGGTAGTCGAAGAAGGCGCGCTGCAGGTTCGGCACCGAGGCCTCGCCCACGCCGATCCTCGGGATGACCTTCGACTCCATCAGCGTGATGTGCACGCTCCCCTGGAGAGCTTTCGAAAGATACGACGCCGTCATCCACCCGGCGGTCCCGCCGCCCAGGATGACTACGCGCTGGATGAGGTTGTCCCCTGCGGGCCTGGTGCTTCCCTCCATGTCACACCTCCATCAGAAATCAAGTGAATTTGAGGTCCCACAGCCCCGAGGACGGTGGCGACACTTCACAGTGCGGAGGAAAGGAGAAAGGGGGACACCCTCCGACTCCCTCTCCCCCCATGCATGCGGGGAGAGGGGGGACGGGATCAACCCTAGAAGCTGTACACCTTGCCCTGCTCGAGGAACTCCAGGTCGGGATTGCGGAGCTGCCGGACCTCTTCGCGGATCTTGCCCACGCAGGGGGGCTTGAGGTGGTGCAGGAGGACGGGCACCTTCCTCTCAAGCTTGCGCAGCTCGGCCCGGAGGGTCTGGGGGGTCAGGTGGAGGGAGACGTCCGCGATCGGCTGGAGCGAGCTGTCGAAGCTGGTGTCGATGCACACGGCCTTGAGGTTCGGGGTGCGGTTGGCGATCTCCCAGAAGCGCTGCGTCGGGCCGGTGTCGCTCGACCAGAGCACGGCCGCGCCGTTCTGCTCGATGAGGAAGCCGTGGGTCGGCACCAGGTGGTTGACCTGGATGGGCGTGAAGGTGACGCCGTCGATGACCAGCGGCACTTCGCTCTCCAGCTCGTGGAAGCGCATGGCCGGCAGCAGGTGGTTGGGCAGGCGGGTGAAGTCCGGCCAGGTGGCGTTGTTGAACAGGTACTTGCGTATGGCGTAGATCGTGGCCGGCGAGCCGTGGATGTCGATCGCCTTCTCGCTCTTGCCGTAGACGTTCTCGATGAAGAACGGCAGCGAGTTGATGTGGTCCATGTGCGAGTGGCTGAGCAGGATGGAGTGGACTTCCACCTGGTTGTCGATCGAAAGCGCCTGGGAGAGCGAGCCGGCATCCAGCGCGATGCGGCCGTTGATGAGCAGGCACGTCATCCTGCAATCCAGGCTTTCGCCGCCGTAGGCGCCTAGGACATGAATCCGCATATATAGCAAGGATTGTATCAGGAGCGGCAGAAGAAAGGAGAAGAGGGCGGGCCCGGAGGCCCGCCCGATGCGAAGTCAGAACCGGGTGCCGATCCAGAACGTGGTCTCGAAGTCCTGGCCCTCCTTGAAGTCCCACCGCCGGGCGAAGTCCCAGTTCAGGTCGAACCCGAGGAACTGGACGGTGACGCCCCAGCCGTAGGCGGAGATGCCGTCTTGCAGCCGGCTCTCGTCCTCGTTGTAGAAGTCGAAGTCCTGCTGGTCGCCGTACCAGGCGCCGCCCACGTCGAGGAAGAGCACGCCGCGGACGCCCTGGAAGGCCAGGATCGGCGTGGCGATCAGGTCGAGCAGCGGGAAGCGGTACTCCATGTTGGCGAAGAAGGCGCGGTCCCCGGTGAGGGAGCGGAAGGTGACGCCGCGGATGGTGTCCAGGCCGCCGATGTAGATCGGGTTGACCCGGTTGCCCTCGTTGATCCCGGCGAACACGCGGAAGGCCAGGTTGCTGCGCCGGGTTACCGTGAAGTACTGCCGGAGGTCGAGGTCGGCGCTGGACATCAGGGTGCCGCTCTCGTCGAGGTCGGGGGCGTAGGACAGGCCCAGCCGCCACCGCCGGCCGGTGATCGGGCCCCACTGCGCGAAGCCCGCGGAATCGCCGACCAGCGAGCCGATGGCCAGCGGGAAGTCGTCTTCGATCGGGATGTAGTCGATGATGAACGCTTCGCCGTTCTCGTCGACGCCGAAGGTCGCGAAGTTGAACTTGCGCATGAGGTAGCCGGCCCCGATCTCGGCCCGGGTGTAGAAGGTGAAGGGGTAGACGATCGAGCCGACGGCGCCGGTCTGCTGGATGGCCAGGCGGCCGCGGTCGATGCCGCCGCGGACGAGGTCCGGCTCGATGTAGTAGTCCCGCTGGTCGAACAGGTGCGCCTGCCATTGCAGCCGGTTGCTGAAGTCGGCGTAGAGGATGTTGAAGTTGGAGAAGCTCTGGACCGAGCTCAGGTCGGCCAGGATGCGCCTGTCGCCCAGGTTGTCGGAGAAGGTCAGCAGGATGCGGCCGATGTAGGTCTGGTTGTCGTCCACGCCGGCGTAGGCCTGGGCGTCTTCCAGGAAGAAGCGGAAGCCGCGGTAGCTGTCCTTGTTGGCGTCGTCCAGGGTGACCTGGATGTCGGGCTCGAAGCGCGGGATGTCCTGGGCCAGGGCGGGCTCGACCGGCACCGCCTCCAGCGTGGGCTCCTTGACCGGCTCCTCCACATCGGTGACGTACAGGTTGAAGGTCTGCTTCCAGTAGCCGTTGAAGACCAGCCGCTCCTGCCCGTGCTCGGAGCTCTCGGGCTCGCGCAGGACCGTGGGCATGAAGGCGCCGGATACCACGTTGGTGTGCTGGCGCATCTCGCCGCTCGCGAGGTCGAGGCTGTAGATGTTGTCGCGGCCGTCGCGGTCCGAGGTGAAGTAGACCCTCTTGCCGTCGGGCGAGAAGGTGGGGTCGTTCTCGTTGGAGTCGCCGCTGGTGAGCTGGTAGCGCTGGCCGGGCTTGTCCAGGTCCATGCGGAACAGCTTGCCGTAGCCGTCGCCGACCACCGAGACCAGGATGATCGAGCGGCCGTCCGGCGAGTAGACGGCGGCGCCATCGAAGATCTCGTCGTTCGTGAGGTTGACCGCCTCGCGCGTCTCAAGATCGAGGGCGAAGATGTCGAACTGGCCGTTGCGCCAGCCGGAGAACGAGATCTTGCGGCCGTCCGGGCTCCAGGCGGGCCCGAGCTGCTGCTCGATGCCCGGAATGTCGATGATCTCGCGGATGCCGCCGTTGAGCACGTCGAGGAGCACGAGGCTGCGCCCCCGCTCGCGCTTGGCGAAGACCGCGATGGTATTGCCGTCCGGCGAGAAGGAGATGTCGCGCCCCATCTTGCGGCCGAGCGCCATCTCCTGGGCGACCAGGTACTGGTACTCGTTGGAGTAGCCCTTGGTGAGGTTGCGGATCAGGACCCGCCGCTCGGCGTCGAAGAGGACGACGTCGATGTCCCCCTTGGAGGCGCTGACCGCGGCGACCAGGTCTCCGGACGGGGAGGCGGCCGGGGAGGTCTCGCGGGTGACGTTCTGTTCCCCGACGCGGAACAGCCGGCCGAAGTCGCTCGGCTCGCCGGTTTCGACCAGCTCGGGCAGGTACTTCCTCCGCAGCCAGCGCCGGAACTCGATGTCGAATTCGTCGGGCTCCAGCTTGAAGGCGCGCTCGATCGCGCGGTCGGGCCTTCCGCCCACGGTGTTGCGGATCTCGTAGAGGAAGTCGAGGAAGCCGTCGCGCCCCCAGCGCTCCTCGATGAAGTCGAACACGGCGTGGCCGAAGCGATAGGCGAAGAAGCCGCCGAAGTCGGTCTGGCTCACGGGCGGGACGCGGTCGTTGACGACGGCGTCGCGCAGGAACATCTTGTCGCGCGCGCTCTCGTCCTTGGCCATGTAGGAGGCCAGCCCCTCCATGAACCAGGTCGGGGGCGCGGACGCCACGGCCTTGGCCAGGCTGCCCTGGAAGAGCATCTGGTACTCGAAGATGTGCGTCAGCTCGTGGAGGAGCAGCTCCATGAGCTCCGCGTCGGGCAGGTCGATGGGCAGGACCATCCGGTAGCGGGCGGGCGACGCAAAGGCGCCGATGCCCTCCGGGATGAAGTTGAGGATGATGTTGTTCTGCTCGAACGCCGAGTGGGTGGCGTAGTAGATGAGCGGGATCGGGTCCTTGATCTGGAAGTTGAAGTCCCGCGAGAGCTGGTCATAGGCGCTCTCGGCGAAGGAGACCACCTTCTGGAGCGAGGGCTCCTCGGCGGTGTAGTAGTGGACGTTGAAATGGGGCGACCGGTAGATTTGCCAGTCGAACTCGCGGTACTGGATCTTGTTCTTGCCGAAGCCCAGGCCGCGCCATTGGGGCGAGGCCGAGAGCTGGCCCTCGGCCGGACGGAGCGGAAGGACCGCCCCGGCCAGGACCAGCCCGGCGACGAAGAGTCGGTTCATGCGGCTCAAGAGAGCTCCTTTGGCACCTATTGGGTGAACAGGAGGCGCGAGGCCTCGACCTCTTTCTGGGTGAAGACGTTGAGGATGCGGTCCTCGAGCGACAGCAGGTTCTCGAACATGCCGGCCAGGGGATCGGTGCCCTCCCCTTCGAAGCTCTGGAAGTCCTTGAAGTTGTCCTGGTACAGGAGCTCGCCGGAGCTGCCGTCGTAGACCTGCATCAGGATGTCGTATTCGAAGCCGGTCTGTTCGACCAGGACCTGCCGGTAGTAGGTGCGGCCGTTGAACGGCGACACGTACTCCTGCATCTGGTAGCCGGAGCGGTCCTGGATGTCAAAATCGAGGCCGCCCGCGAGGATGAGGTCGGCCGGGATGCGCTCGCCCAGGGCGCGCCAGAAGTCCTGCTGCCGGGCGAGCTGGGCGAAGTCGTAGACGGGGTAGTCGACGGGGCCGGGCTCGAGGACCTTGAGCTCGGTCTCCCGCCGAAGGATCTTCAGCAGGTAGCGCTCGAACTCTTTCTGGACGTCGATGTCACGGCCCTGCAGGCGGTCGGCGCCTTCCTGGGTGACGACCAGGAACGGGGCGACGGCAATCGAATTCTTGCCTTGCAGGTTGAGGCGGGCGCGCTGGGGAAGCTGGAGCTTCACCTCGACGCTCGCGGCGTTGGCGGGGGGCGGCGCGGGCAAGGCGAAAAGAGCTGCGAGCGCCGCGAGGGCCCAGGAGCGGTAGTGCTTCATCTTCGAACCTCCAAGAGATCGGGACCGAGCGATGAGCCGGATGCCCCTGTCTGTCAGGCAGGGGGCCGGGCCTCTCCCTCCTGGGGCGGAGTCTCCTCTTCCACCGGAGCCGCCTCTACTGGCGGAGTCTCCTCAGGAGCCGCCTCAACCGGCGGAGTCTCCTGGGGAGCCGCCTCAACGGGCGGGGTATCCCCTGGAGCCGCCTGAGCCGGCGGCTCTGGTGTCGGAGGAGGCGTCTGCGCCGCGGGTGCTCCCGGCTGTACGCCAGTCCCTTTGTTCGTGCCCTCCTTGCCCTTGTACGCCTGATAGAACTCCACAAAACGGCCGTAGTTGGCCCGTAGCTCCCTATTGTTCGGCTCGAGCTTGAGTGCCTGCTGGTAGAACGAAAGCGCCTTCTCGTAGTCCCCCGTCGCCTCGTAGGCCACCCCGAGGTTGTTCAGAACGCGCGGGTTCTGCGGGTCGATCTGCGCTGCCTGGTGGAACCGGAACAGCGCCTCGCTCCACAGCCCGCGGCGGGCCATGTCCACGCCGAAGGCGAGCTGCGACGTGGCATTCGCGGTTTTGCCGTAGCGGCTGCCGCAGGCAGTCAGGAGGATGGCCAGGAAGAGGGACAGGGTCGCCGCGCGCTTCAGGATCTGGGTGCGCATCAAGAGGCTCCGGCCTCCGGCTGAGTGGTGAGCATCATCGCCCAAGTCTCCGAGGGGCCTAGTATACATGCCCGGGGGAAAATGACATTCCGGACCCGTTTTCCGTCTTTATCCAGGCATGAAGACGGAACCCAACGGCCTCGACGACCTCCAGATCGCCCTCAACTCCCATCCCCGCCTCTCGCGCCCGGCCGTGTACCGCCTGGCCCAGGAGCTCGAGCGCTGGCTCGGATCGCGGGAGCCCCCCGAGCGCCTGGCCGGCCTCGTGGGCGTCCCCCGGGCGCAGTTGGAGAAGGCCCTCGCCCTGGCCGGGCGGCCGGACGAGGTCGCCTCGTCCGCGGCGCGGGAGAGGGAGGAAGCGGCCCGCCTCGGAGCGGGGATCGTGCTGGCCGGGGAGCCCGCCTACCCTGCGGCCCTTCGCCATCTCTCCCTGCCGCCGCCCGTGCTCACGGTCCGGGGCGAGCTGCCTCCGGGGATATCGGTGGCAATCGTGGGCTCGCGCAAGGCCGACCCCTACGGTCGGGAGGTCGCCGAGCTGTTCGCCCGCGCCCTTGCCGCCGCAGGCATGCCGGTGGTCTCCGGCTTCGCCCGCGGGGTGGACGCGGCCGCCCACCGGGGGGCGCTGTCCGCGCCGGAGGGCCGGACCGTGGCCGTGCTCGGTTGCGGTCTTGGGGTGGACTACCCCGTCGGCCACGCCGCGCTCGGGAAGGAGATCTCGGAGCGGGGAGCGTTGCTGTCCGAGTTCCCCTGCGGAGCGGGACCTCGCGCCTGGCACTTCCCGGTGCGCAACCGGGTGATCGCGGCGCTCTCCGCCGGCACCCTGGTGGTCCAGGCGGCGCCGCGCTCCGGATCGCTGGTCACCGCGCGCCATGCCCTGGACCTGGGCCGCCATGTCTGGGCCGTGCCCGGCCGCATCTTCGACGACCGCTCCATCGGCCCGAACGCGCTGATCCGGGACGGCGCCGCCCTGGTGCAGCACCCGAGGGAGATCCTGGAGGAGATCCTCGGAGTCTCCGTCGTGGCAGGCGCGGCAGGCGGTACCGGCGCGCTTCCACTCTTCGATTCCATCCCGGAGCCGGAGCCCGAGCCGCCTCCTGGTCTCGCCGGGCAGGTCTTCTCCGCCCTGCCATCCGGATCATCCCGGGCGCCGGAAGAGGTGGCGGCGGCGGTAGGCCTGCCGGTGGACCAGGTGCTCGGGGCGCTGCTGGAGCTGGAGCTCGAAGGGCTCGTCAAGCGGATAGCGGGGGGCGTCTATGGGCGATAGGGAATGCGCTCGTGTTGCAGAGGCTGGAGAGACCAAACTTGCGGCCCGTGGCGGGGGGTGCTAGTGTCCCGGCCCTACCTACGGGTTGAACCGAACCGTGAAATAGGAAGCGCCGTCCGCGGCGTTGAGATGGACCACCATGGCGAAGAACCTTGTCATCGTAGAAAGCCCAGCCAAGACCCGGACCCTGAAGAAGTTCCTCGGCCGCGACTACGCCGTCGAGGCCTCTCTCGGGCACATCCGCGACCTGGTCAAGGGCAAAAAAGATATTGGGATCGGCCCCGACTTCGAGCCGCGCTACCACGTCCTGCCGGCCAAGAAGGACGTCGTGCAGAAGCTGCGCGCAGCGTCCAAGAAGGCCGAAACCGTCTACCTCGCTCCCGATCCGGACCGCGAGGGTGAAGCCATCGCCTGGCACATCGCCGAGGTCCTGGACAGGGACCCCGAGTCCATCCGCCGCGTCACCTTCAACGAGATCACCCGCCGCGCGGTGCTCCATGCCCTGTCCAACCCGGGTGAGATCGACCTCAAGAAGGTCGACGCCCAGCAGGCCCGGCGCGTGCTCGACCGCATGATGGGCTTCCGCCTGTCGCCGCTCCTCTGGGAGAAGGTCAAGCAGGGCCTCTCCGCCGGCCGCGTCCAGTCCGTCGCGCTCAAGATGGTCTGCGACCGCCAGGACGAGATCGAGGCCTTCGTGTCCGAGGAGTACTGGATCCTCGGCGCCGACCTCCAGGCCGACCAGCCGCCGCCGTTCAACGCCCGGCTCCAGCGCATCGACGGCAAGAAGGCCGAGGTCGACAATGGCGAGGACGCCGCGAAGATCGTCCAGGCTCTCGAGAAGGGCACGTTCAAGGTCGGCAAGGTCGACCGCAAGGAGTCGCGGCAGCGGCCGTCGCCGCCGTTCATCACCAGCCGCCTGCAGCAGGAGGCGGCGCGGCGCTTCGGCTTCTCGGTCAAGCGCACCATGGCTCTCGCCCAGGGCCTCTATGAAGGGCGCGAGATCGGCGACCGCGGCGCCATCGGCCTGATCACCTACATGCGGACGGACTCGACCCGCGTCGCGGACGAGGCGCTCGAAGCGGTCCGCGAGGTCATCGCCTCCACCTACGGTCCGGACTCGGTGCCCGAGAAGGCCAACACCTACCCGTCGAAGAAGGGCGCGCAGGACGCGCACGAGGCCATCCGCCCCACCACCTTCGATCTGCCGCCGGATGCGGCCAAGGACTTCCTCTCCGCGGACGAGGCCAAGCTCTACAAGCTGATCTGGGACCGCTTCGTGGCCTCCCAGATGAAGCCCGCGGTGTTCGACGTCACCCAGGTGGACGTGGAGAATGGCCCATACGTGCTCCGCGCCACGGGCCGGGTGATGAAGAGCCCCGGCTTCCTCGCCGTCTACCGGGAGGTCCAGGACGAGGATACCCCCGCGAATGGCGCGAATGGCGACGACGAGGGCAGCGCCGCGACCCTGCCGCCTCTGCGCGAGGGTCAGACGCTGGAGTTGGTGCGGCTCCAGTCTGACCAGAAGTTCACCCAGCCGCCCGCTCAGTTCAGCGAGGCGACCCTGGTCAAGGCGCTGGAGGAGAACGGCATCGGCCGGCCCTCCACCTACGCCACGATCCTCTCGACGCTGTCGGACCGGGAGTACGCCGAGAAGGCAGAAGGCCGTTTCCGTCCCTCGGCTCTGGGGCGGCTGGTCAACCAGCTCCTCCAGCAGGGGTTCAACGACATCCTGAACGAGGGGTACACGGCGGCGCTCGAAGAGCAGCTCGACGAGATCGAGGATGGCAAGATCGAATGGAAGCGGGCGGTGCAGGAGTTCGACACGAAGTTCAGCCGCGACCTGGAGACGGCCGGCGAGACCTTCCCGAACGTGAAGCGCGACGGCCTGCCCATGGACGAGTCCTGCCCCCAGTGCGGCTCGCCGCTGCGCATCCGCTTCGGCCGCTTCGGCGCGTTCGTGGCGTGCAGCAACTATCCGGAGTGCACCTACACCCGGAACCTCGAGGAGCCCGCGGCAGCGGCCCCGAGCGCCAATGGCGATGGAACAGGCGCGCCCGCCGAGGAGGAGATCCCTCCCTGTGAGGAGTGCGGCCGGCCGATGGCCCTGAAGCGGAGCCGCTTCGGCACGTTCTACGGCTGCACGGGCTATCCGGAGTGCAAGAACATCCGCAAGACCGGGCCGAAGCAGGAGTCGCCGAAGCCGACGGGCGTGACCTGCTTCGAGTGCGGCAAGGGCGAGATGATGGAAAAGCGCTCGCGGCGGGGCAAGACCTTCTGGTCCTGCAGCCGCTACCCGGACTGCAAGGCCTCGCTGTGGAAGAAGCCGGTGCTCAAGGCCTGTCCGGAGTGCGGCGCCAGCTTCCTGCTGGAGAAGGTCACCAAGAAAGCCGGCACGCAGTACATCTGCAACACGGAAGGGTGCAAGCACATCGAGGATGTGGAGCCGGAGGCGGCGGAGGCGTAGCTACTTCTTTTTCTTGGGGGTGTACATCACCCCATCCAATCCTTCGAAATCTGAGTCCTGGGTCCAGACCACTGCTTCGTAAGCGCGGCCTGTGGCCAGGACCAGACTGTCTGCAAGAGGCAGCTTATAGTCCTTCGCGAGACGCGCCGCGCGGGTCATGATCAGGACATTCATTTCGACGATTCGCCCCTCTTCCATCTGTGCGAGAGCGTGGAGGGCTTGGCGGATGCCCTTCTCCCGATGGAAGTAGCGTGCCACTTCGGCCATACAGATCCGCGGGACCAGCAACTCGTCCACGTTCTCCAATACCGGAGCAAAGAAATCCGCTCCCGGCGCATTGGCGAAGTACTCGATCCAACCGCTGGAGTCGACGACGTTCACAGACGGTCCGGGTCCCGCTCGAAGGTTGACGTGTCGAGCCCCTCCACGAAACCTCTCATCTCCCGCATCGGGCGTATCGGGATCAACTCAATCCGGTCGTCGAGATGAAAGACCCGCAATCTTTCGCCGGGCTGAAGTCCCAGGGTTTCACGGGCCTCTTCTGGAATGTCTACCACGACCTTGAACTCCGAAGAGACGGTCACTTCCGCCATGAGAGCACCTCGTTTCGCATACCGGGGCCAGCTTCGTCCCCAGGCACGATGTTACCATCCTTTCTTCGACGTGGGCTCTTCGACGTGGACGTCTGAGCTACCATCTCCCTGTGATCATCCATCCTGACTCCCGCCGCGTAAATCAAGTCATGAGATGCGTCTTCCTCCTCCTGATCGCCTTGGTCGTTGCCACTCCGGCCTCGGCCGCCGATCCGGATTACCGGCTCTGGCAGGGGCTGCTTGCGAAGCACTACGACCCGGCGAAAGGGATGAATTACAAGGGGCTCAAGGCCGACAAGGCCTCCCTCGACCGCCTCCGCCAGCAGATGGCCGCGGTCGACGTCGCCCCCCTCTCCCGGCCCGAGCAGCTCGCGTACTGGATCAACCTGTACAACATCTCCACGGCCAACATGGTGGTGGAGAGCTACCCGGTCGACTCCATCCGCGACATCTCGACCGACCCGGTCGTGCGGCTCAACGTCTTCAAGAAGCCGCACGTGAAGGTCAAGGGCGGGACCATGTCGCTCAACGACGTGGAGAACGAGAAGATCCGCGCCGGCTTCAAGGACCCCCGCATCCACTTCGCCATCAACTGCGCGGCGGAGAGCTGCCCGCCCATCCGGCCCGAGCCCTATGTGGGCGCCCGGATCGACCAGCAGCTCGACGACCAAGCCCGCAAGTTCCTCAACGGACCCATGGGGGTGCGCCTGGAGCAGGACGGCTCGGACCTGGTCTTGCACGCCACCAAGATCATGGACTGGTTCAAGGACGACTTCGAGCAGTGGGGCGGCGGCTCGGTCGCCTTCCTCAAGAAGCATCTGTCGTCCGACAAGGTCAAGAGGATCGAGGCCGCGGGAAAGAACGTCGAGCTGGAGTTCGTCGATTATAGCTGGAAGCTGAACGACACGTCCCGGTAGTTGTCGGGGTGGCGGGCCGGGACGGCGGGAGGGGACAATGATCGGCCAGCCGTTTTCGTTGCGCAGGACCTGGGACCTCTTCCGGGACCCGGCTACCGAAGAGAAGCGCCGCCTCCTCGCCGAGCGGTGGGAGGGGCTCGACCCCGCGGTCCGCCTCCCCGGCCAGGGGTTCGGCCAGAAGGCCACGGGCTGCGGCGCCACGATCGGCATCCAGCCGCGCTGCGACTTCTCCTGCACCGGCTGTTACCTTGGCTCCGAAGCCAACCGCATCCCCGCCCTCCCCACCGAGGCCATCCTCGCCCAGCTCGACTCCCTGCGCGCCTGGCTCGGACCCAAGAGCAACGTCCAGATCACCGACGGCGAGGTCACCCTGCGACCGGTCGAGGAGCTGACCCGGATCCTGCGCTATGCCCGCTCGATCGGAGCCGTCCCCATGGTGATGACCCACGGCGACAGCTTCCGCCGCCAGTCCGGCCTGCTGGAGCGGCTCGTCGAGGAGGGCGGACTTACCGAGGTCTCGATCCACGTGGACATCACGCAGCGCGGGCGCGACGGCTACCCCGTCCCGAAGAGCGAGGAGGAGCTGACTCCCCTGCGCGACGAGCTCGCGGCCATGGTCCGCGAGGCGCGGCGTCGCACCGGCCGGAAGCTGCGCGCGGCCATGACCGTCACGGTCACCCGCCAGAACCTCTCCCAGATCCCGGGTGTCGTCCGCTGGCTGATCCGCAACCGGGACGCCTTCAGCCTGGTCGGCTTCCAGCCGCTGGCCCAGGTCGGCCGGACGCGCAAGGGGCTCGAAGGGGTGAGCGCGGACGAGCTCTGGGAGGAGATCGGCAAGGCCACCGCGGACTTCGGCCTGACGATCCAGGGGGCCGAGCCCATGCACTTCGGCCACCCGGAGTGCACCCGCTTCGTCCCGCTCCTGGTGATGGAGCGTCAAGGGGAAGACCCGAAGCTGGTCCAGTTCATCCGGGACCGCGAGGAGGACGTTGCGATCATGAAGGAGTTCTTCGATCACGGTCTGGGAGGCGTGGCCTTCCGGGACGACCTCCCCCTCGAGGCCCTGGCCCGCGGCGCCGGCATGTTCCGGAGAGCGCCGGGCTGGATCCTCGGTCCGGTGCGGCGCTGGGCGAGCGACCGGTTCCGCGAGGAGGCCGGGGCCTCGCTCGGACGGCTCGCGCTGGACATGCTCCGCGGCCGGCTCCGGCTGGACGGCTTCACCCTGACAAGCCATCACTTCATGAGCCCGCCGGAGCTGCTGACCGAGGTCGGCAAGGCGCGGCTGGAGGCCTGCGTCTTCCGCCTTCCCTACAAGGGGGAGATGGTGCCCATGTGCAAGATGAACGCGGCCGGTGTGCGCGAGCAGTTCTACGCGGAGATCCTTGACGGCGTCAGTCCCGCCGGCCATTGACGAGGGACACGAACCGGCGCCAGAGAGCGCGCGGGTCGAACCCCCGGACCAGCCGCACCGGCCGCCCTCCTCTCCCATACTCGATCCACAGGTTGGGATGGCACTGAGCTGTGGTCTCTTCCACCTCGACCAGCTCCGGATCCATGGCGTACATCGCGGCCGGAAGGTCGTAGGCTGGGAAGGTGGAGGACCACCGGATCAGGCGCGATCGCCGGAGCCAGCGGGCGGACTCCCGGCGCAGAAGCTCCCCCAGTTCCCCATGGAGCTCCGCCAGCTCGGCCTTGCCCACCCTCATCTCGCGGGCGACATCCAGAGGCACCACGGTCAGGGGAATGGAAGAGGAGAACACCGCCCGGGCCGCGGGCAGGTCGTGGGTGAGGTTGAACTCGTGCGGCCACCAGGGAGGGAACCTCCCCGGCGAGCTGGCGTTGCTCCCGACGATCACGATCTCGGAGATCTCCCGGTCCAGCAGGGCCGCGGCGTTGGTCAGAGGTCCGAGGGCGACGATTCGAAGGGGCTCGCTCCAGGGCTGGCGGTCCACCCGGTTCTCTACCTTACCGGCCTGAACCCCTCGGAGATAGGGGCCTCGGTACCCGCAGAGCGCGCCGAGGGTTCGGTTGTTACGGTCGGCGTGCTCTTCCGAGGTGTTGCCCCCGACGCTGGCCAGGACCGCGGACAGGCCGCTGCGCAGGAGGGCGGTGACGGCCAGGCCGTCGTCGACATCTCCGGCGGTGGAGCCGAGGGCGTTGTCTGTGTCGATGAGCAGCATGGGATCTCCGAGCGCCTCTATATAATTACCATCCATGCTCCCCCGCGCACGGTGCCTTTCGCTCGCCTTCGGCCTGCTCCTGCTCGTCTCCTGCTTCGATCCCCCGGTCAAGGAGAGCGTCCGCCTCCGGTTCTTCCCGAACGGTGCCGTGGCCGTGACCAACACGGTCGAGCTCGATCTGCTCAAGGACCGTCAGAGCAACCCGGCGCTGGAGCGGCGGATGGAGGAGCTGCGGCGGGACCTGCTCGACGGCGTGGACCCGTGGGCGAGACGCTTCGATTCGATCGAGCCCGTGGCCGAGCGACTCTCCTGGGAGAAGCGCCTGGGCGCTCTGGCGACAGCACGGCGCTCGGCCCTGATCGCCGAGTCCCGATCGCTGGGCGACCTCTTCGCCGACACGGCCCTCTCGGTCACCTATGAGGTCGGCGAGGACGGCCTGGCCGAGCTCGTCATCGTCCCCGGGGTCCCCTCGCAGGCAACCCGGCGGCAGCGTAAGGACGTCGAACGGACTCTGGACGAGTGGACCGGCAAGATCGCCGAGTACCTGGATGCCACGGCCGACCTCTACCGGTGGCTGGACGACAATCCCCAGCGCGCCGAGGCCTGCTTTCAGGCTCTGCTCGGCGATGCGGTCGAGGAGGGGAGCTCCGGTGCGGAGGAGCTCTCCGCCCAGGAGCGCCAGATGGTCGACAAGGTAGAAGAGGCCATGGAGCAGGTGCTGCTCGTCCTCCTCATCCCGGATGGGCAGGACCGCTCGCCGGACGAGCTGTCCCACCTGGTCTACGACCCCTTCCCCGCCCCGCTCTCGGTCCAGTTTCCCTCCGACCCCCTGGAGGTGGAGGGCTTCGTGGCGTCGAGCGCGGAGGACAAGGTCTGGACCGTGGACAGCCCTGGGTTCTGGGAGGCGTTGCGGTCCCTGGAAGAGCGCTGGATCGCGCCAGACCCGGTGCTGCTCTATGTGGCCCACCGGGAGGACGGGGATCTCGACCTGGAAAAGTTGGTGGAGACCCCGCGGCGGGTGATCGAGCCCATGCCGGACAGCCTGGAGGTGCGGCGGGCGATCGAGGAGCGTCTGGCCCCGGCCTCCCAGGTCTACCGGGCGGTCTGGCAGGCGTCGCCGCCGGCCCAGGCGGATGAAGAAGAGTTCTCCTGGGAGGGGGACTGACCCGTGGCGTGGGTGGTTCTGATCATTGCGGGACTGCTCGAAATCGTCTGGGCGGTGACCCTCAAGAGGACCGAGGGCTTCACCCGGCTCGGTCCAAGCCTGGTGACCCTGGCGGCAATGATCGCCAGCTTCTATCTCCTCAGCCAGGCGATGAGGACCCTCCCCACGGGCACGGCCTACGCGGTCTGGGTCGGAATCGGCGCGGCCGGCACCGCGCTCATCGGCATCCTCTTCCTCGGCGAGCCCAAAACCGCCTTCCGCCTGGTCTCGCTGGCGCTGATCCTGCTCGGGGTGATCGGGCTGCGGATCGCGGAAGGGAGGTAGGCAGTTATACTCAGGCTGACGAGGCGCTGCGCGAAGCTCGGGCTCGCCGCGCGTGACCCGCAGCCTCTCCTTCACGCAAGAAGCCCGGGAAGAGCTCTTCGAGGCGACCGACTACTACGATTTGGAAAGCCCGGTCCTCGGGACATCGTTCCTCTCCATGGTTGAGCGAGCTCTCGAGCAGATCTCAATCTTTCCTCGTACCGAGCGCGCGCCGGGGACGGCTCCCTACCCTCAGGGGAGAGCCCGCAACCGCCGGTTGCATCGCGTACGCGCAGGGTAGAGGGCTAACCAGCGGGTAGAGATCGTCCCCGGACCGCACAACACACACCACGCTCTTGACGACTGACAGATAGAGTTTTGATGTAGGGGAGGGGCTTGCCCCCCATAGGCGCTAACTTTGCCGCTGGAGAGGTTCTTTCCCTGGGAACGCCGGCATCCTTGCCGGCCTTCCTCGCTGGGGAAGGCCTCCCCATCGGGGCAACGAGCCGCGACCTGAGGGTATGAGGTCATACCCTCAGAGTGGGCTTCAGCCCCTACCTTCCTGACATATGTCCGACCGGTACAATGTGCCGATTGGGGATACCTCAGGGAGGAGACTGACATGGGAATTCGTAACGCAGGCCTGGAGGAACTGGCGCGGCTGGAGAGCAAGACTCTGGATGCCCGGTT
>DATMER010000011.1:0-56620 GCA_035556715.1 Thermoanaerobaculia bacterium
TTCCGCTTCATGGCATCCTTTCCCTCTCTCCCGGTACCCTCCGGATTTGCGGGGGAGCTCCCGCCCGCGCGGTCATGGGGGCCGCGGCGGCGCGGTCCCCTGGAAAGGAGCCTTTCATGAGCTCATCGTCTCTCCGTCGCAAGATCGCGGTCCTCCTTCTCGCGCTCGTCCTGGCGGCGCCCTGGGCTCTGGCCGCGGAGCCTCGCTTCGAGCAGCGCGGGGCGGCCTGGAGCCTCTTCGACCGCCTCTGGGGCGCCCTGACCTCCCTCTGGAACGAGAACGGCTGCACCCTCGATCCGAGCGGCCGGTGCGTCCCCGATGCGCGCGAATCTCTGGATGAGGGATGCACCATCGACCCGAGCGGTCGTTGTCAGAGCGGAACTTAGGTCCGCCTCCCGGGCCGGGGCCGGCCTCCCCGGCTCCGGTCCGGGTCCTCGCCGGAATTTCTTTCCTGATGTCGCGCCCGGCGGAGATCCTCCAAGAGGCTCCTCGCCATCTCGACCGTCAATGTCTCTGTTTCCACCGCCTGCTGGAAAAGGGTTACCGTGGCGAGTGTCTCACGCGACACGTTCTGCGCCCGGAAGACCGGGGCCAGCTCGCGGGCCAGCGTCTTGACCTCGGCCGTCCGCCCTTGCTCTTGGTAGAGCACGGCCATTTCAAACGAGACCAAGGCGGAGTCGTAGGCGATCCCGCGGGCCAGGAACTCCTTCCGGACCTGCTCGAAGCGGGGCTCGGCTTCCCCGGGACGGCCCAGTCCAGCCAGAATCCTGGCTTCGAGCCAGGCGAGCCGGACCAGGTTGAGCCGTTTGCCGAACTGCAAGGCCAGCCACCGCACCTCGGCGATCATTGGAGCGGCCTCGGTGAACCTCCCTGCCTGGAGCAGGTTCTCCACCAGATTGAAACGCAGGTTCCAAAGCAGGCGCGGCTCGCGCTGAACGTCCACATAAGGCTCAGCCCGCCGCAAGGTGTCGATCGCCTCCTCATACCTGTCCTGCTCTTCCAGGGTTTTGGCCCGCTTGATCAGGATGCGGCCGGTGCGCTCGCGTCGCGTGTCCGCGGCAAGGGCTTGGTCGAGCAGATCAAGAGCTTGTGGGAAAAGGCGCTGTGCCCGCCGGAGCGACGCCTCGAGATCGAGGACTCGCGCTTCGCTGAGCCGCTTGCCTGGATCGGCTCCGGACTTCCACAGGTGCAGAGCACGCTCGAAGGACGCGTCGGAATCCGGGAGGCTGCCCTTGACCCTCAGCGCGTTGCCCAAGTGAAAAACGGCGTACCCCTGGAGGCGGGAGAGGAAGGCCTCGCTCTCTCGAACCCGGCCGGCGACCACCTCGGCCAGCCGGGCCAGCTCCAGAGCCTCGTCCGCGTCGTCGGCCGCGGCATCCTCGGATTCGTGGCAGAGCAGCTCCGCGAGCCCCCAGCTCCGGAACCTCTCCACCTCGGAGACAGCCGCCCGCCGCTCCGCCGCGGATATGGTCCTCAGCTCCGCCCACAGGACGCGGGCGGACTGCCGCTCCAGGAAATCCAGGGTCTCGGCGAGGCCGCGTTCCAGGAGGCCGCGGAAGAATTCTTCGACCTCCATGCCCTTGGACAGGGCAATGCGGTCCATCGTCAAGCGAGCCTCGGCGCCGGGGTCATTCGCGCCCGAACGTCGGGACGCGTCGCTCATCCGGAGAAAGAGCAGGGTCCTGTCGACGTGCCAGGGGGGAAGCTCCAGGACGGCGGCGGCCCGCTCCAGAAGGTCGCGGGACGGCACCAGCCTGCCTCCTTCGTACGCGTAAAGAGTGGCCGGCCTGATCCCCAGAGACGCGGCAAGCCGCTTCTTTTTCCATCCCCGGTCCTCCCGCATCACGGCCAGCGCTCTGCACTCGACGGGTCGATACATTTCTTCCCCCTTGTCGCGCATTCTAAAACTAAAGAGGTGCGCGAGGCGGCCAGGGCGTGACACCGAGCCGGAACTTTCCGCCGATTGGGACGCCGGGAGGTGTTTTCGAAAGGCGCAGAAGGGCAAACTCCCGGAATTCCGTGACCAATTGAACCGGGCGCTTGGCCTTCCTTCCAGGCTCCCGTACCTTGCCTCTCGTTCGAGAGAGGAGGGCACGAAACTTGGGCAGCTCCGGCAGAGGCGTGGTAATCCCGTTTCCTGAAATGAAAAGCGCGCAAGCCAGCGGCGGACGCTCGCAGAGGCTCGCGGGCCGGGCTCTCGAGCTGCTCGGCGAAGTCGAGCGCGAGCTTGCGGCTCTGCAAACCGCTCTGGACGGAGGGCATCCCGGCCCTGGCCAGCTCGGGCGCTTCGTCCGGTCCGAGCTGTGCCGGGAGGAGAGCCGCTCCATCGTCCGCCACCTGCTCACCGGCTGCCCCGCCTGCGCAGCCCTGGTCAGCCCCCTGCTGGGTTTGGCCGATCTACCCCTGCTGCGCATCGGGAGGAAGAGAGGATGAGCAGGCCCGCACCCGAGCCGCCGCAGGAAACGCTTGGAGACCGGATTGCGCGGCTTCGCCGGGCGAAAGGCTGGAGCCAGCGAGAGCTGGCCGGCCGGGTCGGCTCCAAGGGATCCCAGCTCAGCAAATACGAGCGGGGAGCCTACGATCCGCGGCCGGACCTGCTGAGCCGGATCGCCGAGGAGCTCGAAACTACGCTCGACTATCTCGTCACAGGGCGAGAGACGAAGACGCAGAGGGATACGCGCTTGCGGGATCTCCTCCCAGCTCTCGAGAGCCTTCCCCAGGAGCAGCGCGACAACGCCGTGGAGTTCCTCACCGCGCTGGTGAACGCGCATCGCATCTTTTCCCTCTACGAGAAAAGACAGGCCGTCCGGATGCCGGAGGCGCGCCCGGGCCGCCGTTCCGGGAGATCGGGCAAGCTTTCCCGGTGATCGGAAAGCTCTCCCGGGCGTTACTTCGCCAGGGCCGACAGCTCCGCGATCGGCCGCATCACCCCTCCCCGGACTACCCAGACCACCTTGCGCAGGTTGGCGGCGTCCGCGGTTGGATCGGCGGAAACGATCAGGAGATCGGCGAGCTTGCCTTTCTCGACCGTGCCGAGATCCTTGTCGCGGCCCATGGCCAGCGCTCCTCCCCGGGTGGAGGCGACGAGCACCTGCATGGGGGTGAGGCCCGCGGCCTGCATGGCCTCCATCTCGGCGTAGATCGAGGGGCCGTGGAGGGTGAGCGGGTTGCCGGCGTCCGTGCCCATGGCCACCGGGATGCCCGCGTCGAGGACCTTCTTCAGATTGGCCGCGGAGATCCGGTCCCGCTCGGCGTTGCGCTTCGAGATGAAGGCGAAGGTCTCTTCGTTGACTTCGTCCTCCGGCTTGGGGGCGACCTGGGCAGTCTCCGCGACCCGGGCCCGGATCGCGGGATCGACGCAGCCGTTGGGATCGTCGATGGACGGGGCTCGATGGCGGAGGAGCCCCTCCAGGAGGTTTTGATACCCGCGCCAGACCGTCAGGGTGGGGCAGTAGACGGTGCCGGCGCTCCTGGCGAGGTCGAGGAACTCCTGGTCCACGGCCAGGTCCGTGACGCTGTGGACGAGGAGCTTCGCTCCGGCCCGGAGCGCCTCCTTGGCCTCGGCCAGGCCGGTGGCGTGGACGATCAGGGGGACCCCGAGACGGCGCGACTCCTCCCCGGCGGCCCGGACCGCGGCGGACATCTCCTCCAGGCTCTTCTCCCGGGTGGGAAGGAACCAGACCTTGACCGCGTCCGCCCCCTGGGCCTTCAGGTAGCGCGTGCCCGTCCGGGCTGATTCCGGGTCGTTGATGTGGATGAACTGCCGCTCTCCGGGAACGTTGAGCCAGTGGTCGAGGGTGGAGAGCAGGGGTCCGGCCGCGGCCACCCTGGGTACATCGGTCGCCGGCTCGAAACGCTCGGCAAGAGAGATCGTCCAGGGGTAGCCGCCCACGTCGAAGGCGGCGGTCACCCCGGAGCAGAGGAGGGAGCGGCCGAAACGCTCGGGGCGCGTCCGGAGGTCCGCCACGACCTCTTCATAGGGATGACGGTCGCGGACGTCGAGCGCGTCGGGACGGCCATCGGCCCAGCCGGTCTGGGAGAAGTGCACGTGGGCGTCGACGAGGCCCGGGGTGATCCAGTGGCCGCGCAGGTCGACGGTATCGATCCCTTCGGGGATCGGACAGGCGGAGCGGGAGCCGGCGCAGTCGATCTTCCCGCCGCGCAGGACCACGACCGCGTCCGGGACCGGAGCGGCGCCGGTGCCGTCCACCAGCGTGGCCCCTGCCAGGGCGCGGGGGGGAGGCGGCACGCCGGGCAGGTTCGGAAAGGCGGTGCTCACCGCGATCTTCCAGCCCTGAGGGGTCTCCAGGAAGAGACGTTCGGAGAGGCCGGAGACCTCGTCCTTGCCATAGCGCACCCGGTAGCGGTAGGTGCCGTAGACGAGGCCGGGACGCACCGGGGTCAGGCGGAGGTCCTCGGCCGCGATGTGGTCGGGCCAGCCCTCACCCGCGGTGGCGGCCAGGCCCTCCGGCCCGTCATAGCCGAGCTGGAAACCGTCCGGGCCGGTGCGCACCAGCCGGCCGGATTCGAGATAGCAGGAGAGATAGGCGTCCCGGTCCTTGTCCCGGATCGATTGCAGATTTTTCTCGAACAGGGCCTTCGCGGAGAGGATGTCCTCCCCGGGAGAGGCAGCCCTCACGGGCACGGACGGAAGGATCAGCAACGCAGCCAACAGCGCGAACGGAATCCGGTATCTTCCTTGCAAAGTCGATCTCCTAGCTCTCGGGCACGACTGGGGGTTGGGCATATGGTAACAGCGGGGCTGCGCCATTGCGCCTCGGTTCCGGATGACTTACAGTGTCACCCTCAACGCCAGAACCGCATGAGCGGGCGGCCCAGGGAGACCGAGAACGGATGACACCCGCGATCGAGCCCGCATACCGACGATCCACCGGCCTGGTCGACGTGCTCGACCGGGTCTTGGACAAGGGGCTGGTCATTGCCGGAGACATCCGGGTGTCCTTGGCGGAGGTGGAGCTGTTGACCATCCGCATCCGCCTGCTCGTCTGCTCGATCGACAAGGCCGAGCAGATCGGGCTGGACTGGTGGCGCCAGGACCCGAACCTTTCCGTCGCGGCGCGTCAGCTCTCCCTCGAGAACGAGACCTTGCGGCAGCAGGTCCGCCAGCTCGAGGAAAAGGTCGCAGCGTTGGCGACTGAGCGTCCTCGCCGGGCGGGCGCCAGCGCCCGTCCTGAAAAGAAGAATTCCAGGGGGTAGAAATGCCGGTCGAACGTGCTTCCGGTGGAACCAGTCTGATCGACGTCCTGGACCGAGTCCTGGACAAGGGCATCGTCATCGATGCCTGGGTGCGGGTCTCTCTGGTGGGCATCGACCTGCTCACCGTGGAGGCCCGCATCGTCGTGGCGTCGATCGATACTTACATCAGGTATTCAGAGGCCGTGTCCGCGTCCCCGACCGTTTCGCGGCCGGGGCTCGAGGCACGGACCTCGGAGGACTTGCTGGCGGAGAACGCTTCGCTCCGGGCTCAGCTCGCCGCCTCGACGGCGCGGGAGCTCGCCGCTCCGGCGACGCGGGAAGAGGTCCCGGTCCGGCGGTCGAGGCAGTCCAGCAAGCTGTAACCCGTGGCCCGCGTCGCTCCATTCACGGCTACGCCGCAGGTCCGCGGAGGAGTCGGCTCGCGAGCCCGGCTGGCGCTGGTCGATGCCCTGCTCGCCGAGCAGGAGGTGCGCCCCTGCGCCGTCCTGACCCTGCGCTGGCTCGTCCGCCACGCCGGGATCGAGCGCGGCCTGTGCGCCGTGGTGGAGAACGAGACGGCGCGGCTCGTGGGCCTCACCGGTCTCGGCCTGTCCCTGGCCGTGGTCGACGCGTTCGGCCTCGACCTCAACGACCGCATGCACCCTCTGATCGTCGCCCTGGCGGCCTCGGAGCCGGTGGCCTTCTCCGGCGCCGCAAGCGCCCCCGGTACGCCCGGTTCAACACCCGGCTCGGGCATCCCGACTCCCGCGCATGGCATGCGGCAGCCCGTGGACACCCCTCTGGGGGCGGAGCCCTTCCACGCCGTGCCGCTGGCCGGTCCGGGCGAGAGCGGCGACATCACCCCCGGGCTGCTCCTGCTGACCGGAATGGACGCAACGGTCGAGGAGGACGTCCGCTGGGCCGCGGAGGTGCTCGGCACGCGGCTGCAGTCCCTCTGGTTCCGCCGCTCCCAGGTCGACGAGCGGCGCTACAAGCGCGAGCAGAGCTGGTTCTTCGGGATCATCAACGCGGTCACCGATCCGATCCTGCTGACCGACTCGGAAGGCAAGATCCTGGTCGCGAACGCCAGCGCCGAGATGCTTCTCACCGCCGACGACCAGAAGAGCGAAGGACGGCGCCGGGCCGTGGCGCTCAACAACATGCTGTTCTCGGCGTCGACCTTCACCTCCAGCTCGGGCGGTGGCCCGACCCGCCACGAGCTGCTGCTGGTCGATCCCACCGAGGGGCAGGACCTCCTCTTCGAGGTCATGAGCACGCCGGTCAAGATCCGCGCCGGCGAGTCCGGCACCGTCTCGGTGCTGCGCAACGTCACCGACCTGCGCCGCGCCACCGACGAGATCGAGGAGCAGTACCGCAAGCTGCGCATCGCCGAGGCCGAGACCCGCGCCGAGCGCGACCGCCTCGACCTGATCCTCAACTCGGCCCTCGACCCGATCCTGGTGACCGACCCGTCGGGCAACATTGTGCTCATGAACCCGCCCGCGGAGCGCATGTTCACCGTGAGCCAGGACGCGCGCAGCGCCGAGGCGGAGCGGCGGGTGCGGGCCAACGACGCGGTGTTCACCTCCTTCGTCTCCGGCCTCTATGCCAGCCAGAGGCTGCGCTGGCGCGGCGAGCTGAGCCTGCTCGATCCGCGGAGCGGCGCCACCGTGCCGGTGGAGGCGATCTCGGGCAAGGTCCTGTCCAAGCACGGCGAGGACACGGCCGTGGTCACGATCCTCCACGACCTGACCGAGGCCGTGGAGAAGCAGCAGCTCTACGAGCAGGTCAAGCGCCACTCCGAGGAGCTGCGCGAGAAGGTGCGCGAGGCCACGGCCGAGCTTGCGGAGCAGAACGAGCTGCTGCGGCGCCAGGCCTTCCAGCTCGAGCAGGCCTCGGCCGCCAAGTCCCAGTTCCTGGCCAACGTCTCGCACGAGCTGCGCACGCCGCTCAACGCCATCATCGGCTACACCCATCTCCTCCTGGAGGGGGTCTCCGGCGAGCTCAACCGGGCGCAGAACGAGAAGCTCGGCCGGCTGGAGGCCAACGCCCGCCACCTGCTTTCGGTCATCAACGACCTCCTCGACCTCGCCCGCATCGAGTCGGGCAAGATGCCCGTCCAGCTCGAGAAGGTGATCCTGCAAGAGCTGATCGACGAGGTCATGACCGAGGTGGAGCCGCTGATCGACGGCACCAAGCTCAGCGTGGCGCGGCACATCTCGCCCGAGGTGCCCGAGATCCTCACCGACCGGCAGAAGGTCAAGCAGATCGTCCTCAACCTGCTGTCCAACGCCCTGAAGTTCACGCCGCAGGGCTCGGTGTCGATCCGCCTCGACTACGAGCCGGAGAAGGAGTGGATCTCCATCGCCGTGGCCGACACCGGGATCGGCATCTCGGAGGAGAATCAGAAGACCATCTTCGAAGCGTTCCAGCAGGCCGACAGCTCGTACGCGCGCAGGCAGGGCGGGACCGGACTGGGCCTCACGATCTGCCGCCGCATGGCATCGATCCTCGACGGACAGATCACCCTGATCAGCAAGCTTGGGGAGGGCTCGACGTTCACGCTCGTGCTCCCCCGCCAACAGAGGGCGTCATGAGCGAAGAGCAGGCAGTGCAGCCGCCGCTGGTGCTGGTGGTGGACGACGTGGCGCACGGGCGCGAGATCTTCGCGGAGTACCTGGAGTTCCGCGGGTTCCGGGTGGCGACCGCGGCCGACGGGCTGGAGGCGCTCGACAAGGCTTTCGAGCTGCTGCCCGACGTCATCCTGATGGATCTCTCCCTGCCGCAGCTCGACGGCTGGGAGGCCACCCGGCGCCTGAAGGCCGACGAGCGGACCGGGGCAATCCCCATCATCGCCCTGACCGCCCACGCCCTGGCCTCCGCCCACGAGAAGGCCATGGCGGCCGGCTGCGACTCCGTTGTGACCAAGCCCTGCATCCCCAAGGACTTGGAGGCGGAGGTCCGGCGCCAGCTCGCCGCCAGACCGGAACGCCCCTGAAACCGACCTGAGGAGGTTGACGGCACGTCATGCCCAGAGCCAAGGAACCGACCGGAAAGAAGGCCGCCGCCCCCGCCACCCGGAAACCGCCCCGGGCCAAGCCGGCCATGCCGGTGAAGGCGGCGAAATCCGCCAAGCCCGCCCAGCCCGAGGCAACCCCGTCCCGCAAGCGGGCCCCCCGCGCGGCGGCGGCCGTGGAGCCGCAGCAGCCGGTATCCGAGACCCTCAACGGTCCCGGAGCGCTCGCGGCCGCGCGCATCCTCGCCGGGGAGCCGGTCGACAGCCGCTACTCCGAGCAGAGCGGCAAGTACGTCTACTGCATCATCCAGACGACCGAGCCCCTGCGCTTCGGCCGCATCGGCATCGGCAACGAGCCCGCCGACGTCCACACCGTCAGCTTCAAGGATATCGCGGCCGTGGTCTCGGACACCCCCCTGGAGGTCTACGACCCGACGCGCGAGAACGTGCTCGCCCACGAGCGGGTCAACGAGGCCGTGATGCGCAGCTACACGGTCCTCCCCATGTCCTTCAGCACGGTGTTCAAGACCCGCGAAGACATCATCGAGCTGCTGCGCACGGCGTACGACGCCTTCCACGACGTGCTCACCAAGATGCAGGACAAGCTGGAGTTCGGCCTCAAGGTCCTGTGGGAGCCGGAGCTCGTCATCCGCGAGATCGAGAAGGACGACGACAACCTCCGTCTCCTGCGCCAGCAGATCTCGCACCAGAAGGGCTCGACCTACTTCGCCCGTATGCAGTACGGCCGGCTCGTGGACTCGCTGCTCGCCGAGCGGTCCGAGACGCTCGTCGCCGAGATCTTCTCCGCCCTCGGCGCCGTGTCGGTCGCGTCGCGCGCCAACAAGCCGATCGGCGACAAGATGATCCTCAACGCGGCCTTCCTGGTCTCCCGCGACCGCGAGTCGGACTTCGACTCCAAGGTCAAGGAGATCGATGCCAAGTACGAGAACCTGATGTTCAAGTACACCGGCCCCTGGCCGCCCTACAACTTCGTGAACATCCGGCTCAAGCTGGAGCGCGCTACCGAGAACCGTTGATGCTCATCCTCGACAGCCTCCTCATCGGCGGCATCCGCTTCGTCCTCGACAAGGTCGCGGCCGCGGTGGACCAGGAGATGAACGACGAGGGGAGGCTGCGCGAGGAGCTGCTCGCCGCGCAGATGCGCTACGAGCTGGGCGAGATCTCCGACGAGGACTTCGAGGCCTTCCAGGACGACATCCTCGACCGTCTGCGCGAGATCCGCAACCGCGAGCGCGAAGAGGCCGGCGGCACTGCAGGAGCGATGTCCTTCCAGCCCGGCGCCTTCGACGTCGACGTGAGCTTCACGGCCGATCACACCTACGGCGACGACGGCGAAAAGAGCGAAGAGGAGGAGCCATAGCCCTCCCCCCCTTCCGTTTTTTCGGCGGCAAGGGAGGCGTCGGCAAGACCACCTGCGCCGCCGCGGCCGCCCTCGCCTCGGCCGAATCCGGTCACCGCATCCTCGTCGTCTCCACCGACCCGGCCCACTCCCTGGGCGACGCCCTCTCCACCCCCCTGTCCGCCGAGCCGCTGACTCTCTCCACCCGCCGTGGCACCCTGCTCGCGGCCGAGCTGGACGTGGAGCGCGCCCTCGACCGCTGGCTCGGGGAGCGGCGCGAGACCCTGCGCCGGATCGCCGAGCGCGGGACCTACCTGGACGAGGAGGACGTGGACCGGCTCCTCGGCCTCTCCCTGCCCGGCGCCGACGAGCTGGCGGGCCTCATGGAGCTTACCCGCCTCGCCCGCGAGAGCGGAGCCCGCGAAACCGTGGTAGAGGTCGTGGTAGATACGGCCCCCACCGCGCACACCCTCCGCCTGATGGAAGTTCCCGGCCTGCTCCAGCGCTTCGCGGGCATCCTCGACGCCCTCGGGGAGCGGCATCGGATCCTGGCTGAGAGCTTTGGCACGGGTGGGAGGCAGCCGGACCTGACCGACGAGCTGATCGCCGAGATCGAGGAGGAAGGGCGCGAGATGGGGGAGCTGCTGCGCGACCCCGCGCGCTCCTCGTTCGCCTGGGTCCTGCTGCCGGAGGCGCTCTCCATCGCCGAGACCCGGGACGCCCTGGCCGCCCTGGACGAGACGGGCATCCCCGTGAGCGAGGTCATCGTCAACCGGGTGGCCGGACACCCGGGGGAGATGGAGGCGATCGCCGAGATCCGGGATGTGTTCGGGGACAGAAGCCTGCGCTTCCTCCCCGCCTTCGACCGCGAGCCGAGAGGGTTGCCCGCCCTCAGGAAGGTGGCGAAAGCTCTCTTGGATCCCTCCCACGGCGAAAGTCTCCTCAAAGACCGGGAGGGGGCTCCCTCTCCCGCGAAGCGGGGGAGGGTTGGGGAGGGGGTTCCGGACTGGCTGGCCGACCTCGCCCCTCCCGGAGTCCGCCTCCTCTTCTTCGGCGGCAAGGGAGGGGTGGGCAAGACCACCTGCGCCGCGGCCGCCGCCCTCATCCTGGCCGAGGACAGGGAGGTCCTGCTCCTCTCGACCGACCCCGCCCACTCCCTGGCCGACGTCCTCGACACACCGCTCGGGGATGACGAGCGTCCGGTCCCCCACGGTCCTCCGGGACTGAAGGCGCGGGAGCTGGACGCCTACGCCGCCTTCGAGGCCTGGCGCGGACGTCACCACGACGAGCTCGGAGGCGCGCTGGGAGCCTTCGCGGGAGAGAGCCGGGAGGCCGTCGAGAAGCTCCTGGATATCACCCCGCCCGGGCTCGACGAGCTGGTCGCCCTGTCCTCGATCCTGGACGCGGTGCTGGAATCCCAGCCAGGCCAGCCAGGATCAACCACCGGCGGGCTGGTCGTGGTCGACACGGCGCCGACCGGTCACGCGCTGCGTCTGCTCGAAGCGCCGGAGCTCGTCCTGGAGTGGGACCGGGCCTTGCTATCGATCCTCCTCAAGTACCGGGAGGCTGTCAGCCTGGGCCGCCTCGCCTCCGAGCTGGTGGAGCTGTCGAAGAGCCTCAAGCGTCTCCTCGCGCTGCTCCGGGACCCCGCCCGAGCCCGGTTCGTGGCCGTGTCCCGGGACGCCGAGCTTCCCAGGAGGGAGACGCTCCGGCTTCTCGAAGAGCTCCGCCGCCTGACGATCTCCGTGCCCGCGGTCATCATCAACGCCGTGGAAGACGGGGAGCTTCTGAAGGTGCCACCAACCGGGTGCGCTATCATCACCGCGCCCGCCGTGTACCCTCCCCCGCGGGGCGCCGAGGCGCTCGCCGGGTGGGCCCGGACCTGGCTCCGGACCTGAAAACGGCCATGAGGACCTCCGCGACCTATCTCTACTGCCTCGTGCGCACCCCGGGGACGCTCTCGACCGAAGGGGCTCCGCCCGGTCTGCCGAGCCTCTCCGCCCCTCGCGCGCTGGCCGTGGGCGACAGCCTCTGGCTGGTGGCGGCCGACGCTCCGCTCCCGGAGTACGGGGCCGCGTCGATCCAGGACAACCTGCAAGACCTCGATTGGGTCTCCGAGCGCGCCATGGCCCACGAGGCCATGGTCGAGCACTTCAGTGATCTCGGGGGGCTGGGGACGGTGGTCCCCATGAAGCTCTTCACCCTCTTCGCCGGCGACGACCGCGCCTTGGAGCACGTCCGGTCCGAGCGCAGCCGGCTGGACCGGATCCTCGACCGGATCGACGGCTGCCAGGAGTGGGGGGTGCTCGTCCGTTTCGACGAGGCGCGGGCGAAGGAGGTCGTTGCCGAGGAGACGCGCCGGGGATCGGGGACGCAGAGCGCGGGCACGGCCTTCCTCCTGCGCAAGAAGATGGAGCAGGAAGCCGCCCGCACCCTGCTCGCCCGGCTGCGGGGCGAGATGGACGAGGCCTTCTCAGACCTCCAGGGCCAGGCGGCCGAGGCCCGTCGGCGCGAGCCGGCATCCCCGTCCCCGCTGCTGCTCGACGGCGCCTTCCTCGTGCGGTCCGGGCAGGTGGCGGGCTTTGAAAAGACGGTCGACCGCTGGGCGAAGCGCCTCTCGGAGCAGGCGTGCGAGGTGACCCTGACCGGCCCGTGGCCACCCTACAACTTCATCGGGGAGGAGGCGCCATGAGCGAGCCGGTGAGCCTCCCCGAGCTGACCGGCCATCCGGCGAGCTCGCTGCTCGACCTGGTGGACAACCTTCTCAACCAGGGCGTGGTGATCCATGGCGAGGTGGTGCTCGGGCTGGCCGGCGTGGACCTGGTCTACCTCCAGCTCTCGGCCCTGCTCTGCGCGGCGGACCGCGTCCTGCCGAAGAAGGAGTGAGCCCCCTCTACCTGTATGCCGTGATCGAAGAGGAGCCCGCCGTGCCGCTGGGTGCCGGGCTGGCCGGAGAGCCGTTGCGCCTGGTCCGCTGCGGCGAGCTGCTGGTCGTGGCGGGCGAGATGGAGACCGCTCCCAGGATCGCTCCCGAGGCTCTCGCAGCCCAGGACGCGGTCATCCGGCGGCTGAGCGGCATGGCGACCGCCATCCTCCCGGTCCGCTTCGGCGAGAAAGCCCGGGACGAGGAGGAGCTCTGCAAGCTCCTGAAGCCCCGCAGCTCCGACCTCATCGCAGCGCTCGAACGGGTCCGTGGCTGCGAGCAGATGACGCTGCGGGTCTTCGGCAATCCAGACCCTCTGCCACCCGCTCCGCCTGAGCCTTCCGGTCCGGGAACCCGCTACATGGAAGCAAGGCGGCGAGAGATCGAGCGGGCGCGCTCGCTCCCCGAGATCGAGCCCCTGCTCGACCGCCTGCGCCCGCTGGTGAGGGCCGAGCGGATCGAGCGTAAGGAACAGGGTACGCTCCTCGGCACCGTCTACCACCTGGTGAGGAGAGAGGACGCGCAGGCGTACAGGGAGACTTTCAGGGAGGAGGACGCGGTCGCCGTCAGCGGTCCCTGGCCCCCTTACGCCTTTGCCCCGGGATTGGGAGATCCGACATGAGCAGCAACACCCGCGATACCCGGGACGTTGTCCGCCTGGAGATCGAAGAGCTGGAGGCCATCCGGCAGGAGATCGAGCGCCAGGCCGGGGCCGTCGCCGAACAGACTCCACGCTGGAACGCCGACCCCGAGGAGGTGCAGCGCTCCGTCGCCCGGCTGGTCCTGGCGCTGGTCGAGTTCCTCCGCAAGCTCATGGAAAGGCAGGCGATCCGGCGCATGGAGGCCGACACCCTCACTCCCGAGGAGGTCGAGGCGGTCGGAGTCGCCCTGATGCGCCTGGAAGAGACCGTTCAGGACATCGCAGGCCGTTTTGGCCTCGAGCCCAAGGACCTCAATCTGGATCTGGGGCCGCTCGGCAAGTTGCTCTGAACAAAGGAAGAGGGTTCGATCATGACAAGGCGGTCGCCTGTTTCCCTCCGCTCGGTCTTGTTGGTCTGCCTGATATGGATCGGGGCGGCGGCCCATGCCCTGGTGCCGGCCCAGGCCATGGACTGGGTTGAGCGCCATGGCCTCACCCCCTCGGAGTACCAGAGCACCTTCACCGATCTGGCCGGCAAAGGCTACCGTCCCAAAGTGGTCAGCGGCTACACGAGCGGCGGGCAGGAGCGGTACGCCGTCCTCTGGGTCAAGACATCCGGCCCCGACTGGGCTGCCCGGCAGGGTTTGTCATCCGCCGACTATCAGACGGCGTCCGACGATTTCCGCAAGCAGGGTTTTCGTCTCGTGTACGTATCCGGCCATGCGATCGACAACCAGCCGCGCTATGCCGCTATCTGGGAGAAAACATCGAGCCCGGAGTGGGAGGCGCGCCACGGCCTCACCGCGGCGCAGTATCAGAAAGCCTTTGACGACCTGGGAAAAGCGGGGTATCGCCTCCGGCACATCAACGGGTACAGCGTCAACGGGCAGGACTTCTATGCCGCCATCTGGGATAAATCGCCGGGCCCGGCCTGGGAGGCGCGCTACGGCCTTTCGGCTGCGGACTACCAGAAGGTTTCCAACGACCTCGCCGGCAAGGGCTACCGCCTGAAGGTGATCAGCGGATATCAAGCCGGCGCGCAGGACAGGTACGCAGCTCTCTGGGAAAAGACGGGCACACCGCTGCCCGCCGCCCGCCACGGCATCCCGGGCAACTTCTATCAGGGCGTCGCCGACAACTTCTACTATCAGGGCTACCACCCGGCGTACATCAACGTCTTCGCTTCGGGCAATGCGGAAAGATTCAACGGCATCTGGGAGAACACAAACTGGAAAAGCAGCGATCTGAACCTGATCCGGGCCAGGGCCGAAGCGTACCGGAGCAAGCTCAGAATCCCTGGGCTCTCGATCGCACTGACCAAGGACGGCCGGCTCGTCTATGCCGCCGGTTTTGGTCAGGCCGACAAGTCGAACGGCGAGGAGGTCAGCCCGGTCCATCTTTTCCGCATCGCCAGCGTGTCGAAGCCCATCACCTCCGTCACGATCATGAAGCTGGCCGAGCAGGGAAAGCTCTCTCTGGATCAAAAGGTTTTCGGGCCCGACAGCCTGCTCGGCGCGAAATACGCGACACCGGCCAACAACAGGAAGATTGAGAGCATCACCGTGCGGCAGCTCCTGGAGCACACCTCGGGCTTCACCAACGCTTTCGGCGATCCGATGTTGAAACAACTCGGTTTCACGCACGACCAGCTCATCAATTGGGCGCTGGCGAAGAAGGTGCCGCAGAACAACGCCGGCAGCGTCTACGAGTACTCCAACTTCGGCTATTGCGTCCTCGGGCGGATCGTCGAGAAGGTGACCGGTCAACCCTACGAGACCTACGTGCGCAATGAGGTGCTGAGCCAGGCCGGCATCACCCGCATGCAGATCGGCGGTAACAGCCTGGCCGAACACAAGCCGGGCGAGGTCGTCTACTATCCCGCGAAAGCCTACAACCTGAACGTGCGGCGCTTCGACTCCAACGGCGGCTGGATCGCCTCGCCGATCGACCTCATGCGCTTCATGGTCCGCGCGGATGGCCTGCCCACCGAGCCCGACATCATCAGCGCGGACTCGTACACGACGATGACCACCAAGCCGGGGATCAGCGACAAGAACGGCAACGAAATCAACTACGCCTCCGGCTGGGTCATCAGCTCTCGCGGCGTTCAGTGGCACAACGGCTCGATGAGGGGCACGGTCGCTCTGATGGCGCGGACGCCCGAAGGCTACGGGTACGCCGCCCTCGCCAACGCCCATCCCGGCGACGACGACCCCGTCGGCCTGGAGCTGAGGCAGACGCTGGAGCAGATCATCGCCGATATCTCGGCCTGGCCCGCGCACGACCTGTTCTGAGCCGACCGGGAGAGGAAACACGCAGGCGGGTCTGCTAGCATCGCCCCCATGGCTCGGGGCGAATTCCGTTTTGCCTACTTCACGCCGAAGTACCAGGCGACGGTCGCGTTCTATCGCGAAGGGCTGGAGCTGCCCGTCCTCGAATCCTGGGACCGCAATCCCGACGACCGCGGTACGCTGTTCGCCGCCGCATCCGGAATCATCGAGGTGTTGGCCCTCCCGGAGAGCGGCGCATCATCCCACCTCTGGGACCAAAGACCTCCCCAAGGCGCATTCATGGTCATCGAGGTCGAAGACGTCGAGGCGCAACACCGGCGGGCCGTCGAGAATGGTCTGCAGATCACTCAGGAGTTGAAGAACCAGAGCTGGGGGCACCGGACCTTCTGCGTCCAGGATCCCAACGGGATCACCCTCTACTTCTTCCAGCCGGCTCGGGAGTGAGCATCTCTTTGCGAAGCTGAAGGGCCACGAGCCTTCTTCCCAGGGCATCGGCCTTCGCCTCAGCCCTGGGCTCCGTCTGCGGCCCGTTGGGCCGGACCCGCGGGTCGTCGGCGCCTCCCCGTAACCTTTCAGCCTCTCGCCGTAACCCGTCGCCGACTCTCCACAACTTTTCGGCGGCTCCCCGAAAGCTGTCGGCGCCTTGTCGAAACCTGTCGGCGGCTGGATGGAAGCTATTGGCCGCTCTCTTCAACCCGTCGGCGCTTCTCCATAACCTGTCGGCGCCTCTGTGTAACGCGTCGGCGGCCTATCGGCGTGTCCCTGTAACCTATCGGCCACCATCCATAACCTATCCGCGGCTGGCCGAAACTCATCGGTTCCACAATCTATCGGCGGCTGGATGGAACCCGTCGGTGTCTCTCTCCAACCTATCGGCGTGTCCCCGAAACCTATCGGCCCCTGTCCACGGTCTATCGGCGAGAGCCCGATGGGTTTGGGTGGGCCGCCGATGGGTTATCGGGACACGCCGACGGGTACGGGCAAGGCGCCGATACGTTTTGGGGAGACGCCGATACGTTTCGGGAGCTCGGCGAAACGTATCGGCGACGGTCCGAAACCTATCGGCGAACCTCCGGCAGGTTTCCGCGAGGCGCCGTGACCTGCGGGGGACGCCCTGAAAGGATTGGCCGGCACGCTGAAGGCCTTTCCGAAGACACCGAAGCCTCGGCCGGTCAGGCGGAAGACTTGTGCCGAGAGGGTTTTGCGTCCCGGCGGCAGGCCAAGGGCCGTGCCGGTCACGGCGAAGGGTTGCGAAGGGAGGCGGAAAGGAAACAGAGAGGGGGCGCGTCTCGGCGCGGCCCCTCGGAAGTCTTTCGCGGGCTTCAGACGGCGGCAACGGAACGTCCTGCACTCCCTCTCCCGGGGCTGGGAGCGGGAGGACGGCATGGTAATCTCTTTGCTGCGAACCTTTTTGACCCCTGCGGGGGCCGGCCGGAGTCCTTCCCCTCTCTTGACACTCCCCTAAATCTGCGGTGAAATCAGGAATCAGGACCTTTGTGGTACTGTTTACCTTGCCGGGGGCAGGACAAGCATGATTCGAATCACCAAGCAGACGGACTACGGGGTCGTCCTCCTGACACACCTGGCCGCCCAGCCGGACCGCCAGGTCAATGCTCCCGAGCTGGCAGCGGAGACTCAGCTCCCGCTGCCCATGGTGAGCAAGATCCTGAAGCTCCTCGTGCGCGAGGGGGTGCTCCTGTCGCACCGCGGGGTCAAGGGCGGCTACAGCCTGGCCCGGCTCCCGGGGGAGGTCACGATGGCCGAGATCATCACGGCCCTGGAGGGTCCGATCGCCATCACCGAGTGCGTCGAGGTGAGCAGCGGCTGCTCCCATGAGCAGCTCTGCCCCGTGCGCAGCAACTGGCACCGGATCAACGCCGCCGTACGGGGAGCCCTGGAGGGCATCACCCTCGCCGACATGGCCAGCCCGCTGGCCCCGGCCCGGAAGCTGGTCACCATCGGCGCCGACAGACACTACGGAGCCCAGCTCCCGCAGATCTGAAGACGTCCGGCCGAAACGGCCTGGACATCTCTGGAAGCAATTTCTGGAAGCAGAGGAAGAGACATGGAAACGACTTCGACGAGCACGATCGAGCAGTTCGCTGCGCAGGAATACAAGTTCGGCTTCGTCACCGATATCGAGCAGGAGAACATCCCGCCGGGCCTGAGCGAGGATGTCGTCCGGTTGATCTCCGCCAAGAAGGAGGAGCCCGAGTGGCTCCTGGAGTGGCGCCTGCGCGCCTACCGGCACTGGCTCACCATGGAGGAGCCCCGCTGGGCGAACATCCACCACGCGCCGATCGACTACCAGTCGATCATCTATTACGCGGCGCCCAAGGCGAAGGGCTCCGGCCCGAAGAGCCTGGACGAGGTCGACCCGGAGCTCCTCAAGACCTACGAGAAGCTCGGCATCCCGCTTCACGAGCGGGAGATCCTGGCCGGTGTCTCCAACATCGCCGTCGACGCCGTGTTCGACAGCGTCTCGGTGGCCACCACCTTCAAGGCGAAGCTGGCGGACATGGGGATCATCTTCTCCTCGTTCTCCGAAGCGGTGCGGGAGCACCCCGAGCTGGTGAAGAAGTACCTCGGCTCGGTGGTCCCCTACACGGACAACTTCTACGCCACGCTGAACTCGGCGGTGTTCTCGGACGGCTCGTTCGTCTACATCCCCAAGGGCGTGCGCTGCCCCATGGAGCTGTCCACCTACTTTCGCATCAACGCGAAGAACTCGGGCCAGTTCGAGCGCACGCTGATCATCGCGGACGAGGGGGCCCACGTGTCCTACCTCGAGGGGTGCACGGCGCCGATGCGCGACGAGAACCAGCTCCACGCCGCCGTGGTCGAGCTGGTGGCGCTCGACAATGCCACGATCAAGTACTCGACCGTCCAGAACTGGTACCCGGGCGACGAGAACGGCAAGGGCGGCATCTACAACTTCGTCACCAAGCGCGGCAAGTGCGAGGGGCGGGCCTCGAAGATCTCCTGGACCCAGGTGGAGACCGGCTCGGCCATCACCTGGAAGTACCCGAGCGTCATCCTCAAGGGGGACGACTCGATCGGCGAGTTCTACTCCGTCGCTCTGACCAAGGGATGGCAGCAGGCCGACACCGGAACGAAGATGATCCACATCGGCAAGAACACGAAGAGCAACATCGTCTCCAAGGGCATCTCGGCCGGCCACGGGCAGAACACGTACCGCGGCTCCGTGAAGATCCTCAAGGGGGCGGACGGCGCGCGCAACTTCTCGCAGTGCGACTCCATGCTGATCGGGCAGGATTGCGGCGCGCACACGTTCCCGTACATCGACGTGCAGAACCCGACCGCCCAGATGGAGCACGAGGCCACGACGTCCAAGATCGGCGAGGATCAGATCTTCTACTGCAACCAGCGGGGAATCTCGACCGAGGACGCCGTCTCGATGATCGTCAACGGCTTCTGCAAGGAGGTCTTCCGCGAGCTGCCCATGGAGTTCGCGGTCGAGGCCCAGAAGCTTCTCGCGGTCAACCTGGAAGGGAGTGTCGGCTGATGCTTCAGATCAAGAACCTGCACGTTTCCGTCGACGGCAATGAGATCCTGCGCGGGATCGACCTGGAGGTGCCCACGGGCGCAGTGCACGCCATCATGGGCCCCAACGGCTCGGGCAAGAGCACCCTGGCACGCGTCCTGGCCGGTCAGGAGGCCTACGAGGTTACCCAGGGCGAAGTGATCTTCGACGGCAAGGACCTTTTGGAGATGGACCCCGAGGAGCGGGCGCGGGAGGGCGTGTTCATGGCCTTCCAGTATCCCGTGGAGATCCCCGGGGTGAGCAACACCTACTTCCTCAAGGCGGCGCTCAACGCCGTGCGCAAGCACCGCGGCCTGACCGAGATCGACGCCATGGAGTTCCTCACCCTCGTGCGCCAGAAGATGAAGCTGGTGCAGATGGAGGAGTCGCTTCTCCACCGTCCGGTCAACGAAGGCTTCTCGGGCGGCGAGAAGAAGCGGAACGAGATCTTCCACATGGCCGTGCTCGAGCCGCGCCTCGCCGTGCTCGACGAGACCGACTCCGGCCTCGACATCGACGCCCTGCGCATCGTGGCCGACGGCGTCAACGTGCTGCGCCAGCAGGACCGCTCGTTCCTGCTCATCACTCACTACCAGCGCCTGCTCAACTACATCATCCCCGACCGCGTGCACGTCCTCCTGGACGGCCGCATCGTGCGCTCGGGCGGCAAGGAGCTGGCCCTGGAGCTCGAAGAGAAGGGTTACGTCTGGCTGGAAGAGGCAGCCGCTCAGCCGGTGGGAGCGTAAGGAATGGCCGTGATGACTGAGACCCGCACTGAAGGGATCACCGGCGCGGCGCGCTTCGTTGCCGACTTCGACGCGTTCCTGCGCGAGCTGCCCTCCGAGCCCGCGGCGGTCACGGCCCTGCGCCGCATGGCCATCGAGCGCTTCGCCATCCTGGGCTTCCCCACCCTCCGCCAGGAGGCCTGGCGCCAGACCAACGTCGCCCCGATCGCCCAGGGCGCCTTCGTCCGTCAGTCTTTCCGTCCGGAGGCCTCGGAGCCCGCGGTCGACCTGAGCGGGGTCGATCCGCTCGCCGTGGGCGCCGCCGCGCGCCTGGTCTTCGTCAATGGCCGCCTCTCCACCCGGCTCTCGTCGATGGACGAGCTGCCCCCGGGCGTGGTCGTGGCGAGCCTCGCCGAATCCCTGGAAAAGGCGGCCGACAAGGTCGAGCCCTGGCTCGGCCAGTACGCTCGCTTCGAAGACCATCCGTTCGTGGCGCTCAATACCGCGTTCCTGCGCGATGGCGCCCTGGTCTGGGTGCCCCGCGGCGTGGTGGTGGAGAAGCCCATCCACCTGCTGTACGTCTCGACGCCGGAAAATGGGAATCCGGTCGTGACCTTCCCGCGCAACCTGTTCGTGGCCGGGGAGAACAGCCAGGTCACCCTCGTCGAGACCTATGCCGGCGAAGGCGTCTACTTCACCTGCCCGGTTACCGAGCTGGTGGCGGGGCCGGCCTCCGTGGTCGACCACTACAAGCTGCAGCTCGAAAGCCGCGACGCCTTTCACATCGCCACGTTCCAGGTCGAAGCGGAGAGGAGCTGCACCCCGAGCTCGCACTCGATCTCGATCGGCGGCTCGCTGGTGCGCAACGACGTCATCGCCGTCCTCAACGGCGAGGGCATCGACTGCATCCTCAACGGTCTCTACCTGGGCGAGGGGCGGCAGACGATCGCCAACTTCATGCGGGTCGAGCACGCCAAGCCGCACTGCGCCAGCCACGAGCTGTACAAGGGGGTGCTGGACGGCAGCGCCCGGGCCGTGTTCAACGGCCTGATCCACGTCCATCCGGGAGCGCAGAAGACCGACGCCAAGCAGTCGAACCGGAACCTGCTGCTCTCCCCGAGCGCCATCGCCAACTCGAACCCGCAGCTCGAGATCTTCGCCGACGACGTCAAGTGCACCCATGGCTCGACCGTGGGCCAGCTCGACGAGGACGCGATCTTCTATCTCCGCTCCCGCGGCATCGGCGCGGAGGCGGCGCGCAGCCTGCTGACCTACGCATTCGCCAGCGACATCGTGGAGCGGATCAAGGTCGACCCCGTTCGCCGGGACCTGGAGGAGTTCCTCTTCGCCCGGCTGCCTCAGGGAGAGGTGGTCCGGCAGGCGGTCTGATGCCCACTCCGCTCGCAGCTTCGCAGATCCTCGCACCCGGTTACGATCTGGACCGGGTGCGGGACGACTTCCCCATCCTCTCCCGCACGATTCACGGCAAGCCCCTGGTCTACCTGGACAACGCGGCCAGCACCCAGAAGCCGCGCGCCGTGCTCGACGCGATCACCGGGTGCTACGAGGGCTACTACGCCAACGTCGAGCGCGGGGTCCATACTCTCTCGCAGCTCTCCACCGAGGCCCGCGAGCAGGCCCGGGAGACCGTCCGCCGCTTCCTCGGTGCCGAGCATGCCGGCGAGATCGTCTTCGTCCGCGGCACCACCGAGGCCATCAACCTCGTGGCCTGGAGCTGGGGCGGGCAGAACGTCGGCCCCGGCGACGAGGTCCTGATCACCGGCCTGGAGCACCACTCCAACCTCGTCCCCTGGCAGACGCTCTGCGAGCGGCAGGGAGCGAAGCTGCGGGTGGCCCCTCTCGACGACCGCGGCGAGGTGATCCTGGAGGAATTCGAAAGCCTCCTCTCGGACCGCACCCGGATGGTGGCCGTCGCCCACGTCTCGAACGCCCTCGGCACGATCAACCCGGTGCGCGAGATGGCGGAGATGGCCCACCGGCGCGGCGCGGTCGTCCTGGTGGACGGCGCCCAGGGTGTCCCTCACCTGGAGGTGGACGTGCGCGCCCTGGGCTGCGACTTCTATGCCTTTTCCGGGCACAAGGTCTATGGACCCAGCGGCATCGGCGCGCTCTACGGCCGGGCCGATCTGCTCGAAGCCATGCCCCCGTGGCAGACCGGCGGCGGCATGGTCCACGCCGTGACCTTCGAGAAGACGACCTACGCTCCGCCGTCGCACCGGTTCGAAGCCGGGACCCCGTTCATCGAGGGGGCGATCGCGCTCGGCGCCGCGCTCGGCTACATTGGAAGGATCGGCCTCCCCGCCATCGCCGCCTGGGAATCGGAGCTGCTCGCCTACGCCACCGAGCGCCTGGGCGAGATTTTAGGCCTCCGTCTGGTGGGAACGGCCCGGCACAAGGCGGCCGTGGCCTCGTTCACGATGCTGGGAATCCACCCGCACGACGTGGGGACCATCCTGGACCAGGAGGGGGTCGCGGTCCGCGCCGGCCACCACTGCGCGCAACCGGTGATGGCCCGTTTCGGAGTCCCGGCCACCACGCGGGCCTCCTTCGGTCTCTACAACCGGATGGAGGACGTGGACGCCCTCGTCGCCGCGCTCCACCGCGCCCGGGAGATCTTCGGCTGATGTCCGACCTGCGCGACCTCTACCAGGAGGTCATCCTCGATCACAACCGCGTCCCCCGGAACTTCGGGAAGCTGACGAACGCGAACCGCCTGTCCGAGGGGCACAACCCCCTCTGCGGCGACCGGGTCAGCGTCTTCCTGCGCGTCGAGGGGGAGCGGATCGAGGACATCGCGTTCCAGGGCTCGGGCTGCGCCATCTCCACCGCCTCGGCCTCGCTGATGACCGAGGCCCTCAAGGGGAAGACGGTCGAGGAGGCACGCAAAGTTTTCCACGGCTTTCACGACCTGGTGACGACCGGAGGGGGCGGGGTGACCGGAGGCGAGGCCGGTCCGGACCTGGGCAAGCTCGCGGTCTTCTCCGGAGTGCGCGAATACCCGATCCGGATCAAGTGCGCGACACTCGCCTGGCACGCGGTCCAGGCCGCGCTCGACCAGAAGGACCAACCCGTCTCGACCGAGTAAGAAGGAAAACATCATGGCCGACATGGAACCCATCACCCCATCCCCGGACCTCTCCCCGGACCTCGAGAACGACATCGTCGAGGCCCTGAAGACGGTCTTCGATCCCGAGATCCCCGTCAACATCTACGAGCTGGGCCTGATCTACGACCTCGAGCTCCAGCCGGAAGGCCAGGTGCAGATCAAGATGACCCTGACCTCTCCGGGTTGCCCGGTCGCGGGCTCCCTGCCGGGCGAGGTCAAGGCCAAGGTGGAGCAGGTGCCTGGCGTCGCTTCTGCCGACGTCGAGCTGGTCTGGGATCCGGCCTGGAACCCCTCGATGATGACCGAGGCGGCGAGGCTCCAGCTCGGGATGTTTTGAAATTCTTTCCCTCGCGATCCGCTTGAAATACCTCCCTCCGGGGAGAGGGAAGCTGGACCGAAACCTGCATAGCTCCATGTCAGGTGGGCACCCCTCATAGGGACCCTCTTAGACATCTCGCGACGGAGCGCCTCCCCTTGGAGGGACGTCTCCAGCGACACCCGGCGCGGATCTGCGCCCGGGGAAAAAGGAAACGAGACTATGCGGACACAACCCGGGAACAACGGTTCGGCAATCAGGGCTGTCGAAGACCACCTCCCCCAGGAGGAGTCGACGGCTGATGGGGCGAATACTGGGGCGGGTAAGGGGAAGACGGCAGAGATGCGCCATCTCACCCGTCCCAGCGACACCCGTCCCAGCGACGAAGCGGCGCAGGTCCAGGGCATGGAGGCCATGGGCCGGCTCGCGGGCGGCATCGCCCACGTCTTCAACAACCTGCTCACCGCCATCTCCTGCGAGGTCGAGCTGGCTCTGACCCGCATGCCGCCCGACGAGCCGGCGCGCAAGCATCTGCGCGAGATCGAGCGCGCAGGCGACCGCGGCGCGGCCCTCGCCCGCTCGCTCCTCGCCTTCAGCGGAAGACAGGTCCTCCAGCCCAGGCTGGTGCAGCTCAACAACCTGCTCACCGGCCTTCAGGACCGGATGCGGCACATTCTGGGCGACGCCATCGAGCTGAAGATGACCCTCGACCCCGACCTGCACCGCGTCCAGGTCGACGCCGGGCAGCTCGAGCCCGCGATCCTCAACCTGGTCACCAACGCCCGCGACGTCATGCCCCAGGGAGGCCGCCTGACCCTGGAGACCCGCAACGTCGAGCCCCGGCAGGGCAACCTCAACAACCCGTTACGCCCGACCCTCGGCCACTGGGTGGAGCTCAGCCTGAGCGATACCGGACCGGGCATGGACGAAGGCGTGCGGAAGCGGGTCTTTGAGCCGTTCTTCACCACCAAGCAGGGGGGCGAGGTGAGCGGCCTCGGCCTGTCCACAACCTACGGGATCATCACCCAGAGCGGAGGGCACATCCGGGCCGAGAGCCCCGGCCAGGGCTCTCGTTTCGTGGTCCTCCTGCCCAGCGCCGAGCAGCCGGCCGACGCGGACGGACCGGGCGGCGTCAACGGCAAGCCATGGGAGACGATCCTCCTCGTCGAGGACGAGGAGAACGTCCGCCGTCCCCTCTCCGAGATCCTGAAGGGCCGCGGCTACAACGTCCTGGAGGCCGCGGACGGCGCCCAGGCCCTGGAGGTCAGCCAGCAGCACTCCGGGCCGATCCACCTCATGGTCACCGACATCCTCATGGGCAGCATGAGCGGGGTGGAGCTGGCCGAGAAGCTCTCCTACGACCGGGCCGAGATGAAGGTCCTGTTCGCGACCGGCTACCCCGCCGGCCTGGCCGAAGGCTCCGGCCTCGACAGGGAGGACGCCCACCTGATCAAGAAACCGTTCACCGGCAAGGACCTCGCCGCCAAGGTGAGGGAGATGCTGGAGAGCGCGGACTAGCAACGGACCATCGACCGAGACAGACCAGGGGCGCCCGGCCGGGCGCCCTTTTTCATGGTCCATCAGCATCAGTATGCATGATGCGATTCCGGCTCAGGACTATGCAGCCCGGCCCTTCTTGGCGTAAGCTTGCATGCCTATGAGACCTGAGACAGAGCACATGATCGGGACGTTGAGGACTTTGATGCGGATTCTCGGCCTCCGGAACGCCGATATCGAGCGCAAGCTCGGCTGGAGCGTCAGCTACCTGAGCCGGCTCTACTCCGGAGGCATCGAGCTCCGGTTCGAGCACATCGTGGACATCGCCGGGGCTCTGGGGCTGAGGCCGGAGGAGGTCTTCCGCTTCGCCTACCCCGAAAACGACGAGCCGCCGAGCGAAGCGGCCGTCAAGGTCCGGCAGGCCACGGCCAACCTGGGAGGCATCCGGATGATGCCTGTGCCGCAGCCGGTCAAGGAGGCTCCGCCGGCCGGCCTCACCGAGGCGGATGTGGAAAAAATCGTGATGAAGACGATGCGCCGGATGCTCGGCGACCCGGGGCCGCCCCCCGAAGACCGGTAAGGGATCATTCGGTCCCGCGGGAGTCTACCTGACCAGCCGTTCGAGGCAAGCACGGATGCCCGGCGGCATGGCCGCCGGCTTGCGCGTTTGTCGATCGACGAAGACGTGGACGAAATGACCGGTTGCCGCCGGCTCGTCCTGCCCCTGACGAAAGAGGCCGATCTCGTAGCGCACCGACGAGCTCCCGAGCTTCCCCACCCGCAAGCCGGCGTCGATGATTTCAGGAAACGCGAGCGGCTGGTGGAACTGGCAGAACGTTTCGATCGCCAGGCCGATCGTCGCGCCCTCGGCGATATCGAGGCCCCCTTCGCGGATCAGATACTCGTTGATCACGGTGTCGAAGTACGAATAGTAAACGACGTTGTTGATGTGACCGTAGACGTCGTTGTCCATCCACCGCGTCGGGATGGCAAGGAAGTGTCTGTAGTTGGCGCGCGTCTCAGTCGTCGGCATCACAGCACCAGGATCTGGCGGATGGCGCCGCCGGCCGCCAATCGATTGAAGCCGGCATTCACCTCGTCGAGCGGCAGGCGATCGCTCATCAGCCTGTCGACCGGAAGCTTGCCCTGCTTGTACAGCGCCATGTACCTCGGAATATCGCGCAGCGGAACGGCCGAACCAATGTAGCTCCCTTTGACCGTGCGCTCTTCGGCCACGAGATTCACATGCTGCACGGCCCACTTGTGCTCGGGGTGCGACAAACCGGCCGTGATCGTCGTGCCCCCGCGGCGCGTGGCCCGGTACGCGAAATCCATCGCGTGCACCGAGCCGGCCATTTCGAAAGAATAATCGACGCCGCCCCTGGTGTGCTCGCGCAACCTGGCCAGCGCTTCGGCATCCCCCGCGTTGAACGTCGCGGTGGCGCCCAGCTCCTTCGCCAGTTTCAGCTTGTCTTCGTTCAGATCGACGGCGATCACCTCGCGGGCGCCGACGAGAATGCCGCCCAACAATGCATTGAGACCGACGCCGCCGAGACCGACGACGGCGACCGTGGTGCCCGCGGGTACGCGGGCCGTGTTCACCACGGCACCGACGCCCGTCAGAACCGCGCAACCGAACAGGGCAGCTTCTTCGTACGAGAGCGATGGATCGAATTTGATCAGCGAGCGGCGCGACACCACGGCGTACTCGGAAAAAGCCGACACACCGAGATGGTGGTGCACGTCGTGGCCGTCGAGGTGCAGGCGGCGCTCGCCGCACAGCAATGTGCCGCTGTTGTTCGCGGCCGCCGCCGGCTCGCAAAGAGCCGGGCGGCCTTCGAGGCAGGGGATGCAGCCGCCGCAGCTCGGAACGAACACCATGACGACCCGGTCCCCCGGCGCAAGGTCGCGGACGCCGGGACCGCATTCGAGCACTTCGCCGGCTGCTTCATGTCCCAGGGCCATCGGCACCGGCCGCGGCCGGTCGCCATTGATCACCGAGAGATCCGAGTGGCACAGCCCGGCGGCGCGAATGCGCACGAGCACTTCGTCCTGCCCTGGCTTGTCGAGGTCGAGCTCTTCGACGACCAGCGGCTTGCCAATCTGGTGAAGCACGGCTGCCCGCGTTTTCATGGCAATTCGTCCAACCGGAGCACCAGGCTCACCACGGCATCCGAGACCCGCGTCATGGCCGCATCATCCAGCTCCTCTACCGTGTCTCCGGGCGCGTGGATCGTGCTGAGGATCGGAGGGAGGAAGCCCTTCTCCAGGCCCGATTTCTCTCCTCCGTTCAACAGAAGCCAGAGCTGGTGAGCCTCGAGAGTAGGCAGGATGGCGAGCGACAGGTTGGGGATCCCCGCCGCCTGGAAGCTCCGGTCGTCGCCTTGCGGGAAATCCGGAAATTCCACGCAGGAGAAGCGCTGCTCCGCGCAGACGCGCCACATGGCGCCGTAGACCTCCGCGTTTCCCTGCCCCTTGGCCGGGCCGAAGATCAGAGTGTCTCCATAACCCGCGATGTCGATGTTCACCGCCGCGGCCACTTTCGCCCTGTCCAGGGACTTCGCGTAATGGGCCGAGCCGACCAGACCGATCTCCTCCATGTCGAAGAAGACGACCTGGACCCGGTGCTTCAGCCGGCGCGCCTGGAGGGCTTCGATCACCCGGGTCAGCACGACCGAGCCCGCCGCGTTGTCCACCATTCCATGGCTCAGCGTCCCGTCTCCCAGGCGGACCGCGTCGAAGTGGGCTCCGACGACGATGGCGCGAGGTCCGGACCCGAGCGTTACGATCACGTTCTGTCCCTGCTCCCGCGAGTCCTTCTCCTTCCGCTCGTTCGGAAAGGCCTGGACCTCGAACTTGACGCCGCGCTCCCGCAGCAGGCCCGTCAAGGCCTCGAGCCGCGCGGCATTCGAGGATTGATCCAGCCGCGCGGCGTCCGAGGCAAGCCCGGAGGTGAGAAGAGTGACGAGGGCAACCAGGAGGAGGGGCTGGCTCATGGCCTTACACTACCCGAAACCAGCCCCTCTCCCCTCACAGGCTCTTCAGGAACTCGATCAGCTCCCACTTCTGCTCGTCGGTCAACTGAGTGCCGAACGCGTGGCCCGCGTTCGAGTTTCCGGGCAGCCCCGCGTCGAACAGGAAGCTGCCGGGAGAGGCCGCGGTATCGAACCCGACGTTGACGGGATCGAGCTCCCGGCTGCCGACGTGGAACTGCTTGACCCGGGCTTCCGGCGCCTGCAGCAACTGCCACAGGTTCGGCACGGACCCGTTGTGGAGGTACGGCGCGGTGGCCCAGATGCCGTTCATCGGGCGGCCCTTGTACGAAGGCGTGGCCGGGGTCGAAGCCTTCTTGACCTTCAGGTAGTCGTCGATCGCTCCTTCCACGGACTCCTTCTTCTCTCCCAGCATGGTCCCGATGACGACGTTGGTAAGCACCTCGCTGGCCGGGGCCTCCGGCCCGAACGGGTCGCCGGCCACGACATACATCTTCGTCCCTTGGAGCTTGCCGGTCTTGGCGGTGCGCTGAACCACGTTGTTCGCCATGGTCGGGTCCGTGCCGATCTCGCCGACCGGGGTCATCACCGCGTCGATCCTGCGTTTGGGATTGGTGCGGTCGAGGATGGCGTGGCAGCTCGCGCACTGCTGCTGATAGATCTCGCTGCCCCTCTCCGCCTTGGCCGGATCGAGGGGCGGCAGATGCTCCATGGGCCAGAGGGGGGACCAGAGCTTGGTCAGCTTCTCTTCGAGCTCGCCCTGCGCCAGGGCCCTGGCCGACGACTTGTAGCCTCGCAGGCCCGCCCCGGGCTCGATGGCGACCGTTGCGAAGACGCCCAGGACCTCCCCGACGTTGCGGGCCAGCGGTCCGACCCCGGGGGGGAAGTTGGGAGCGATGCCGTCCCATTGCACGAGATCGGACTGCGGAGTGTCCCAGAGGAACGGGATCGAGACCGGCGCGTCGCCGGGCCGGTAGTTCTCGGGTACGCCGAGATCGTACGCCGTGACCATGTTGAAGATGCCGCCGAACGCATCCAGGCGCGCGAAGCCCCAGGGATGGGGCGGCGAGTTCTTGTCGACCCACTCCAGGAGGTACTCCGCTCTCTCGAAGAGGGCACGCCGCAGGGTCTCCGCGGCAGCCGTGCTGTAGCCGACTCCCAGCAGCTTCCGGGCGAAGCGCTCGAACTTTGCGTTGTCGTCCACCGTGGCCCGGGTCGCCTCACCCAGGCCGGACATGAACCCCATCGTATCGGCTAGGGTCCCGCCGCCGTCGATCCGGATGCCGGTCCCTTTGTAGTCGATCTGGGTGGTGTGGCAGCCGGCACAGGTGAAGCCCATCCAGGGCTGCCCGTGCTCGTCGGTATCCTTGGCGAACCCGACCGGAAGGCCGTCCAGGTTCAACGCGCCCGGCTTCTCCACCAGGTAGCGGAGCCGCTCCATGTTCGCGTCGGAGCGGAATGGTTCGGTGCTGTCGGCCTGCTCCAGGACGAGGAACCAGTCATAGGGAATGAGGCGTGAACCCTGCGAGGTGAACCAGAACCACTGCTGCTCCTCCTCGGTCCAGCCCTGGTCCAGGCTCACGATCTTGCCGACCGTGTCCGGGACCGGCTCTTCAGCCGGGATCGCAGCCTCATCTTCCTTCCGGGCACAACCGGTCAGGACGCACATCAGGCACACGGCGGACGCCAACGCCACCCACGCAGGCTTGTTTCGCGGCATTCTTGCCTCCAATCGTCAGGTTGACACCTTTCTAGTGGAGGGAGAGGGATTTCTATTGCACCCTGGCGAGCATCGTGCTGCCCGAGCCGTTCGCCGGACCGGCCAGAACGGTCACCCCGCCCTTGAACCGGTGAGGAGAGGGATCGACGGGGGACGAATTGCGGACCTCTTCGTACCAGCCGGCCGAGCGCAAGGAAAAGAGAGGCCATGGGTCTTAAAACAGCCGCGGACTCGCGTGCTGAGGTGCATGGTCAGCGATATAGCGGTCGATGCGGCTGCGAATTTCTGAAGGGATGTCGCCCAGCAACTCCTCGAGTTGCGCTGGCGACTTGATAGTCCGGAAGATCCTCGAAGGCGCCATGTAGATGACCACGGGCTTGCCACTACCAACGAGCCGGGCGGCATTGACCATGGTACCGGAGCTCTTGCCGTCCCAGATCATCAATCCGACATCCGCCTTGCGGGCCATCGCGGCATCCTTCGCCGTGAAGAACTCGAAGTCCCTCACCTTGTGCGGCGCTGCCACTGGCTCTATTGGCCAACCGCCGAGGTTGTTGCGGCATTCTCCGGCTGTACAGAAGACGACGACATCCGGATAGGAGCGTTCCTTCAGGTAGGCTTGAACTGCCCTGTCGGCTCCATTGGCATCCCCCAGCAACACGTGCAACCGCTTCTCGATGATCTGGTCCAGGCGGCGACGCACGTCTACACTCAAACGGCTGACTTTTCTGGATCCCCCGACGAAAACGCTGGTCATGCGTTCCTCCTCGTTTTCGTGAGCGCCAGTGCGTATACGGCCGCAGCTCCCGCATTGGTGAGAGCTTCCGCCACCGCATTGAGAGTGGCCCCAGACCGGTAAAGATCATCCAGGAGAAGAATCCGCCTTCCTTCGACCTCTGACCTGCTCACGGCGAAGGCCCCATCGAGGAGGAGGCGACGCTCGTCGAAGTCATAGACGTTCTTGAGCTGCTCATGATTCCGAGAAGACTTCTGGATGGCTGTCATCTTCACAGGGACGCCAAATCTCGCGCCAAGTCCCTCGGCAACCTGGAAGACCGGCTGGACCCTCCGTTGCGCGCTTGGGGGAACGGGTACGATCATCGAGAACGTCACTCCCCACGATCGGATGAACTCCTCCGCAGTGACGAGGATGTCCGTCAGCGCTGCGGCCTCACTCCGGTATTTGAGACGATACAACAGCTCACCCATCTCGGTTCGGTGCGTTTCGAACTCCGGGTGGCCAAGCTCATTGTGCCCGAGAAAGGTCGAGCCGGTCGAGTGCAGATCGAGCACGTATCCATCTGTCCAGGCACCCTGGATCTTCCGCGGTCTGATCTCCGCCATGCTCGGTCCCCTACAGCTCCGCCTTCTCCAACCCCGCCAGATACAGCGCGTTCCAGAGGAGCTTGAAGGTGCGGTGGGGCTGGGCGCGGTGCTGGGCGCGGAAGCCGATCAGGATCACACGGCCCTTGCCGACCTTGAAGTCCACCACGGCAGCCCGCTTCTCCAGGCGCTCGCCGCCTTTCAGATAGCCGCTGACCAGGATGTCCTTGGAGTCCTCCGGATAGGAGGCCACGACGCGGCGCTCGAAGCGGGCGTCCGGCGGGGTGGTCTGGAAGGCGGGCGAGTCGGCGAAGTAGGCGGCTTCCTCGGTCCTCAGACCGTGGCTCAACGGATGCGCGGGATCGAGACGGATGCGCAGCATGGAGCCGGGGCTGTTGAACTCGTCCGGCGAGACCTTGGCCAGGACGTTTGTCACCGGCAGGCCCAGCAGGTCGATCACGTACTCGGAGGACTCGTCCAGGGCCACGAGCGTGCCCCCCTCCTCGACCCACTTCTTCAGCTTCTCGCCGCCGTCGCCGATCCCTCCGGCGTAGGGAGGCGGCAGCGGGTCCCAGAAGCGGCGGGCCTCGGGCGAGCCGGGCTCCCCCCGCTCCAGGATGTCCTTGCCCACGGCCGGGAGCAGGATCACGTCCATCTTCCCCCTGTAAGCGGCCGTCTTCATCTGCTCATTGCTCAGGTTCTCGAAGGGGAAGCCGTAGCGCTCCAAGAGGAAGCGGGTCCAGCCCTCGTCCATGCTCGCGATCCAGGGCTTGTAGAGGCCGACGCGAACCGGCTTGACCCGGTACGCCGGTCCGGTCGGAGCCTGGGCCAGCGGCCGGACCGGCACGCGCAGCTCGCGGGAGAGACGGCTCAGCTCCTCGGGAGTCACCGATCCCGAGGGCAGATAGAAGTCGCCTGCCATCCCCTCCTCGTCCGCGGGGCTCTCCAGCCAGAAGACCCTCTTGCCTCCGGCCATGAGGCGGTTCAGAGCGGTGAAGGCTGAGTCCGCGGCATGGGAGATCACATGCCCGCCCGCCGAGGGGGCCACATCGCCGCCCGGCCAGGCCGGCTCGGTGATTGCCGACAGGCTGGCGGAGATCCCGCTGATCGGGACCTCCGCTTCGGCCACCTCGACCCCCATGGCGATGGGGAGCGACCAGGAGGTCACGTCGTAGGGGGCCAGGATGGGACCGCCCGCGAAGGGGATGACCTCGGGGTAGCGCTGCGGCCGGAGCATGGTCAGGAGGAAGGCGCGGTAGGGCTGGGCCGCCGGAATGACGTAGGTGCCCTCGGGCCAGACCTGCCGTCCCAGGGTGACCTGCGAGCCGGCGCGCTGGACCCGGACGCCGTGCCGCACCAGGAGGTCCACCAGCAGGGCGGCGGCCACCGGGTCCCGCTGCCCGGCGGGAATCATCCAGGCGTAGGGAGGTTCCGACGCGCCCCGCGCGGTCGCTTCGCTGGCCATCCGGTAGACGTTGAAGAGGATGCTCTGGCGGTACTCGGCTCCGGCCTCCAGGAAGGCGCGCGTGGCGATCAGCTCGTATTCGATGATATCGCGCAGCCGCCACCAGCCGCCCGGCCAGGGGGAGGGGAAGTTCGAGCGGCGGTCGTACTCGGGCAGCCCCTTGACCCCGCCGCGCAGCTCGCCGGCCTCGATGAACAGCGGCGACCCGATGTTGGCGCTCGCCACCTCGGTGAGCAGGCCGGTGACGTTCTTCCACCAGGCCGTGTTGCGGGTGCCCCCCGGCCAGTAGCTGTCGAAGATCATGTTGCTGCCGACGCCGAGCTTGCTCCCCTCCTCCAGGCGCATGCTCATGACGGTCCCGAGCAGGTCCGCGGTGCGGAAGATCAGCGAGTGGACCTCCGGGGCGAGCGGGTCGGCCTGCGGGGGCACGAACATGCGCGGCCCGGTGGCGCCCATCTGGTGCTCGTCCAGGAAGATCTGCGGGAACCAGCGGTGGTAGAGGACGTTGTTGACCGCCTGCGACTCCTTCTGGGTCAGCATGTAGAAGTCGCGGTTGTTGTCGTGCCCGACGTACTGATGGTAGAGCCAGGGCATGGCCCCGCCCTCGAAAGGGGTGCCCAGGTTCTTGTTGTACCAGTCGACCACCATCACCTGCCCGTCCGGATTGATCGACGGCATGAGGAGGAGGATGACGTCGTCGAGCCACGCGAGCATCCGCGGGTCGCGGGTGGTGGCGACGTCATGGACGAATTCCATGGCCATCTGGGTGGCGCCGACCTCCGTCGAGTGGATGGTGCAGGTGACCAGGGCGATGGTCTTGCCCTCGGCAGCAAGGGCCTGGGCCTGCTCGGCGGAGAGGCCCTCCGGGTTGGCCAGGCGCCGGGCGATCTCCCGGTAGCGCTCCAGGTTCGCCTGGTTCGCCTCGGAGGTCAGCACCACCACCGGCATGTCGTTGCCCTGGGTGGACTTCCCGGCGGACTCGATGCTCACCCGGTCCGAGGCGGCGTCCACGAGGCGCAGGTACTCGACGACCCGGGGCCAGGTCGCGAGCTTGCGGTCCTCGCCCACCCGATGACCGAGGAAGGACTCGGGGGTGGGGACCTGGGCGTGAGAAACAACCGGGAGAATCAGGAGAGCCAGGACGAACGGGATTGTGAGATGTCGGCGCATGGGCGGAGTCTAGCAGCCAGCGAAATGGCAGAGACCTTGCTTCTGTTACCAAGACCGTGGCACCCTCGGCAGTCTGGAGTACGGGACGGAATCTTGTCGGTTCTTCCCGCGGGTGTCCTGAATCGAGGACAGGTGTATGAAACGTCACCGCAAGATCCTGCCGGCAGTCATTGCCGCCGTTCTCCTCTTCCCCTCCTGGGGAGGCTCCGTGGAAGGACCGCCCGCCAACGAGGAGTTCCGCTACCGCTGGCAGCTCAAGAACTTCATGGGCGCCGTGGCCGGGCTCTTCCTTCCCAGGCAGGGTGAAGGCTCGCTCACCTTCAAGCGGACCAACGGGCACCTCAAGAGCGAGCTCACCATCACCTCGCCCCAGAGCAAGCAGGAGGGCTACTTCCGCTACGGGTCCGAGATCGACGTCCGCACCCTGCAGCCCATCCGCGCCTGGAGCGCCTACTCGTGGCGGGGCGAGTCCAAGTCCAAGAACGAGGCGGTGGACAAGAAGGACGTCTTTGACGTGGCTGCCGGCATCTATGCCATCCGGAACGATCCTCCTACCAAGTCGCGCCGGATGGAGATCTGGTCCGACGGCAAGATCTATCCCGTAGTCGTGATCCCAAAGGGAGTCGAATTCCGCCCGCTCCCCCAGGGCAAGGTGCAGGCGCGCCTCTACCAGATCCGCGGCGTGAACATCAAGGACCAGCGCCGGTGGAAGGGCAAGCTCGACCTCTGGCTGGCGACGGACGAGGCCGCAACACCGGTCGAGATCGTGATCTCCCGCAACATGGCCGACGTCCGCATGGAGCTGCTCTCGCGGCCCTGACCTCCTTTCCGGTATCCTCCTTGCTTAGGTGACTCCCTCGTTGAGCCCTCTCCCCTTGGGGAGCGGGCAGGAGAGAGTGGCACGGGATCAACCAAAGGAGGGAAGAACATGAACCGCTACAAGTTGGGTCTGATGACGGCGTCCCTGGCTCTGGCCTTGACCCTGACGGTCGGCTGCGGCGGGAGGGAACGGGATGAAGAGGCCGGAGGGACCGAGACTCCGACCCCTGCCGACGCTCCTTCGAGCGCAGAGATGGAGACACCGGCTTCCGAAACCGGCGCCCAGGCCGTGACGGTCACGCTGCAGGGCGCGCCGGCTGACACCGATTTCGCCGGCACGGCGACATTCACCCCCGAGGGAACTGGCGTCCGCATCGTCGCCGACGTCGGAGGGGTGGACACGGACGGTCCGCACGCCATCCACCTCCACGAGAACGGCCAGTGCGACCACGACGAGGCCGGGGGCAAGCACTTCACCTCGGCCGGCAGCCACTTCAACCCGGCGGGGGTCGAGCACGCCTGCCCTCCGACCGATCCGCGCCACGCGGGTGACTTCGGCAACATCGAGATCAGCGGCGGCACCGGGCACCTGGACCTGGTCGCGAACAACCTGACGATCGACCAGGTTGCCGGCAAGGCCGTCATCCTCCACGCCGGCGACGACGACTGCAAGACGCAGCCGACTGGTGACGCCGGAGACCGTCTGGCCTGCGGCGTGGCTGGCGGTTCGGACAGCTCGGCTCTGCAATAGGGCCAGCCTGGGATGAACCGGCGAGCGCTTTCCGCAGCCCTGGCGGTCCTGGCTGTCGCAACTCTCGGGAGCGCTCCCGGTTCTCCTTCCAACCCTCCAGGCTGGACGCCGGCCGATCCTCCGGCGGGCCCTGGAGCCATGGCTCCGAGCTTGACCCTGGCTGGCAAGGACATCCTTCTGACCTGGCTGGAGCCCCTCGGTCCGGTCAAAGAGCCCACGGGACACCAGCTCCGGTTCGCCCGGCTCTCCGGCGATCGATGGTCGAAGCCGGCGACGGTGGTCTCCGGACCCGGCTTCTTCGCCAACTGGGCCGACTTCCCGGCCGTGGGCTTGGCTCCGGACGGCTCCCTGACCGCGCACTGGCTCGCCATGATGGGGGACGACCACTACGCCTACGGCATCTACACCGCCCGCTCGACGGACGGCGGAGCCACCTGGTCGAAGACCGGGATGCTCCACGACGACAACGTCCCGGCCGAGCACGGCTTCGTCACGTGGCTGCCCGAGCCGGCGGGCCTCCGCGCCTTCTGGCTCGATGGCCGGGAGACCCCGAAGAAAGGCCCCATGACCCTGCGGACCGCCCTCCTCGACAAGGGCCTGCCCAGGTCGAGCCAGGTCGTGGACGACCGGGTCTGCGACTGCTGCCAGACCGACGCGGCCCTGGCCGCCGCCGGTCCGGTGGTGGCCTTCCGCGACCGGACGGACGACGAGGTCCGCGACATCTACGTGGTGCGCCGGACGTCCTCGGGCTGGAGCAAGCCGGTTCGGGCGGGAGCCGACGACTGGAAAATCCCCGGCTGCCCGGTCAACGGCCCGGCGATCGCCGCCGCGGGCAAGCTCGTGACCGTAGCCTGGTTCACCGCCGCCCCCCCGGGTCCCCGCGTCCAGCTCGCCGTCTCGAACGATGGCGGAGCCACCTTCGGAAAACCCGTGATCATCGACGGCGACAAGCCTCTGGGCCGGGTGGACCTGGTGCTGGACGGAACCGACGCGATCGTGAGCTGGATGAGCCTGGTAGGAGACAACGCGGTCATCCGCCTGCGCCGGGTGAGCCCCAAGGGGAAGATGGGAATCCCGGTGGCCATCGCCGCCACCAGCGCCGCCCGGGGCAGTGGATTCCCTCGCTTAGCGGTCTTGGGGAGCCGGCTTTACATGGCCTGGGTGGAAGAGGAGGCCGGGCGGCGGGTGCGGATGGGGAGCTTGCCAGTGAAGGGCATTGCTCCTTGAGCAGCTTGTCTTAGGGCTCGTCACAGAATAAGTGCTTCAGGACTAAGGGTTAAGCGTCGTCCACTGGGAGCGCCGGCGTCTCGCCGGCCCACACTCCCCGCATCCACGGTGGTAGGGCAGGCGCGGCCCAGCCCCGCTCGTCCAATAAGGCCGGGCCTTCGGCCCATGTCTTCAAGCCGGCGAGACGCCGGCGCGCCCAGTACCGTTCGCCGGCACCTGGGTACGGTCGGCGGGGGTGGTGACTCCGCGAGCGGGGAGCCCACAGATGAGGCACTTATTCTGTGACGAGCCCTTACTCTCCAGCCTCTCTCAGAACTGCCTGGGAAAGCATCGGGCCAACTCGGAAACCGGCCTCCCGGAGTCGGTCGATTTCAGCTTGGAGGCTCTGAAGCTCGCCCCGCAGCTTGGCTGCCAGCAGGAGGCCCAATGTCCCTACTGGGGCGACACCGACTCGATGGGCCAATCTCCTCGCGTCGAGATCGTCCAGGACCACCCGCTCCGCTTCCAACTCAAGGGCCAGTGCAATCACTTCTGATTCGCCGGCATCCAGATCAGCCATCAAGACATCCAAGAGCCGCCGGTCTTCCACGGTGCGGACGCCCAGCCAGGACCGCTTTGCGTCCTCAATCTTTTTACTGGCGGCATCAGGGTACTCGTCGATCTCCTGGAACACGGCTGGCGGAGCGACGATCTGGTCGGCTCCTCCCTTGAGGAGATCGAGGCGGTCGAGCTTGGCAAGAAAAATCAGAGGGCTCGTATCAACAACCCAGAGCCTCATCCGGCCAACTCGCGAGCTGACCGGATCTCGGCTTCAATCTCCTCCTCGCGGAGGTTGATCGCGGGAACGCCGATCCGGTCCAACTCGTGGAGGAACGATACCCGGCTCATCTCTGCGAGGCGAGCGGCCTTCCCCGAGGACAGTCGCCCCAGCTCGAACAGCTTGGCCGCTGCCAGGAACCGCAGCTCCCGGGCGAACTCGCTGTCCGACAGCTTGAGGAGCTGCGGCAACCCGGCCGGATAGGAGATCACGGCTTGCTTGGTGTCGGAGCCTTCGTTCATGACTGCACCTCCTGGAGTCTAGTCTACCCGCTAGAGAGGGCCAGGCGAATGGTTTGGACGACGAGGTCCGCGACATCTACGCGGTGCGCCGAACGCCCTCGGGCTGGAGCCAGCCGGTCCGGGTGGGAGCCGACGACTGGGAGATCCCCGGCTGCCCGGTCAACGGTCCGGCGATCGCCGCCGCGGGCAAGCTCGTGACCGTAGCCTGGTTCACCGCCGCCCCCCCGGGTCCCCGCGTCCAGCTCGCCGTCTCGAGCGACGGCGGAGCCACCTTCGGAAAGCCCATCCTGATCGACACCGGCAAGCCCCTGGGCCGGGTGGACCTGGTGCTGGACGGAACCGACGCGATCGTGAGCTGGATGAGTCTGGTCGGAGAGAACGCGGTCATCCGTCTGCGGCGGGTGAGCCCCAAGGGGAAGATGGGAAACCTGTTGGCCATCGCCGCCACCAGCGCCGCCCGAGGCAGTGGATTCCCTCGCCTTGCGGTGATGGGAGGGCGGCTTCACATGGCATGGGTGGAGGAGGGAGATCAGGGGCGGCGTGTGCGGATGGGGAGCTTGCCCGTAAAGGGCATTGCTCCTTGACAGGGACGGCCGAGAATCAGCTCATGACCCGAGGCCCGATCATTGATGAAGTCCGGTCAATTCGAGACGCGACAGCCGACCGCGTTGCGCATGCGAATGAGAGAGAACTGCAAACTAGATGCAAGAACGGCATCTCGCAAAGACATCTCTCCGTAGCGCATCGGCGAGACGCTGAACGCTTAAGCCGCTCGCCAAAAACTTTCGGCGCCTCCCCTAAGCGATCGGCGGCTCGCCGAAACGCATCGACAGCTCCCGAAACCTATCGCCGCTTGGCCGAAAGCCATCGGCCACTCGCCCAAACTCATAGCCCGCTCCCGAAGTTCATCGGCGCTTGGCCATAACCTTCGCCGCCCGCCAAAACTCATCGGCCGCTGCCCCCAATCTATCGGCGGCTCGCCGTAAGCCGTCGGCGCCTGCCGATAGCTTTCGGCGGCTCTCTCTAATTGGTTGTGGCCCGCCAATATATATCGGCGAGCTCCCGATGGTTTATGGAACACGCCGAACAACTTCAGAGACCCGCCGATAAGTTTGGGGAGGCGCCGAACTCATATGGGAACACGCCGAAGCTCATGGCGGCGCGCCCATGGTTTGTGGCGACACGCCCACGGCTTGCGGCGGCACCCGATCGTCGTGGCGCCGCGCTGACAGGTTGCGGCGAGAGCCGATCGGTTGCGGAGACTTGCCGATGGGCTTCAGAGACTCGGCAAAGCGTCTCGGGAAACGGCCACGGGTTTGGCGGGACGGCAAAGGTTTTCGGGAAGACGGCGAACGCTCCTTCAGGAGCCACCTAGGTCCGCCGCTTTGCCCCACGAGGTTCCTGCCTCCTCGGCTGGTCCGCAGACCGGGCAGTTTGGCCGCAGCGAAGCGCAGGCCAAGCTGCATCTTTTGGGGCTGGATCCGGATCCGGGAACGACCGTAGCGAGTTGCGAAGCAATTCGCGGGCCCCAACTACAGGAACTTGGGCCTTGGCCTGCCGTAGCGGGTCCGGTGTCTCAGCGGTAGCCAGTGTGTTTTCGACGCCCGTCTCTGAACCGCCATAGAAGTGGGTCGCTACCGCCGCATCTCGCGTGCTGATCTCTATAGGCCTTCCATCACGCGAAAGTTGCCATACCCATGACTTCTTTCCTTCGGCCCTTGAGGAAAACCGATTGAGCAAGAAACGGGGGACGAAATGGTTACGGCGACGGTCCGCCAAAAGGCCTCCCATTCAATTCTACAGTGTTTGGCGCCCAACGCTGCTGCCCCTCACCGGCGGAAGGCGAAGCCTGCCGTCCGTGTGCAGGGGCCGGGTTCGGCGGCGCGCTTTCTAAACCGAGGCAGCAACTCGTCCTTCCATGCCCTACTTATGCCCAGAAGCCCGTGCCGCTCGCGACCAGTGTATAACCGGCTTTGGCCTGATTACAGTCTTCTGCTGTTAGGATCATTGCGGCGCCCGTTATAAGCACCACTACCGTAGTAGCTAGAGCCAAACGAATACGGGCACGTTCCCTGAATCCTCGACCTCTTTGCCCGCTCTCTAACGCCAAAGGCTTCGGCATTACACGCCCTCAGTGAAGGGCAGCTTCGGTGGCTAACCTGATTAGAACCGCCTTCAGCGCGTCAAATGTCAGCCCGCCCACTTTCTCCCGTACGAGTTTCTTTGCCTTCTCCCAACGTCCTTGGTCTCTGGAAGCATCTAGAAACTCATGCCCCGCCCAGGTGAGGCGCTCGGGCTGCCAATCGCTACCTCCATAGCCCGACTGGTCCTGGGCTTCAATAAGACCTGCCTCGCTAAGTAGCATTACATGATAGGAGATCTCTTCTTGCGAAAAGTCATCGAAATTGAGATCGGTTTCTCCATCAAGGGGAGCTTCCTCCACCGCGAAGAGAATTCGCCTTGCCAGATCCATGTCACGCTTCATTGCTTCACCGGCTCACCGTGTCGCCGAACGGCCCTGCCGATGAGCGGCGGCTTGCCGTCCGCTCTATCGGCTGGTTCGGCGACCGACCTCAATCAGCACCAACCAACTCTGCCATCACCATGTCATGGTCTTGCTCTAGTTCTCTATATTCTGTGCGCAATTCCACATCCTCGCCATCCGCAAATTTCCTAAAGTCGCTCAAAACCGACTGATAGAGTTCGATTGCTTTACCCTGACATACGATTCTCTCAGACTTGTCAAGCGAGTTGATGCCAACGAAATGGAGAGCCTTGAGTCGCGCAGTCCTGAACCTGAAGCGATTACTGTCCATTTTCGCACGCTCCGCTGCGTCGGGGTGTACGTCAGAGTCAAATGGGGGTTCCTTAGAGGAAAACTCAACAAACTCCCTATATGCCGCCAGCAACTCGTCAGAGTCATCCGCTTGTTCGATTTTGGATAGCAACCCGTTATATTGATCGACTCCCAGGTTGTAGTACGTCGTCTCAACCTCGTTCATCAGTAAGTCCCTCCCCTTCCTCGCCCTCTCAGCCTTAGAAGGATCCAGCCACTTAGGGACGAAGAGTATCGACAAAGTGAGAAGCATGGCCAATCCAACAGGCAAGCCAAGTCTCTCATAGTTCTTCTGCCACGTAGAGTTTTTGTGCAGCTTGGCTTTATACAAATAATCAGGACCCAGCCCGAATGCCAAAGCCATAGCAACAATTACAGACAAAATTGAACCGAATAGACCGAGATAATCAGAAAAGCCGAGGGCTAATGTTCCTGCGCTTAGGCCAACCAAGGAAAGGAAGAGAAGGTACGTCTTGAAGGCTTCACCGACTGCCAGAGGGACATCGCCTAAAATCTCGTAATGACCAAAGGTAATGTCCTTATCCTTCTCCTTCTCTTCGGTCTCCCCAAGATATGTCACCCGGAAGGATCGCAGCGGTATCAGAGGAAAAGTAGCAAGAACGAACCATTTATTAGTAATGAAAGACCCGTTCTCATCTGCATCGGTCGCTCCATAAAAGACTGTGCCGCAGCCGTTGATATTTTTATACATACAAGCTCCTCTCGCTTGACCTCGCCATATTCCTAGTAGCGCATTGAGACGCCGAACCGCGACTTCTACCTTCACCGGCAGCGGTTCAGAAAGAGCGCGATCAGCGAACAAATGCCTGCGCCCATCTCACTGACTCCGGCGAACTTAGTCGAGTTTACGCTTCTCGCGTATCAACGTCAAAGCGATAGAGCTTGGGACATAAGCACGCCGGAGCGAGTTGAAGCCTTCTGACTCCTGGCCGTGACGGATAAGCGGCTTATCCAGGGAGGATGGAGGCGCTTCTGCGACGAGTCCTGTTGGATCAGAGGCCTGGAAGGGCCTGAAGAAGGGAAGGCTTCTTATCGTGGGGTTTGACGGATAAGCAACCATCGACGAGAAGAAGGGTGGGCGGGACGAGCCAAGGCTCTCTGGCCCGTCCCCGGGTTCTTGACAGGGCAGTCCCCGGCCGTACAGGGCCTGCGACAGACTGCGGGGTCAGCCCCTCCCCTACATCCTTACTCAGCAATCCGAGATTGACAGAGCACTCGTTTACCCCGAGCTGTCCCGAGGGAAGCTGATCTCCTGGCTCTCGGCGCTCTATACCACCTCCACCCACTCCAGGGGTAACCCTTCTTCCCCGAGTATGAGGGTGGCGAGACGGCGGAAGCTCTCTCCCGAGTCGGTCACGCACAGGTGGCTCGCGGGCGGCTGATCCCCCGCCTCCAGACCGCGCTCGGCCAAGCCCTGGGCCACCACCTCGGCCACGGCCTCGGCGGAGTCCACCAGGGTTACGTCCGGGCCGGCAACCCGTTGAAGGACCGACTTGAGCAGCGGATAGTGGGTGCAGCCCAGGACCAGGGTGTCGATGCCGGCTTCGAGGAGAGGTGCAAGGTAGCGCTGTGCCACCTCCTCGGTGACCGGATCGTCGTGCCAGCCCTCCTCGACCAGGGGGACGAAGAGCGGGCAGGCACGGCTCAGGATCTCCAGGTCGGGCCGCAGACGGCGTAGCTCGCGGGCGTAGGCGTCCGAGCGGACGGTCGCCTCCGTGGCGATGATCCCCACCTTGCCCCGGCTCACCTCGGCCGCCTTGCGGGCACCGGGCTCGATGACGCCCCAGGTAGGAAGGCCGGGATGATCCAGGCTCGGCAAGGCCAGCGCCGACGCCGTGTTGCACGCCACCACTACCGCCTTGACCCCGCGCTCGACCAGGAAATCGATGTTGCGCCGGGTGTAGCGGGTGACCGTGTCCGGCGACTTGCTGCCGTAGGGGAGACGGGCCGTGTCGCCCAGGTAGAGGATCGACTCCCGCGGTAAACGGCGGCGGAGCGCGGTGACCACGGTCAGACCGCCGACCCCCGAGTCGAAGACTCCGATCGCGTCGATCACTGCGCGATGAGCTTCCGGTCCGGCCGGATCGGCTGGCTGAGGTCGAGATGGCCGCCGAACGTCAGGCGCTGGAAGCCGTTCCAGAGCAGCGAGACCCGCTGCACCTCCGGCACGTTGAGGCAGACCGAGTCGACCAGGCTGTAGACCCGCTGGATCTCCTCCGTCGCTCCCGAGGAGGGCGGATCGGGGTGGCCGTCCCAGACGAAGTCGAGGTAGGCCACGTCGCCCGAGAGGAGGACGGAGCCCAGCCTGACCCCTTGCGGCAGCGGACGGTAGAGGGTCTGCCCCTTGGGTCCGGCGAGGAGCCCCTGGACGATCTTGCGGGTGCGGTCCCGGGGGGATTCGGTGACCTGGAGCTCGCGGCGCTCGCCTGCGATCCGGCCGCCGTCGGTCGGGAAATAGAGGACGAACTGGACCGGCTCGGTGGGTCCGCCGGTTTCCTCCACTCCGCCCTGGGTGCCGGGCCGCCCATCCCGTCCCGCCTGCAGCCACCAGACGAGGCCGCCGACGAGCAGGAGGAGCGCGGCACCGAGGACCAGCCCCGCCGCGCGCCGGCTCATGGAACCCCGGGTCCTCTGGGGCGGGGGGTGGGCGCCGCTCCCCCCGAAGCTCCGGGAGCTCCCGGGGCGGGGGGCGTGCCCGCGGGCGCCGGCACCGTCGGATCAGGCTTGTTCTCCACCAGGGCCTTGTAGCGCTGGATCGACCGCGCTAGGGCGGCGATCAGCGCGCCGCGGTACTCGGGATCCTGAAGCTTCTTCTCCTCCTCCGGGTTGCTCAGGAACCCCAGCTCGACCAGCACGGCGGGCATGGCCGCGCCCATGAGCACGCGGAAAGGCGCCTGCTTGACGCCGCGGTCCCGGAGCTGGAGGGCCTGGTTGAGCTCCCCCTGCACCAGCTTGGCGAAGCGCTGGCTCTCGGACATGTGATGGCTCTGCGCCAGGTCCCACAGGATGAGCTGGAGGTCCTCCATGGTCTCCTGCGCGCCGGGGTCCGCGGGTGTTCCCTGGGGGGACGCCGTCCCCTCCTCGTTCGCGGCGGCGGCGGCGCGGGCCGCGGAAGCATCCGTGGCTTCGGCGCTCAGGAAGTAGGTCTCCGCGCCATGAGCCCCGGAGCCGAGCGACGAGTTCAGGTGGATGGAGATGAAGAGATCGGCCTTGTTCTGATTGGCGAGCGCCGTCCGGTTGTCGTGGGGGACGTTGGAGTCCGCGTTGCGGGTGAGGATGACGCGGAGGCCGGACTGCTCCAGGCGCGCCTCGAGGTCGCGCGCCAGGGTCAGGGTCAGCTCCTTCTCCATGACGCCGCTGGGGCCGATGGCCCCGGTCTCGGTGCCGCCGTGGCCCGGATCGATCACGATGGTCCGGATGCCCGGCGTGTCTCGCGGCCGGGCGAGGCTCGGAGTCGGGACCTGCACGGACGATGGCTGGTGGATGTCGAGCACGACCCGGAACGGGTTCTCCAGGACATAGCTCTCGACCTCGGCCCCGGGCAGGAGCTGGACGCGCACCTGCTCCGGAGTGATGGCCACGTCCTGGACCAGGGGGTCCACCACCCTCTCGAGCTGGAAGGGCACGGCCAGGCGGTCACCGACCATCTGGATGTAGACCGCACCGGGCTGCTGCTCGATCCGGTAGCGCGGCACCTCTCCGAACTGGAGCACGACCGTGGTGATCCCCTGCTGGTGGACGACGTCGGTGAGCACCGTGAGCTCGCGGACCCCGCGGCGGGTGATCAGGAGGCGCGACGCCTCGGGCCGCCACTCGAAGGAGAAGCCGGCGAGGTCGCCCCAGGTCTTGCGCAGGAAGTCGAGGGGGACGAGGATCCCCCCTTCGCCGCGCACCGGGGGCTGGGACAGGGAGACGAGCTTCTCCCCCACGGTGATGATGGCGCTGCCGATGCCCAGGACCACGTCGGTCTGGTCGATGCGGAGCGTCGTGCTCTCGCCGAGCTCGTCGGGAGTGATCTCGCCGCCCAGGCTGCGGGCCAGGGGCTCCAGGGCCACGAGGGGACCGGACGGGTTCATGCTGACGGGGACCGGGATCTCCTGCCCGTCTAGCGCAACCGTGGGGGTGCGGGTCGGCGCGGCCGGGGTGGGGGCGGGCGCCTGGAACGCGGTGGCGACGATGAAAACGAGGAGGAGACCGGCCAGCGCCAGGGCTCCGCGCATACGACTCTCTTTCACGCCGCAGAGGATACCATCCCGCCCGGGCTTTGAAAGTCCCTCTCGGAGTGTGGTAAATGCTGTGCCTGCCGCCGGGCCATCAGGCCGAGGGGGCCTTCAGGGGGAGATACCCAGGGGAGACACAGCGATGGAGATCCGGCAGTTTCGAGCAGTGATCCGCGCGAGGAGCTTCGACCGTACATGCCGCTTCTACGGCGAGGCCCTGGCCCTGCCGCGCCTCCAGAACTGGGACCGGGAGGAGGGGAGGGGCGCACTCTTCCAGGCGGGCTCGGGAGTCGTCGAGGTGCTCGGCCGCCCGGCCGGCGAGGACGACGACCGGATGGACGAGAGCTTCGAATACCAGGGTCCGCAGCACAAGATGTCCCTGGTAATGGTCGTGTCCTCGGCCGAGCAGGCCTACGCCGAGATCCACTTCCGCGAGAAGAACATCCCCGGAGGCCTGCGCAAGGACGACGAAGGCAACCTCGTCTTCGAGACCCACGACCCGGACGGGGTCAGGGTGCTCTTCCTGCAGAAGGACGCCTGAGCCGCCACAGGGAGAGGGTTGCCAGGAGCAGGGCCAGGGCGGCGAGCCCGAGGGTCCCGGCGGCCGGGACCAGCGCCGCGGGCAGGATCCGGACGCAGCAGGAGTCGGACGAGGTGCTCGATTCGTTGGTCCCGTCGCCGTCGGCGTCGAAGAACACCGTCCCCGGATTGCACAGCGTCATCCCCGCCGTTCCCGCGTCGACCGTGGCCTCGACGGTGATGGTCACGGTGTCGCAGACCGCGATCGAGCCATTCCAGAACACGGTGTTGCCCAGGGTCGTGACCGTGCCGCTGCTCGCGGCGGCGCCCACCAGGGTCAGGCCGGCGGGCAGCGTATCCACGAGCTCGTCTCCCGGGTTGTCTGCCTGGTTGGCCGGGCCTCCGTTGATCAGCACGAAGGTGAATGAGACCGCGCCCCCTTCGAACGCCACGGTGGACCCGCTGCAGAAGATGGAAACACCCAGCCCCGGGAAGACAGCGGTCGTGTCATCATCGGCGTTGTTGGCCAGGTCGGGATCGACGCCCCCTTCCGGATCGGTGACGGTCGCCTGATTGAACAGCGGGTCGACGCACTGAAGGCCGAGCTTCCCCTGCACCTGATAGATCCTCTCAGAATGTCCCGGCACATCCAGCCGGATCGAGAGGTCCCGCTCGCTGGAGATCATGCAGTCCGACCGGTTCTCGCCGATGCACCGGGGCTCGAGCAGCTCCTCGGGCAGCTTGTCGGTGACGAGGGCGTCCACCGCCTCGCACTGGCTGTTGTTCCTGATCTTGAGGGTATAGGTGAGGTCCGAGAGAACATCGGCGAAGTCCTGCCCGTCGTCCTTGGAAATTGCGAGGTCGATCATCGGGCACTCCACCCGGGTCGTCACCTCGGCGGACGCGGCGCCAGTGATCGAAGCGGTGTTCGTAAAGGCGCCCGGGCATGAGTGCTCGCATGGCACCTGGAAGCTCGCATTGATGGTGGAGCTCGCTTCTGGAGCGAGGCAGGCGAGAGAGCAGGGGAAGCCGGTCCCGCACAGACCGGGAGAGGGCACGAACTGGAGGCCGGGAGGAGCAGGATCGTTCAGCGTGGCGCCACAGACGGAACAGGCGCCATCGTTGAACACCTTGATCTGGTAGGAGGCGGTCTCGCCGGCCCTCACCGATTCGGGCCCCGATTTCTCGATCCTCAGCTTCGGAAGGGCGGGCAGCACCGTGTCAGTATCGGAGGCGCACCTTGTGGGCTGCCCGGAAACTGTGAGGCATGCCGTGTTGGTCAATGTGGTGACCCCGCAGGGGACGGTCCCGGTTACGATGAACGTCCTGGTTCCTCCGGCGGGCACACTGACGACCTCATTTATATTTGTGCTGGGTTCGCACTCATCCCCCAGGCACCATCGGAAGTCGATCAGGCCCGTCTCGTCGATCTCGTCTGTGACGGTGGCCTGGACAGCCCCTCCACTCCCGTTGGAAACGACAATCCGGTATGTGATTTCCTCTCCGGGAGAGACCGCGGCTCGGTCATCCGTCTTGCTGATGGTCACGCAATTAGTCAACACTCTGTCGATGTCGGGTTCGCTGCACACCTCGCCATCTCCGACCTCTACGCAGGCACGGTTGCTGACGTCTCCTGCAGCTCCGGGAGCCACGATGGCCTCGACGGTATATTCGACCTGACCATTCACAGGCAGGTTCACCCTGCCGAGGACATTTCCCGAGAGCCCGGCCGAGCAGGTGGCCCCGCCGCTTGACTCGCAGGTCGCGCTTACCAGATTCAGCCGCGCGGGAAAATCAGTCACATCGGCTTGGAGGATTGGGACAGAGCCTGTATTCTCCAAGTTGATCTCATAATTCAGACGATCTCCCGGGCAGACCTGCTCTTCGTGATCGGTCTTGGTGATATCCACCTCGGGTGGATCCAGGGGCGTGTACCCGTCCAATCGGCTGAGAGCTTGGCAGTGGCAGTTCACCGAGCCACCGGTAACATAAGCAATTCCGTTAAGCAGGACCGCCGGGGCTTGATCCCGAGCCCTGAGCATCGGCGTTTTGGATGTCCACTCGTTTGCTTCCGGGTCGTACTCGAACGTGTTGCCCTGCACACCGGAGCCGGGGATGAATCCGCCGAAGGCATAGATCTTACCGTTGGCTTCGACGGCGGCCGAGACCTGTTGGGCGATCGGAAGAGGGGCTCCGGCCGTCCATTGTTTTGTAGCCGGATCGTAGATTTCGACGATGGCAGTCTGAGAATCGCCACAGCAGTCCGGGGACCCGCCGATCGCATAGATCTTGCCGCCCACCGCCGCCGCGGCCAGGAATACCCGCGGCGTCGGCATCGGGAGCCCCAGTTCCCAGGTGTCCGTCTCCGGATCGTAGATCTCCAGCGCGCCGCTCGGACCGCTGCCGCCGAGCACATAGACCTTTTTGTCGAGTGCCACGGCCGCCAGACCAAAACGCGGCGTCGGCATAGGTCGCTTCAACTTCCAGGAATCAGCAGCGGGATCGTACTCCTGGACGACATTGCCGCTGACATACCCGCCGAAGGTGTAGATCTTCCCGTCGTCCGATGCCGCCGCGGCGGCGCCGAACAGGATCGTGGGCATCCGGCCCTTCACCACCCACCTCCTGGCCTGAGGGAGATAAACCTCGACCGTCGTCTCTTCATCAGCCGACGTATGGAACGGCGGCCCGAAGCAGGGTGATCCGCAACCGCCGAAGGTGTAGAGATTGTCACCATCGGTGGCTGCCGTGAGGAGACGCCGAGGCGTGGGCATGTCGGTGATTTGCTCCCAGGAGTCCTCCTGGGCCAGAGCCCTTCCACCGCCGGCCAACAGCACGGCGTCTGTCAGAGCCACGAGGGCTAACATGAAACGTCTGCGTTGCTCCATGCCTGCACCCATCTCGCGACGGATTCGCCGCGCTCACAGAAAGCTGGTTCTCTCGGTCTCGAACGTATTATACTGCTCACTAAAGTCAAGCGAGAAATCGACATTGCTGCATCTCTCTTCCCCGGCTGGCGGGCGCGCTCGACGCACCTCAGGTACTGTCCTGCTGGTCCTCCTTGTCTCGATCGCTCCTCTGGGAGCAGCAACTCCACCCTGGGCGGTGGAGAGCCCGGCCGCCGCCGGGGATGGAGCCCGCTTCGGGCTCGGCCTTGAATATCTCTTCGAGCATCAGGAGAGCCTGAGATTTGCGTCGCAGCAGAGCGTCATCTCTCTGCGGACGGAAGACGGGGGGATTCGGCCGATGGTGGTGGACGGCGATCCCGGTCTCCTGAACCGGAAGTTTGATCTCGAGTGGGAGTTGAACGGTCCCGGAGTCCGAGTTCCGCTGGCCTTGTCGTGCTTCCGGCTCACGGATCTCATCCGGGTCTTCCCGACGTTGATCCTGGAGGCCGCGTCGGTGGACGTCACGCTCGACTCCATTTCCAAGACAGAGGCGAATCCAAAAACCTCTCTCCAAGGCCGTGGATCGCTCTTCGGGGCGCAGATCGGTGTGACCGCGTCCCTCTGTGGAGCATGTCCCTGGTTCAACGGAACTTCCTATCACTACCGCAACGTGCCCAACTTCGATGTGGACCGCTCTCCCGGCTTCGTGGAGCCAGGCTTCGAAGTCCTACGCGACGAGGTCCGGTTGAGCCAGGAGGTTCACCAGGTCTCCACCAAGTTCGGGTATGTCGCGCCAGGCGGGCGGGTCGCCTACTACACCGGCATTCGAGGGCGGTGGACGGAGGTGGATATCGAAGACGAGCTGCGGCTCAGCGGGGCGAACCGTCAGGAGACTAGTTTGAGCTCGCGCACAAAGCTCGACAGCACGATAGTCGAAGCGATCGCCGGAGTGGACATTTATCTGGGAGGCTCCATCTTCGCCCGAACTGAGACTGCCTTCAGCAGTCAGGATTATGGAGCGCGATTGTCGGTCGTTTACGTAGGTCCTTATAAACCGGAGATCAACAGCGCAGGACAGAAGGAGACTCGGGAGGAAGTGGAGATGAGAGCCGAGGAGCTTGCTGGCGCGATCGTACCATCGCTCAGGCAGATCCTCGCCGCTTTCATGGAAGCGAGGGCCAGCCTTCCCATCGAGATCGGGGCGACAGGTATGGAAGTTTATCCCGAAGGGGCGGTGATCTCCCTACTGGCTAGTACAGAACGCGACCTGTTCCAAGCCCTGGGAGGGCGGGAGTTGACGGCAATGCGCGACTACATTCAACGGCTCTTCAGTGATGCTCGCGCGTCGCTTGGCGTCCCCTCTGATCCGCAGGTCACGCAAATCTCGTTCAGTCATCCTCCCGTGAAGATCGCCTCTCTTTCCATGTACGCTCTGCTGCAAGCTGCACAGCCGGCCTCGGCTTCACTCAATAAGGTGGACACCGACTCCTGGCTCGATCGGATCGGCCAAGCGATCGGAACCATCCTTGATTTCTCGGATAACGACGAGCTCCTTGTGGACCTTTGCGTCAAGAGCACTCCGAAGAATCGGGCTGAGTTCCGCATGCGCCCGATCAGCTACGAGCCCCCAGTGCCTATCCAGGTGAACACGAACGGTCCTCTCGTCATGGTCTGGCGGGGACTTTACAAGTACAGCTTGTCCCGGAGGGGATTCAAGCCGATCCAAAGTGAGCTGGACCTGGTAAGAAACTCGGAATCCATCCTGAACTGCCAGATGATTTCGAACTCGGAAGACGAGGATGTTCTGGCTTGTGACGTCCGAGCTGGCGACACCGAAAAGGAGTGTCCCTGATGAGTGCCCAAGGCTCCGCCATTCCTTCCCTACCCATGCCGCGACGATTCGTCCGTTACGTGCTCAGCTTTGGAATCAGCGTCGGTATTGGCATGGCGCCCTTCCTGGGCAAGATCAAGGTTCCAGGTTTCGAAGCCTTGCTGGAGCTGTTTCCGCGGCAGCTCCAGGGAGTCCTCATTCCGCTCTCCGCGTTCCTGATGGGCTTGGTAGCCCTTGCCATTCAGTTTTATCACTCGGAGAAGATTGCAGCCGGCAGCCTTCGCAGGTACTTTCGGATGGGCTTCATCGCCATGGTGCTGGGCTTTTTCCTCTTCGTGGTGCTTCACAGGCTGTTCGTGATCCGGGTTCCCCTCGGACGAGGAGAGAGCCATGCCGCGGTAGTTGTCACCCCAACGAGGCTTGAGACCTGCGGTTGCGAGCGTCGCTTGACCAACTACGATTGCGTTCGAACTCTTTCCTTCGATCCGGCGGCTCTTGCGACGTGCTGGGGAGGTGAAGCCCAACAGGTGAGAGAGCTTTCCTTGATGATCCCCTATCTGCTGCTCACATCCGGCTTTGGGGCGCTCATCGGTCTGCTGGTTCTCAAGGAAGACACTCCTGCAAAGCGTAAACAGCGCCGGAGCAGGAAACCGAGCTAACCGTAGCTCTCCCGGTGCACCTTCTCGTCCGGGACGCCAATCGCCTCGAGAGCATCGAGAACCGTCTCCAGAAACCGAGGCTTAGGCTCCTCCCCCTTCTCCTTGGCGACCAGACGCTCAAACTTGCCGATGCCGGGGCCGCAGGCGAAGACCTCGACGGCGGTGGGGTCCGGGATGTGCTCACGCAGGAGGGCCTCGGAGACCCGGCCGGAACGGACGTTTGCGCCGAAGGCCGCGACATCCGGCACTCGGCTCAAGGCGTGGACGACCTTCAGCTTGCCGGGGTGCGTGGCCGCCATCTCGTCGAGCTGGCGGCGGAAAATCACGTCGTCCCAGGTCTTGTTGCCGTAGACCAGCGTGTGCCGCAGGTTCATCCTGGTCCCCAGGCAGTGTCTGAGGATGCTGAAGTTGGGGACGATGCCCGAGCCCGCGCAGACGTGCACCAGGTGGTCGGTCCGGGACTCGATGTCCAACGGCAGCGTGTACGGTCCCCCGAAGCCGGTCACCACCATCCGGGTGCCGGGCGGCGTGCGGAAGACCAGCAGCGGGGAGAGGAGCGGCGGGTACTTGGTCACTCCCGACACGTAAGTCTCTTCCTTGATCGTGATCGCGAGCTGGCGCTCGTGCGGGGCCGAGGCGAGGGAGTAGGCGCGCGCCGGCTCCTTTTTCCCCTTGAGATCCTCGAAATACTTGCAGAAGCGGTCGAGGGAGGGGAACTGCTGCGGCTTGATTGTCAGGAAGTGCCCGGGCTGGTACTCAAGGCGGTCGTTGCCGGTGAACAGGACCAGGGTGGCGGTGTCGTCCGTCTCCTTGACCACCTCCGCGACCATTACCTCCAGCTCCTTGATGCGCGGCCGGGGCGCGGTCTCGGGGTCGAGAGATCTGCGGACGACCCGGGGTGCGGGCGGCGGCGACAGTGCGGTCTGGGGCTCAGCCATCTCGGCCATGCGGTCTCCTCCACAGATCTAAGACAGGACTTCGCGCTCTGTGGAACGCTCCTCCACGCCAAGATCCTGGCCAGTGCTCTGCCACCGGACCCGGTAGACGGCCACGGCGTGCGTCTTGCCCTTAAGCGGCAGCGGCTCCAGGTTCTCGCCGGGGGGCGGAGTGGCGAGCTCGCGGAAGAGCGGCTCGGCGATGAGGATCTCCCCGGGGCCGGCCTCGGAGCAGAGCCGGGCCGCCGTGTTGACCGCGTCGCCGATCACCGTGTACTCCAGGCGGCGGTCGCTGCCGATGTTGCCCGCGAAGACGTCGCCGAGGCTGATCCCGATCCCCACCGAGAGCCGGGGCCGGCCCTTGCGGCTCCACTCCTCGTTGAGGCGCTCGAGGGCGCGCTGCATGGCGACCGCGGCCCGGTTGGCGCGGTCGGCGTCGTCGTCGTGGGCGATGGGGGCTCCCCACAGGGCCATCAGGGCGTCGCCGATGAACTTGTCGAGCGTGCCGCCGTGCTCGAAGACGATCTCGACCATCACGGTGAAGTACTCGGTCAGGAGCGTCGCGATCTCGTCCGGGCTCATGGTCTCGGAGAGGGAGGTGAAACCGCGGATGTCGGAAAAGAGAACGGCCACCCGCCGCTTGGAGCCGCCGAGTTGGACCGAGCCCTCCTGGGCGGCGATCTGCTCGGCCAGGTCGGGAGCGAAGTAGCGCTGAAAGTTGGAGAGGACCACCGCCTCGCGGCGGGCGCGCTCGATCAGGCGGCTGTTCTCCAGGGCCACGGCCGCCATGCCCGAGAAGGCGGCGAGGAACTCCAGGTCCTCTTCGCTGAACGAGTGGGTGGCGCCGAGGTTGTCCAGGTAGATAAGGCCGAGGAGAGCGCCCTGGCTGTCGAGGAACGGCGCGGAGAGCGCGCTCTGCACCCGGTGATGGAGGATCGTGCCGTCGCCGGCCAGGTCCACGGGCACGTTCTCCAGGAGGACCGCGGCCCGTTCCTTGACCGCCTTGCGGGCGATGGCGCTGGGCACGCGCCAGGCCTCGGAGGGACCCTCCTCCCGGTGACGCGAGATCCGCGGAACCAGCTCCCCCTCGTCGCCGGCCAGCAGGATCGCGACCCGGTCGACGCTCATGACCTGGAAGGTGATGTCGACGATCCGCTCGAGGAGGCGGCCGACGTCGGTCTGGCCCGAAAGCTCCTTGGCGATGTCGATGAGAAGCTCCAGCTTCTTCTCCTGCCGGTCGGCGGGGGACTGGCCAAGGATGCGCAGGCGGGAGGTCCCCAGGGGCGTCTCCGCGAGCTTGTCCGAGATGTTGGCGGTGGAGCGCACCGGCATCTGGCGCAGGATGGTCGCGTCGAGGAGGAGGTCGTCGCTTGCGTACCCGAGCATGCCCGGCGTGACGATCGCCGTGGGCTCTTCCTCCTGGACTTCGAAGACGACCTTGCCGAAGGAAACCCGGGAGCCGGGGGGGGCGACGGCATCCCAGATCCGCTGGCCGTCGAGGAAGGTGCCGTTCGTGGAGGCCAGGTCGCGGATCCGGAGGCCCTCGCCGACGGCCACCTCGACCTCGGCGTGTTGGCGGGAGACAGTGGGGTCGTTCAGCGAGAGATCGCACGCTACGGACCGCCCCACGATAAAGGGGCGGCTGCTCGCGATCGGGACCGACTGCGGTCCCTCGGTGGCGACCAGCTTCCAGGGCATCGAGACCTCGCGCGGAGAGACCCGCAAGAGGGTACGGTACTACATTGAAAGGCAGGACGGGGGCGGAATAAACCCGGGTTGAACCCGGGTTTGGAGGTGTGTTACCCTTCGCCGGTCCGTTGGATGGCCGTCGGGTTGCCAACGGACACACGTGGCGCATTCGTCTAGGGGTCCAGGACGCCGGCCTCTCACGCCGGTAACACGGGTTCGAATCCCGTATGCGCTACCAAGCCCTCTTTTTCGGTCATTTCCGAGCCTAAAGCACTGAAAATCAAGGCGGTTACGGGGGTTCCAAGTGCCTCTTCGTGTGCCTTTCCGTCGAAGCTGACGCCCTCGGGGAAGATCAGCTTCTGGAGGCGCCGCTTCTGGTCCGGGTCTGCCGCTTCCCAAAGCTGGTAAGTCCTTGTCATGACAGCCCTCGCGAAACCGAGCGACGCCTCCATGTCGAAGTCCTCCACGGCCGCATCCCGGAGTTCCAATGACGTAAAGGTCAGGGCCTCTTCGAGGCCGGCCAACTCGTCGTCGTAGGTAGCCCGGTCGATGGCCTGATCGTAGATGTAGGCCTTGACGAGCCGCTTCTTCCGCTGCTCCAGCTCGCTGATGCGCCGCTTCACCGCGGCGGTTTCCTGGGCCGATCCACCCCGGAGCTCCTGCCAGAGAGTGAGCAGGGCCGCCTCGACCAGGCGCACCATCCCGGGCGCGAGCTGGACCCGGCGCAGAAGCTCCCCGAAGATCTCTTCCAGGCGCTCGGATCGGATCTGGACGGCGCCACACTCCTTGTTCCAGCACCGGTAGTAGGCATAGCGTTGGCCCGTATGGCCTCGGCTCAGGGACGCGGTGAGGGGCTTCCCACAGGCCGAGCAACGCACGAAGCCGCGAAGCGGAAACTCGGGGTGCTCCTTCGTCCGCTTCAGCATTCCAGGGGCCGCAGGGCGGCCGCTGAGCTGAATCTGCACCTGCGACCAGGTCGTGTGATCGACCAGGGCCTCGTGCTGGCCCTCGGTCTCGATCCCCCAATGGCTGGAGCGCACGACTCCCCGGTAGAAGGGATTGCGCAGCATCGGGCGAAACTCCTGGAGGCGGATGGCCCGGCCCTTCTTCGTGGCGAGCCCCAGGGCTGTCACTTGGCGGAGGACCTTCGCGGGGGCCTCGCCGGCGGCGACCGACTCGAAGGCCTTCCGCACCAGCCGGGCCTGTTCATCGGGGACCACGATCTTCCGACCCTCCGGGCTGCGGTCGTTGCGGTAGCCGATGGGCGCCTTCCAGGGCCATCGCCCGCGCGCCACGGTCTCCTTCATGCCGGCCTCGATCTTCTCCGCGCGCAACTCGTTGTCGAGCTGGTTGAAGACGGCGAAGACGCCCTCAATGGCTCGACCCGCGGCGGTGTCGTCCAGGGGCTGAGTGGCGGCGCGGAGGCGGACTCCCGACTTCATCAGGAGCTGCTTGAGGGAGGAGTGGACATAGACGTCTCGTGCAAAGCGCGAGGTGTCGTACACCACGAGGTAGTCGACCCGGCCGGGGCGAGCCCGAAGGGCCGACATCATCTTCCGGAGGGCCGTCCGGTCCGCCGTCTTCGCGCTCTCCCCTTCCTCGCGGTAGACGGCCTCGATGGCCCAACCGTTGCGAGCACAGTACTCGCGACAGGTTCTTTCCTGGACGTCGAGGGACAGGTTGGAGACCTGTTCCTCGGATGAGACCCGCGTGTAGATGAAGGCTCTCATGGATTCTCCTCCCGCCACTTGTGGCAACATTCGGATTCTTTACACGCTCTTTATATCATTTTTCGGCATCATCTGGCAAGCCGGACGGACGGGTTTTGGCCTTCTCGGCGAGGTAGATTTCGAGCAGCAGGCTGGCGAGTTGGTAGGCGTGGTCGCGCTGCTCTTCAAGCTGGCGCTCGTCGGCCGGCGCGTCCTCCCCGAGGATCTTCCGGCACTCTTCCAAAGACAACCGGCGCTGGCGGCGGACGTTCATTCGGCCAGCTCCGGACGGTTGCGGAAAGAGGTGGTTGCGCCGGCCCAGACCAGCTCGACAGTGCCGGTTGCGCCGTGACGGTGCTTGGCGACGATGACCTCCGCGAGGCCGCGGAGGCTCACATCGTCGGGTGCGTAGACCTCGGGACGGTGCACAAAGGCGACCTGATCGGCGTGTTGCCCGATCGCGTCGGATTCGGCCAGATCGGCGAGTTGCGGGCGCGCATCGCTGCGGCGGGTCGGCTCGCGGTTGAGTTGCGACAGGGCGAGCACCACCACGCCGAGCTCGCGGGCCAGCTCCTTCAACCGGCGGGCGATATAGGCGATCTCCAGGCGCCGGTGCTCGACGCGGATGCCGGCGTTGAGGAGCTGGAGGTAATCGACCACCAGAAGCGCGAGCCCGGGATGGTTGACCTTGAGCCGCCAAGCCCGGGCTTCGAGATCGCGCAGCCCCAGGCCCGGGCTGTCATCCAGGAAGAGCGGCGCCGCGGTCATGCGGCGCGCAGCGGCGAAGAGGTCCTTCCACTGCCGGCCGGAGAGGTGGCCGACGCGCAGTTTGCCCGAGGCGAGGTCTGCTTCGGCAGAGCTGAGCTTGAGGCCCAACTCGTCGCAGCGCATCTCCAAAGAGAAGACGCCGACCGGCCTCCGGAGATCCACGGCGACATGGCGAGTGAGGTCGAGCGCCAGCGAGGTCTTGCCCATGCCGGGCCTGCCGGCGACGACGTAGAGGCCCCCTGGCAGGAGCCCGGGGCCGAGCCGGTCCCAGCCCGGGAAGCCGGAGGAGAGGCCGCAGAAGGCCTCATCGTTTCCCTCTTCGAGCGTCAAGAGGAGCCGGTCTACGACGTCGCCGGCTGTCTGCCAGCACCCACGGGCAGCATGGCCCAGGAGCCGATCAGCGGAGGCGCGGACATCGGCCAGGAGCTCATGGACCGGGCGGGCCGTGGAGGCTGCCTCCAGGAGAGTGCGCTGCACGTCCACGATCAGGTCGCGGCGGACGCTGCGCTCCTTGATCACGTCGGCGTACCCGTCGAGCCGGCCGAGGTCCGGCAGGTCGAGGTCGAGGGTGGCGAGATAGGCCAGGCCGCCGACCTCCTCTAAGCCTCCCGCCTGCTCGAAGTGGGCCTGCAGGGTGAGGAGGTCGGGAGTGGAGCCCGAGTCAGAGAGATGGAGGATGGCTTGGTACAGCCGCCGATGGCGCTCGAGGTACAGGTCGCGCGGCTCCAGGCGGGCGCGGACCTGTGCAATGCGCGGCGGATCCAGCAAGAGGGCGCCAAGGACGGCGCGCTCAGCCTCCTCGCTGTAGGGCAGGCTGGTCATCAGAGCGCCCCCCGCAGCCGCACGTCTTCGCCGCCAAGCTCGTCGTGGATGTGCAGGCCGGAGAGCCAGCGAGACAGGAGCGGCGGCGGCGCCGAGGGGCTCAGCTCGACGAGCAGCTCGGGCAGGAGCTGGCTGGTGATCAGCGTGGGAAGCCCCCGGTCATCTCGGGCGCGGGTGATGAGCGTGAGGCGCTCCACGTACCAGTCGGCTGAGGAGCCGGAGAGCGGCTCGTCAAGAACGAGCAACGGAGTGACCAGGAGAGGCGCGAGCACGTCTTCGGCATCAGCGAAGTAGCGCTGGATGCGGTACGCGAGCTCCGGGCCCGAGATCCACCGTCCGCGGCGGCCGGTGCGCAGGTGCTCGGCGAGCACGACGGTTGCGAGGCCAGTTTTGCCGGTGCCGGTCGGCCCCCAGAGAGCAACCCAGTGCGGGGAGCCGGTCCAGCGCTCCAGGGCCTCGGGCCAGGGGCGCTGGAAGTGAGCGACCCAGCCCTCCCGGGTAAGGCGGCGGTAGCGCTCGGGGATTCCTGCGGCCTCCTCCGGAAAGGGGACGGGTTGCGTG
>DATMER010000012.1:0-67343 GCA_035556715.1 Thermoanaerobaculia bacterium
GCAGCCGCCGGATGTCGCGACGGAGGTTGGAGACGCGAGGGCGCAGAGCATAGCCGTGGCAGCAAAGCCCATCGTGACGCGACTCCGGTCTTCGTCGCGTCAAAAGGGTTCAAGCCGTCGCGACCAGGTTCAAGTCACGACCGCAAAGCCTTTCGGTGATGCGAAGAAAGTCTTCGTCGCGACAAAAAAGCTCTGAGTCGCGACATGAAAAGAAATTCTGACGCGATGAAGCTTGTCATCGCGTCAGAGAAGTCTTGCGTCGCGACAGGAAATCCTCAGGTCACATCAGGAAGGTTATGGTCGCGACAGGCAAAGAGTTGGCTGACGCGCCATAACCCTTCGTCGCGTCAAGAAGCCTTGTGTCGCGTCAACGACGGCCTGTGTCGCGACAGGCATCCTTTTTTGACGTGACTATGCCTTGCGTCACGACAAAGAAACGTTGAGTCGCGTCAAGAAAGCCGGAGTCACGACAGCGAAGCCGGTGGCTGCTGTGGGAGAGTCCGGCGCAGGGTGCAGAAGTCTTTCGTCGCGACAGGCACGCCGTAGCCGGGGCGGCGAAACCTGGAGTCGCGACAGCTACGGCCCCTCACCCTCGTAGCTGTGCTCTGCCGGCCCATCTAGCCATACCTGAACAAACCTCTCAGGCCGGTGTCTTCTGGGAAAGGGGGAATCTGTAGCCGCTGGTTATGGTGGGTTTGGTCTCCCCCGTAAAGGAGGTTTGCTGATGGTCTCTGAACAGTTCGTGAAGGTAGATGGAGGCGTGACGGACTTGGCGGCTAACCCGCTCTCGCTTTCTATGGAAGACATCGAAGCTCTGGACCTCACCATGATCAAGCTCAAACTTCAGGATACGGAAGAGGGGCCTGGGTGGACTCCGGAGCAGTGCGACACTGTTGAGGCTGAGTACAAGCGGTTCCTGGGGCTCAAGCGCGCCTACCCAGAGCGGGAGATCGTTCCTGACAGACTGGTCGATATCTTCTGGCACCAACACATCCTGGACACGGTGAAGTACGCTGAGGATTGCCAGATCCTCTTCGGAGACTTTCTACACCACTATCCCTACTTCGGGATGAACGGCGAGGAGGACCATGCCAACCTCTGCGCCGCCTTCGAAGAGACCCGGCACCTTCACGAGCTCCACTTTGGAGGCTGGGATCAACTGTCCTCGGCAGCGAAGTGCCGGACGAAGTGCAAACCTGTCCAATGCAAGTGAAGTCTCAGGCCCAGATCAACCTGTTCGGGTGGGACCTTCTTCCCGCAGGATCGCCTCCAACTCGGCGATGGCTTCCAGGTCTTTTGCGCGTCCGGCGGCCCGCTTGACCTGGATCAACCTTTTCAGGTCCAGGCACTGACACTCGACGTTGAAGATCCGCACTGGGAGACTGTCGGGGAGGAGCCCTTCGTAGGTGCCTCCCCCTGCGATCTCTCCGAGGAGATCGATGTCGCCAAGGGCGGTCGTCAGGGTGAAGTTGAGGCCGCGTTGCAGAGTCTCGGCGTCCCAGCGGAATGGCAAGCCGGGCGGAGCCCCCCTCAAGTAGGGGCTGTGCGGCGCCAGAGCTGAAACCAGCCGCTGCAGGTTTTCGAGATCCCGGGAGTAGACGACGTCGAGATCCAGAGTGAGACGGGAAGCGCCGTGGACCGTTGCGGCCACGCCACCTACGAGGATGTACCGGACCCCGCCCTCCGTCAGGATCTGGAGGAGGCGCCCGAAATCGGTCATTTCTTCGAACGGGCCTCCCGCCCGGCCCTTCGCAGCTCTTCAGCGAAGCGCTGAAGCTCCATCAGGTTGCGGACGCGCTCCTCCGGGGTGCGCTTCAGGTTCTCCCGGATCAGGGTCATGTCCAGATCCTTCTTGTAGAACTCGATCACCGGGTCGGGGGGAAGGTCGTCGAAAGGATCTGACATGGTGTCCTCCGCCTTCAGATCGTAGCGCTTCCCTCCGCCACCACAAACTCCCTTCGCGAAAGGCCGGGCCGCCGCGAACGTGCCGGAAAGGAGTGCGCATGGTAGAATAGGGAAGAGGTGGCAAATGTCTAAGGTCATGACAAAGCTCGGTGAAGGCGGCAGGCTGGTGATCCCCGCGGAGTACCGGAGAGCGTTGGGAGTCGACACGGGAGACGAGCTGGTCCTGATCCTGGAGGAAAACAGCCTGCGGGTGCTGACCCCGAAGGAGGGCATCCGGCGGGCCCAGGCTCTGGTCCGATCCTACATCCCCGAAGGCCGCCGTCTCTCGGACGAGTTGATCGAGGAGCGCCGGAAGGAGTCTCAGCTTGAGTGAGGTCGTTCTCGACGCCTCGGCTCTTCTGGCCCTTCTGAACCGCGAGCCCGGGGCAGAGGTTGTTGAAGGAACCATCCCTGGCGCGGCCATAGGCGCCGTAAACCTGTCGGAGGTCGTGGCAAAGCTCGCTGAAGGAGGGATGCCCGAGGAGGCGATCCGGCTTGCCTTGTCTGGAATCGAGCTGGAGGTCACTCCCTTCGACGGTCCCTTGGCCTGCGACGCCGGCCTGCTCAGAACCGAGACCCGCCGTCTCGGGCTCTCTTTTGGGGATAGGGCCTGTATAGCTCTCGGGCGGCAGCTTGGCTTGCCCGTAATGACCACGGATCGACGCTGGTCGGAGCTGAGCGTCGGAGTCAAGGTCCGAGTGATCCGCTGAGGGTAGCGCTTCCCACCACCACCACAAACTCCCCCTTCAGCGAAGGCCGCTTCCGCAACTCTTCCAGCAGCTCGGAGAGCTTCCCCCTCAACACCTCCTCGTGCAGCTTGGTCAGCTCCCTCCCGATCGCGGCGGGACGGTCGCCCATCTCCGTCAGGGCGTCTTCGAGGCTGGGGAGGAGGCGGTGAGGAGATTCGAAGTAGATGAGGGTGTGGCCTAACGGTGCCCAGGTCTTGTAGAAGGTGCGGCGCTTGCCGGACTTGGGGGGCGGGAAGCCCGCGAAGGTGAAGGGGTAGGGAGGGAGGCCGGAGGCGACCAGGGCGGTCAGGATGGCCGAGGGTCCCGGGATCGGCTCGACGCGGAATCCCTTCCCCGCGGCCTCCCTCACCAGGACGAAGCCGGGGTCCGAGAGCAGCGGCGTGCCCGCGTCGCTCGCTACCGCGATGGTCTTCCCCTCCTCCAGGTCAGCCAGGAGACGGGGGAGACGCTGACGCTCGTTGTGCTCGTGGAGGGAGATCAGCGGCTTCTTGATCCCGAGATGCGAGAGGAGACGGCCGGTGTGCCGCGTGTCCTCGCAGGCGATGAGATCGGCCTCCTCGAAGGCGGCTCTGGCCCGGGGCGAGAGATCGTCCAGGTTGCCGATCGGCGTGGCGACGACCACCAGCTTGCCGGCCATGTCAGTCCCGGGGAATCTCTTGGTCCAGGTTCACCGCGCTCCCCGACAGCCGCGCGATCAGCATCAGCCTCCGCTTGAAGCGGAAGCGCTGCTCGCGGCTTACGATCCCCTGCACCACCTGCTCTTCGTAGCCCCGCGCCACGACCTCTTCCGGACGCAGACCTTCGTCGAAGAGGAGATAGAGGACCTCGTCCGCCGTGAGGTAGTCGAAGCCCAGGTCCGCCTCGTCGGTCTGCCCCTGCCAGAGGTCCGCGGACGGCGCCTTGTCCACCACCTCGGCGGGGAGGCCCAGGTAGCGCGAGAGCTGCCAGACCTGGGCCTTGTAAAGATCCCCCAGCGGGTTCAGCGAGCTCGCGTTGTCCCCGAAGACCGTGGAGTAGCCGAGCAGGATCTCGGTCTTGTTCGACGTCCCCAGCACCAGGGCGTCGAGCTTCCTGGCCTGGTCGAAGAGGATGGTCATCCGCTCGCGGGCCATCTTGTTGCCGCGGCGGCCGTCGTCGGCGTCCGGCTCCATCTCGAAGTAGGCGTCCACCATGGGGGAGATGTCGATCATCCGGTGAGGGACGCCCAGGTGCCCGGCCACGGTCCGGGCGTCGCGCTCGGAGGCGGGGCTCGAGGTGCGGTAGGGGAGGAGGAAGCCGTGCACCCGCTCCGGACCCAGGGCCCGCGCCGCGAGGGCAGCCGCGAGGGACGAGTCCACTCCACCGGACAACCCCACGACCACCCCGGCCATGCCCGAGGTCTCCACCGCGTCGCGGATGAAGCTGGTCAGGACCTTCACCGCAAGCGGCGCGTTGAGGAGCAGCCGCTGCCGCACCTGCTCGCGCCGGATCATTCCGGTCCCTCCGGCCCCTCGATATCCTGGCGCTCGTCGGCGAGGAGCGGCAGGCGCCAGCGCAGACGGTTGGACTCCCGGAGGTCGATCTCGGTCACCAGCAGGTGCTCTTCCAGGAGCGGCGCACGCTCGACCAGCTCGCCCCCGGGACGAACCACGTGGCTCCCGCCCGGGTAGAAGGAACCCTCTTCCCAGCCGACCCGGTTGCAGTAGAGGACCCAGCAGGTGTCGAGGAGCGCGGTGGAGCGGGTGAGCATCTCCCACGCCTCGTGGTTGGCCGGCAGCTCGCCCGCGCCGATCCGTCCCGGTCCGGCCGAGGGGACGACCAGGAGGCGCGCTCCGGCCATGGCGAGCCTTCGCGCCAGCTCGGGGTGCCAGAGGTCCTCGCAGATCAGCATGCCCATCCGGCCCCAGGGGAGGTTCGCCAGCTCCAGGCGGCGGCCGGCGCGGAAGAAGCGCTCTTCCTGGAAGATGCCATAGGTGGGGAGGTAGAGCTTGCGGTGGAAGAGCGGGGGCGCGCCGTCCGCGAGCAGGACGGCCGTGTTGTGGAGCACGCCGCGGTCGCTCTCCTCCACGAAGCCCAGGACGACCGCCATGGGTCTGGCGGCCTTGGCGAGCAACCGCAGCTCGGGCGCGGACGGCGGCAGGGCGACCCCGGAGGTCAGGTGGAGGAGGCGGTAGCCGGTGAGGGAGAGCTCGGGGAAGACGAGGAGGTCGACTCCCCGCTCCCGCGCCTGCCCGATCCAGTGAAGGTGGCGCTCGACGTTGGCGGCGACGTTGCCCAGGCGGCAGTCGATCTGCGCGAGACCGACCGTCAGGGTGGATGCCGCGTCTGCCCCTCCTTCTGTCATGGCCGCGCCGATGCTAGCATGCCGCCCGATGAAAGCCCGCTTCCTGCCGTTCGCCCTCGTGGTCTCTCTCGCCGTATCTGGCGGAGCGGCCCAGAACCCTCCTCCCAGGCCGCCGGCCACCCCCCAGAAAGGCGCGGTCCAGAAACCCGAGCTCAAGGACCGGGTCATGGCCGTGGTCGACGAGGACCCGATCCTCGCCTCCGAGGTGGAGAGGGCGATCGCCCTCGGACTGGCTCAGCCGCGGGAGGGGGAGGCGGACACGGCGTTCCGCCGGCGCATCCTCAATGGACTGATCGAGGAGCGGCTGCGCTTCCATGAGATCGACCGCTACGGCTTCGAGCAGGTGCCTGTGGACCTGATCGAGCAGAACGTGGCGCAGGTCCGCGCGCGCTTTCCGAGCGAGGAGGCGTTCCGCCAGACGCTCCGCGATCTCGGGCTGAGCCAGCAGGCAGTGCGGCAGCTCGTGGCCCGGCAGCTCATGGTCTTCACCCACGTGGAGGAGCAGCTCGGGCCGCGGGTCTTCGTCAGCCTGGACGACATCACGGCTTACTACCGCAACGTTTTCACGCCCGCGATGCAGAAGGAAGGGACGACGGTACCGCCGTTGGAGGACGTGCGCGACCGGATCCGCGCCGTGCTCAAGGAGCAGCGGCTCAACGAGGAGCTGGAGAAGTGGACCGAGGAACTGCGCCGGGCCGCGGACATCCAGGTCTACTTCGACCGTCCGCCGGACCAGCTTCCGCCGGTGGTGAAGCGGATCGAGAAGAAGGACGAGTTTAATTGATCCCATCCCCCCTCTCCCCGGGGGAGAGGGAGCCCCGGCCTATTCCAGCTCCTCGTAATGAGCCCGGCTGGTCAGCACCTTGCGCAGATAGTTCCGGGTCTCCTGGAAGCTCACCTTGGTGAAGAACTCCTCCATCTCCGGGCTGAAGCAGTAGCTCCGCCAGAGCGCCGCCTGGGGCTCTCCCGCGTTGTAGGCGGCCACGGCCACGTGGCTCGCGCCGTTGAACTCCTTGAGGAGACCGGAGACGTAGGCGGCCCCGAGGGCGAGCGCGATCTCCGGCTTGTAGAGGTCTTCCGGGTCGAGCCGCGACATGTCGAGCTCGGCCGCGATGCGCCGCGCCGTGGGCAGCGTGAACTGGGTCAGCCCCCGGGCCGCCGCGGGTGAGAGCGCGGACGGATCGTAGCGGCTCTCCTCGCGGATGATCGCGGCCAGCAGAGCCGGGGGGACTCCGCGCAACCGGGTCTGGGTGACCAGGATCTCCTCATAGGGGGATGGATAGAGGAGGTGGTGGAAGTCCCGCGGCTGGAAGATCAGCGGCACCCGGTCGCCGGCGCGCAGACGCAGCGTCTCGGCGAGGATGATCGAGCGCTCGTACTCGCCGCCCCGGGCAAGCAGCCGGCAGCCGGTGAAGGCCAGGGACGGCTCGCTCACCGGGAAGTGCTGGCGGACCGCCGTGGCTCCCTCGTGCAGGATGCCGAGGGAGAGCAGCAGCTCGTCCGGCCGGCGCACGGCCTTCTCCCAGATCGGCCAGCTCCGGACCGGCACCTCGGCCAGGCGCACCAGCGGGGCCTTGGAGTGATCCGCGAGCAGAATCTTCTGCGCTTTCTTCCAGGCGGACTTGCCGGTGTCGCTGCCATTGCCCAGCAGCAGCCAGGCGCCGTAGAGATCTTCAAAACGATCGGAGGCGGCGAGGCGCCGGCCTTCGGACGTGGCCGCCTTGGACAGGACGTCGGAGCCGAGACGCTGGCGGGCTGACTGCGCGAGCGGGTGATAGAGATCGATCCTCAGGGCTTCGAGGTAGGCGGCCACCGCGCCGACCGGATCGCGCTCGAGCTCGGCCGTGCGGCCGCGCCAGTAGGCCACCTCCAGCCGCTCCTCCGGAGTCGCCGGGGGGACGCGGGCGAGCCAGGCGCGGGCACGGTCGTGCCGGCCGCGGACGATGTCCGAGGAGACGAGGAACAGGCTGGCGCGCAGAGCCTGCTCGCGCCACTCCCGCTTCGAAGTGAGGAGATCGTAGACCTCGCGGCAATCCGTCTGCGTGCCGATGCGCCACTGGAGCCGGAGGATGGAGAAGAGGGCCGCCGCGGCCCACTCGCCGTCGGGCTGCGCCATGTAGGCCCGCCGGAAGCTCTCGGCCGCCGTCGTCCATTGCCCGAGGAGCTCGTAGGACCGTCCCTGTTGATAGAGGGACCGCGAGCGATCCGCGGGACTGCGCGAGAGGTGGGCCAGGCTGCCGAAGACGACCGCGGCTGGAGCATAGCGCTCCAGCCAGAAATGGGAGCGCCCCTGGGCATAGCGCCCATCCGAGACCTCGCGCTCGGAGAGCCCCTCGGCCGGGTCCAGCGCGCGGCGCAGATGGGTCAGGGACCGCTCGAAGTCGCGATGCTGATGGAAGACGAGACCGAGGAGGAGGGGCATCCGTCCCCCCTCCATATCCGAGACGAGCGCCGACAGACGATCGGCCGCCGTTCGGGCCGTGTCGTCGCCCCGGTTCTCTTCCAGGAGCCCCATGAAGATGCCGCGGGCGAGCTCGCGGGCCCCCGAGCGGAGCGCGCAGTCGGCCTGCGAGAGGGTGAGGACCCGGCGCTGCGCCGCCGGCAGCTCTTCGAGCTTGAGGCCGCCGAGGAGCCGGCAGTCCCCTCCTGACGCGAGCGTCCGGGAGAGGAGCTGGACCGCTTCGGGCAGCAGCGACGGCTGGCGGGTGTCCACGACCCCGGCCACCAGGCCGGCGGCGACCTCGGGATGGCCCATCCGCTCCTGCTCGAGCGCGAGGCGGTAGCGGCTGAAGGAGCCGAGCTCGGGCGTCGCGGCCATGGCCGCGGCAAAGGCCTCGCTCGATCCGCGGGGATCGTCCAGGATGTCGAGGAGGTGGCCGCGGAGGTAGTGAAGGCCGAGCCGGCGCGCAGCCTCAGGCTGCGTATCGATCTCTTTTTCGACACGCTCGAGGGCATCGCGGTGACGGCCCGCGAGCTGCATCTCGACGAGAGTCGGACGCGGGTCAGCGAGCGTGACAGCGGCGAGAAGAGTGAAAGTGAAGATCATTCGGAGCCGGGGTGGTAACGGAGAGCGGAATCATCCCTCTTCCTCCCTTTCCCCCGGCACGGGGGAATGCCCGGCCGCAGGCCGGTGAGGAGAGGGGGAACGGGATCAAACCACCCACCTGGCCACTCGCGCTCCTAAACTCTGCAATTTCAGTTCCATTCCTTCATAGCCGCGCTCCAGGTGATAGATCCGGTCCACGACCGTCTCCCCTTCGGCCGCCACGCCGGCCAGCACCAGGCAGGCCGAGGCGCGGAGATCCGTGGCCATCACGCCGGCCCCGGTGAGCTGCCTGGGACCGTGGACCCGGGCCGAGTTGCCATCCACGCGGACGTCGGCACCCATTCGCATCAGCTCCGGCGCGTGCTGGAAGCGGTTTTCGAAGATCGTTTCGCGGATGTTCGCCACACCGACCGCGCTCGTCATCAGGGTCATGTACTGGGCCTGGAGGTCGGTCGGGAACCCGGGATGGGGCTGGGTATCGAGGTCGAGGGCCTTGAGATCGCCCTCGGCGCGCACCCGGATGTCCCTGCCGTCCACCTCCACCTTGGCACCGACCTCGGCCAGTTTGTCCAGGAGCGGCGCCAGATCGGCGGGGTTGGCGTCTTCGAGCGTGACGTCGCCGCGAGTCAGGGCCGCGCCGATCAGATAGGTGCCACCCTCGATCCGGTCGGGGATGATCTCGTGCTCGGCGCCGCCGAGAGTGTCGACGCCGTCGATCACGATCGTCTCCTCGCCGGCGCCCGAGATGCGGGCACCCATGGCGTTGAGGAGGTTGGCGAGGTCCACCACCTCGGGCTCTCGCGCGCAGTTCTCCAGCACCGTGGTGCCCTTGGCGAGAGAGGCGGCGAGGAGGAGGTTCTCCGTGCCGGTCACGGTGGGCATGTCGAACCGGAAGCGGGCACCCTGGAGGCGGTCGGCCGTGGCTTCCACGTAGCCGTGGGTCAGGGTGACCTTGGCGCCGAGCGCCTCCAGCCCCTTGAGATGCTGATCGATCGGCCGGACCCCGATGGCGCACCCGCCCGGGAGCGACACCCGGGCATGGCCGAAGCGGGCGACCAGCGGGCCGAGCACGAGCACGCTGGCGCGCATGGTCTTGACCATCTCATACGGCGCATCGTGGTCGGAGCTCGGCCGCTCCCGGCGCAGGACCAGGGCGTCGCCGGTGTCCTCACAGCCCACGCCCAGGTGATCGAGCAGCCGCATCATGGTGCGGATGTCCCGCACCCGGGGCATGCGATGGAGAGTCAGCGGCTCGCCCATCCCTCCATCGATGAGGAGGCTGGCCGCGAGAGCGGGCAGGGCGGCGTTCTTGGCGCCGCTCGCCCGGACCCTGCCCGAAAGCCGCGAGGGTCCGACGATGTGGAATTTGTCCATGCCTGTGCCTTTGCCGGATTCACCGGCGGAGAACGACCACCCGGGGGATGCCGGCGTAGTCCTGACGGGCCGCGACGAAGTGCAAGCCGGATGCCTCGGCATGACGGCGCGCGTCCTCGATCTGTCCGAAACCGATCTCGGCGACGACATGGACCCCGGAGCGCAGCCCTTCGAGGAGGGCGAACAGGCGTCCGAGGACCGAGTCTCCAGAGCCGGGGGCAAAGAGTGCCACGTGAGGCTCGAAGTTGACAACCTCGGGAGAGAGCGAAGGCGCGTCCCCGGGATCGATGTAAGGCGGATTGCTCACCACCAGGTCGAAGCGCGAGAGGTCGAGCCCGAGGACGAGGTCCGTCCCCACGAACCGCGCCCGGTCCGGGACTCCATGCCGGCGGGCGTTGCCGCGGGCCACCGCGAGAGCGCCGGGAGACAGGTCCGTCCCCACCGCTCGGGCGTCGGGGATCTCCAGAGCCAGAGTAATGGGAAGGATGCCGGAGCCGGTCCCCACGTCGAGGATCCACGGCCGCTCGGGAAGAGAGATGGTGAGTGCCTCCTCCACGACGTGCTCGGTCTCGGGCCGGGGGATGAGCACCCGCGGGTCCACGTGAAAAGGCCGGCCGTAGAACTCCCGCTCTCCGAAGAGGTAGGCAACGGGCTCCCCGGTCAGCCGCCGTTCGAGGAGGGACCGAAACCGCTCCGCCGCTTCGGCCGGAACCTCCCTCCCGCCATGAGCCAGGATCTGAGCTTCGGAGAGACCGAGGATCTGTCCCAGGAGGAGGGAGGCCTCGCGGGCCGGTGCTCCGAACGAGGTGGCCGCCAGGCGAGGCCGTACCTCGGCGACGAGCTGGGCGATGGTCAGGGGCACCGACTTACTTTATACCGGCCCCGATATACACGTAGATGAGGCCAGCCACCGCACACCAGAACGCGTCCTGAAGAGCACCGGTCGCGGCCGAGACAAGTGGGCTTTCAGCGACTCCCGCCAGGGTCAACCCGACGGAGACCGAGAAGCTGATGAGGAAAGCGAATATGAAAACGAAGGCATGGTACGCGGCTCGAGAGGTTGACAAGGCCGATGCAGCCAGAAATGCCAGTCCCCGGGCTAGAAAGAAGAGCGCATACGCAGTCGCCACGGACCGGATGATGTCGCCGGGCGAGTGGTTGAACGGCATGACCGGCCACAGAAACCAGGCGACGATCACCAACGGCGCGGCGATCGCGGCGAGCCAGCTACGCAAGCCGTGGACCCTTGTCGTCATCCTTCCATACAACGAACAGGACGAAGCTCTCTTACACCAACTGCCCCGTGCGCCGATTTCCCTGGACAAAGCTGTAAAAAGCTGATACTGATAAGCAGTCTCCAAGCGTACTCCGAGACTGCTCCACCTGTGGCCGACAGCCACTGACCGTGCGACAGCCCGACTCGTCGACGAGGCAGGCTGCCGTTTTTTGCCTGTTTTTCAAGGGGTGAATTTATGAAACGCTTCCTCGCGGCACTGTTTTGTGTGTTCTCGTGCTTCACGGCGGCTTCGGCCCAGGACCTCCAACGCGAAGCGGTACCCAGTCCCGTGTCCGCCGGACAACCGGCCGAGCTCACGATGAAGCGCGCCGGGAGCACGAACATCGACCTGCGGGCGATGCCTGAGAAGCCGCGGTTCCAGCGCGAGAAGCCGGAGCGAGATGGGCCACCCCTCAATCCGGTGGAGCTGCCGGGTGCTCCGACCGTGCCGCAGGTTCCGTCGGTAACGCCCGGGCGCAACGTTCCGGCACCGCCGCCGCTCATCGACTTCGACGGGCTCGACCGCGAGAACTGGGGAGCCGGCAGCCCTGCCGACCCAACCGGCGATGTCGGCCCGGATCACTACATCCAGGCGGTCAACACGTCGGTGGGCATCTATGACAAGACGGATGGCTCCGAGATCGCGGCTTTCACCTTCGACACCCTGATGAGCCAGGGCAACTTCGGCAACCAGTGCGACACGCAGAACTTCGGCGACCCGATCGTGCTCTACGACACGTTCGAGGACCGCTGGGTGCTCACCGACTTCGCCTTCACGATCGACGGCCTGGGCAACGTCACCCCGCCGGAGGCGTTCCAGTGCATCGCGGTCTCCCAGACCGGCGACCCGGTGGCCGGCGGCTGGTACTTCTACTCGATCAGGATGGACGACTTCCTCAACGACTACCCGAAGCTCGGAGTCTGGCCCGACGGCATCTACATGGCGGCGAACATGTTCGGCTTTCCCGCCGGCGGCGGCTTCGCGACCACCCGGGTATGGGCCTTCAACAAGGCGCAGATGTACGCCGGCGCGCCCACCGTCCAGGTGGTGACCTTCGACCAGGGGGCCGGCGATTTCACCCTGCTGCCGAGCAACGCGCGCCTGCAGACCGGCACGCCGCCTCCGGGCACTCCCAACTACTTCGTGTCGACCTGGAACTTCCTCAACGCGCTGACGGTCTACAAGTTCCACGTCGACTGGGAGAGGATCTCGCTCTCGACCTTCACCGGGCCTGACGTTCCCCTCGCCGCCACCGGTTGGCCGAACGCGGCCGTGGCCAACGCGCCGCAGCCGGGTACGGCACAGCTTCTGGACGTGCTCCAGATCCGCGCCATGATGCAGAACCAGTACACCAACTTCGGCGGTGTCGAGTCGCTGTGGAACACCCACACGGTCCGCCGCCAGAACACCACGGGATTCGCGGCTCCGCGCTGGTATCAAGTGGACGTCACCGGCGGCACGGTGGCGGCGAACCTCCCGCAGGCAGCGACGTGGGATCCGGACGCCGCCAACGTGATCCATCGCTTCATGCCCAGCTTGGCCCTGGACCGCGCCGGCAACCTGGCGCTCGGCTACAGCACGTCGAACAACGCCGCGCCCAACTTCCCCTCGATCAAATACGCCGGCCGGCTGGCAGCGGACCCGGTCAATACGTTCAGCCTGACCGAGCAGACGATGTTCGCGGGCACGGCGTCGCAGACGACCAGCGCCCGCTGGGGCGATTACACCACCATGACTCTCGACCCCGACGGCTGCACCTTCTGGTACACCAACCAGTACGCCAACCCCGTGTCGCAGGACTTCGACAAGCGGTGGAAGACGCGCATCGGCTCCTTCAAGTACGACGAGTGCACCCCGGTCGGCGAGGGTGGAACGGTCTCGGGCACCGTGACGGCCACGGTCGGCGGCGCCCCGATCAGCGGCGCGACCGTCGAGCTCGGCAGCCGGACGACGACCACCAACGGCAGCGGCTTCTACTCCTTTACGGACGTCCCGGCCGGCATCTATCCCGAAATCACTGCGAGCGCTCCGGGTTACGAATCGGACACGGCCACGAGCATCGCCGTCGCCGACGGAGCGACGACGACGCAGGACTTCTCGCTGGACACGGCGCCGGTCAGCGCCTGCCTCACCGATACGACCCAGGCGGATTTCCTGACTGGCGTTGGGGAGGACATCGATCTGGCGACCAGTCCCGACGAAGTCATCCTGCTGAACGTCCCCAACGTCGACCAGCAGAACCTGACGGTCACCACGAGCGGCTTCGGCTTCAACTCCACGGCCTGGGCCGGCCAGACCTTCGTGGCGGGCGCGACCGGGCAGCTCACGCAGGTCGACCTCGACCTGTTCTGCGCCGGCTGCACCGGCACGACCCCGAACCTCACGGTCTCGATCCGGGCGACGACCGGAAGTCCCGCGGTACCCACGGGCGCCGACCTCGCCACCGCCACGATTCCCGGCTTCAACACCGGCGCAGGCGGCATCTTCAGCGCGTTCTTCGGCACTCCCGCCACGATCACCGCCGGAACGCAGTATGCGATCGTGATCCGCGCGGTAGCGAACCCGTCGGCGGGGACGTACGCGTACGTCTGCAGCTGCACCGCACCCAACAGCAACCCATACGCGAACGGCCAGCGCGTCACCTCCGCCAACAGCGGCGCGACCTGGGTGGCGGACGTGACGACCGGCGGCCGGGACCTCGGATTCACGGTCTTCGTGCAGACCGGCTTCCCGCCGTCCGGCGAGTTCGAGTCGGGCCTCAAGGACAGCAACCCGCCGGTTGGATTCACGCCGACCTGGACCACGATCTCCTGGAACGCCACGACCCCGGCCGATACGGCGATCAGCTTCCAGGTCGCAGCCAGCAACTCGGCGTCGGGTCCGTTCAACTTCGTCGGCCCGGACGGGACCGCGGGGACGTTCTACACGTCCAGCGGCGGGTCCCTCAGCCAGTTCAACGGCAACCGGTACCTCAAGTACAAGGCGTACCTCACGTCGACCAACAGCGCGGCCACGCCGAGCCTCGAAGACGTCGAAGTGTGCTTCGTGAACGTCGCTCCTCCGGATCTGACGATCGCCAAGAGCGACGGCGGTGCCTCGGTTGAGCCGGGCGGTACCGTCGCCTACACCCTCACCTATTCCAACGTCAGCACGACGGGCGCGACCGGCGTGGTGATCACCGAGACCGTACCGGCGAACACGACGTTCAACCCCGGCGCCAGCACCGCGGGCTGGGCCTGCGCGCCTGACAACAACGCCGGCTCCATCTGCACCCTCGCGGTCGGCGCCGTCGCGGGCACGAGCGGTGACCTGATGGCCATCTTCGCCGTCACGACCGCCGATCCGCGGCCGGCCGGTGTGTTCCAGGTCTCCAACACCGCCAGCATTACCGACGACGGCGCCAGCGGCGCCGATCCGACGCCGGGCAACAACACGGCCAGCGACACGACGCTGCTGGTGGGATTGGACTACTACACGATCGTGCCGCCTTGCCGGCTCCTGGATACCCGCATCTCGGGTGGACCGATCAGCTCCGGGGTGGAGACGGAGTTCGCCACCGCCGGCCAGTGCTCGATTCCCGCGGATGCGGTCGCCATCGCGGTCAACGTCACCGTCATCGATCCGTCCAACGGCGGTCATGTTGAGATCTATCCCCTCGCCGGCGAGCGTCCGTTCACCAGCACCGTCAACTTCGGTTCCGGACAGGTACGGCCGAACAACGCCATCGTGCCCTTGGCGGCGGACGGCTCCTTCCAGGTGTTCTTCGTCATCACGGGTGGCGGCACCTCGGAGCTCGTGATCGACGTAGTCGGGTACTTCAGGTAAACGGAAGAGGGGTTGCCGCGGCGAGGCCGCGGCAACCCCTTCCTCCTCTCCGGTTACGGCTTCCTCTCGTCAAACCCCAGCGGCACCTGCTGCCTCCCCTGCTCCCCGTCCCTCGGTACCACCTGCAGAAGGTAGAGGCCTCCCGGCTCCAGCCCCTCGGCCCGCAACCGGGTCTGGGGCACCATGCCCGCGGGGGATGGAGTGCTGCCGGCGGTCTCCTCATCCAATCCTTTACCCTCGGCGATCAGCACGCCGTCCTCGTCGAAGAGCCGGGCGAGGACGGGCTGGCCCTCCGGGCTCGAGACGATCAGGTCGAGAGGACCGCCCTTTTCGAAGCGGATCACGCGGAAGTCTCCCAGGGGAGGGAGATCCGTGGGGTCCGGATCGGGTCCGGGCCAGGGGGACTGGCCCGGGAAGCGGCCGCCCTGGAGCGCGATGATCCCCTTCATGATTTCCAGCTCTCCCTCGGGCGTCAGCCTCCGGATCATGGCCATCTGCCGGCCGAGCTCGTCGCACTCGCTCGGGGTGTAGTAGCGCGTGCCCTCCCATTCCGCCTCCAGACGGTAGAGGCGGCGCGGCGGGGTGGAAGCGGTCAGGTTCACCACGAGCGTGCCGCCGTTGGGCAGCGTCTGGCGGAGGTTGGCCAGATACAGCGTGTTGTCCCGGGTCAACCCCAGGGACGGGATCGAGATGGTCATGGGATAGGCGTCGATGAAGAGTTGCCCCGGGTTGTCGAACCGGCAGGCGGTGTGCCCGGAGGGCGGACCCGCCACCGGGGGTACGACCACCTGATAGACGTCCGTGTCGTTGGCAACGTGCTGCCAGGCCCAGTCGGCCGCGAGCTCCCGCTCCTCGGGGAACCACATGGTCGGGGCCTCGATCCTCAGGCGCGGGTCCGCGGCCGGGTTCGGCGGTGTGGTGACGAGGTCGATCAAGCGGCCCTGGGCATCCCGGGACTCGCCCCAGTCCTGAGGCACCACCCGGTAGGTGGTGTGCACCTCGATGTTGTACGCCGTGTCCCCGGAACGCCCGTCGGGGCTGGAGACCTCCAGCCTGGCCGCGCTGAAGCCGAGCACGTCGTCCGTGTCCCGCTCCTGGGTCTGCCCGGGGGCAATCTCGACCCGCAGGGTCGGCGGGGGGAGGTGGTGCCAGCGGCTGATGGGCTCGACATCCAGGCGCAACGGGGCGGGCAGCGTGCCGAACGTGACGTTCGCGAAGTCGGCCAGGGAGAAGCTGTAGCGGTCCACCTCGCCCTTGAACAGGGAGATCTCGCCGTTCGGCGGGAAACCCGACGGTCCCGGCTCGGTGAGGAAGCTGGCGTGGGTCCTCGTCAGAGGCGCAGCGTTCGGCGCGGGAACGGGAAGGTCCCCCAGATCCCGGTGCCGGTTGTCGTTGGGCTCATCGTTCAGGCGCGGCTCCCAGAAGGACTGTTCGACCAGGCTGGCCGGCATCTCGCCCCCGGGGGTCACGTTGTAGTGCAGGCTCCAGTCCCCTCCGGGCGCGCCGAGCGGCGAAGCGTCGGGATTGTCGAGCTCACCGAGGTCGAAACCGTTGATCAGTGAGCTGGTGTTGGGATCGGGGGAGATGGATTCGCCGCCGCCCTCAGGGATCGTCGGGTCCGATTCATAGCCGGTGACCTGAAGGATCAAGTCCGATCCCGAGACGGTGAACAGATCGAGGATGCCGACGCTCTGGCCGGTGTCGACGTCTGCGTCCCAAAGGAGCTGGCGCCAGACGCCGTTCACGTTGACCGAGTAGAACCATTCGCCCGAGCTCAGGGAGTCGTGATCGTCGAGCACGTCGATCTGCCAGTCGCCGATCGTGGCGGTGCGCGACGTGAGCGAAAGCCCGTCCTCGGGCTGCACCAGGTGGCCCACCATCATTTCGAAATAGAAAGTGCCGGTGCGGTCCGGAGGGTCCACGCTGATCTCCATCCGGTTGCCGTCGATTTCGGCCGCCACCCGGCTGACGTCCCCTTCCACGACCCGCAGGAAGGGGGACCAGCCCGCGGGCGGAAGGTCGACCTCGAAGGTGAACGGACCCGTGAACTCATACGCGAACGGCTCGGGATCGCTGTTCAGCCAGACGCGCACCATGCGGACGGTCCTCTGGGGGCCGCCCGGGAAGAGCGGCCGGACTTCCAGGCGGTCGCTTTCGAACATGGGGATGGGATGGATCTCGGTCTTCGGCTCGTGGCCGCAGTCGAAGATCCAGCGCCCGAGCACGGTAACGTGATCGTTCACGCTGGGGCGCGCGCCGAGGTCGCGATCGTTGTTCGGCGGGAAGCCGGCCGACTCGGTTTCCAGAACGAGGTTGTCGGCGCCGCCGACCGTGGCCCATTGGTCGGCCTGGGGTAGCGTCACCTTCATGTCCACGTCGTGGCTGGTATGGATGTAATGCGAGTCCTCGCCCGAGACGTAGACCTTGGTGAGCGTCCCCGAAACCTGAGCGATCGGGCGGGCCGAGTCCACCAGCGGCCACTTCAGGTCGGAGTCGAAGACGTAGGCCAGGTTGCGCGGATCGTCTTCCCAGGCGAAGTTCGGCTCGGTCGGCACGAAAGGCCATCCGCAGATCTCGGCGAACCTGGCCACGGTGGGCGGCGCCGGGTCGGGCAATTCGTTGGTCCGAGCCGTGGAGACGGGAGTGCGCGGGCCCGAATTGATCACGGGCTCGAAAATGGAGCTGATCCCGTCTTCCGAAGCTGCTGAGAGCGCCTGCGCCGGACGGTCGCTGGGGGAAGTCCCCCAGGTGTCGGACCTCAATTCCTGGAAGCTCGCGGGCCAACGCTCCCGAAACGCCCGCGGCTGGCCGGAGACCGTCGGGGCTTCGCCATCGTAGGCCAGGGCGAAGCGCAGGGTCGAGCCCGGGGCGAAGGGGGAGAGGGCCTTGAGGGGGATGCGGATCTCGCCCGACCACCAGGGCGCGGTGAATGGCTTCAGGTCCTCCTGCGCCTGGAGCCGGTCGCCGCTCAGCGTCTTTGCCTGGATGCCCGCGGGAGCGGCGCCGTTGTAGCCCGCTCCGCTGCCGGTGCCCACTACGAGCTTGCCTTCCGGAGTGAGCCGGATGCGGAGCTCGGTGGGACCGGGCTGCGAGGCCGGCTTGTTGTCGCGGTCAATCCACAGGGTGACCGCGCTGCTCGCGCTCCCGGTCCGTCCGGCCAGGACGTTCGAACAGAGGTAGAGAGAGTCCCCAGCTACCAGCAATTTCATGTGGATCGACCGGTCGGGCTCCATGGAGAGCTTCGCCGCCCGGCCGTACTCGGAGAAGGTGCAGTCGCCGTCCAGAGTAATCGCCTTGTTGTCCGCGATGGCCGGGACCCGCGGGTTCCAGGCCGGAAGGGGCTTCTTGGCGGGATAGTCATAAGGCTCGAACTTCGGCGGGTCGGGGAACTCGGACACCCGTGGCTCGTCCCGAGCCAGGGACGCGCTGCCGATCAGGCCGGCGTGATGACCCCCGGCGATGTCCCGAAGATCCGCAGTGAACGGCCAGAGCGCCACGAGGCCCTCCTCGCCGCCGCGCAGGTTTTCGAAAGCATCTTCGCGGATCTCCTCCGCGGTGCGGGCGCGGCTCCAGATCCGCAGCTCGCGCACGTAGCCGTGGAGCGGGTCCCGCTCCGGATCGTCCCGGTCCGATCCGATGCGCAGGGGGAGGGTCGAGGAGCCCAGGATCTCCACCTCCCTTTCCTCGTCCTCCGAGACCTCGCGCGGCGGCTCCCACCCCGGCTGAAGGACGACCGAGCCGTCCACATACAGGGTCCGGATGCCGGCGGGATCGAAGGTGGCGGCCACGTGATGCCAGCCGTCCCCCAGGGGATGGGAAACACCGCGGACGGTGGAAGCTCCGCCATGGCCGAAGCGCACTCCCTCGCAGAGAGCCAGCCAGTAGGACGATGCCTGACCGTTGCCCACCAGGGTGCCGCAGTCGCCGTCCACGGCTCGCACCCAGGCCTCGACCGTAAGCTCCTCCGGGTTCAGCTCGGGAGAGTACGGCACCACGAGATGACCTTCGCGGCCGTCGAGGAAGACCGAGCCCGCCTCGGTCCCCTGTGGGTAGACCGGGGCCAGCGCCACCTCGCCAAAGCTCCCGGGAGCGAAAGGATCAGCGGAGTCCGGCCAGCTTCGGGAGCCGTCCCTGCCTTCGATGGAGAAGCCGAGCCCGGCCGTCCGCCCATAGCCGCCGAGCCACTCCAGAGAGATCCGCACCTCGGCGCCGTCACCCGAGTACCCGGCCTCGGCATCCGCCTCTGTGATTGAAAGAGGAACGAGCCCGCCGCGCCCGTCGCCCTGCTCGGCCTTCACCGCCCCTTCGGCTGTGAAGTGGAAGACGGCGTCGCCCGTCTCCAGGTCGCCGTCGCCGGACAGGTCGGGATCGAGGCCGACGGAGATCCGCTCCCCCTCTCCGGCTTTTTCGAGGCAGAGGTAGAGATCCACCGAAGAGTGAAGGATTGAGACGCGGGTGTCCGAGCCCCGCATCGTGAAGCTTTCGCCCCGCTCGTAGGCGGGATCGTCGCATTGGCCATCCACCTTGGGAGGATCGAGCCAGCGGGGAGCGGTGATCGAAGTAGACTCATCCTGCGCAACGGCGCCCATGGAAAGCAGCGCCGCCGCGAGGACCGAAAGAAGCAACGGCCTTCGCATGATCGTCTCCTTTTCTCCCTCCCGGAGGAGGGGATGAGAAGGAGGCGACGGAGGGAGGGCAATCACAACAGAGGGCTGCCCTCGGATAGAATCGCTCTCGTGCCAACGAGTGGTGGAACAGCAGACAAGCTCGGCAACCGGTACGAGACCCTATGGGCTATCGATCAGCTCCTTCGGATCGTCGATGGTGCTGCGCGCTGGTTGACCTCAGAGCCGTTAGACCCTGATGAAGCCAGAGGAGTCGAGTTCACGGTCTCCAATGCTGACGGTACGACCGACTACTGGTCGGTCAAGCGGCAGACGACGAAAGCAGCGGGATGGACTCTGGGGAGGCTGGCCGCCAAAGACGAACGAGGTAGAACCATCCTCGGGGACCTGCTGGAACACGTGGAGCGAGATCCCAAAAACTGCGCCGTCTTCGCTTCCACCCTTGGTGCTCGTGACTTCGAGGAGCTTCGAGCCTACGCCAAGAGCAGAGAGATGCTCGAAGAGCGGCTCGCTCAGTCAGCCGAGCTCAACTCGGCGTTCTGCGGTTACGTGTTGCCACTGTGTGGGGGTGACACGGAGCGAGCCCTAACCTTCCTGCGACGGGCGCGGACGCACGCCATTGACGAAGCCCAGCTTCTGGAGCGTGTCAACTTCACGATCCGCAAGCTCCTCTATGCCGCGGATGGTTCGCCGCTGGATGTAGCCGCCGTGCGCGGCCAACTGGCAGACTTGCTCCTCGGCAGCATTCATCGGCCTCTCGATCGAGGGTCAATCCTTGATGCTTTGGCAGAGCACGGCATTCGGCTGCGCGAGTGGGCCCTCGACAAGTCAGTCCTGGATCGAGTCGAGGCGATTTGCGAGGCGTACACGGCGCCACTTCGGTCGCAGCTCATCAACGACACGCTCCTACCGCTTGCAGGCTCAGAAACTATCCTTAGTGTCAGCGGCCAGCCTATCGCCCAAAGGGTGCTGGTCGTCGGTGGTGCAGGCGGGGGCAAGAGCTCTGTATTGGCGGGTGTGGTCGAGCGCCTGCGCACCTCCGGCGTTGCCGTGCTGACGGTTCGCTTTGACCAATTGCCCGAGGGAATCCTCACCACGACGGAGCTGGGCCGCAAGTTGCTCCTTCCAGAATCGCCGGCATTAACCCTTGCCGGCGTTGCTTCCGGTGCGCCATTCGTGCTCCTCGTTGACCAGCTTGACGCCGTGAGCATCGCGTCGGGTCGCCGGGCGGAGCTGTGGTCGCTTTTCGAGGAACTTCGCCGTGAGGTGGAGCGGCTTCCGGGTATGTCGCTGATTGTGGGTTGTCGCGAGTTCGATCTGGAGCACGACCACCGGATGCGTGCGATGAAGACATCCGGCTTCACAATCGTGAAGCTCGCACCCCTCTCGATCGAGCAGGTAGACACCGCTTTGCGTGGCGCCGGAGTGAACCCATCCGACGTTCAGTCCGCTCTCAAGCCCGTTCTTGTCGTCCCATTGCATCTCTCAATGTTCCTCAGTCTGGCTCCAATCGATCGTGTTGGCGTAGGTAGCCGTGACGAGTTGCTCGACAAGTTCTGGACGGAAGGCGAACGTCGGACTGACCATCGGCTCGGGCGCAAGGCGGCTTGGACGCAGGTGATCGATCTGCTCGCAAACTGGCTCAGTACCAGGCAACAACTCTCGGCGCCCGGGTACGTTTTCGACGATTTTCGCGATGATGCTGTAGCGATGGCATCGGAGCACGTCCTGATCCTCTCCGAAGGACGATACCGCTTCTTCCACGAGTCATTCTTCGACTATGCCTTCGCCAGGCGGTTCGCTGCAAAAGGGGGGCGTCTTCTCGACCTGCTGTTGGGGGGCGAGCAGCACCTGTTCCGGCGCGCACAGGTGCGCCAAGTGCTCGCGTACCTTCGCGCGCAGGACTGGCCTCGATACATGGAAGAGCTTGAGGCGGTGCTTGGTGAGCACGGCGTCCGCTTCCATATCAAACGCTTGGTGTTCCAGTGGCTGTCATACCTCCCTGACCCGCAGCTTCAGGAGTGGCGCGTGCTCCAGAAGCTTCTCAACTCGGTGCCGGACCTCCGATCCCATGTCCACAGCGTGACCAGGGGGCACTCGGGCTGGTTCGACGTTCTCGATGCGGCTGGTTTCTTTGACGGAGCATTGTCGAGCAAAGAAGAGAAGCAACAAGAGGAGGTCATATGGATGTTCAGCCATCCCCAGACAATGCAAACACGGTCGGCCCGGGTCGCCGCCCTGTTGCGGAAGTACCGCATACCGGGCGAACCGTGGAGTCACTACTTGCGCTATGTATGCCGGATTGGGTACGTGTATTTCAGTCGGGAGATGTTCGACCTCTTCCTGTCGCTCATTGATGACGGCACACTCGATGGAGTTCGCCCTGGCTTCGCAGTCAACGACGATTGGTGGAGTGTACTCTACTCAATGGCTCAGGAACGGCCCGAGCTGGCGTGCGAGGCAATAGGCCAATGGTTCGATCGTGCCCTTGTCAGGTGGCGTCTCGGCCAAATGGAAGAGCCCGACTCAGTCGACGATGATACTTCCCTGGATCGAAGCCTGTCGGCGTATCTGAATCGAAGTGGGAAGGGTGTAAGCGTGATCCGTGATGCTGCCAAAAATCCGCTTAGCTACGCTGAACAGATATTGCCTCGCGTTGCCGCGTTCGTGAACGATACGGCTGAAGAACGCACAGGCCGACTCTGTATAGACCCGCTTTGGTCCTTCCGCTCATTCGGCGATAACAGTCTTCAGATCCATGGTGCTCTTCTCTCGAATCTTGCTATATCCCTGGAGGCCTTGGCGAAGATGGCGCCAGAAGTGCTCGACCGATTGCTGGCACCTTACCAGGATCGTCCTCATGACGCGATCGCATACTTGGTGCTGCGCGCGTGGACGGCGGCGCCCGAGGTTTATGCTGAGCACTTGGCCGACTATCTCGCAAGAGACGCACGTCGTCTGAAGGTCGGTTATGCCTCATGGGGCGGCAATGGAGGATCGGCGGAAAGCTATGTCGCATCGCAAGCCGTGCGGGCAGCGTCCGCTCGGTGCTCGCCTGAGCGCTTTGTAGCTTTGGAGAATGCCATTCTCTCACTCAGGGATGATTGGGAATCCAAGCACCCCGAGATACGTGGTTTCAGACAGTTGGAGTTGCTTCAGTCGCTTGCGAAATCCCGGCTGAGCGCTTCGGGTCGCGCCAAGCTCAATGAGCTCCGGAGAAAGTTTCCTGGCGAGAGGAGTGAACCGCCACGCCGGATGGAAGTCTCCTCCGTTGAGTCACCTGTTCCCGAAGATGCCCAGGCAAAGATGACCGATGAACAATGGTTGCGCGCCATGCGAAAGTATGCAGGTGTGGATCGCCGTCTGGATCGAGCATTCCGGCGCTCCGGCGGAATGGACGCTCTTGCCTACTCTTTGCAAAACAGAACCAGGACCTATCCTGGCAGGTTTGTAGCACTGGCTGAGCGAATGCCTGATGATCTGCCCACCAGCTACTTCGAGGCGATCTTGCGAGGGGTTGCGGACCATCTGGCCGGGAAGAATGAGGCAAGCCCTCCAATGATTACTCTGGAGCAGGTCACCTCGCTCGTGCGGCGCGTGCATGCTCTGCCAGGACCTCCCGGCGGACAGGACATCGCTAGGCTGATCAAGAACTGGGTTGGCCGCGAGTGGCCGGAGGAGGTGGTTGATATAATTGCTTGGTACGCTGTGAATGATCCGGATCCCGACACAGAGCTTTGGAGGACATCCGCTGATAGCGGACAGCCATACAACGGCGGTGATGCGTACAGGGCAGGCATCAATTCGACGCGGGGGGCGATCGCCGGCGCAATCGCGCGGCTGTTGTTTGACCAACCGGAGCATCTCAAGCGACTTCAGGGAGCCGTGGACAGCCTCGTCAACGACCGATCGATAGCCGTGCGCTCTTGCGTTATCGAAGCGTTGCTGGCGGTGTTGAATGTGGATGTCCCCAGGTCGCTCTCTTGGTTTCTCGACTGCATTTCCTTGGACCAGGCAGTCCTTGAGACACCTTTGATAGAGCGCTTTGTCCACTATGCCGGTTATCGGGATTATCCAGCGATTCGCCCGGTGGTTGACGTACTGTTAAGATCGTCTTCTTCTCAAGCAGTTGAAGCGGGTGCGCGGCAAGTATGCCTTCTGGCTTTGGATGTTGAATCGGCGATGGCGGATGTGGAGCGGGTTCACAGCGGCACTCCCCTCATGCGGAAAGCGGCTGCGGATGTCTATTCCACGAATGTGGCGGACGATGCGGTGGGTCCCACGTGCAGGCAAATGTTGAAGCCGTTTTTCGCTGACCTGGACGAGTCGGTGCGCACCGAGGCAGCATCGGCGTTCCGGAAGCTGGGAAGCCTCACGACGGCTGACCAAGCCGATCTTCTAGGGGCATTCTTGAAGGCTGCGCCGACGCCCGCCGCTCTGGAGACGGTAGTTCATGCGCTCGAAGATTCACCGGTTCCACTCCCGGAGCTTGTCTGTGAACTGGCCGAGAAGTGCGTCGAAGCCTACCGCGCCGAAGCGGGGGATATCTCCAAGAATGGTGCGATGGTTTCTATGGACCTTTCCAAGATCGTTGTCCGCCTCTACGCCCAGACAGAGGACCCGAAGATTCAGTCACGGTGCCTGAACCTGATAGACGAGATGGAGCGGCACCATTTCTTGGGCTTGTCGGATGAGCTGCAACGACTGGACCGATGAGTGAGACTACCTGCGCGTTGCCACGAAGCCGGACCACCACGTGAGGCCGATGAAGAGGATCTGCATCAGCGCTCTCGGGATCAGCGGCGTGGCGGGCTGGCCGCGGAGAAGGACGCCCTCCTGGGCCGCGTGGACGTTCGCGGGAAACACGGCGATGAGGAAGAGAACAAGCCCGATCGCAGCGGCCCTGCGCGTCTTCGGGATCAGGAGCCCGATCGCGCCCGCGACCTCGAGCAGGCCGGTGAGGATGACCACAAGCTCAGGGTTGGGCACCCAGGGCGGGAGCATGTTCGCCATGTCGTGCCGCATGTCGTTGAAGTGGGCCATGGCGGTGAACGTGAACATCACCGCGAGCCCCACGCGCACGGCTGCCGGCCATGAGTTGAAGGCGGCCACCCACCTGCCGAGCAGGCGGAAGACGAGTGTTGTCACGATGAGCACGATCAATGGAGCCATGGATCACCTCGATTCACTGCGAGGTCGAGCAAGCTCACCCCAGAAAGACGCCGGCCTGAACTGCCAGCACAATGGCAAAGACCACGAGGAGGACCGCGGCGAAGACAATCCAGTATCGAAACCGCAGGTTGAGCGAATATTTGACGCCGGCCGCGCAGAGAGCCACGAGAGTCAGCCCGCCGGCGAGCGGCACGATATCTTCCAAGGACATGCCGTGCTGAGAAGCGGCTCCCGCCAGCATGGCTCCGTACCACAGGGCCTCGACGGCGAGAAACCCGGTCAAGAGCGTGAAAGGTACTGCGATCAAGCGGCCGAGAAGGTGGCGTGTGCGCGGTTCCATATCTATCTCACGGCCATGATCTATTTGGGCTCACCCTGTTGCGGAAGGTTTTTCGGTGCCGGGGCCAGCGCCAGATCCACGTGTACCGTTCCCCCGGGCGTCACCACGACCCGGCTCTCCGCGGGGGCGAAGCCTTCGGACTGGACGGTCATCGTATAGGTGCCCGTGGAGACGCGGGGCAGCTCGAAAGCACCCTGGTTGTCGCTTGTCGTGCTCGGACCGGGGAGCGCCATGCCCTCCGGACCCTCGCTGGTCATGGAGACGAGGGCTCCGGCCACGGGCAGCCCCTCGGGAGAGAGGACCCGGCCTTCGACCCCTCCGGTCAGGATCTCCACCGCGATCTCCCGGTCCCCGGTGACGTCGACCGTCTGCGTGTGGCTCACTCCCGAGGGGAGGAAGATCATGAGCGTGTAGGTCCCCGCCGGAACTCGTTCGAGGATGAAGGAGCCGTCGTGGGCGGTCGCCCGCCCTCCATGGTGGCTCTCGGAGCTCTGCAGATTGATGAAGGCGCCGGCGAGCGGGACCCGGTCGAGCAGGACGCGGCCGGTCAGCGTGAAGCCGGACGAGACCTCCAGGTCCAGGACGACCTCTTCGTCCCCGGGCTCGACGCGCACCGTGCCCTGGACCGCGGGATTCGCTGAGAGATGGACGGACACCGTCCAATCCCCCGGGGCGACGTCGGAGATCCGGTAGGAGTCTTCTCCTTCGGCCCCTTCGACGAGCCCCTGCTGGTGAAGGTCGCTGCCCTGGGAGTAGGCCGAGATCATGGCCTTGCGCGCCTCGTCCGGAGAGAGGCCGAGGAGGCGCCCCCGGATGACCGCGCCGGGGCCGAGCCGCAGCTCGAGGCCGCCGACTGGGGCGCCCTCGACCCGGACTTCGGGGAGCACCGAGCCGGCGAAGCCCTGGCGGGCGGCGCTCAGCGTGTACTCTCCGTCCGGGACGTCCTCGATCACGAAGGAGCCGTCGGCGGAGCTGAGGACCCGGAAGCCTTCCAGTGCGTGGAGTCCCTGCACCGGGGTGCTCTTCTGAGGCACGAGAGAGACGCCCGCTCCCGCGATCCCCTTCCCGTCGCTCCCGCCGCTCCCACTGATCACCCGTCCCGAGACCTCGGCCCCCGCGGCGAGCCTCAGGTCGAGCCGGTTCCTGCCCGGCCGGATCTGCACGGGGGAGACTACGCTCGGACCCTGGCCGGCGCTCGCCCTGACTTCGTAGGAGCCCGGCTCCAGGTCTCCGATCTCATAATGCCCCTCCTCGTCGGTCGAGACGGCCATCCGGAAGAAGCCCTGATCCTCGCCCTGAAGGTGCACGCTGGCGTAGCGCAGGGGGAGGTCCTCGCGGTCCAGCACGCGCCCTTCCAGAGAGGTCCCCGGCTGCAGGGTGATCTCGACGGGCGCGATCTCTCCCTCCTCCGGGATCAGGACCCCTGGCTCGCGCCGGGTCTTGTACCCGGACGCGGAGACGAGGACGTCGATCGTCCCCGGCTTCAGGCGGGAGAGGACGAACCGTCCCTCCTCGTCCGTCTTGGGCGGGCGCCCTCCCAGGGGTGCCCCGAAGAAGCCGGCGGAGGTATACGACGGGAAGACCCTGGCTCCGGCGACCGGCTCGCCTTCGGCGTCGACCACCCGGCCTTCGAGGCTCCGGGAGCGGGCGAGCCGGATGTGCACGGGCTTGGCCGTCGGCGCCTCGACGCCGGACATCACCTCGTGGGCGAGCTCGGGATGGCCTGCGTTGACCTCGAATCGGCTGCCGCGCGGGAGGTCCGCAAACCGGAAGCGGCCGTCGGGACCGGTCTCGACGGGCTCCATCGACATGGAGGAGAGCTCGGGCGTGAGGAACCCGCTCGGGTCGTGGCCCAGCGAGACCGAGGCCTTTTCGACCGGCCGGCCGCGCGTGTCGGTCACGATCCCTTCGATCGCGGCTCCGGGCTGGAGGGTGACGTCGCCCAGGTCGAGCTGCGGGGCTGTCTCCGGGGTCTCCGGGGTCTCCGGGATCTCGATGCCCTGGACGACGGCCGGGGCGAAGCCGGCCCGGACCGCCCGCAGGGAGAACCGGCCGGCTTTGAGGTTCTGGAGCCGGAAGCGCCCGCCGGCATCCGACACCGCCTGGAAGCTCACCCACGGACCGGGCACCGGCTCCGACTCGGCCGGCATGAGGGTCAGCTCGGCGCCGGCCACGGGGAGTCCTTCCCCGGTCACCACCCGTCCGGTCGCGGCCGTGCCCCGGCGAAGAACGAGCCGGATGGGCGCGGTGGAGTCGGCGAGCTGTTGGGCGGGGGCGAAGCCCTCGCGGACCGCCGCGACGTTGTGCAGGCGTCCGGCGGGGAGCTGCCGGAGCACGAAGCGGCCGTCGGGACCGGTCCAGGCCTTCCTCTCTTCCATCCGGATGGAGCGGGGATCGAGGGGATTCGTGTTGGTGGCGACCTTGGCTCCCTCGATCGGATTGCCCGCTTCGTCCACGACCTGGCCCGTGATGGCGGCGCCGGGTCCCAGGAGGAAGGTGATCGGAACGTTCTCGTCCCTCTTCCAGCGATGGACGTGGCGCAGGCTCCCCGCCGTGCTGGCTTCGACGGTGCCCCGGTCGCCCGAGGGCGCACGCAGCTCGAAGCTGCCGCTGGCGTCCGTCCGGGCCCAGGCGGTCCCCCCGTTCCAGACCAGGGCTCCGGGGACCGGGTCGCGCCGGGCCGCGTCGAGCACCCGGCCGGTCACGGTCGTGGGGGAGCGGAGGGCGACCACGGGCACGTCCGTCCCCTCGCCCGCCTCGGTCGTCATGACGATCTCGATCCTCAGACCCTTCGAGTCTTCCGCGAAGACGCCGATCTCGTCTTTCTGGGGGACGGGCAGGGCGATCCGCCCGTCCTGCCCGGTCAGGCCGAAAGGCCATCCCCGCCGGGCGAGGCGGACCAGGGCTCCGGCCGCGGGCTTGCCGTTCGCCCCCCGGATCTCGATGGTCCGGAAACGGGGAGCAGGGAAGCGGACGGTCTGCGACGCTCCCGAGGGGGTTGTCGAAGCCGTGGCGTACAGCCCGGGGGTGGTGACCACGAGGGTCAGCATCTCGCCGTCGGAGCGGGGGAAGACGGCCTTGCCTTCCGCGTCCGTCACCGCCCTGCGGTCGGCCGCACGCCAGTGCTCGTCCGGCTCCTTCTGGGGGATGGCCTGGAGCACGACCCCGGCGAGGGGCTGCCCGTCCGCTCCGACCGCCCGAATCTCCAGGAGAGCCGCGGGACGCAGCTCGACCGGAGGGACCTCCGTCTCCTCGACCAGGAAGGAGACGAAGCTCTCCAGGGCTACGTGCCCCTCGGCACGGACCAGGACGGAGTAGAAGCCGGTCTCGGGGACCTTGAGCGCGAAGGAGCCGTCGGGGAGCGGACGGGCCGAGGCGATCGGCGGCACGGTCTCGCCTTTGAGGCGGCGGAGAGCCTCCTCGTACCCGACCGACCAGGGGCGCAGCTCGACCTGGGCGTCCTTGGGGGGGTGGAGAATGCGGCCCGTAATCCGGAGCGGAGCGGCAGCTTCCCCAAAGGACGCAAGGGAGGAAAGCAATGCGAGAAGGAGGGCGGGAAGCGCTTGTCTGGAGCGAAGCATGGCCGGAGCGATGATCGTGTCTTCTTATTGTCTCATGCCGGGCGCGACCTCCGGCGTGATCTCCTGATCGCCTCGATCCCGATCCGAAGCGATCCGGGGGATCTTCGAGCCGTTCCGAGCCGCCTGGACTCGATCTGAAACTTTCTGAGCCACTCTGACGGATTCAGGACGGCTCCGAAATTCTCGGAGCCTTCCCAATCCGTTCGGAGTGGCTTCGAAGCGTTTCGGATTCAATCCCTTGGATTCGGAACGGCTCGCAACTGCTCTGGAATCGATCCAAGCCGCTTGGAACCGCTCCGAGCTTTTCAGATCCCTCCAAGGGATTCTGGACGGCTTCCAAGTCCTTCGGATCGACTCCAAAAGATTCGGAATGGCTCACTCGACGGCCTTGAGCACGATGTCCTGAACCGTGGGCGCCCCCGGCTGGACCTCCATCCTCGCCTGGAGCTCCTGGAAGCCAGGCTTCTGGACAACCAGGGTATAGGAGCCGGCAGGAATCGAAAGCACCTCGAAAGCGCCCTGAGCGTCGCTGCGGACGGACGGTCCCCAATCCGGAAGCGAGCGCCCCGAGGACGGTTCCGTGACACGGAACTGGATGGCGGCGTCGGGCACCGGCTCCCCGCCCGCCGAGAGGATGCGCCCCTGGACACCGGCAGTTTCGACTTCCAACTGCACCTCCTGCCCCTCCTGGAGCTGGATCGTCCGGTAGAGGGCCAGGACCTTCTCCGCGCTGTAGATGAGGATCGAGTGGGGGCCGGGCTTCAGCGGGCCGAGGGAGAACCTCCCCTCGTGGTCGGCTTGGGTCTTCGCGGAGTAGTCCCGGATCTGGAGAGACGCGGCGGAGATCTCTGCTCCCCGCAGAGGGAGGCCGTTGAGCGAGACGCGGCCGGAGAAGATGTTTCCCTCCGGGAACTGGAGGTCCAGGACGGCCTCGGCCCCAGGTGCGAGCTCGACCTCCCCCTCGGCGGCTGGGCCGTTGGGCTGGCTGGCCATCACGCGCCAGAGCCCGGAGCGGAGGCCCGGGAGGCGATAGCGGCCCTGCTCGTCGACCTGGCTCACCCCCTCTTCATCGTAGAAGTCGGTGTCGGCCGCGACCCACACCTGGGAGAGGGTCTCCGGAGGGAGCCCGAGCACGCGCCCGGTGATCGTGCCTGCCGCTTCCCTGGAGAGCCGGATCTCGAGCCCTTCCAGCCCGGCGCCGGCCACGTGGATCTCCCGGGATGCGGACCTGGCGTACCCGGAGGCGGATGCCACGAGCTCGAAGTGCCCGTCATCGACGTTTTGCACCCGGAACGAGCCGTCCGCCTGACTGTTGGCAGTGCGCTCCCGCTGGCCTTTCACGACCGGTCTCAGGTACACCTCCGCGGAGGGGACCGGATCTCCGGCTTCGTCCACGACCCGGCCGGCGACGACGGTCCCACGCTTGAAGACGAGCTCGACCTGGGTGGTCCCCGAGCCCAGCCGGACGGTCGCCTCGGCGCGCCGGCTGCTCCCGGGGAGCCAGGCGGAAAGGGTGTACTCGCCGGGCGCGAGACCGTCGACCCGGAAGCGCCCCCCGGAATCGGTCGCGGGATCCTCGAACGGGAATCGGAGCGGTCTGCCCCCGGGGCTTGCCTGGGCCACCACGATGATCCGGGCGCCCGGCACCGGGTTCCCTTCCTCGTCCTGGGCCCGGCCTTCGAGGACCGATGCCCGCTCCAGGGTGATGGTGACGGGCTCGGGGTCCCGGTCCTGCGGGATCTGGACCCCTCTCCACCAGGTGTCCCGGTAGCCGCGCGCGGTGACCTGCAGGTCGAGAAGCCCCGGCTTCAACCCGGTCCCCCGGAACTCGCCCTGGGGGCCGGTCCGGCCCAGCTTCGTGGTCATCCCGAAGCCGACCTCGGCGGCAGCCGTGACCTCCGCGTCCGGCACCGGCTCGCCCTCGGGTCCCACGACCCGGCCCGAGAGGCTGCGGGCGGTCTGAAGCTCGATATGGACCGGCTCGTCGGTCGGGGCCTGGATGCCCTGGACCATGGCTCGCGGGTGCGCGGCGTGATGGGCGGCGAGGTTGTACAGGCGGCCCCGCTCCAGGTCTTCGATCCGGAACCGTCCGTCCGGTCCGGTGAGGGCGTCGGGAGCCGGGTCCTGGTCGGCGACCACCATCGCGGTGATCGGTCCTTGTTCCGAGTAGCCCCGGATCACGACCCCTTCGAGGGGCCGGCCGCGCGTGTCGGTCACCCGCCCCTCGATCGCCGCTCCGGCCTTGAGGACCAGCTCGCCCGCGTCCAGGCGCGTCTCTCCGTCCGGCACCATGATCTCGGAGCCCAGGGTAGCCGAGAACCCGGCGCGCCGGGCCAGGAAGCGGAACTGTCCGGGAATCAGGTGGGGGATCGAGAATGCGCCCGAGACGTCCGAGTCTGCCCGGAACGACCCGTCGGGCAGCGGAAACTTCGCGTCGATCATCTCGACCGCGGCCCCCTCGACCGGGTTTCCGGCTTCGTCCACCACCCGGCCGGTCACGGTGGTGCCCGACCCCAGGACGATGCGCGCAGGAGGAGAGGCCTGGCCGGTTGGCGCCATCTTGACCGGGGCGGCCTCGGCCCGGCCGTATCCGGAGCGGCGGGCCTGGAGCTTGTAGACGCCTCCGGGGAGGAGGCCGTGGAACGAAAAGCTGCCGTCGGGCCGGGTTTCGACGACCGGCATGAATCCGATGGATGAGAGCGATCGGGCCCGCGAGGGCCCCGGCTCGATCTCGACCGAGGCTCCCGGGATGGGGGCGCCTGCCTTGTCCACCACCTGTCCCCGAAGGGTCGCGGCCGGCGTCAGGGTCATGGTGAGCGGCTTCGCCGGCCGGCCGGATTGCCGTTCGGGGATCTGGTAACCGGGGGCCGCGGCACCGAGCCAGGATTCTCCTCCCGTGGGGACCGGGAGCCGGAAGCTGCCGTCCGCCGTGGTTCGGACCGGGGGAAGGTCCGGCGGCAGCCCGCTCCAGACCAGGGCTCCGGCGATGGGCTTGCCGGTCTGGCTGTCCGCGATCCGGCCGGTGACCGCCTCGGCCGGAGCGATCCGGACGATCAGGACTCCGGCCGCGGGCTCCGCGCCGGTCTTCACCTCCGCCCGCTCCCCGCCCGGACCCTCCACCAGCAGCGGAGAGGCTCCGTCGGACGGGAGGGTCAGGCTCAGCCGGCCCTGGGGGCCGGTGACCCCCACCGGCCAGGTCCCCCAGCGGACCAGCGCACCGGCCACGGGCTTGCCCTGCGCGCCGAGCACCTCGATTGTCCGGGGACGGGACTCGGGCCGCACCGTCACCGAGTCCTCGTGGACCTCGGAAGCCACCTGGCCCAGGTACCCAGGATCGATGACGTAGACGTTGAGCGGCTCGAACTTCCCGCGTGGGAGGGTCAGCTTGCCGTCCGGTCCCGTGACGCCCTGCCGCTCCACGGGATGCCAACCGGCATGCCGCCAGGGGTTGTCGTCCACCGGCGGCGGCGCCACCCGGAGCGGGAGCCCCGGGAGCGGCCGGCCCTCTGGTCCGAGCGCCTGGATGGTGACCGTAGTGGGGAGCATCAGCTCCGCCGGAACGAGGAAGACCTCCTCGACCAAGGGCACCACGAGGTGCTCCAGGGCGAAGCGGTCCTTGGCCCGGACCATCACCCGGTACGCTCCGCTCTCCGGGGCGAGCAGCTCGAAAGAGCCGTCCGGGCCGGTCCGGGTGGACTTCAGGGGGATCGGAGGGTCTCCGGCGAGCTGGCGGAGCGCGTCCTCATAGACCTGAGCGGCCGGGTAAAGCTCGACCAGGGCTCCCGCGAAAGGCTCCCGGCCCTCCAGGACCCGGCCGGTGATCCGCACTGTCTGGGCGGACAGCGGCGAGACGATCGACAGCAGGACCAGGCTGGCAAGCAGACCACGCATCCTCGGCTCCTTTCGCAACCCTGCCTCTTGTATACGTCCCGCGCCTTGTATCCGTATGGTAAAAGATCCGCATGACCAACAAGACGATTGCCGGAGCCGTTCTCGCGCTCTTCCTCTCGATCCTTCCCGCCGCCCGGGCGGCCCAGGAGCTTCCCGAGGGCTCGGAGTGCCAGCGCCTCGGGAGCCATCTCCAGGCCGGCGCCCGTTCCGTGATGATGCTGTCCGAGCAGACCGGCCCGAAGGGATTCCTCGCCTTCCGCAGGGCGGTCACCGCTTCGGCGACGAGGGGCGGAGATGACGATCTCGCCTCCCGGGTGCGGGCTCTGGAGCCGGGCAAGGCGGTGCCCTCTGAGTCCTCCACCCTCGCCTCCTGCCTCCTGCGGCGGTATCTCGTGGCACGGTATGGCGACCGGATCGTGAGCGACCTTCAAGAGATGGTCCGCTTCCGCACCTTCGCGGAGGAGGGGAAGACGAACTGGGACGCGCCCGAGTTCGTCAGGCAGCGGAAGTGGCTGGAGGCGAAGGCGAAGAAGCTCGGGCTTCAGTTCAAGTCGTTCGACGGCCGGGTCGAGGAGCTCACCCTGCCCGGCCCGAAGCCAATCCTCGCCGTCCTGACCCACGGCGACGTGCAGGACGTCCAGGGCCAGCGGTGGTCGTCGCCGCCCTGGGAGGCGAAGATCGTGGACGGCAAGATCATCGGCAGGGGCACCGAGGACGACAAGGGTCCCATCGTCGTGACCCTCTACTCCATGGCGGCCCTGCGCGACACCGGATGGCCTCTCGGCTGGACCCTGCGGCTGCTCGTGGCCAACGCCGAGGAGTCGAGCTGGGAGGAGATCCCCTACTACCTGGAGCGCGCGCCCATGCCGGACCGGACGCTCGGCATCGACGCCAACTATCCGATCACCCACGCGCAGAAGGTGTTCGGCCTCATCACGTTCCGAGCCCAGCCCGCGGAACAGCCCGGATCGGGGTCCTGGCGGGTGGCGAAGATGTCCGGAGGGAGCGGCAACTCGATCATCCCCGAGGGCGGGGAGGCGCTGCTGGAGTGGGTGGGTGACGGGCCGCAGGAGAGCCTGGACCAGCTCGCTTCCCGGTGGGCTGCCGGGCATTCACCCGCCCGGCTGACCGTGAGCCGCGAAGGCAACCTCTTCAAGGTGGCCGCCGGAGGCAAGGGTGGGCACACCTCGGAGCCGACGAGCGGACACAACGCTCTCGGCGACCTGACCGCGTTCCTCTCCACCCTGGATCTGAGGCTCGATGCCTGGGGCTCGCTCGCGAAGTTCGTCGGGACCAACGTCGGGACCGAGACCGACGGCCGGAGCCTGGGCATCGCCCACAACCATCCCGTGATGGGACCGGTCACCTCCAGCCTGGTCTTCCTGCTGGAAGAGGAAGGGGCGCCCGCCGCCCGGATCAACGTCCGGCTGCCGATCGGGATCGATCAGAAGCAGATCGAGGAGCGGCTCGCGGCGAGGACGTCCGCTTTCGAGGGAGGGAAGATCACCTCCGCGGTCCAGGTCTTCGGGCAGCCGCACCTGGTTCCCGCCGAGGGGGAGCTGGTCTCGAACCTCCTCGCGGTCTGGGAGGAGGTGACAGGCAAGAAGGGCCGGCCGGTCGCGATCGGAGGCGGCACCCAGGCGAGGCTCTTCAAGGATGGCATCGACTTCGGACCGGCCTGGCCCGGGGTGCCCTACCGGGGGCATGGCACGGACGAGTACCTGACGATCGAGGAGCTCCACAGGATCGGGGAGCTGACCATCGCGGCGCTTTGGAGGCTGGGGAAGTAGCCCGAGAGGGCGCGTGGGAAAGGGGGGTGAGGTTCTGGCCCGCATTTTGCTGATGTCCTCGGTGTCTTCGGGGGTAGTCGCTACATGGGTGATCTTTCATCGGTCCGAGTCCTCTCTGCGGCTTCTGCCAAGGACGAGACCAAGCTTCGTGAGCAGGATCTCCTGGACCTGCGGATCTCGGCCCCGGCGCGGGATGCCCGGCCGGATCGGCCGGACCGGCCGGAAGAGAAGGCCGATCCTCGCCTCCGGGTCCTGGAGCAGATCCCGGCCCTGGTCTGGACCACCGACCGGGAGCTTCGGTTCACCTCCGCCCTCGGCGCGGCCCTGCTCCCCCTCGGTCTCGACTCCGGGCGGCTCGCCGGCCGCAACCTCTTCGAGCACTACGGCACCCGCGACCTGAGCTTCCCGCCGATCCGTGCCCACCTGCAGGCGCTCTCCGGGGAGCCGGTCGACTTCGAGCAGGAGCTCCGGGGCCGCCAGTTCCACAGCCGCGTCGAGCCGCTGCGCGAAAGCGACGAGCGCGGCGACCGGGTCGTGGGTACTGTCTGCATCGCCTTCGACATCACCGAGCGCAAGCAGGCCGAAGAGGCCCTGCACTCGGAGAAGGAGAGGGCCCTGGTCACCCTCGCTTCCATCGGCGACGGTGTCATCCGCGCCGACCCCGAGGGCAGGATCGACTACCTGAACCCGGTGGCCGAGAAGCTCACCGGCTGGTCCTCGGAGCGCGCGCTCGGCCAGCCGGTCTCCGAGGTCTTCCGCATCGTCGACGAGGTCAGCCGCCAGCCGCTGCTCGACCCGCTCGAATGCTGCCTGAGCGAGGGCAAGGTCGTGGAGTCGCCGGGCCACGCGCTGCTCCTGAGCCTCGACGGCAAGGAGTACTCGGTGCGCGACACCGCGGCGCCGATCCGCGACCGCCGCGGCAACCTCCTCGGCGCCGTCGTGGTCTTCAAGGACGTCACCCAGCTCCGGGGCATGGAGCGGGAGATGATCTACCTGGCGAGCCATGACGCCCTGACCGGGCTGATCAACCGCCGGGAGTTCGAAGCGCGTCTCAAGCGGGCCATCCGCACCGCCCGCGCCGAGCAGCGCCACCATGTCCTCCTCTATTTGGACCTGGACGAGTTCAAGATCATCAACGATACCTGCGGCCACCTCGTGGGCGACGAGATGCTCAAGCAGATCACCGCCCTGCTGCGTTCCCGGGTGCGGCGCAGCGACACCCTGGCCCGGCTCGGCGGCGACGAGTTCGGAGTCCTTCTGGAGGACTGCCCGCTCGACCAGGCGCGCCAGATCGCCGAGGAGGTCCGCCGCACGGTCCGCGACTTCCGCTTCTGCTGGAAGGACCAGATCTTCGAGGTCGGCGTGAGCATCGGCTTCGTCCCGATCAACAACGACAGCGGCGACCTCGCCCAGGCCATGAGCGCGGCCGACGCCGCCCTCTACGTGGCCAAGGACAGCGGGCGCAACCGGGTCCACGAGTACGAGATGGACGACACCCTGGTGGCCGAGCGCTATGGCGAGATGCAGTGGATCCACCGCATCCAGCGGGCCCTGGAAGAGAAGCGCTTCCGCCTCTTCTACCAGCTCATCCAGCCTCTCGGAGCCGAGAACCCCGGCCGCGAGCTGCTCTGCGAGGTCCTGCTGCGCATGCTGGACGCCAACGGCGGAGTCATCGAGCCGTCGGCCTTCATGTCCGCGGCCGAGCGCTACCACCTGATCAGCGAGCTCGACCGCTGGGTCGTCCACACCGCCTTCCGCGCCCTGGCCGAAGCGCAGCGGCGGGAGGTCTCGCGGCCGGTCCTCTTCGCCCTCAACGTCTCGGCCCAGTCGCTCTCGGACGAGACCTTCCTCGCCTACGTGCTGGAGCAGATCTCGGAGAGCCTGGTGGACCCGCGGCGCCTCTGCTTCGAGATCACCGAGACCGCCGCCATCAGCAAGCTCGACAGCGCGATCCGCTTCATCTCCGCGCTCAAGGTCAAGGGCTGCCGCTTCATCCTGGACGACTTCGGCAGCGGCCTCTCCTCCTTCGCCTATCTGAAGGACCTGTCCATGGACTTCCTGAAGATCGACGGCGAGTTCGTGCAGAACATGGTGGACGACCGGGTCAAGCGCGCCATGGTCGAGTCGATCCACCAGATCGGCCATGTCATGGGCCTGCAGACGATCGCCGAATGGGTGGAGAACCGCCAGACCCTGGATGCCCTGAGAGAGCTCGGCGTCGACTACGCCCAGGGCTACTGGATCAGCCGCCCGCAGCCCCTCGTGCACGACATCTAGTTTTCGTATTGACTTCCTCAAGTTTTTGTCGATAATAGCCCGGCCGCGGCGATGTAAGCCGCGCACCCCTCCAGAATAGGCCCACCAGCCTGCAATGTGAAAGGAGTTCTTAGTGAAACTCGGTGGACTTGTGTGTGCTTCGTTTGTCGTTCTCGTCCTTACCTCCTCTGCGGCCCAGGCCCAATGGTGCCAGGGCATTGAGGGTCCCTACTGGTGCGGCGATCCCAGCGCCTGTCAAGCAGTCTGCAGCGAGCCCGGCTCCGACTGCACGACCCCCTGCCTTTCATTGGGCAATCAGTGGAGGACCTGCGGTGGCCTCGAATCTGATACCGACCTCGACAATGACGGCGTTGACAACGATACCGACAACTGCGCCTGCGCCGCGAACACTGACCAGGTGGATTGCGATCAGGACGGCGCGGGCGACATCTGCGATGCCGTGGACGAGAAGTGGGTCCCGGTGAGCTTTCCGACCTACTGCGACTGGGACATGGACTGGCACTTCGGCTACGGCGAGGTCGAGCAGTACAGCACCCGAAGGTACCGCGAGGTGTGCACCAACAGCTTCTGCAACGACACCTATCAGACGGCAGAGAAGCGGTGCTACGAACCTTTCGACGATGACTACTGCTGCGAGATCCATTTCGGTCAGGCCTGCCTGACCGATAACCAGTGCCCCGCCGACAACTGCCCCTTCTGATCTGATTTCGAGCCGGAGCGGCATGGCGCTCTTCGTGCCATGCCGCTCCAGCCACTCACGTCCGCGGCTTGTAGGCGACCGCGTCGATCTCGACGGCGGCGCCGAGGGCCAGGTCCACTCCGCCGACCGTGATGCGGGCGGGCGGATCCGATCCGATGACCTCCAGGTAAGCGGCGTTCATCTCCGCGAACGTACCCATGTCCGCGAGATAGACGTTCACCTTCACGAGGTCGGCCAGCGCGGCCCCGCACTCCGTCAGGATGGTCTCGATGTTCCGCAGCGTCTGGGTCGTCTCCGCGCGGGTGCCCCCTTCGACCAGATCCAGCCCGCCGGGCTTCGTGCCCAGGGTGCCCGCGACGTAGATGAAGTCCCCGGCGACGACGGCGTGACAGAAGGCCGGCAGGCGGCCGAGCGCATCGACATTGACCTTTCTGGCGTTCATGGGTCCGATATTATCCGACGAATGGGCCGTATCGCCGCCTGCACCATCGCCGCCAAGAGCTACCTGTCCTACGCCCGGGTCCTGGCGCAGTCGTTTCAGGAGCATCATCGGCATCACCCGGACGTTCCGTTCTTCGTCCTCCTCGCCGACGAGGTCGACGGCTGGTTCGATTCAGCGGCCGAGCCGTTCCACCTGCTTCACCTGGCGGACTTGGAGATCCCCCGCCTCGAGCGCTTCCGTTTTCATTACACGCAGCAACCGCTGAGCTACGCCGTGACTCCCTGGCTGCTGAGGCATCTCCTGGACCGGGGCTTCACCAGCGCGGTCTTCTTCAAGCAGGAGAGCCTCGTCCTGGGCGACCAGACTCCCGCCTTCGAAAAGCTGGAAACGTGCTCGATCGTCCTCACTCCCCACCTGCTGGCACCGCTGGACGATGTGGACCGCGAGCTCAACATCCTCCTCTCGGGCATCTTCAACATCGGCTTCCTGGGGGTCTCCGAGACGCCGACGGCCCGCGAGTTTCTGGCCTGGTGGCAGGACCGGGTGTTCGCCCACTGCCGTCACGCCGTGGCGGACGGCATGCACTACGAGCAGCGGTGGATCGACCTGGTCCCCTCGTTCTTCGAAGGCGTCTGCATCCTCCGCGATCCCGGCGCCAACATCGGCCACTGGAACCTGCCGGAGCGGGACGTCCAGTCCTGCCGCCTGTTCCGCTTCAGCGGCTTCAGCCCGGATGATCCGGCAACCCCGACGAAGTACTCGACCCGGCTGACCATGGCGAACCTGGGGCCGGTTGCCAAGGTGTTCGATCGCTACCGGCGCCTGTTGGAAGAAGCGGGCTATCACGCGACGAAAAGCTGGCCGTATGCCTATGGCTTCTTTGACAACGGGGTCCCGGTTCCCGATCTCGCTCGCCGGATGTACCTGGATCTCGGCGAGGAGGTGGCCTCTTTTGGCGACCCTCTGCACACGGGGTCACCTCACAGTTATTATCAATGGCTCAACCATCCCGTCGATCCAGCCAGCGCCGTCACGCGCCTGTGGCAAGCCGTGTACCGGGAGCGGCCCGACGTTCAGACAGCGTTTCCGGATCTCCTCGGCTCGGACAGCGGCGCCTTCCTCGACTGGACGGCCGGCTTCGGAGTACGGGAGCATGCCATCTCCGAAGCCTTTCTGGTCCACGCGCCGTGACCTTTGCCGTCGGCACCATCGTCGCCAGGAACTATCTGGCCTTCGCAAGGGTCCTGGCGCGCTCCTTCCGCGAGCACCATCCCCACGTTCCGCTGTTCGTGCTCCTCGCCGACGAGGTGGACGGGGCCTTCGACCCGGCGGCCGAGCCTTTCCAACTGCTCCGTCTGGAAAACCTTGATATTGCCCACCTCGACCGCTTCTGCTTCCGCTACTCGCGCCAGCAGGTCGTCGTCGCGGCGAAGCCGTACCTCCTGAGCCATCTTCTGAATCGCGGGTTTCGCCGCGCAGCCTTCCTTGATGCCGATCTCCTCGTCCTCGGCGACCTGACGCCGCTCCTCGCTCCTGCAGGCGATCCCGCGATCCTGCTGACGCCCCACCTGCTCGCGCCGCTCGCGGGCAAAGACCGGATCGAGCGGGAGCTCAACATCCTTCAGTCGGGGATCTACAACGGCGGCTTCCTGGGGGTGTCCGACTCGCCGGCGGCCCACCGCTTCCTGGCCTGGTGGCAGAACCGCCTGTATCTCCACTGCCGGCATTCGATTGCGGAGGGCATGCACTACGACCAGCGATGGCTCGACCTTGTCCCCGCTTTCTTCGAGGACGTGGGCATCGTCCGAGATCCCCGGTACAACGTCGCGCACTGGAACCTGCCCGAGCGTGACGTCTCATCCTGCTGTCTCTTCCACTTCAGCGGCTTCAACCCCGACGAGCCGCGAGTCGTCACCAAGTACTCACGACGTCTGACGATGGGGGATCTCGGTCCCTTGTTCGATCGTTATACGAAGCTGCTCGAAGAGGCGGGCTGGCACGAATCGAAGAGCTGGCCGTATGCCTACGATTTCTTCGACAACGGAGCTCCGATTCCCGATTTCGCCCGCCGGATCCACCTGGAGCTGGGCGAGGCCGCGGAGGTGTTCGGCAATCCTTTCCGGACGGCGCCGGCACACAGTTATTTCCGCTGCCTCAATGAGCCCCTGCCGGAAGGGTTAAGATGGCCGCCATGAGCGTTCTGACAGCCCCATCCCTCGACGAGATCCGCGAAGCCCGCGAGCGACTGAACGGTGTCATCCTGCGGACTCCGCTCGTGCGTCTGAACGCAGACGCTCCGGCGGAGATCTGGCTCAAGCTGGAAAACCTCCAGCCCATCGGCTCCTTCAAGCTGCGGGGCGCGGCCAACGCCATGCGCCTGGCCAGCCCTGACGAGCTGCGGCAGGGCGTCTACACCTGCAGCGCCGGCAACATGGCCCAGGGGGTCGCCTGGAGCGCCCGCGAGCTTGGCGTACCGGCCGCCGTGGTCGTCCCCGAGCACGCGCCGGCCACCAAGATCGCCGCGATCGAGCGCCTGGGCGGCCGGGTCGTGAAGGTGTCCTGGGAACGCTGGTGGCAGGTCATGGTCGAGCGCTCCTACCCGGGGCTCGACGGTCTCTTCATCCATCCCGTGGCCGACCGGGGGGTGATGGCGGGCAACGGTACGATCGGGCTGGAGATCCTCGAAGACCTCCCCGATGTGGATACCGTCCTCGTCCCCTTCGGCGGAGGCGGGCTCTCCAGCGGCATCGCCTCGGCGCTCGCCGCCCTGCGTCCGGAAGCGCGCGTCTTCGGCTGCGAGGTCTCCACGGCCGCCCCGCTTGCCGCCGCCCTGGCCGCAGGCTCAATCCAGACGATCGACTACCAGCCCAGCTTCGTCGACGGCATCGGCGGCAAGATCCTCCTGTCCGACATGTGGTCCATCGTGAGCAGCCTGCTCGCCGGAGCCCGCGTCGTCTCCCTGGAAGAGATCGCCGGCGCCATCCGCCTCCTCGCCGAGCGTCACCGGGTCATCGCCGAGGGCGCGGGTGCCGCGTCGGTCGCCGCCGCCCTGGCGGGTGTCCCGGAAGCGCGCAAGGTGGTCTGCGTAGTTTCGGGAGGCAACCTCGATATGGCGAAGCTCTGCGCGATCCTGGAGGGACAAATGCCCTGATTGTCGCCGTGGAATCGCTGCAAGCGCGCCAGAATGAGAAGCAGCGCGTCGAGATGAGCTCGAGGCCCTGAAAATGCCTTCAAGCGCGCCGGAATTCAATTTATTGGAGCCGAAATCAGTTCCGACCCCTCCGAAACAAAATCGAGCGCGTAAAAATGAAAAACAGTGTCCCCGAACTCAATTTGGATGCAGCAGATTGAGTTTGGCTCCAATAGATTGGAATCCGAGGCGTCCTGTTCCAATCTATTGGAGCCAAACTCAGTTCGAGTCCAGTAGATCGGAATCCGGCGCACTGTTTTCCATTTATTGGAGCCGAAGTCGAATCGAGCCCACTGTTATCCAATCTAATGGACTCGAAGCCTTTTCGAGGGCACCAGATTCGAATCTGGAGCGCCGAAAGTCTTGTCGGACGCTCCGAATCCCAATCCACGCGCTCGAAGTGATTTCGAGCCGGCTGAAATCAAATCTGGTACGCCGAAAGCCTATCCTGTTCTCCGGAGAAGCGTCGTGAGCCGTGCGATGAGCTCAGCGTTGACCGGTCCTCCTCGCAGGCGCGCTGAAGAGGACGAGGGCGGCCGTGGCCTCGCGATGGACTTCTTGGGCCGAGAAGACCGCCATCATCAGCCAGGTTCTTAGCAGGGTGGCGGCAGCGGCATCATCACTCCGTTGAACATCATTGGTTCACACCCAGGGGCACAAGCACAAAAAGCGGGTTTCCATATCCCTCCACTGTCCCAGCAATTTGCCTCTAGTTGCGGGTCGCAGATCGGCGGGGAATAGGTCGAGCAATTGGACACCAAGCGGATCGTCGCACCGAAGGTGCCGCAGTTGGGGGAGACTCCGCTCTGTGACCCTCCGTTGCAGTTCTGGGCAGAAGCTCCACGATCCGTCACGCTGTAGCCGTCGGCGAGCGGAAAATTCACCCACAGGTCGCCCATGGGATCGTCGCAGCACCAGGGGTCGTTCTCCTGGATGAACTCCTTGACCGAGACCGAAACCTCATTGCAGGCCCCCGCGACCGTCAAGTTGGAGGTGCCCAGTTGATAGACCACGGTGCTCTCGGTCAAGCCTCCGCCGTACCAGGAGGTGGACGGGTTGTAGTACTGCGAGTGCCAGGTGTCGCAACTGCAGGCGTTACCCCAGGAACCCACATGATCGGTGCTCGGGCCCTTGAAGCAGGTGTATTGATCGTCCGGGCAATCTCGATGAACATGACTCCCGCCAAAGTACAGATCAATGTCGCCGGTCATCGCGCCGATACCAGGAGTGTGGCCCGAGTCCACGTTGTTGCTGCAGACGCCGTGGCTCGCGTGGTTGTTACACTCGAGGCCCCAATGCCCGTTCATCCAGCGGTCCAGGCTGTAGACCGCGAAATTGCAGGTGCAGGTGTCGTTGGCGGACATGGCGGTAATCGGGCCGGCCGCACGAGTCCGCTCAGCATCGAGGAAGGGCGAGTTCCGCCGCCCGCTGCGGAACTCGCGCGTCGAGATTCCCGCCTTTTGGCGGAAGCTCGCCTCCACATCGGCCATCGCCGCCTCGTCCGCCCAGCAACTATCGCCCGCTAGTCGGCACTTGTCGATCGCAATCTCCAGGTGAGCCCTCTGCTCCAAGAGAGAGTTCAACTGGCTGGCGGAAGCAGTCAATCCCAGATCCTGAATCCGCTTTCTCACGTCCACCAGAACGTCCTTCCGATCCCGCATCGCCAGTTCGAACTCCCGGCGCGAAATTGAGGTGGCGAGGGATGCCCGCCCCTCCTCTACTCCGCTGCCCCGCGCTTCCTCCCCGTACACGTGAGATATCGTCAGGAAAAATCCAAGCAGTACATTCCGATAGGCCTTCGCTCTCTGAGTCATTTTGCCCTGCCTTCCCGGTGAAGTAGACGCTGGTGCGCCTCGTAGTTAGATCACAGAGAACGTTAATAATTTACGAAAATTCCCTCACCCGGGGCCGTCGTGGAGGGCTCGCAGGGTGGGACCGCCCGAGGACCTCCCCGCGGCCGGCTTTCCGGGAGCCTCTGCCCGCTGGCTCCCTGACAACCGACGTACCACCTTCCAACTCCGGGCAGGCCCTGTCCGGCCGGGAACTGCCCTGTCAAGAACCTGGGGACGGGCCCAGAGAGCCTTGGCTCGTCCCTCCCACCTTTCGTCTCGTCGATGGTCGCTTATCCGTCAAATCCCACGACAAGAAGCCTTCCCTTCTTTCAGGCTCTTCCAGGCCTCTTATCCGAAAGGCCTCGTCGCAGAAGCACCTCCACCCTCCCTGGATAAGCTGCTTATCCGACACGCCAGGAGTCAGAAAGCTCCAACTCGCCCCGGTGTGCTTATGCCCCAAGCTCTATCGCTTTGACGTTGATACGTGAGGGGCGTAAACTCGACTAAGTTCGCCGGAGTCAGGGAGATGGGCACAGGCCTTTGTTCGCTGATCGCGCTCTTTCTGAACCGCTGCCGGTGAAGGTAGAAGTCGAGGTTCGGCCGCAGCGAAGGAATAGCCGACTCGGGAGGAAACATGGCTAGCCAGCTTTCAACCATCGCGGCGATCACAGTTTTGTTCGGGCTGACGTGCTCTTGTTCCCCTCGTGGCGTTGACCCTGAATTTGATAAGCCTCCCGAATCGACATATGTAGTGAAGAAAGGCCAGTTGCAGTACGGGGATACGCTCGCGGAGGTACAGCTCGCTCAAGTGACAAAGGAGTTCTTCGCGGTTGTCAACCGGTCTCCATGGCTTGGGCGGAGCTTTCTTGCGAAGGAGTTTGAGGAGCGTGCTGAGCCCGTCGTAGTCCTGAGCCATGAGCTGTGGGATAGTCAGCTCGGCGGGAGGCCCCAGATCATCGGCGGAACGCTCCAATTGGACGGGCGTGATCGCACGGTCATCGGCGTGATGCCTCCGGCGGTCGAGTGGCCGCCAGGAGTCCAGCTGTGGATCCCGCAGAGCAGCCTTCCGTAGGGTGGCAGCAGCGTCACTCGGAACCGGAGGGCTTGGCCCGTCGAAAGGAGCTGCGTTTTGATCCCCGCCGTGACCAGCGGCCGAACCAACCGAATCGAGCGGACCGAAACAGCTCGGTCGCTGCGCGCTCCCTCCGCTGTTCCGGCCGCTCATCCGGAGGCGTTCGGCGGCCGGAGGGAGGGACAGCCATGAAGCGCAGAGATCTCACCTTTTGCATCGCACTCGCGGTCTTTGCGAGCCTCGCCTCGGCTGATCCACTAACCGGCAAGTGGGTTCTCAACGTTGGTAAGACTCATTACGGCGGAGGGGCAGCGCCTCGGAAACACGAGACATTCGTTTGTGAAAAGAAGAAAGAACTACTGAGATGTACAATCAAGAGTGAGAGGTTGGACGGAAAGTCGGTTCTGGGCACGTTCACTGCCGCATTCGACGGAAAGGCATACGCGGCAACTGGAATACCAGACGTTGATCGCGTGAGCCTCCGCAAGCTCGACGATCACGTTGCGGACGCAACGTTCACTTACAAGGGCAGGCCGGTGTTTGGCTATCGAGCTGTCAAGTCTGACGACGGCCGTTCCCTAACCATGGTTTCTGTTGACCCCGTAGCTCGTACAGTCCTGAACAGCGTCGTGGTCTACGACCGGCAGTGACGGATAGGGTCAATGAGAGCGTGTCAGTAGGCTCGGCTGTCCAACTCCGCGGTCGAGCGGGCGGACACCGCCCTATCGTGCGGTGCCGCCGCTCACCTTGGCAACGTTAGGGCGCTTTCTACACGAATCCTTTATCGATAGCAACCGAAACCAAAAAAGTCAGATTAAAATGACCATCAAAATGGCACTCGCCTTCACGACGCTTTCCATCCTCATGCCTTGGGGGCTTATTTGCACGCAAGCCGCTGGCCCAACCAACCAACCAACCGCTGCAGAGCTACAACCTCTCCAGGGCTCATGGGAGGGAGTCCTGGTGGGCCACGAGGCGTCAGGAAAAATCTCAATAACCATCACGGGCAACTCGCTCCACTTTCAAGGCCTGAACACGAATGACTGGTATGAGACAACCTTTACACTGCCTGCAGGCACATACCCACAGCAGCTACACGCCACAATCAAAGATTGTCCGCAACCGTGCGATGACATCGGTAAAGTGGTCTTCGCCATCTTCAAGATTGAGGATGGGACACTGACCTTGGTCGGGATCCAGGCCAGCTCCGCAGAGCCGCCGAAAACCTTTGGCGAAATTCCAGGTTTTGACAACGACAGGATTTTTCGCTACAAGCTCAAGAAGGCTCAACCTTCGATTCTTCGTGACGAGATCAAGAAGGTCCAACCTCAAAAGAAGGTTATCCAACCACCCAGATCCAAATAACAGCAGATCGGCTCCGGGCTCGGCACCTCGCCGGGTCCAACCCTCCCCCTCCCTTGGGGGAGGGACCCCAGCGACCGTGATGGTCCAGGCTACCCGGCGCGTAACGACGCCCCTCAGGACTCTGACTTGATCCGGACTGAACCTGAACAAGCATCTCCTTCCTCAGTGCCATCCAGCCACTCCCGCAGCTTTGTGGTTCGTTCCAGAGTGAGCCGGGCCCGAAGCTGGGCGTGACACATCGGGAAGATGCTTCCGTAGTAGTGCGCAGACTGATCGGCGTGAGAAAACTTTGCTTCGAGCTCGGCGTCGCGGTCTCGAGATGCTATAGCATTCCGGACCATGGATGTCTCCCGCCGCCAAGCCCTCGCCGGCACCGCTGCGCTGGCTCTCGCCGGTGTCCTTCCCCGCTCTCTGTCTGCGCTTGGGAAAGACAGTCCCGTCCGTCCCGGGCGGCTCCGTCCTGGCGATACCGTGGGACTGGTCAATCCGGCCGGAGCGGTGTGGGAGCCCGTGAACATCGAGATCGTGGCCGAGTCTCTGGCCGTGCTTGGGTTCAAGACGAAACGGGGGTCCAACCTGCTCGCGCGCCGGGGCTACTTTGCGGGCACCGACGAGCAGCGCGCCGCCGATCTCAATGCAATGTTTTCAGACCCGGAGGTGCGGGCAATCCACTGCGTTCGCGGCGGCTGGGGCTGCGCCCGCATCCTGCCCCTGCTCGACTGGAAGGCGATCTCGAAGAACCCCAAGATCCTGCTCGGCTTCAGCGACATCACCGCGCTCCTGCTCGCCCTGCACGCGAAGACAGGCCTGACCACCTTCCATGGACCGGTGGGCAACTCGCAGTGGAACCCCTTCAACGTCGGCTACATGAAGCGGGTGCTCCAGGAGGGGGAGGCGGTCACCTTCGAAAACCTGCAGGAGATCGGGGAGGACGACCTCACCGTGGTCGAGAACCGGGTGCAGACCCTCCGCCCCGGAACCGCTCGGGGCCGCCTGCTCGGCGGCAATCTCACGGTGCTGACGAGCCTGATCGGTTCGGGTTATCTGCCGGACTGGGACGGCTGCATCCTCTTCCTGGAGGATGTGGAGGAGGCGCCCTACCGGATCGACCGGATGCTCACCCAGCTCAAGCTTGCCGGCATCCTGCAGAAGGCGCGGGCCGTGATCTGGGGAAACTGCACCGACTGCAAGCCCGGCGACGGGTTCGGCTCGCTCACGGTTACCGATGTGCTCCACGACCACATCCCGCCGCTCGGCGTACCCGCCTGGGCCGGGGCCATGATCGGTCACATCGACCGGCAGTTCACATTGCCGGTAGGGATGGAGGTCGAGGTGAACGCCGCGGTGGGAACGATCCGGATGCTGGAGCCCGCGGTGCTATGACTTGGAGTTGACCTCTCCGTTCACCCGGGCCAGCACCTGGAGCAGCGAAAGCTCCTGCTCGAACCTCTCCGGGAACGGCACCCAGAGCGGAGTCACGTCCTCGCTGTAGGTGAGCGCGCCCTGACGGGCTCTGTACTCCACGTCCACGCTTCCGAAGCGCTCGATCATCGCGAGGATACCGGAGGCCTGCAGCCTTTCCGCAAGGTTTTGGTCCTTCGTCTCGATCCGGTAGCCTTCCAGAACCTTCCAATCCTGGCTGCCCGGCACGTCCGGAAACTGGATCTCGAAATAGTTGTACCTGGGGCCGGTCTCGCCGGAGTACCGGTTCCGGTTCGGGACCATGGCCGCCTGCACCTTTCTTCCCTGCCAGGTCCCCGTCAGCCAACTGGTGGCGCCGCCGCCGCCATCGCCGGCGACCGTCCCGTTGATGATGGGGACGAGCGGCGTCCAGGCTTTCGTGAACCGCGCGTTCTTGAAGGAGTAGATAACCTTTCCCGCTGCGATACAGAAGGCGACGAAGAAGACGACGATGACTGCCCCTTGAACCATTTCGAGCGTTTCCTGGCTCACCGATTCCCTCCTGTGGCCAGTTCATAGCCACCGCGCTATCATGCCCTAAGCTTATGATCCTTTGCAGCCTTGAAGTGTTGCGGCATCGTCACTCGCTCCTGCTCGCGGTCCTCCTTCTGGCCGTCCCGGCCACGGCGCAAACCTCTGACTGGAAAGCGCAAATCGGCGACGATCCCCTCTGGGCAAGCCCGGGCTTCGATGACTCGGCCTGGCGCGCGGTGCCTCTGCCGGCCACCTGGAAAGAGCAGGGTCTGGAGGACCTCGACGGCATGGCCTGGTTCCGGGGGGAGGTGCTCCTGGACGGCGAGGCCCGGCTTGCCGCCGCCGAGGACCGCCTGGGCCTGCTCCTCGGACCGCCAGCGGTCGGGGGATACGAAGTCTACGCCGGAGGCCGTTTGCTGGGGCGCTCCCGGGGATGGCCGTCCGAGCTGCCGTTCCCCAGATCCGAGGTCTTCCGCGTGCCTCCGGACGCTGTCGAAGAGGGAGGGATCCTGAGCCTCGCGCTCCGGGCGCGGCGGGTGGACTGGGCCTCGGACCTGGACCCCGATGCAGGGCTGGTGAGCGAGAACCTGACCCTCGGCTTCCATCAGGCCCTGCAGGACCGCATCCGGTTGGCGTGGACGAGGGCGCTGCTGAGCGAGCTGCCGCTGATCGTCCTTGCCTCGCTCTTCGCCGCCACGGCCCTCTACCACCTTCTCCTCTTCCGGCGCCGGCACAGAGCCGGTCACCTCTTTTTCGGCCTGATCTCCCTGGTCTACTCGGTCAACACGCTCGCCAGCTCCTACTGGATCTACGAGGTCACCGCGAGCCGCGGCATCGCGGTGCGGTTGAGCGACCTGACCGGCCATCTCGCCGCGGCGCTGGCGATCCAGTTCCTCTGGCGCTTCTTCGCCCGGCCCGTTTCCCCTCTGCTCCGCGGGTATCAGCTCTCCCATGTCGCGCTGGCCGCGTTCATCGGCCTCTGGCCGAGCGTCCGGCCGGTGATCACCAGCTCGACGCTCCGCTCCCTCTGGCTCCTGCCGCTGCTCGTCATGGCAGTCATGCTCATCCTGCGCGAGGCCCGGCGGGGCGGGTCGGAGGCGCGGAAGATCGCCGGCGGCGTACTGGCGATGATCGGCATCCAGGGGCTGGAGCTGGCGCGGCAGATCGTTCCCCTGCCGATCCCTCTTTCCCTGGCGGGCTTCGGCTTCGCGGCGGTCCTGCTGGCCATGAGCGTTGCCATCTCCGACCGCTTCCGCCGCATCCATGACGAGCTCGACCGGCTGCGCCTCCGCCTGGAGGACCAGGTGCGCGACCGCACCCGCGCCCTGGAGACGGCGATGGAGCAGGCCCTCGCCGCGAGCCGCGCCAAGAGCGAGTTCCTCGCCAACATCAGCCACGAGATCCGCACCCCGATGAACGGCGTCCTCGGCATGGCCGACCTGCTGACCGGCACCTCCCTCGACCGCCGGCAGCAGGAGTACGTGCTCGCCATCCAGGTCAGCGGGCAGGCCCTCCTGGAACTGATCAACGACATCCTCGACTTCTCCCGCATGGAGTCGAGCGAGCTGACCGTCAGGCGCGCTCCCTTCGTCCTGAAGGAGGTGCTCGACGACAGCCTCGGGATCATCCGCCCGATGGCTGCCCGGCAGGGGCTGGCGCTCCATTCCTCGATCGCCCAGGGCACGCCGAAGGCGCTGATCGGCGACCGTGGCCGCACCCGGCAGGTGCTGCTCAACCTGCTGACCAACGCCGTGAAGTTCACGCCGCAAGGAGAGGTGTCCGTGGAGCTCTCCGCCCGTCCTCTGGAGGCTGGCCGCTTCGAGGTCTGCTTCGCCGTCTCCGACACGGGCATCGGCATCGCCGACCGGGACCTGGAGCGGCTCTTCATTCCGTTCCAGCAGCTCGACGGGTCACCCAACCGCCGATACGGAGGCGCAGGGCTCGGCCTCGCCATCAGCAAGCGGCTGGCCGAGCTCCTGGATGGAGAGATCCGGGTGGAGAGCGCTCCAGGCCAGGGCTCGACCTTCCACTTCATCTTCGTGAGCGAGGCCGCCCCGGCTCAGGCCGCGCGCGAGAGCAGCAGGTGACTGTCCCCGAACTCGTGCCAGAGATAGCCCTCGCGCACGGCTTCCTCGTACCCCTCGCGCACCAGTTCCTTCGGAGCCACCGCGTAGAGGAGAGCGAGATGGCTCGCCAGAGGATCGTGCAGCCCGGTGATGAGACCGTCCACGGTACTGACCGGACGTCCCGGATGGATCAGGAGCCGGGTGAACCCCGCGGCCGGCCGGACCCGCTCGCCATCCCACGCCGACTCCAGGGCACGGACCACGGTGGTTCCGACCGCGATGATCGGGCGGCCTTCCCGCTTGGCTGCCGTCACGGCCTCGGCCGTCTGCTGTGGCACCTCGAACGGCTCCGCGTAAAGGACCTGATCCTCGACCTCCTCCGCTTCGAGCTCGTGGCTGGAGACTCCGGCGTGGAGCGTGATGCTGGCAAGGTCGATCCCCCTGGCCTGAAGGGCATCCAGGACCCGGGAAGTAAAAGGCCGCGCCGCGGAAGGCATCTCGGCGCTTCCCGGCTCCCGAGCAAAAAGGGTCTGATATTCCTCGATCGCCGGGTACGGCGCTTCGAGATAGCCATAGCGGATCGGCGAGCCTTCCCGTTCCATCGCTCGCCGGAGGTCCCTCTCGACATGGACGAACCAGAGCCGCGGCAGGCCCGGGTGTGGAGCGACGAGGCGGGCGGGCAGCCCGGCGATCTCCATGACATCGCCCGCCTCCAGGGGGAGGGGACCGGGCTTCGAGGCGCTCCATCGAAACTCCACCAGGTACAGCCCGCCGCCGTAAGGAGTCGAGATATTCGCGATGAGCGGTCCGAGGCCGGCATGCCGGGCCGGCAGGCTCGCAGGCAGCGTCGTGCTCGTGTTGACGACCAGGAGTGTGCCCGGCGCGAGGAAGCGGGGGAGGTCCCGGAACCGCGCGTGCTCGTGCCCCCTCTCCGTCGAGATCAGAAGGCGCACCTCGTCGCGCTCCAGGCCCCGGTGCTCGGGAGGCCCGTTCGCCTGAAGCGCCCGCGGACGTTCGAAGTCGAGCTCGATTTTTTTCATACGGCGATCTCCTCAAGAGCCGGTACGTTCACTTCCCAGCTCTCCGCTTGCGCTTGATAGCGGCGGCCCGTCACCGCCGCGGGGGGCTGTCCGAAGAGCCACGCCCAGAACGGCAGCGTCACCTCGGGCAGCGGCCGGTCGGAGATGTCCTCGCCGGGGAAGGCCTCCTGGTGCATCCGGGTGCGCAGATCGCCCGGATCGACGGCAACGACACCGATCCAACGTTTGCCCAGCTCGTTGGCGAGTGTGAGGCTCGCGAGGTCGAGAGCCGCTTTCGTGAGACCGTATCCGCCCCAGCCCGGATATCCGCCGCGGGAGGCGTCGCTCGTCACGTTGACGACGAGTCCGCCGCTCTCCTCCAGAAGAGGAAGGACCTCCCGCACGAGAGCGATGGGGGCGGTGACATTGACGCGGAACGCTTCCTCCAACTCGCCGAGCGGATATTCGGCCAGAGGAGGGAGGGGTGTCGCGCCCAGAGTGGAAGCGTTGTTGAAGAGGATGTCGAGCCTGCCCATCTCACGCGCAGCGCGAGCGAGGCGAAGACGATGAGCGGGATCGGTCACGTCGCCCGCGAGAGCGATCACCTTTCCGCCGTGACGGCGCAGAGCCCGCGCCGTGGTTTCGAGATCGTCGGCTCCCCTGGCGGTGATCACCAGGTCATAACCTTGAGCGGCGAGGAAGTCGGCGACGGTTCGGCCCAGCCCCCGGCTTCCGCCCGTGATGAGTGCAGTGCGTTTCATGGAATTGCCGTCCTTTCTGTCATGTGGACAGGATAGAGACCGGCGACGCCGCGCACATCCGGCAGGAGGACGGTTTTGACCTGGACGAAAGGACAGGTTGCTCAGGAAGATACCAGCCCATGCTCACGGGCTAGCCGGACAGCCTGGGTCCTGTTTTTCGCGCCGAGCTTGGAAAGGACAGAGCTGACGTGGAACTTCACCGTCCGCTCGCTGATCGAAAGGCGTGTTGCGATCTCCCGGTTGGCAAGCCCGGCTGCTACCAAATCCAGCACCTCTCTTTCACGAGGCGTGAGAGCGTCCGGGTGCTCCGCGGCGCGGACCTGCCGGAGCAGCTTCGAGGCGATGACAGGGGGATGAGCGCTCCCCCGGCGCTCACGGTCCGGATCGCGGCGAAGATCTCCGCGCGGGGCGCACCTTTCAAAAGGTAGCCCTGAGCGCCGGCCTGGATCGCGCCGACGATGCGCTCGTCCGTGTCGAACGCCGTCAGCACCACCACCTGCGCGGCTGGATCGGCCGCGCGCAACCGCCGGATCGCCTCGATCCCGTCGAGCATCGGCATCTCCAGATCCATCAGCACGACATCCGGCCGAAGCCGCGCCGCCTCAGTCACTGCCTCGGCGCCGTTGCCGGCTTCGCCGACGACGTCGAAGTCCGGCTGCGTGGCCAGCATGGCCGCGAGCCCATCGCGCACCACCGGATGATCGTCGGCGAGAAGGATTCGGATCATCGGCGTTGGAGAGGAACCTCGGCCGTCACCCGGGTTCCGGCACCGGGCGAGCTCTCGACCTGAAAGCTGCCTCCGAGCAGGCGCGCGCGCTCCCGCATCCCGACGAGGCCGAAGCGGCTCGTCGAGGCGCTCTCCTCCGGAAAACCCTTTCCATCGTCCTGGACCGTGAGGCGGACCCGATCGGAAGCGGTCTCCAATCGAAGGACGACATGAGCGGCAGCCGCATGGCGCAAAGCGTTCTGGAGCGCCTCCTGGGCAATGCGGTAAAGACCGACCTCCACAGCAGGAGGCAGAGGGACTGCGCCAGGAGCGGACTCGAACGTCACGGTTGGTCCAGCCTCGGCCACCAGAGCGGCGAGCGCCGCCGGAAGAGCCCGTCCTTCGAGTGGAGCCGCCCGGAGATCGAGCACGGATCGCCGCGCTTCTTCCAATCCCTTGCGGGTGAGGTCGAGCGCGGCCGAGATGCTCCGCCGGACGCGCTCCGGCTCCGTCTCCTGGACCAGAAGGGCCTCGGCGGCTTCGAGTTGGAAAGCGATCGCCGAGAGATCCTGAGCGATCGTGTCATGGATCTCGCGCGCCAGACGGTTGCGCTCCTCGGTCTGCGCCGACTCCAATCGCCGCGCATGAAGCCGCGCCCGCTCGACGGCCACGCCGAGCATGTCCCCAATGGTGCGCAGGAGGTTCAGATCGTCGTCATCGAGCTCGCGCCATTCGGGACCTGCCACGTTGAGTATCCCGAGCCGCTTGATCTCGCCCTCGGCGTAGACCTCGAGCGCGACGCTGGCGTGATAGAGGAGGCCAGCCGTCTTGCCCCTGGCCAGCTTGAGCTTGCGGAGCCGGCTGCAGGTGACGACGCCGACGTTGGCGGCACCGGCAAGCTCACCATCACAGTAGGCTTCCAGGCAGTAGCACCATCCGGCCAGGAGCTTGGTCTCCTGTTGGAGACCCGGAGGGAGGTTCTGGTCGGCGGCGAGGTACGGCTCGCCGGAGCTCTCGTCGAAGAGCAACACCCATCCGGTACCGAGGCCGAGAAGCTCGGCGACCTTCTCGAGAGCCCGCGAGAGCAGAGTGGAAAGATCCACCGACGCGTTCAGAGCCCGCGCCACGTCGTTGAGGATCGACAGCTCGTAGCTGCGCCGCTGAAGCGCCTGGCTTTCGTGCTCCCGATCGTTCATGTTCACTGAATGTATCCCAGAGCCCGCAGCTTCTCGTTCGTCTCCGCGTCCTCGACCGCCTGGGCGCCATGCTCGTCGGGCAGCCGCGGGGCCTTGGCTGCCTGGATCGATCCGGGCGGGTGGCGCGCGAGATAGGCCGGATCGATCAAGGCCCTCTGGAACCGGCCTTCCATGTCATCCGGGATCGGCTGGCCGGCCAGGTACATCATCAGGGGCGCGACATCGAGCACCGAGAGCCGCAACCGCCGAGGCTGGTGACGGATCGCCTTGCCTGCCGCGAGGAAGATCCCGACCATCGAATGGGTCCCGACGAAGTCGTGCGCAGACGTGAATTCGCCCACCGGGATGCGCTCCTTACCGATCAGGACATGGCCCTCGCGCACCATGCGCTCGAAGACGTCCTGGTTGACCTCCGCTGCGAGCAAGGCGTAGGCCGCCACCTTGTCCTCGATCATCCGCGACATCCACAAGGACTTCGGCTCTTCGACCTCCGAAGGCCTGGGAGGCATGTGATAGGTCACCGGCCTGAACGCCTCGGCACCATCGGCGGAGCGGATCGTCGCGAAGAAGCTCCTCAACCGGTCGAGGGTGGCTTCCCTCTCGGCCGCGGGGCCGGGATCCAGCCGGACGAAGATCCCCCCGAAACCTGAGAGGATCGTCAGCTTCTCCCGCTGCGGATCGAATCCAGCTCCAGCCAACAGTCCTCGGGCGTCGAAGCCCCACGTCCGTCCCGGTTCCGGCCTCACCTGGAATCCATGGTCGGAGGCGATCAAAACGTTGTCTTCGGGACCGAGACCCGCCACGATCTCGCCGATCGCGCGGTCCACTCCGCGCGCGGTGCGGGGCAGGACGTCGGAAGAGCGCGGATCGACGTCCGTGCTCCAGAAACGGTGGCTCACCACGTCGAGGGCGTAGAAGGTTACCGCTCCGACATCCGGCTGGAGCTCCTCCCAGAGCCGGTTCCAATAGCGGGGCTTCTCGCGCACCTCGCGCTCGGCGTTGGCGACAACCTGGTCCGGCCCGCCGAGATCAACTACGGCATAGGCGTAGGCAGGCAGCCCGATGCGCTGAAAGAGGTCCGGCGGCCAGACGCTGTCGTCGCGGCGCAACCAGCCGGGGACCGAGAAACCGCCATTCGGGAAGTGGCGCGGAGGCCACGTGACCAGATAGTCGTAGAGGCCGACCCGAAGCCCGCCTCCGGCGAGCCGGTCCCAGATCGTCGGCACCTTGATCGCGTAGCGGTTGACATAGAAGGAGGTCACGCCATGCGCCTTCGGCGTGCGGCTGGTGGCGATCGAAGTCCAGACCGGAGGGGACAGGAAAGGCTCCACCGACGCCAGGTCAGCGGAGACACCGCGGTCCATGATGGCCTTGAAGTTGGGCATCTGGCCCGCCTTCACCATCGGATCGATCAGGTTCCATGAACCGCCGTCGACGCCAATCAGCACCACGCGTCCCCGGTCCTGCCCGCACCCGGCGAGCAGGAATCCAAGGGTGAGAGAGCAAAGCAGGACAGACAGCCTGGGCAGTTGCATTGACCTCCTCGTTCGTCTCATGGGCCGACCGTAGAATACCCCAAGGGTGTTAGGATCTCCGCGGCCCGAGGACACTCATGGACATCCAGGCTTACCTCGATCGGATCGGCTACCGCGGCCCGCTCGACCCCAGGGCCGAGACCTTGCGGGCACTGCAGGTGGCCCATCTCCAGACGGTTCCGTTCGAGAACCTCAGCATCCATGCCCGCCAGCCGATCGTCCTCGACGACGGGTCCCTGTTCGACAAGGTGGTGGTGAGGCGGCGCGGCGGCTTCTGCTACGAGCTCAACGGAATGTTCGCAGCCCTGCTGCGCGCCCTCGGATTTCAGGTCACCATGCTCTCGGCCGCCGTGGCAAGGGCGGACGGCACCTTCGGCCCGGACTTCGATCACATGGCGCTCCAGGTCACCCTGGAAGAGCGCTGGCTCGCGGACGTCGGCTTCGGGGATTCCTTCCGCGATCCGCTACGGCTGGACGAGAGGGGAGAGCAGCCGGAAGGGATGCGAGCCTTCCGGATTGATGAGGACGGTGACCATCTCCTCCTCCTGCGGCGGGATGGGCCTGAGGAGCCCTGGCAGCCGCAATACCGCTTCACCCTGCAACCGTACGAGTATCCGGACTACGCCGGGATGTGCCACTTCCATCAGACCTCGCCAGAATCGCACTTCATCCGGCAGACCGTCTGCTCTCTGGCAACGTCCGAGGGGCGCGTCACTTTGAGCGGGATGAAGCTGATCACAACTCGGGGTGGTGAGCGGCAGGAGCGGGTTGTCGAGAGCGAAGAGGAGCGCGCGGGCGTTCTCCGCGAGCTGTTCGGCGTGGTGGTCTGAGCTACGCGGAGAATCGGATGGCGACCGTACGGCTGGATCGCATTACCGAAGCGGCCCTGAAACGCTTGTCAGAGCGGCGCGGACAGTCCAAGTCCGAGGTGATCCGCGACGCCATTGCCCGGCTCGCTGACGAGGAGGGCGAGCAGCTCTCAGCCTACGAGCGGCTGCAGCCCTTCGTGGGAATCGTCGACAGCGGCGGAAAGCAACTATCCGAGGGCACGGGGAAGCGGCTGCGCGAGCTTCTGGCGGAGAAGAGAGAGCATGCGCGCAGTCCTGATTGATGCCGGGCCTTTGGTCGCGCTCTTGGATCGGAGCGACTATCGCTTCGCCGTGAAGAATAGCTTCACTCTCTTACCTTGACGCACGGTCTCCGAACTTCTTGGCTGCCTTGGTCCGGATGGCCTCGGCCATTTCCTCTTACCAGGTTTCCAAGGGAATCGCGGCTCTCGGGCCGAACCATCGGCTGCACCAGATGTCCGAACTGGACTTCAAGAAGTCGGAGGATCGTCACCAGCCACTCGATCCTCTGAGCCGGTGTGAGCGCCAGGAAGCGGGCTCGGTCCTCTGGCTCTGGCTCCACAAGAGGACGCGGAAAGGGCCAGTAGCTCTCGGGCGTGCCCCAACTCAAGTCAGGGGAGTTTTTCGAGCTCTCTGACATCGGCCAGATCCTTATCTCTCCCTGCAAGGCGTTTGAGGCGAATCAACTCCTCCTTCCGGAGGACCAGGACTTCAACTCCGAAGATCCGGACTCTCTCCAGGAGATCCTCGTTCCATTGGAAAGGAGGACCGACCAGGAGATCGACAACGAGGAAGGGTTGGGTTCCATGACTCCAGGAAAAAGCCCTCATCCCCTTCTCGTCAGCTATCTTCAACAACGCTTCGGCGGATATGGCACTCGCCCTGGGGATCGGTTGCTGCGGCGAAAAGCCCAACCCGGTCAAAGTGTCCCATAAGAGCATGAGGTTGTCATCCTGAGCATCCACGACGAGGTCCAGGTCCATCGTTACCCGCACCACCCCATGCGCCAGGGAGGCGAAGCCTCCTGCCACTGCGAAACGAGCGCCCGTGGAGGCAAGAGACCTCAGGATGTCGGCATAGTCCATGAAGAGTCCTTATGTCTGCCGGTGACTGGCGTCGCTTCCGCCTCTTTTAGACCCGCGGTTCCTGCCGCCAGCCTAGACTCTCTTCTCCGTCCAGGGATCGTATCGCAAGACGAGGGGTGCTGGTCGGAGGGCAGATGGCCGACGTAATCCATGCGTCACTATACCGACTCTCAGGTGAAAAGAGAGCCCCGCCAGGGGGGGCGACATGAGGTAGCCCGGCACGTAAGTGCCGGGTTCGGATGGAAAGTCCGATCGACCTGGTTTCCCTACCCTGAGCTTTCCTCCTGCCTGAGTTGCTACCTGATGAGGCGTCAGCCTAACTGGACAGTATTGCGGCAAGCCCGCGAGCTGCTCGCGGGAGAACGTCCCGGGCTCGGGACCCACCCCGCCCGGAAGGAGCCTCTCGACATCGCTCCGGGTGGAGCGATTCCAGAGAAGGGTGCCGATCCCGATGCCGGCTGCCGCGCCGGCCGCGACTCCTCCGCCCACTGCCGTCATGACCCGAAGCCACCGTTTCATCTTCATCGCCTCCTCGGACTTTAGCGTACAGCGGAGGACGAAGAGGTGCTTCCCTCCGGCAGGTGGCTCGCCAGCGCCGTAACCTCGCAGCATGCCGCCGGACTCGACGAGCGTGCCGCCGTTATCGATCGGCGCGCCAGGTCTGTGATTTGGCGCCTCGCCTTAACCTATCGGCGTCTTGCCCTAACCTATCGGCGACTCACTCCAACCTATCGGCGTCTCGCCTTTACCTTAGGGAGGCTTGACCTAACCTATCGGTGACTCGCCTTACCTCCTGGCCGGCTCGCCCAAACCCTATCGGCGCCTCGGCCTGATCTATCGGCGGCTCCTCCAAACCTATCGGTGACTCGCCTCAACCTATCGGCAGCTTGCCCGAACCTATCGGCGGCTCGGCCGAACCTGGCGCCGACTGCACCAAACCTATCGGCGCCTTGCCCTGACCTGTCAGCGACTCTCGCGAACCTATCGGCGGCCCGCCCACATCCACCGGTGACTCCCCATAACCTATCGACGGCTCGCCCCAACCTATCGGCGTCTCGCCTCTGTAGCCGGGCGAGAGGCCGATAGGTTACGGCGACACGCCGATAGGTTCCGGCAGACGGGAAAGGTACTTATAGAGATGGCGAAGTCTTCGTCCGAAGGGCGAAGGACCTGGCCGCGACGGCAAAGGACTGCGGGGAGGCGGCCAGCGGGACCGGCCGCCTCCCGAAGGCTCAGGGCTCGTAGAAGAAGGTCGTCTGGATCATCCAGGGACCCACGCCTCCGTCACCGTTGTGGAGCCTCAGGCCCGTCACAAGGGAGACGAGGTAGGTGCACTTGTGCAGCACGTTCGGCGGACTGTTCGGCACCGGGAGTGCCGGGTTGTTCGCGTGCACCAGCGCGGGGTTGGTGTTGCCCGCGAATGGAATGGGCGGATCGCTCAGGCTGACGTTGTAGGAGCCGTCGTTGCTGGCGATTCCGATGCTCGTCGAGCTCAGGTGTGGGTGGTGCACCGTGTAGGCAACGTGGATGCTGCCGGTCAGGATGGCGCAGGGAGTCGACTCCAGGTGCTCCTTCATCGCCAGCTTCAGGAACGGCGGGTTGTTGTTCACGATCATCGAATTCAAGGTCGTGCCGTCGCCCGGCATGGCACCGAAGGTCGAGGTGGCCTTGTCGATCACTTCGCGGGCCTCGAAGCGCACCGCGAACTTCTCGATGCCGATCCGATCACCGGCAGGGACTGCCTGGCCTGGGCCGGCGGCGGCGCCCGGCACGTCGGGCTCGGTGGTGAGCACGGTCGTATTGATCCCCATCAGGCCGTCCGAATCGATGTACACGAAGTCCGGGATGTCCACCGGATCGACGTCGAGGCGTTCGATGAATGTACGCTCGATGCTCCGGTTGACGTCGAGCCATCCGTTCGCATCCAGATCGGTGACCTGAGCCACGATGTCCACGATCTTGAACGGTGAGAACCGCAGCATCTGGCCTACCTGGATGGGTTCGAACAGGGTGGCGTTGGCGCCGACTCCGACAATCCGCGAGAAGTTTCCGATGGCAGGTGGCGGACCACCGTTGGGTGTCGTGGTGTCGCTCACCAGGAAGCGGTACTCGATCGGATTTCCGGCGCCGGTCGTCAATGCCGCGCTCCCGGTCATCCGGATGACGCTGGTGAGCGCATTCTTCGCCGCTCCCGCGTAGCCATCGGCGTCGAAGCCGTTGAGGAGGGCGCCATCGGGGATCGTGAAGGCGAGTCCGACCTTGGTCCAGATGGTGGGGATCGGCCCCGGATCCGTGACCGGAACGTCCACGCACAGCTCGACGCACAGGCAGGGCCCGCTGTCGTGCCGCCCCGGCGTCCGCCCTTGCGATGGGTTTTCCTGGAGCAGGACGTTACCGTCGGCATCCACGATCTTGAAGTAGACGTCGGGGCCGCCGAAGAGCTCGACGTCGATCCAGGTACCCTTGCGGTAGGTCTCTCCCGGGTAGTCGATGCGGAAGATCCCGCTGCCCGAGGTGACGTCGCTGCCGAGGTTGTCCTGCTGCAACCAGTCCACGTCGAACGCGGTCACTGTGACGTTGCCGATGCCGACGTTCTTGTCCTTGCAGGCGGTGACCTTGCCCACGATCGTCCAGGCATCGGCCAGCTTCTTGAGCCAGCACCAGATCTTCGACGGCAGGATGATCTTGACCAGCCCTTCTTCGCCGGAACGCAGGGGATCGTAGGTGCCGAGGAAGAGGATCTTCCTCTCGCGCAACGGCGCCGTGCGCTGCCGGTGCTTGGGCAGCGGCACGTTGTCGATGACGGCGTAGAGGTCAAGCAGACCTCCTTGATAACCCCTTTCGATCAGGCAGAAGGAGCCGTCCTCCTCCGTCTTGCCCTTCAGGACGAGCCCCGCGTTCGCCAGGGCTCCCTTCAGGTCCTCTTCGCTCACCGCCCGGAGAGCCCTCTTCAGATCCGAAGCATGGTCGGCCGTCCCGAGGCTGTCGCCCGACGCCTCCTTGTGCTTCGATGGGATCGCGTAGATCTCCGCCCCGGCAATCCGGTCGAAGATCTTGAGCTTGCCGCAGAGCAGCCCATACAAATAGCCCTTCAACGTACAGCGTCGATCAGAAAGCATGGTCCTTCTCCTTCGATTTTGTTGCCCGTGTTGCAGCCATCGGCGCAAGGGGAGCTTTCCCCAAGCCGCCGTTCCCGAGGCTGTACACGCTCAGGCGGCCCGCAACGAACTTCGTTACAGGCGGAGAAGGAGATCTAAAAGAAAGTGGATGACGGGAGTCAGACTTCCGGGACTTCCATGGTTCCTTCCGAGACCAGCACCGAGCTCCCTCCGACCCGGACGGCGGTGATCTCGCCTCCCTGCTTGTCCACTTCGAGGTGGAGGAGGCTGGGACGGCCCATTTCGAAGCCCTGCTCGACGATCCAGGTGAGGGTGCCGTCGCGCTCCGGCGCACGGATTCCCAGATAGCCGCCGAGGGCGGAGACCGCGGCTCCCGTGGCGGGATCTTCCCCGATGCCGATGTCGGCCCCGAACATGCGCGCCCGGATGTGTGAGCCGGGAAGCTCGGGCTCGCGGCAGAACAGGTAGACCTCCCGGGCCCAGCCACCGCCCAGGACTTCCTCCCAGACGTCGATCCGCAGTCTCGCCCGGCGCAACGCATCCCGGCTGCGGAGAGGGATGAAGAGGAACGGGCCGCCGCAGGAGAAGCCCTGGGGATGGTCCTCTCCCTGGGTCAGCACGTCGTCCGCAGGGATGGAGAGCATCTCCGCCAGCTCGGCCGCTTCGGGCGGCGTCGGACCCTGCTCGGGGAGCTTCGCCACCGAAAGCTGCGTGAAGACCGGACGCCCCTCCTCGCTGCGGATCAGGACGGGGATCGGGCCGACGCCCTCTTCGAAGACGATCCTCGTTTCGTCGCCGGTAAGCGGGATCTCTCCCAGGGCGGCGAGCACGTAGGCCGTGCCCACCGTGGGATGGCCCGCGAAGGGAAGCTCGGACTTCGGGGTGAAGATCCGCAGGCAGCGGGTGTTCCGCGGCTCGTCCGGCGGGAGGACGAAGACCGTCTCTGAGAGGTTGAGCTCCCGGGCGATCCGCTGCATGAGCTGGTCGGACAGGCCCCGGGCATCAGGAAAGACCGCCAGAGGATTGCCCTCCAGCGGCCGGGTGGTGAAGACGTCGGCGGTGATGTAGCGGCAGTTCATGAAGGGAGATTGTACAGTCCCTCATTCGTGCCGCAGAGCTTCGATCGGGTTGAGGCGTGCCGCCCGGCGGGCAGGCAGGATCCCGAACACGACTCCCACGGCGGCCGAGAACAGGAAGGCGACCAGCACGATCTGGGGCAGGATCACGAAGGGGACCTCGAGAGCGCCCGCGGCGAACCAGCCGCCGCCGAGTCCGGCGAGGATTCCGAGAGTGCCCCCGAGGCTGGACAGGACGACCGCCTCGACGAGGAACTGCAGCAGGACCTCCCGCGGCAGGGCTCCGATCGAGAGACGGATGCCGATCTCGCGCGTCCGCTCGGTGACGGAGACGAGCATGATGTTCATGATGCCGATGCCTCCGACCAGCAGGCTGACTCCGGCGATCGCTCCGAGGAGCGCGGTCATCGCTCCCGTGGCGCTGGCCATGGTGGCGGCGATCTCCGCCATGTCCCGCACGTTGAAGTCGTCCTCGCCGCTGGGGCGCCGCCTCTGGCGCAGGAGCGATTCGATCTGGCTCTGGACGAGGACAGTCGGACGTCCTTCCGCCGCCGAGATGTAGATGGAGGAGATGTCGGTGTTGCCCGCGATGCGGCGCTGGAAGGTGACCAGGGGCAGGAGGACGACGTCGTCCTGGTCCTGGCCCATGGCCGCCTGGCCTTTCGCGGAGAGGACGCCGATCACCTCGGCCGGCATGCGGCCGATGCGGACCTGCTGGCCGATCGGGTCCTGGCTTCCGAACAGCTCCTTGCGCACGGTCTCGCCCAGGACGACCACCGCCCGGCCGGAGGTGACCTCGGTTTCGGTGAACGCCCGGCCCGAGCCGACCTCGTAGCCGCGCACGTCGAGGTAGTCCGGCGTGGTGCCGATGACCGAGGTGCGCCAGTTGCGGTTGCCGGAGACCACCGGCGTCTGCTGCTGCGCGGCCGGAGCGATGCCGGCCAGGCCGGAGACCTCGCTCTCGATCGCGGCGACGTCGGCCCGTTCGAAGGAGCGGGCGGCGCTGAAGGAGGGTCCCCGCCGGTTGGCGCCGGTGGAGACGATGAGGAGGTTGTCGCCGAGCTTGGCAATGTCGGCCTCGACTTTCGCGCTCGCCCCCTCGCCGAGGGTGACGAGGACAACCACGGCGCCGACGCCGATGATCACTCCGAGCATCGTCAGAAGCGAGCGCAGGGTATTCCTGCGGATCTCGCGCAGGGACATGAGCAGGGTGGAGAGGAACATCAGGCAGCCTCCTCCTTCATCTGTTCGTCGACGATGAGCCCGTCGCGGAATACGATCTGCCGCCGGGACCAGGCGGCGACGTCCGGCTCATGGGTGACCATGACGATGGTCACGCCCCGCTCGCGGTTGAGCTCGGCCAGGAGCTGCATGACCTCGTCGCTGGTGGCGGTGTCGAGGTTGCCGGTCGGCTCGTCCGCGACCAGGAGCACCGGGTCGGTGACCAGGGCGCGGGCGATCGCCACGCGCTGCTGCTGTCCGCCGGAGAGCTCGGCCGGAGTGTGGTCCTCACGGCCGGCGAGGCCGACCGATGCCAGGGCCTGACGAGCGAGACGGCGGCGCTCCGCGGCGCGCATTCGCTTGTAGATCAGCGGCAGCTCGACGTTTTCCAGGGCCGTGGTACGCGGCAGCAGGTTGAACCCCTGGAAAACGAAGCCGATGTAGTTCCTCCGCACCAGGGCGAGCTGGTTGCGGTCGAGCTTGCCCACGTCCACCCCCTGGAAGAGGTACTCGCCCGAAGTGGGGACGTCGAGGCAGCCCACGAGGTTCATGCAGGTCGACTTGCCGGAGCCGCTCGTGCCCATCACGGCCACGAACTCTCCCTGGTGGATCGTCAGGTCGATCCCGCGAAGCGCTTCGACCGCGGCCTGCCCCGCGCCGTAGACCTTGCGGATTCCCCGCAGCTCGAGAAGCGGCTTGCTCATGACTTTTCCTCCTGGACGGCGATGTCGACGATGACCTCGTCCCCGGCCTTGAGCTGCGGCGAGCTGATTTCCGTACTGCGGCTGTCGGTCGCTCCCGGAGTCACCGGGACGGAGACCGGCTGACCCTGGCGCAGGACCCAGACGGTGCCGCTCGCTCTCTTTTCCCGGGAGGAGTCTCCGGACTGCTGCCCCTGCTGTCGCTGGCCGCCCCGGGGGCCTCTCTGGCTGATCCCAGGGAGGAACAGGCCTCCCTGGCGCCCGCCCTGCTCGGCCGCGGCCACTTCGGGAGGCGTGAAGCGCAGCGCCGCGTTGGCCACCAGCAGGACGTCCTCCTTGCTGTCGGTGACGACCGAGGCGGTCGCGGTCATGCCCGGACGGAGCAGCAGCTCGGCGTTGTCCACCGCGAGCACCGCTTCGTAGGTCACGACGTTCTCCGCGGCCGTGGCCACGTTGCGCAGGGAGACGACCTGCGAGGCGAACTCGCGCTGGGGATAGGCATCCACGGTGAAGGTGGCCGTCTGCCCCTCCCGGACCTTGCCGACGTCGGCCTCGTCCACCTGGACGTGGAGGGCCATGTCGGTGAGGTCGCGGGCGATGGTGAAGAGCACCGGCGTCTGGAAGGACGCGGCCACGGTCTGCCCCGGCTCCACTGCTCGGGAGAGGACGATGCCCTCGATGGGGGAGCGGATCGCGGTCTTCTGCAGGTTGGAGCGGGATTCGGCGAGAGCCGCTTCGGCGACCGTGGCCTGGGCGCGGGCCGAGGCCACATCGGCCTGGGCTCTCCGCGCCGTAGCCTGGGCAGCGTCGAAGTCCTGCTCCGAGATCAGCCCGGCCTCTCTCAACCCCCGCGACCGCGCGAGGCTCTGGGCGGATTCCTCCGCCGTGGCCTGGGCGCGGTTGACGGAGGCAAAGGCGGCGCGGAGCTGGGCAGACGCTTCATCGGCGCGGGCCTCGGCCTGCTCGGGATCGATGGTGGCGAGGACCTGCCCCTTTTCGACCCGGTCGTTGAAGTCCACCAGGACCTCCCGGATCGTCCCCGACGACTCCGAGCCCACCTCGACGGTGTCGAGGGCTTTGAGGGTGCCCGTGGCGGAGACGGTCTCCACGAGATCGCCTATGTTGGCCGGGCTGGTGACGTAGCTCGAGGTCGTTTCTCCGCCCTGACGGCTCCGCAGAGTGAGGCCGGCGGCGATGACCGCGACCACGATGAGGGTCCAGAGGACCCGGCGCGTCCACGATCTGCGACGGCCGCTGTCATCCAGCCCCAGGGTCGCCAGGATGTCGGCCGGTTGCTGTTGTGTCTGTTCGATCTGGCTCATGGCTTCCCTCCTCGTTCTTGCACTCACCAGAACGAACAAGCCCAGGAAAACCAATGATTTCCGGGAAGGGGCAGGCTTTACATCCCTTACAAAAACCTTACCTGGGCCTGACGGGGGCAGGCCAGGAGGGGAGTCCTTGGGGGAGGGTTGCTAGCGCTCCGGGTCTGCCGATGGATTGCCGATGAATTGCCGATAGATTGCCGATAACGAGTAGGCGCGCGTCCGGCGCGCGGAGTCGGCCACCTCGATCCAGCCTTGACCCACCCACTTCCGGAGCAGGAGGCGGGCCGAGCGCTCGGAAAGACCGAGCGCGGCGGCCACCTGGTGGGCGGTGATCCGCTCGTGCCTCGCGAAAAGCCCGAGCACCGTGCGTGCCCGCGGCTCCAGACGGCGTAGCGCCTCAGGCTCCAGGGAAATCCCGGCCTCCGCCGCCCGCAGGGCTTCGTTCTTGGCGGCGGTGAACACTCCTGCCAGGGTGTTGAGGAAGTACTCCAGCCATGGGGTCAGATCGGCTTCGGCCCGGCCTTCGTAGTAGTTGTGGTGCGGATGGACCGCGAGGGAGCCATAGTAGGCTGCCAGATCCCGGGCATGGTGCTCCTCCAGGGAGAAGAGCCCTTGCAGCCCGTGACCTCCGCGATGAAGGAGGAACGTGGCGAGGAGCCGGGCCGTCCGGCCGTTTCCGTCGTAATAGGGGTGGATCGTGACGAACTGGTAATGGGCGAGCCCGGCGATGATGGGGACCGGAAGCTGCTCCTCCTCGACCTGCCTCACCCAGGAGACCAGTCCGGACATCAGGAGCGGCACGTCTTTCGCCTCGGGTGGCAGGTAGACGATGGCGCCGGACTCCGAGTCGCGAATCACGTTCTGTCCGTCCCGCCAGGCGCTCGGTCTGGCGCGGGCTCCTCTCTCCACGAGGCCGTGAATCCGCTGGATGAGCTCCTCGGTCAGGGGCCGGCCGCTCGCGGCCCACTCTTCCACCCTCAGGAGAGCGTTCCAGTAGTTCCGGACTTCGGTCACGTCCCGCTCGCGACCGTGGAAGGGAGCGCGATTTTCTCCGATCGCCCCGATGGCCTTTTCGGCTTCGGCCAGCGTCAGGCGGTTGCCTTCGATGCGGGTGGAGAAGTGCGTCGAGCGCAGCCGAGCCCGGTGCCTCAACTCTTCATGGATGGCCGGGGGGATCGCGACGTGCTCCACGACCGCGGCCGCCGCTCCCACCTCCATGAGGGCACGCGCCATTGCCGGTGTGAGACGGTAGCGCGGTGCCCATGAGCTGGAGGTGGTCATTGCAAGGCTGGCTACCCCGCCTTGACCTTGCGCGGACCCGCGGACTTCACGCCCTCGCTCACCTGGTCCTCGTACTTCTCGAAGTTGTCCGCGAACATCTCGGCGAGCTGGGTGGCCTTGGCGTCGTAGTCCGCGGGGCTCTTCCAGGTCTCCCGCGGACGGAGCACCTGGTCGGGCACCCCTTCGATGTGGAGCGGCACGGCCAGGCCAAAGTTGGAATCGTTCCAGGTCTCGATGTCGTCGAGCTCTCCCGAGAGGGCCGCGGTCACCATGCGGCGGGTGTAACTGAGCTTGATCCTCTTCCCTACACCGTAGGGACCGCCCGTCCAGCCGGTGTTGAGCAGCCAGACCTTCGCGCCGTGCCGGGTCAGCTTCTCGCCGAGCATGCCGGCGTAGACGCTCGGGTGGAGCGGCAGGAAGGGCGCTCCGAAACAGGTGCTGAAGGTCACCTTGGGCTCGGTGATCCCCTTCTCCGTGCCCGCCACCTTGGCCGTGTACCCCGAGAGGAAGTGATACATGGCCTGGTCCGGGGTGAGACGGGAGATGGGGGGGAGCACTCCGAAGGCGTCGCAGGTCAGGAAGACGATGTTCTTCGGATGACCGGCCATGCCGCCCAAGTCCACGTTGTTCAGTTGAGTGAGAGGGTAGCTGGCGCGGGTGTTCTCGGTGAGACGGTCGGAGTCGAGGTCGAGCTTGCGGGTGTCGGGATCGCAGGCCACGTTCTCCAGGATCGTCCCGAAGGTGCGGGTCGTCCGATAGATCTCGGGCTCTCCCTCGGCGCTCAGCTTGATCACCTTGGCGTAGCAGCCACCCTCGATGTTGAACACGCCGTCGGCGCTCCAGCCGTGCTCGTCGTCGCCGATGAGCGTGCGGTCCGGGTCGGACGAGAGGGTGGTCTTGCCCGTGCCCGAGAGGCCGAAGAAGAGGGCCACGTCGTCCCGGGTGGCGCCGTAGTTGGCGCTGCAATGCATGGAGAGCACTCCCTGCTTGGGCAGGTAGTAGTTCATCACGCTGAAGATGGATTTCTTGATCTCTCCCGCGTACTGGGTGCCGCCGATCAGGACCATCCGGCGGGCGAGGTCGAGCAGGATGAAGGTGGCGCTGCGGGTGCCGTCGCGGCCCGGGTCGGCCTGGAGCGAGGCGACGTTGAAGACGATGAACTCGGGCTCGAATCCGGCGAGCGCCTGCGGGTCTTCCTCGCGCACGAACATGTTGCGGGCGAAGAGGTTGTGCCAGGCGTTCTCGGTGATGACCCGAACCCGCATGCGATAGCGGGGATCGGCCCCAGCATAACCGTCGAAGACGAAGAGGTCCTTTCCGCGGACGTGCTCCCGGGCGCGGGCGAGCAGCCCTTCGAATTTCTCGCGGTCGAACTTGCGGTTGGCGTCCCCCCACCAGATGTCGCCGTCGATCGCGGGATCGCCGACCATGAACTTGTCGTTGGGGGAGCGGCCGGTGTGCGAACCGGTGAGGCAGACGATCGGCCCTTCGGCCGCGGTCACGCCCTCGCCGCGCAGGATCGCCAGCTCATGCAACCGGGCCGGAGGGAGGTTCCAGTACACTGTGCCGGCATCCGTGATGCCATGTCTATCGATCCCGTGGCTGCTCTGGTACGGCCCTACGTTTTGCATCCCATCACCTCGGAAAGACCAGATCGGATTGAAAAGGTTTATCTCCCCTCGGCGAGCCAGTCCACGAGGAGCCTCGACATCGCCTTCATCCCCACCGCGACGGCGCTGTCGTCGGCGCGGAAGGTCGGGGTGTGGAGGCCGCCGGAGGTGGTCCCCGGGGCGACGATGCCCAGCCGGAAGTAGAACCCGGGGACCTGGTTCGCGAAGTAGGCGAAGTCCTCGCCGCCCATGGAGGGCTCGACGCGCTTGACGTTGCCGGCCCCCATCGACCTCTCCAGGAGGGCGGCGGAAGTCTGGCTCAGCGCCGGGTCGTTGACCGTGGCCGGCGCATTCTTCTGGTAATCCATCTCGAAGGAGCCGCCGCCCGCCCGGGTGATCCCGTCCAGGATCTCGCGCATGCGGCGCTCGACTTCGTTGCGCACCTCTTCGTTGTAGGTGCGCACGGTCCCCTCGAGGTGCACCTCGCCGGGGATGATGTTGAAGCGCTCCCCGCCGCGGAAGATGCCGACGGTGATCACGCTCGGCTCCAGCGGGGAGAGGTTGCGCGAGCGGATCGTCTGCAGGGCGAGCACCGCCTGGGAGGCCATGACGATGGGGTCCACGCCCAGGTGGGGGTAGGCGCCGTGCGACTGCTTGCCCTTGATCTTGGCGATGAACTGGTCCACCGCGGCCATGGTCGGGCCGGGGTTGTACCCCACCTCGCCGACCTTCAGGTCCGGGAAGGAGTGGAGGGCGAAGATGGCGGCGGGCTTGATGTCCTTGAACACGCCCTCTTCGAGCATCAGCTCGGCGCCCCCCTCTTCCCCGGGTGGCGGACCCTCTTCGGCCGGCTGAAAGACGAAGACCACGGTGCCGGGGATGTCCGCCTGGAGCGACTTCAGGACCTTGGCCACGCCGAGCTGCACCGAGGTGTGGATGTCGTGCCCGCAGGCGTGGGCCACCCCGATCTCCTGGCCGAGGAAGGTGTCGCGCTTGGTGGAGCGGAAGGGGAGGTCGGTCTGCTCGGTGACCGGCAGGGCGTCC